>NZ_JADYVW010000003.1:0-730919 GCF_020194135.1 Bradyrhizobium sp. BRP23 | reverse complement strand
GGGGCGGGGCGGCTGGCGGCCGTTCGCGCTTGATCTTCGGTAAGTAGCGCGCGACGAACGGCACGATGCCCTGCCGCGCCCATTGCAGGAACAGGATGAACAGCGCGGAGAAAGCGACGATCTCGAGCTGGCCGGACGCGCCCTTGGCGATCAGCGGCAGATAGTCCTGCACGCTGTTCTTCAGCAGGGTGACGATAGCGGCGCCCACGACGCCGCCGAGCAAGCTGCCGGCGCCGCCGACCATCGACATCATCAGATATTCGATGCCCATGCCGGCATCGAACGGGCCCGGGCTGATGAAGCGGCTCATATGGGCGTAGAGCCAGCCGGAGAGCGAGGCGAGGAAGGCCGCGATCACGAAGGTCACGAGCTTGATCCGGAAGGCGTTGATGCCGAGGCTTTCGACCAGGATATTGCCGCCGCGCAGCGCGCGCATGGCGCGGCCGACCCGGGAGTCCAGGAGATTGTATCCGAGGAAAAGCACCACGACGACGATGCCCCAGATCAGGAAATAGATTTGGGCGCTCGAGACGAGCGCGAACGATCCGATACTGATCGGCGGGATCGACGAGATGCCGTTGAAGCGCCCGAGTCCCTCGACATTGCCGAACAGGAAGCCGATGGCGAGCCCCCAGGCGACGGTCGAGAGCGACAGGAAATGGCCCTGGAGCCGCAAGGTGACAACGCCGAGGACGGTGGCGACACCGCAGGTCAGCGCCACCCCGAACACGAGGCCGAGCCACGGGGAAGATCCATTCAGAGCAGAGACCCAGGCCGTGGCATAGGCCGCGACGCCGACGAAGGCGGCCTGTCCGAAGGACACGATGCCGCCGACGCCGGTGAGCAGGGCAAGGCCGATCGCGACCAGCGAATAGATGCCGATATAGTTCATCAGCGTGATGCTGAAGGGGTTGAGGACGAATGGCGCGAGCGCGAGGCACGCTACCGCCGCCACCGCCGCGAGCTGAACGTGAAGGCGCGTCATTCCTCGATCTCCTCCTCGGAATGCAGCGAGGCGAGGGATCGCCAGATCAGGATCGGGATCAGAAGCGAGAACACGATGACATCCTTCAGCGCGCTGCTCTCGAAGGATGCGAAGCTTTCGAGGATACCGACGCCGACGGCGCCGATGGCCGCGCCGGGATAGCTCGTCATGCCGCCGACGATGGCGCCGACGAAGGCCTTGAGGCCGAGCAGGAAGCCGGAATCGTAGAATATGGTGTTGACGGGCGCGATCAGGATTCCGGAGACGCCGGCCATCAGCGAGCCCAGGAGATAGGCGATGGTGCCGGCGCGGGCGGGACGTATGCCCATCAGGCGGGAGCCGGTCCGGTTCACGGCCGTCGCGCGGAGCGATTTACCGACCAGCGTGAAGTCGAAGAAGAGATAGAGCAGGCCAGAGAAGACGAGGGCTGCGATCACGATCAGCATGGTCTGGCCCGAGATCAGCACGCCCGCAAACTCGGTCGACAATGACGTCAGCGGCTCGGTCCTGACACCCTCGGGACCGAAGAAGAGCAGCCCAAGGCCGACCAGCGCGAAGTGCAGGGCGACGGAAACGGTCAGGAGCAGCAGCACCGTTCCGTCCGCAATGGGACGGAAGACGATCCGGTCCAGCAGCGGGGAGATGGGGGTGATCAGCATCAAGGCCAGCACGAGCCTGATGGCGAGCGGCGGCTCGGCGCGCATGGTCAGCCAGGCGAGGCCAACCACGGCCAGTGGCAACGCGAGGTAGAAGAAGAGCGCGCGCGGAACCAGCCGACGCTCGCCGTTGCGCAGCAGCGAGATGATTTCGATCAGGGTTGCGAGGCACGCGAGGATGACGACCAGCGCGCCCGTGCCGGGAAAGCGCTTCGCGTCGAGCGCCGCCAGCGTCAGCGCGGTGAAGGCGGCGATGTCGCCAAAGGGAATGAAGATGACCCGTGTCACCGTGAAGATGAGGACCGTCCCGATTGCCACCAGCGCGTAGACTGCGCCGGTGGCGATCCCATCGATCGCAAGAATGGCTGCGATGTCGCTCGTCATTGAGAACGCCGTCCCCTTGTTCTGGTGGCCTGGCCTGTCCGACTACGGCGCGTATTTCCAGGCGCCGCCCGTCAGGCGCACCACGACCAGCGCGCGCTCATCGACGCCGGTCACCGAGCCGGGCTTGAAGTTGTAGATGGCGTGCACGCCGGGCAGCTCCTTGGTGCTGAGGATCGCGTCCCGCAGGGCGGCGCGAAATTCCGCCGTGCCGGGCTTCGCCGTCTTGAGCGCGCGCTCCGCTGCGTTGGCGAAGATCAGCCAGGCGTCGAAGGAGTAGGCCGAGAAGCCGTCGGTGGTCGGGATGTTATGGACCTTCTGGTAGACGCTGCGGAAATCCAGCGCGATCTTCTTGGCGAAATGTTCGTCGGGCAGCTGCTCGGCCACGATGACCGGGCCGGCGGAGACCTGGATGCCTTCGGCCGCCTTGCCGCCGACGTTCACGAAGTCCGGATTGACGAGCGCCACCGTGCCGTAGGTGTTTCCCTTGAAGCCGCGCTCCGCGAGGCTGAGGAGCGGCAGCGCGCCTTGCGTCCCCGAGCCGCCGTCCAGCACGGCGTCCGGCCGCGCCGCGAGCACTTTGAGGATCTGCGCGGTGACCGAAGTGTCGGTGCGCGCATAGCGCTCGTTGGTCTGGATCTTGACATCGCCGGCGGCCTCCGCCGCCTTGGCGCCGTTGTAGACGAGGTCCCCCCAGGCGTCGGAGAAGCCGATATAGCCGATGTTCTTCATGCCGTCGCGCTTCATGCGATCGGCGATGATCTTGACGAGGAGGGACGCAGGCTGCGGCACCGACACCACCCACTGCTCGGGTGTTTCCGGCAGTTTGCCGATCGGCGAGACCGCGATCATCGGCACTTTCAATTCGCTCGCCACCGCCGCCATGGCGATGGTCGAGGGCGCCGTCGCGGTGCCTATCAGGAGGTCGACCTTCTCTTCTTCCACCAGCTTGCGCGCGTTGCGGGTCGCGGCCGACGGGTCGGAGCCGTCGTCGAGCTGGATCAGGCGGACGGTCTCGCCGTTGATGGTCTTCTTGTATTCATAGGCCGCGTTGATGCCGCGCCCGTAGGGAATGCCGATCGACGAGCCGTTGCCGCTGAGCGAGGTGACGAAGCCGATGGTGATATCGGCCCGCGCGGCGGGGGCTGTGACGATGCCGGCGGCAAGTGCAAGTAAACTCAGAGTCTTGCGCATATGCGTTCTCCTCCGTTGATGCTGGATAGGAATGCTTCGATGCTGCCGCACGGGGTCCCCGAACGACGAACCGCCCGATTGAAAACATTGCTGCGGCGCCAAAAACCGGGCGCGACCGAAGAGTGTGTGCTCCGGGCGCTCAGCAGCCATGATGTTGTGCGCCGCGCGAACGATAGGCCCACCGGCACATGCAAGCGGGCCTTTTCCGGAGCGATGAAAGGTCGTCGGTGCCGCCGCGATGCGCGACCGGCGATGCTGCTGCTAAGGCCGGCTGTTCGAGCACGGCGACTGTCCACACGATCGAGTCTCTCAAAATCGGTGCCCTGCAACATCATTGTCATGGCCACCGGTCTTTGACCGGCGAGGAATTACTTAAAGCCTAAAGTAACTCCGGTGGCGCCGTCAACACGTGTCACGGGGCTGTCAGAAAAAAATGTTGTTGCATACAATTTCGTCAGTGTGCGGCGCTCCTGCGCTCATCGACCCATAGAAAACGCCGTGCTCGCCTTGACCCCGACGGCACTGGTCGCCGTCGCCGCCGCGCGCATTTGACGCGTCAATTAGTTTATGGTTGAAATATATTCATCGGCAGCCGACGACCGATCCTCCGATCACCGCTTGAGGAGAAGGACGATGCGCATCTTCTGGCAGAGCTTTGTTGATGCGAGCGTGAATGCGCCCTACATGGCGCGGCTGTCGGAATACCTGAACGACATCGCTGCGCCAGGCACGACGGTCCACGTCCAGGGCATCAGTCCGCCGGACCGCGAGTTCGGACGGCTCGCGGAATTGCGCTGTGCGGTCCAGGCAATCGACAACGGCATCGCAGCGGAGGAGGGCGGGTTCGACGCCTTCGTCATGGGACATTTTCAGGATCCCGGACTCTACGAGCTGCGCTCGGCGCTCGACATTCCCGTGATTGGGACTGGCGAGGCGACGTTGCTGGCGGCCTCACAACTCGGGCGGCGGCTAGGTCTTGTGACGCTCGATCCCGTCTTCGAGGTCTTGCACTATGAGCAGGCTGAGCGTTACGGCCTCGGCGATCGCGTCGTCCATGTGACCGGCCTTGGCTGCAGGCCGGATGATTTCGCCGATGCGTTCGCCGGAAACGCCGCCGCCCAAGCCCGCATGATCAAGGATTTCGTCGCCTGCGCGCTCCCGCTGGTGGAACGCGGCGCGGATGTCGTGATCCCGGCCGGCGTGTTGCCAGGCCTCTTGATCGGGCGAGAGCATGGCCTGAAGGTCGGCCACGCTCCGGTGGTCAACTGCGCGGCCGTGGCGCTCAAGAGTGCCGAGATGTGGGTACAGCTCCGGAAGCTCAATGGCACCGAGCCCAGCCGCGGGCCGAGCTTCAGGCGGGCCAGCGCCCAGGCCCGCGATGACTTCCGCGCGCTACTTGCCCGTAACGGCCGCTAGTCGTCGAAACACCGTTTCTGGAGAACAAATCATGATGACCCCCGAAAAGCTCCTGTACGAGACCGAGGTGACGGCGACCGGAGGTCGGGATGGCAAGGCGGTCAGCGCTGACGGTCTGCTCTCGGTGTCCCTGTCCTTGCCGAAATCGATGGGTGGTCCCGGCGGCGAAGGCACCAATCCCGAGCAGCTCTTTGCGGCCGGCTATGCCGCTTGCTTTCTCGGCGCGGTCAAGCTCGTCGCGCGCACGCGGAAGGTGGTGCCCTCTGCCGAGCCGTCCGTGACTGCGAAGGTTGCGATGGGGCCGGTGCCCGTCGGATATGCGCTCGCTGTCGAGCTGAAGGTCAGCCTGCCCGGTGTCGAGAAGGCCGTGGCCGAAGAGGTCGTTGCCGGTGCGCATGAGCGTTGCCCCTATTCGAACGCAACCCGCGGCAATATTGACGTGAAACTGACGGTGGTCTGAGGCGGATGAACGAGGGCGGTCGGTGACCAACACCTTGCGCGCACCATATGACGGCGTGGTGATCGCGGCTCCCGTCACGATTCCCTATGTGCGCTACTCCATCGAGAGCGCGCAGTGGTGGATCGGGCGGGCGCTGAGCGCGCTCGTCGCGCAGGCCGGCATCAAGGCCTCCGACATCGACGGCCTGTGCGTCTCCAGTTTCACCATGGGCACCGACAGTGGCATCGGATTGACACAGCATTTCGGGCTCTGCGTCCGGTGGTTGGACACGATCCCGCTCGGCGGCGCCAGCGCTATTGCGGCGCTGCGCAAGGCGGCGCGCGCGGTTCAGGCGCGCGATGCCGACATCGTGGCGTGCGTCGCTGGCGACACCAATCACGTCGATTCGTTCAGGCTGACGCTGGAGAATTTCTCGCGGTTCAATCAGGACGCCGTCTATCCTTACGGCGCGGCCGGCGCCAATGCCAGCTTTGCGCTGATTGCGCGCAACTATATGCGAATGTTCGGCGTCGCGCGCGAGGACGTCGGCAAGATCGCTGTCGCCCAGCGCGCCAATGCCCTGCGCAACCCGCATGCGCTCATGAAGGCTCCGCTCACGCTCGAGCAATACCTGGCGGCCCGGCCGATTTCCGATCCGATCCACCTGTTTGATTGCGTGATGCCCTGTGCGGGCGCGGAAGCTTTCCTCGTGATGCGCGATGAGACGGCTTCATCCCTGAAGCTGCCCGCCGCGCGACTCCTTTCGACGATCGAGCGGCACAATGCCTTTGCCGACGATCCGATGCAGGTGCGCGGCGGCTGGGCGATGGATGTCGACGAGCTCTATGCGATGGCCGGCGTCAAGCCTGACGATCTCGATGTCGTGCAGACCTATGACGACTATCCCGTCATCACGATGATGCAGTTCGAGGATCTCGGATTCTGCAAGAAGGGCGAGGGCGCTGAGTTCGTGCGCCAACACGATCTCACCATCGATGGCGACTTCCCGCACAACACCTCGGGCGGACAGCTCTCGGTCGGGCAGGCCGGTGCCGCCGGCGCCTATCTCGGCCTCGTTGAAGGGTTGCGGCAGGTTCTGGGCAGTGCCGGTCCCACGCAGGTCAGGAATGCGAGCCTCGCTCTGGCCTCGGGGTTCGGTATGATCAACTATGATCGTGGTCTCGCCTCGGGTGCCGCGATCCTTGCTGGACCGTCGCGATGATAGAGCAGATCAAGCCGCCCCGGCGCAAGAATCCGCTGCTGCGGACGCGGCTGCCGGCCTCGCCACCGCGACCGCGCAGCAGGATATCGCACGGGTTCACGCGCGCGGCCGCCGAAGGCCGCTTCATGCTGCAGCGCTGCGAGGCTTGCGGCGCCTTTACCTATCCGGCGCGCGAAGCCTGTCCGTCTTGTCTTTCGGCCGGCCTCGCTTTCGTCGATGCGCCGCGGCGAGGTGTACTGCTTGCCGAGACAACGGCGCGGGTGCCGAGCGACGTCTATTTCCGCGAACGGGCACCGTGGCGGATCGGCCTCATCAAGATGGATTGCGGTCCGACGATCGTCGCACATCTTCATGCCGACTGTGCAGAGGGCGCGGCCGTCAGCATGTCGCTGCAACTCGACAAGAGCGGCCAGGCGGTGGCCTTTGCCCATCCCGAAGCGGAGACACCCAACATGGCAGACGACAAGCAGTGGCGGGAAATGACGGCCGATCCGAAATTCCGTCGCGTGCTCGTCACCAATGGCCGCAGCGTCATCGGTCAGGAAGCCGTCGCCGCATTGAAGGCGGCGGGTGCCAAGACGGTGTTCGTCGGCATTGCCGAACCATGGCGACCGTTCGCCGGCGAGGAGCGGCTGCGCGGTCAGGACGGGATCGAGATCGTGACTCTCGATGCGGCTGACGAGAAATCGGCTACCGATCTTGCGGCCGACATCGGCGGCAAGGTCGATATTCTCGTCAACACGACGGAATATGTCCGGCCGGGCGGCCTGCTCGACCGCAGGGGCACGAGCATCGCACGGGACGAGATCGATCAGGCCTATCTCGGCTTCATCAATCTGGCTCAAGCCTTTGGCCCGGCCATGCGGATGCGCGGTGCCGATGGCATCAACAGCAGCGCGGCATGGGTCAATATTCTCTCGGTCTATGCGCTGGCGAACTGGCCCGCCTTCGGCGCCTACTCGGCCTCGCAGGCCGCCTGCCTGTCGCTGTCACATTGCTTGCGCGCGGAGCTGCGGCCGGGTGGCGTCCGGGTGATGAACCTGTTCACCGGCCCTGTCGACACCGAATGGTTCCAGACCGTGCCGCCGCCGAAGGTCGCACCGCGCGCGATCGCGCAGGCGATCGTGTCGGGTCTCAAGAACGGACTCGAAGAGATGTATGTCGGAGATGTCGCCGAAGAGATCCGGCAACGTCTCGCGGCCAATCCGAAAGCGCTCGAGCGCGAGCTCGACCGATAAGAAGCGGGATTTCAACCGAGCTGGAGGACTTGACGATGCAAAGCAATCTCCTGGAGCTAGCGAGTGCGATTTCTTCCGGCGCGGTGCGCGTCGTCGATCTGACCTTCACACTCAGTCCGGACTTTCCGGTCATCGTCCTGCCGCCGGAATTCGGTCAGGCCGCGCCTGTCCGCATCCAGGAGATATCGCGATACGATGGTCGCGGCCCGGCCTGGTACTGGAACAACGTTACGTTCGGCGAACACACCGGCACGCATTTCGACGCGCCGATTCACTGGTTCACCGGCAAGAACCTGCCGAACAATGCCGTCGACACGATGCCGGCCAAGGACATGATCGCACCGGCCTGTGTCATCGACTGCTCGGCGCAGGCGGCGCAGGATCCCGATTTCCTGCTGACCGTCCCGATTGTCGAAGCTTGGGAAGCCAGGCACGGCCGGATCCCTGAGCGGAATTGGGTCCTGCTCAGGACCGACTGGTCGAAGAAGGGCTGGCGTGACTACTCCAATCTCAGGGACGACGGCGCGCATACGCCGGGCCCGAACCCGGCGGTGATGAAGTGGCTGGTGGAGGAGCGCGGTGTCATCGGTTTCGGCACCGAAACCATCGGCACGGATGCGGGGCAGGCCGGACACTTCGAGCCGCCTTATCCGGCGCATCACTTCCTGCACGGCGCGGGCCGCTACGGCCTGCAATGCCTGTGTAACCTGGATCAGCTTCCGGCCACCGGCGCCGTCATCGTGGCCTCGCCACTAAAGATCCAGAACGGTTCCGGCAGCCCGCTTCGAGTCATCGCTCTGGTGTCGTCCACTTGAGCCCCAATCAATGGCGCTCGCCAATCAGACCAAGAAATTCTCCCGAAAGACAGGTGCCATGAACTTGATCAAGAGCCTGGTGGCTTCCACTGCATTGCTGCTTGCCGTTCCGCAATTCGCGCGAGCCGAGATCCTCGTCGGATTCGTTACCGGCCTCAGTGGGCCGGTGTCATCGATCGGTATTCCCAACGCGAAGGGCGTCGCCGCAGGTCAGGCCTATATCGGCGAAATCGGCGGCGAGAAGCTGCGGGTCATCCAGCTCGATGACGGCTCCGATCCGACCGCGTCGGCACGCAATGCGCGCAAGCTGGTCGAGCAGGAGAAGGTCGATATCCTGATCGGCACGTCCGGCGCTCCCCAGACGCTCGCGATGGCGACCGCGGCCATCGAGATGAAGATTCCGATGATCGCGGTGTCGCCGATCGCACCGGTGGCGTCAGGCGACGGCGGTCCTTGGGTCGTGCAGACGCCGCAGCCGACGCCGCTTCTGGTGCAAGGAATCGTCGACCACATGAAGGCGAAGAGCCTGACGACCGTGGCCTTCATCGGTTTCTCCGATGCGTTCGGCGATCTCATGTACAATTCGCTCGAGCAGAGTGCGAAGGCCGCCGGCATCAAGGTCGTCGCCAACGAACGCTATGCCCGGTCGGACTCCTCGGTGACGGCTCAGGTGCTGCGCGCACTCGCCGCGCGTCCCGACGCCATCATGCTCGGCGGCACCGGCACGCCAGGCGCGCTGCCGGTCATCGCTCTGTCCGAGCGGGGATATAAGGGACCGCTCTACGGCAATCACGGGCTGATCAGCGCCGATTTCCTTCGTCTGGCCGGCAAAGCCGCCAATGGCATCATCTGCCCGACGGGACCTGTGACCGCGGCGGAGCAGCTTCCGGCCAGCAATCCGATCCAGAAGGTCGCCCTGGATTTCCGCGCGGCCTTCGAAAAGGCCAATGGCGAGGCGCCGACGGATTCATTCTCGTCCTATTCCTTCGACGGCTGGCTGATCTTCGCCGACGCCGCCAAGCGTGCGCTGGCAACCGGTGCCAAGCCGGGCTCACCTGAGTTCCGTACCGCGATTCACCAGGCACTGTTCACCACCAAGGAGGTCGTCGGGACGCAGGGCGTCTACACCTACACGCCAGCGGACCGGCATGGAGTCGACGATCGCTCGCGCATCATGGTTCAGATCGAGGACGGCAAGTACAAGCTGTTGCCTTGAGGTGCGAGCATGGTCGCAATGGAGAAAGATGCGCTGGCGAACATCACCGAGGTGGTCGGCGGTGAGGACGTGACGCCTGCCTGGGCGCGCGCGATGGCGTCGTTTCCGCCGTCTGAGCGCATCCTCTCGACGATGCTCACGCGCCAGGCGGAGCGTTACGGCGATCGCCTTCTGCTCGTTGCCGGAGAGGCGCGTTGGAGCTTTACGCAGGCTGCGACGATTGCGGCTGCGTCGGCCCAGACGCTGGTCGATGCCGGGATCAAGCCGGGCGACCGGGTCGCGCTGATGTGCTCGAACCGTCCGGAGTTCTTGCAGGTCTATCTCGGCTGTGCGTGGCTGGGGGCGATTGCGGTCCCGATCAATACCGCCTTGCGCGGCTTCCAGCTGTCCCACATTTTCCGCAACTCGCGTCCCGCGCTGCTCGTCATCGAGGCTCAGTTCGCCAGCGCGGTCGAGAGTGTCGAGGCGGATGTCGAGCTGCCGCCTCGGACCTGGATCATCGGAGCTGCCGCCGACGCAATCGGTGCCAGGCTTTCCGCGGTCCCGCTGCCGCCTCTTGGCGCCGCAGCCCCGGCCGGCGCCGTGCGTCCCGGTGACACCGTTGCGATCCTCTATACGTCGGGCACCACGGGGCCTGCGAAGGGTGTGTGCTGTCCGCAGGCGCAGCTGTTCTGGTGGGGCGTCTATTCGGCGCGCGCGCTCGGAATCCGCGAGGGCGATGTGCTGTTCACGACGCTGCCGCTGTTCCACACCAACGCGCTGAATGCGTTCTATCAGGCGCTGCTGAACGGATGCACGTACGTGCTCGAGCCGAAGTTCTCGGCTTCCGGCTTTTGGGCTGCCGCGCGACAGCACAATGCGACGGTCGGCTATCTGCTCGGTGCGATGGCGTCGATGCTCCTGGCACAGCCGAAGAGCGCAGACCAGTCAATGCATCGTCTTCGTGTCGCGCTTGGCGGCGGCGTGCCGCCGCAAATCCACGGCCCGTTCCGCGAGCGCTTCGGCGTACCGCTGGTCGACGGCTACGGGTCGACGGAGACGAATTTCGTGTTCGCCGGCGCGATTCCGTCGGATCGGGCGGGGACGATGGGGTACCTGGCCGATGGCATCGAGGCGCGGATCGTCGACGAGAATGATTCCGCGCTGCCTGATGGAGAGGCCGGCGAGCTCGTGCTTCGCGCGAGAGAACCCTTTGCGTTCGCGTCCGGCTATTTCGGCATGCCGGAGAAGACCGTGGAGGCCTGGCGAAATCTGTGGTTCCACTCAGGCGATCGGGTCGTTCGCGATTCCGACGGGCATTATCGCTTCATCGATCGCATGAAGGATTCCATCCGCAGGCGCGGCGAGAACGTGTCCTCGTGGGAGGTCGAGCAGGCGATCCAGTCGCATCCCGCGGTCGCTGCCTGCGCAATCTACCCGCTGCCGTCGGAGTTGGGTGAGGACGAAGTTGCCGCTGCAATTCTGCTGGAGCCGGGCCACTTGCTACAGCCCGTCGACGTCGTCAGGCATTGCGAAGGGCGGATCGCCCATTTCGCCATTCCGCGCTATGTGCGAATCCTCAGTCAGATGCCGCTGACGGAGAACGGCAAGATCAAGAAGGGCGTGCTGCGCGATGCCGGTGTCACGACGGATACATGGGATCGCGAAGCGGCCGGAGTGAAGGTACGACGCTGACGTCGTATCCGCTCAAGGTTTTTGCAAGGCGTCCCTGACGGCGGCCTTGAGTTCGTCGAGCTCGCCGATCAATCCATCGAACCGATCTGCCGGGAAATCCGCCAGCAGCTCGGCAAGCCATGCGCCGTGGCTCTTGGCCATTCGCCTGAAGATCTTGCGGCCTTCGACCGTCATACAGACGATCTGCACCCGCCGGTCGAGGTTCGACGCCGTGCGGGTGATGTATCCATCTGCGACCAGGCGGTCGACGATTGGCGTGAGGTTCCCGGCCGAGACCATCAGGCGCTTGGGCAGCTCTCCCAGCACAAGTCCGCTTGGTTCGCGGTCGAGCTGGGCGAGAACGTCGAAGCGGGGCATCGTGAAGTCGAACTCTTCGCGAAACCGGCGCCGCAACTCGCTTTCGATGAGGGACGTGCAGGCGAGCAGTCGGAGCCAAAGGCGTGTTTGAGCCCTGTACTCAGCCTCCTGATCCGTCTCGTTCCTGGCCGAAACAGGGGTGGACTCCTTCGCGAGTGCCAATCGAATCTCCCGGGCTTCGTGGCTTACGAAAGCTGGCGCAGCTCTCGTGGACATTGGCAAGATAGTTCGTGCCAAAAGTAAATTCAAGGCTGGGTCCGAGGGATCCGGAATCGGCGCCGCGGTGCATCCGATTTACACTAAAATTCAGATCGACGCTGCGGCGAGGGGCGTGCCCTCCAGGGCCTTTGCAGAAGCGCCTTGACAAGGCACGCGTCGAGGAAATATTTTATACTTAAAATAATTGGGTGAGAGCTCGGCGCAACGCGCGCAAGCGAGGGATCATGCGCATAGTCTGTATCGGCGGCGGGCCGGCCGGCCTCTATCTGGGCCTCCTGATGAAGCGTCGACATCCGGAACATGTCGTCACGGTCGTCGAGCGCAACAAGCCCTACGATACGTTTGGCTGGGGGGTGGTATTCTCCGATGCCATGATGTCTGCGATGCGTCTTGCCGACCCCGAAAGCGCGGCCGAGATCGAGGACGCCTTCAATCATTGGGACGACATCGAGCTGGTCTTCAAGGGGACGCGGCAGCGCACGACCGGCCACGGCTTCATCGGCATTGGTCGCAAGCATCTGCTCAACATTCTCCAGAGGCGCTGCGAGGCTCTGGGTGTCGAGCTCGCCTTCGAGCGTGAGGTGGAGTCCGATCTTGAATTCCCCGACGCCGACCTGATCGTGGCCACCGACGGTGTGAATTCCAGGATTCGCGCCCGCTATGCCGAACAGTTCCAGCCGGACATGGTGATCCGGCCGAACCGCTACATCTGGCTCGGCACCAAGAAGGCGTTCGACGCCTTCACGTTCGATTTCCAGAGGACCGAGCACGGCTGGTTCCAGGCACACATTTACAAGTTCGACGCGGAGACCTCGACCTTCATCGTCGAGACCACGGAAGAGACCTACAATGCTCACGGGCTGGGCGAGCTCGATCAGCAAGGGTCGATCGACTTCTGCGAGAAGATCTTCGCCGAGACGCTCGACGGTGCGAAGCTCTTGACCAACGCCCGCCATCTGCGCGGCTCGGCCTGGCTCAATTTCAGCCGCCTGATCTGCGGCAAATGGAGCGTGTTCAACGGCCGCTCCCATGTCGTGCTGATGGGGGACGCCGCGCACACCGCGCATTTCGCCATCGGGTCGGGCACCAAGCTCGCGCTCGACGACGCCATCGAGCTCGCCAACCAGTTCGATCGCCATGGTCACGGGCGCGACCGCATCCAGACCGTGCTGGAGGCCTACGAGGAAGTACGCCGCGTCGACGTGGCGCGCATCCAGAACGCCGCGCGCAATGCGATGGAATGGTTCGAGGTGGTCGGCCGGCGCTATGCTGATACGCTCGAACCGCCGCAATTCTTCTATTCGATGCTGACGCGTTCCCAGCGCATCAGCCATGAAAACCTGCGCCTGCGCGACCGTGCCTGGTTGGAAGGATTCGAGCGATGGTTTGCCGCGCGCTCGGGCATCGCCGTCGAGGACGGCGAACGGGTACCGCCGCCGATGCTGACGCCGCACCGCGTGCGCGGCCTCACGCTGGCGAACCGCATCATGGTCTCGCCGATGGCGATGTATTCGGCGAAGGACGGGCTGATCAACGACTTCCACATCGCCCACCTCGGAGCGCGCGCCATGGGCGGCGCCGCGTTGATCTTTGCCGAGATGACCTGCGTCTCACCGGATGCCAGGATTACGCCGGGCTGTCTCGGGCTCTGGAATGATGAGCAAGCGGCACAATGGCGCCGGCTGGTCGATCTGGTCCATAGCCTCGGACATGCCAAGGTCGGCATCCAGCTCGGCCATGCCGGGCGGAAGGGATCGACCCGGCTCGCCTGGGAGGGGATTGACCAACCGCTGGCTTCAGGCAATTGGCCGCTGATCTCGGCTTCCGCGCTGCCCTATCTGCCGCACAGCCAGTTGCCGCGGGAGATGAACCGCAGCGACATGGACCGCGTCCGCGACGATTTCGTCGCCGCAACGCGCCGTGCTGCCGACGCCGGTGTCGATTGGCTCGAGCTTCATTGCGCCCATGGCTATTTGCTGTCGAGCTTCCTCTCGCCGCTGACCAACCGGCGGACTGACGAATATGGCGGCAACCACGAAAATCGTGCGCGCTTTCCGCTGGAGGTCTTCAGGGCGATGCGCGCGGCGTGGCCATCCGATCGGCCGATGTCGGTGCGGCTGTCCTGCCATGACTGGACCGAAGGCGGCAACACGCCGGCCGACGCCGCGATCTTCGCTGGGATGTTCAAGGAGGCGGGAGCAGACGTGATCGATTGCTCCTCGGGACAGGTCTGGAAGGAGGAACGGCCGATCTACGGCCGCCTGTTCCAGACGCCATTCGCCGATCTGATCCGCAACGAAGTCGGCATCGAGACGATAGCAGTCGGTGCGATCTCCGAGGCCGATCACGCCAACTCGATTCTCGCGGCTGGCCGCGCGGATCTCTGCGCGATTGCGCGGCCGCATCTCGCCGACCCGGCCTGGACGCTGCACGAAGCCGCGCGCATCGGCATCACAGCGGTCAACTGGCCGAAGCAGTATCTGTCCGCCAAGGGACAATACGAAGCCAATCTGGCGCGTGCCGCTGCCGTGGCCGCGCAGTGAGCGAAGGAGGGATCGGATGAACTCCGTGGTAAAGATGATCCGGCGCGAATGGCTGGACTGGCCGTTCTTCGAGCCCCGCCATCTTGCGATCGGCGAGGCGCTCGATCGCTTCGTGCAGTCGGGAGCCCTCGACAAGATCGATCACAATGATGTGGATGGTGCCTGTCGCAAGCTTGTGCGCGCGATGGGCGCGGCGGGGTTGCTCGATTGCGCGGTCGCGGCGCCCGATGGCGATGCGACGTCGATCGATTCCCGCTCGATCTGCCTGTCGCGCGAGTCGCTGGCCTATGCCGATGGCCTCGCCGATTTTGCTTTCGCCATGCAGGGGCTTGGCTCCGGAGCGATTGCACTGGGTGGCTCGGCGGAGTTGCGCAAGGCCGTGCTGCCGAAGGTGCGTTCCGGCGAATGGCTCGCGGCCTTCGCGCTCTCCGAGAAGGGGGCGGGGTCGGACGTCGCAGCGATGTCCTGCACGGCGCGGGCCGACGGCGACAACTACGTCATCGACGGCGAGAAGACCTGGATCTCGAACGGCGGCATTGCCGACGTCTATACGCTGTTTGCGCGAACGGGCGAGGCGCCGGGCGCCCGCGGCATTTCGGCCTTCGTCGTCTTTCCGGATGATCCCGGTTTTAGCATTGCCGAGCGCATCGACGTCATCGCGCCGCACCCGCTGGCGACGTTGCGCTTTACTAATTGCCGGATTCCCGCGAGCCGTAGGCTCGGCGCGCCCGGGGGCGGGTTCAAGCTCGCGATGCAGACGTTGGATATTTTCCGCGCATCGGTCGCCGCCGCAGCCCTCGGCTTTGCCCGTCGCGCGCTCGACGAGGCATTGTCGCATGCTCGCAGCCGAAACATGTTCGGTGCGACGCTGGGGGATCTTCAACTGACCCAGGCCGCGCTCGGCGACATGGCGACCGACACCGACGCGGCGGCGCTGCTGACCTACCGCGCGGCCTGGCGCCGCGATGTCCAGAAGCTTCCGACGACGCGCGAAGCCGCCATGGCGAAGCTGACCGCCACCGAGACCGCGCAGCGCGTCATCGACCGTGCCGTCCAGATGTTCGGCGGCCGCGGCGTGCGCAAGGGAGAGGTCGTCGAAAGTCTCTACCGCGAAATCCGCGCGCTGCGCATCTACGAGGGCGCGACCGAGGTCCAGAAATTGATTGTCGCCCGCGAGCTGTTGAAGCCGCGCTGAAGGGATTGAGAACTACGCATGAGCACGATCAGCAAGCCGGAAGTCCCCGCGACGCGTGGTCTGCAACTGCTTCAGCCCAGCGGCTGGCGGCAGCCGAAGGGGTATGCGAACGGCGTCATGGCCGAAGGACGACTCGTCATGACGGGTGGTGTGGTCGGCTGGGACGTCGCCGGGCGATTTGCGGACGGCTTCGTTGCGCAGGTCCGCCAGACGCTCGAAAACATCGTCGCGATCCTGGCAGAGGGCGGCGCGCGGCCGGACCATCTCGTGCGCCTGACCTGGTACGTCGTGGACATGGACGAATATGTGTCGAACCTGAAAGCGCTCGGCAAAGTCTATCGCGAGGTCATTGGCACCCATTACCCTAGCATGGCGCTGGTGCAGGTCGTGCGTCTCGTCGAGCCATCCTCGCGTGTCGAGATCGAGGCGACGGCCGTCGTCCCGCGCTGACGAAGGCGTCGGCCGCAGGCCCGCGGCGAGACCGCGACGATGGAAAGCTCTCTACGGCGCCCGTGATGGATTGGAGCGAGAGCTCAATATTTTCAATCGGCTAAGGGGCGGCGTGTGCACCATGTGTGCACCGGGAGATGCACAAAAATCTATCGACTGCAAATTTGAGCAGACGGTCTGAGGCGTGATACTGAGCTCGGCTTCCGCGCGATCGAATTGACGAGAGCAGTGCAGCGACTACAACAGGCGTTTCGCCGCCGGTCATGAGTGAGAAAGAAGCCCAATGTTCCTGACCGAGAACGATCTGAATGAATTGGTGACATGGCGACGCCATCTTCACGCCGTGCCGGAACTGTCGGGGCAAGAGGCAAAAACCGCGGAAGCCGTGCGGGCTCGTCTTCAGGCGGCGGGTGCCGACAGGATCGTTTCGGGCCTCGGTGGTCACGGCGTGCTTGGAATCTATGATGGACGTGAGTCTGGCCCGACGATCATGCTTCGGGCCGAACTGGATGCACTGCCGATTCAAGAAAAATCAGAACTCAAGCATCGATCGCTGATAGCAGGAAAGGCCCATCTCTGCGGTCATGATGGTCATATGGCAATTCTGGCGGCCGTAGCGCAAAATCTGAGCCAGCAACGTCCAAGCCGAGGTCGCGTAGCGCTCCTGTTTCAGCCGGCCGAGGAGGACGGGTCCGGTGCGGCCGCCGTTCTGGCTGACGCGAAGTTTGAGCAGGTGCGGCCCGACTTTGTCTTCGCGCTGCATAACCTTCCCGGCCTCGGTCTTGGACAGGTCTCTCTTGCCGAAGGTTTGGTGAATTGCGCCTCGCAAGGAATGCAGATCAGATTATCAGGACGAACGACGCACGCGTCGAATCCGGCGCTCGGTATCTCCCCGAAAGACGCGCTCGCCAGGCTTCTGCTGGAGATACCCGCGCTCGGGCGCGGGACGGAGCTAGACGACGACTTCTCAATGCTGACGGTCACCCACGCAAGACTTGGGGAGCCTGCGTTCGGTATCGCGCCGGGCTTCGGCGAATTGTGGGCGACACTGAGAACATGCACCGACATGATGATGGAACGGCTCCGCCTGGAGGCGGAAGACTTGGTTCGGCGCGTGACGGCCGGCGAGGGGCTGAGCACGGAAATCGCTTATCGCGACGTCTTCAATCATTGCGCAAACGACGTCGATGCTGTTGCCCAGCTTAGAAGCGCGCTGGACGCAGAGGGGGTGCGACATTCGGCGGAGGGCCTTCCACTGCGTGGCTCCGAGGACTTCGGACGTTTTGGCTCCCGTTCGAAGTCGGCGATGTTTTTCCTGGGAGCCGGCAAAGAGCATCCCGGGCTGCATGAGTCGAACTACGACTTTCCGGATCAGTTGATAGAAATTGGTGCAAGAATATTCGTGCGCACCATACGCAACCTGCTTGGCTAAATAGAGAATTCCGGACGGAGTGACAGCGTATCGCCTGCATGCCACATGTTGGATCGGCGCTTAGAACGATTTGAAACTAGAAGCTTTCGAAAATTTGCAGTGAAGTTCGAAGCAGGAAATCGCTTCTCCGATCACGACGGTTTCGTCGTGCAACCTTAGATAATTTCTAGGTCCCAATTCCTTCTCGCAGCACCGTCGTATGTTAGGAAGCGACGGGGACGTGCTTGCAAGTGGAATTGGGGCGCAGGAATGACGCGTGAACTCTCGGCCAGGAAAATCGTGCGTACACTATCGTTGGGCGCGGTGAGTTATCTCGCACTGTCGATGGAATTTTCGGGTGACCTTCAGCGTGCGGTTGCGCAATCCAATCTGCCGCCCGTGACCGTGGATGCCTCCAAGCCGAGAGCTCGTCAGCCGGTCCAGAGATCACAGTCGACGCGCGCCTCGCGTGGACAGCGATCCGTCGCCGCGGTGGCTCCGCGCCAGGCTGCACCCGTTCCCTATGTGGTGCCTTCGACCGGTACGGTCGGCACGGTGCCGCCCGCTTACGCAGGCGGCCAAGTCGCAACCGGCGGAAGCCTCGGTCTGCTCGGCAATCGCGGCGTGATGAACACGCCGTTCAACCAGACGAGCTATACGGCGGAGCTGATACAGAACCAGCAAGCGCGCACGATCCGTGATGTCCTGGCGAATGATCCCTCGGTCAGGGTCGTTCAGGCAGCCGGTGGCGGTGCGGACAGTCTCTTTATTCGTGGCTTTTACTACGACAGCGGCGACTATGGGCTGAACGGCCTCTATGGAATCGCACCATACTATTCTTCGGGCGCAAATTTCGTGGAGCGCGTTGAAGTGCTGAAGGGCCCGAGCGCATTGCTCAATGGGATGACTGCCGGCGGTACCGGCGTTTCGAGCGGAGGTGCGGTCGGCGGAAGCGTCAATCTGATCACCAAGCATGCGCCCGACTTCGATATTACCCAGCTCACAGCAACTTACGCTTCAAGATCGCAGTTTGGCGGGATCGTTGATGTCAGTCGCCGCTATGGGGAACACAAGGAGTGGGGTGTTCGGCTGAACAGCACGTACTCGAACGGAAATACCCCTTGGAATAGACAGACGGATGAATTTGGAAACGCGGTTCTGGGCCTCGATTACCGCGGAGAACGCGTACGCGCGGCGGTCGATATCGGTTATCAGGCTGACAACCTAAATCCGCCGTTACGCTTCTTCAATGTCCCTGCCACGACGACAGTTATTCCTCCGCCACCAAAAGCCGGACTGAATTTCCAGGTTCCGTGGGCCTATTATGCGCCGACCGACTTCTTTACCACCGCCCGAGGCGAGGTGGATGTCACCGACTGGATGACCGCCTACGGAGCGTTCGGCTATCACGATAGCAACATCAACTACGCCTATCCCTCGCCGAACATCTCCAATGTCGCGCCCGGCGCATTGACATCTCCACCCGGCGTCTCCCAGTTGGGAGGTCTGTGGTCGCGGCCGTTTGCGGGCAAGGAAACGTTCGAGACGCTCGCAGGTGAGGCTGGTATCCGAGCAACGTTTGACACTGGTCCCGTAAACCATGCGCTAAACGTCAACTACTCGATCAACGACCGGACTTACAATCAGAGGGTTTTGACGCGATCCAACAATGCTCTCGCGGATCTGATTTTCTGGAACCTGTACACAGAACCGACCAACATAGCGAAACCCAATTTCTCGATAGTATCTGCCAATCAGAAGACGGGCGTGACCCTTTCGAGCGTCGGCGCCTCCGACACCATGTCGATTCTGAACAATCGCGTTCAAGTCACGCTTGGCGTTCGTCGTCAGACCGCGGGCTCGGAAGTGGCGAACTTCCTCACGCCAGCCTCGAGCCGACCACAGCAGGACACGTCGGTCTGGAGCCCGGCATACGCAGTTCTGGTGAAGCCTGTCGAGAACGTCGCGCTCTACGCAAACTACATCGAAGGTCTCCAGACGCCGGTCGTCGTTTCCGGCAACTTTAGCAACGTCGGGACCGTATTCCCGCCGGCGCAGACGAAACAGGCTGAAGTGGGCATGAAGATCGATGCAGGGCGTTTCACGACGACACTGAGCGTGTTCGACATAAGCCAACCGAGCATTATCTCAGTGGCATCGGGCGTCTCAGCGTCTCAACAACTCAACGGCAGACAGAGAAACCGCGGCGTGGAACTAAACGTGTTCGGCGAAGTCACGCCCGACATCCGTGTTCTCGGTGGTGTCGCCTTGATCGACGGGGTGCAGGAGAGAACTCAAGGCGGGCTCACCGACGGAAGGACGGCAGTTGGCGTGCCGGTCGTCAACGTCAATATGGGCGCGGAATGGGATACGCCGTTTGTTCGTGGTCTCACGTTCACGAGCAAGGTCATCTATACCGGATCGCAGTACGTTAACGCCGCGAATACGCTGACTTTGCCGGAGTGGACGCGCGTCGATATCGGGGCGCGATATACATTCACGTCGCCCTGGAACGGAAAGCCGATCGTGGTGCGCGCAAATATCGAAAACGTCGGCAACAAGGCGTACTGGGCTTCGGCCTATAGTGGGGTCATCACGCTCGGCGCGCCTCGGACCTATCTGCTTTCTACCACCTTCAATTTCTAGACCGCTTTCATGGACGAACGGAGTTGATGCCGCCGCGGTTGGTCCGCGGCGGCATTGTCTTGTCATGACCTATTCAATGCAGCTGATGACAGTGCAATGAAATTGCGCACCATCATGCCACATCGGAAAAGTTCCTCCTTGCGCAGTTAGAATTGCAGCAATCTTCGTCGCGTCCTGAAATCCCAATAGTTTCCCGCGTATTGGCGCGCAAGCGCGGAGGTTGCATTGTGTTCTCCCGTCGCCAGTTTTGAGGTCTTACAAAAAGGCGCGTCGATATTGCTTTGACCCTCGTCGGCTTCTGACCTAGTCAAACGTCTCTGCTTTCGCTTTCCGAAAAGGGGATCGCGCCATGATGGTGTTCGACAGAGACGACGTCACCTTCACCGTCGTCGTCAATCACGAAGAGCAATACTCCATCTGGCCGACGTTCAAGGAGATTCCGGCCGGCTGGAAGGCGGTGGGCAAGTCAGGCAGCAAGAAGGAATGTCTCGACCATATCGAGCAGGTGTGGACCGACATGCGCCCGCTCAGCTTGCGCAAGTTCATGGACGGCGCGCCGCCTCAGCAGACGACGTAGTCAGCGAAGTCTGGTCGTCCGATGCGGCTTCTTTGTCTGCCTTATTCCGGCGGCAGTGCCATGTTCTATGCGCGGTGGCGCAGGCTGCTGCCGTCATGGATCGACGTTCGGCCGGTCGAATGGCCCGGGCGTGGTGCGCGCATGGACGAGCCGCTGGCGACCGATCCGGGCGTGCTGGCGGCGCAGCTGGCTGGTGAACTCGCGGCGCAGCTCGACGGGCCCTATGCGTTGTTCGGGCACAGCCTCGGTGCCGTGATCGCGTTCGAGCTCGCACATGGCCTGCTCGATAGCGGAGTGCCTGCGCCGGCCATTCTCTTCGCCTCGGGTGCGGAAGCGCCGGCGGTTCGGGACGGCAGCAAGTGGCGCCATCCCCTGAGCGACCAGGCGCTGATGCAGGAGCTGCGTGATCTTCAGGGCACACCCGACGAGGCGCTGTCGAATGCCGAGTTGATGCGATCCGCGCTGCCGGTACTGCGCGCAGATTTTCTGATGTGCGGAGCCTATGCCTACCGGCCGCGGCGTCCATTGCCGTGCCCCGTACACGTTTTTGGCGGAGCGGACGACGAGACCAGCCGCGAAGCACTCGAGGCTTGGCGGCTGGAGACCTCGGCGGCATTCACGCTCGATATTCTGCCCGGGCATCACTTCTTCATTCACACACAGCAGGCCGAACTGATCGACCGGATCGGCTGGGCGCTGGTCCGGCAATCGGGGCGATCGACCGGTTTGCATCGGAGCGAGGATCATGAGCGCGTTCTCCGTCCAGCCACTCATTGAGGGCAAGGCTCTTCCCATGCTGCTTAGGGCAGGTGAGGCCGGGCAGCCGCTCGGCGAATCCCTTCCCATGCTGCGTGCAACGATCGACCGGTACCTCACCGACAGCGGCGGCATCGTGTTTCGCGATTTCGCGCTCGATGGTCCCGATGCGTTTCGAGCCTTCGCGGCCGATTTCGGCCACCCGCTGCTGACCTACGAGTTCGGGTCGACGCCGCGTTCGCAGGTGACCTCAGGCGTCTACACGTCCACGGAGTATCCGCCGCACCAGCATATCCCGCTGCACAACGAGCAGGCCTATACCCGCGATTGGCCGATGAAGATCTGGTTCTACTGCATGCAGCCGGCGCTGGAAGGCGGCGAGACGCCGATCGCCGACAGCCGCGCCATCTATCGCGACATGCCGCCGGCCATTCGCGAGCGGTTCGCCGAGAAGGGCGTGATGTATGTGCGGAACTACGGCAACGGGCTCGACGTCGATTGGCAGCAGGTGTTCGGCACCGACTCCAGATCGGAGGTGGAAGCTTACTGCGCTCGCCACGACATCGAATGCGAGTGGAAGGAAGATGGCGAACTCCGTACGCGCCAGGTCTGTCAGGGCACGGCGCAGCACCCGGTCACGAAGGAGTGGGTCTGGTTCAACCAGGCGCATCTGTTCCATGTCTCCAATCTCGAGCCGGAGGTGCGCGAGAGTCTGCTCGACGTGGTCGAGGACGAAGCCGATCTACCGCGCAACGTCTTCTATGGCGACGGTTCGACGATCGAGGACGAAACATTGTCAACGGTCCGGACCGTTCTGGAGAGGCACAAGATCAGCTTTCCCTGGCAGGCTGGGGACGTCGTGATGCTCGACAACATGCTCACCGCGCACGCGCGGGCCCCGTTCAGGGGTCCGCGCAAGGTGATCGTCGCCATGGCGGAAGCTCATCGGCAGGGGTGATCGGCAAGGGTGATCAGCGGCACGTCTCATTCGGGCGGCGGGGATTTCCGGCGCGCGGCCGGACAGGAATTTGAGAACATGGACAGATCCGACCTCGTCGAACGCTTGCGAGAGCATGCCGCCTTGCGACCGGAGAAGGTGGCGTTGCGATTCCTGGAGGGCGACGACGTTGCCGATGAGCTGACGTTTGCCGCGCTGGACGCTCGGATCAGGGCGCTTGCGGCATGGTTTCAGCAGATGGGCGGTGCGGGCGAACGGGCGGTGATTCTGCTTCCGAGCGGGATCAACTATGCCGTCGCATTCTATGCCTGCCTGTATTCGGGCGTAGTCGCCGTGCCGGCGTATCCGCCTGAGGGCGGTCCCGAGCGCTATGCAGGACGACTGAACGGTATCCTGCGGGATGCCGCGCCTCGCTTCATCCTGGTGGAGACGGGGCTGCGCGGTCTCATCGAGGCGGCATTGCCCGAGCTCGCCGACGTGGAGATCGTTGCGGTGGACACGATTTCGCCCGATCTCGCCGCGGACTGGTGCGAGACGAGGCCTGCCACCGATGGGATCGCGTTCCTCCAATACACATCCGGCTCGACCTCGCAGCCGAAGGGCGTTTGCGTCTCCCATGGCAATCTAGCGGCCAACGAGCGTGCGATCGAAGCGGTTTGTAGTGGAACGCCGGACGATGTGTTTGTGAGCTGGCTGCCGCTCTATCACGACATGGGGCTGATCGGCGGACTTCTGAACCCGCTGTTCACGGGCTTTACCGGCGTCCTGATGTCGCCACGGAACTTCCTGGAGCGGCCACGGCGCTGGCTCGAGGCCATCGACCGTCACGGCGGCACGTTGAGCGGTGGCCCCGACTTCGCGTACTCACTCTGCACCGACCGCATCTCGGAAGAGACCATCCGTCGGCTCGACCTCAGCCGGTGGAGGTTTGCGTTCTCGGGCTCGGAGTTCGTCCGCCGCACCACCTTCGAGAAATTTGGCGACCGGTTTGCGCGGGCCGGGTTCGATCGACGGGCGTTGACGGCTTGCTATGGACTTGCGGAGGCGACGCTGCTGGTCACGGCCGGCGACATCACCGCCGAGACCGTCAGCTACACGCTCGACACCGCGGAACTTGCCGCCGGCCGCATCGCGAGCGCCAGCGAAGGCACGGACCTCGTGGCATGCGGTCGAACCGCCGCTGGTCACGCCATGCGCATCATGCGTATCGACGGCTCCGCCGAGGCCGAGGCGAATGAGGTCGGCGAGATCTGGGCCTCGGGTCCCAGCGTCGCGCATGGATATTGGAACAATGCCCAGGCCACACATCAGGCCTTCGTCGAGCGGGATGGCGTGCATTGGCTGCGGACCGGCGACATCGGCTTCCTTCGCGACGGCGCACTCGTGGTGGCCGGTCGTCTCAAGGACCTGCTGATCGTTCGCGGGCAGAACGTCTATCCGACGGACGTGGAGCAGGCGGTCGAAGCCGAGGTCGAATCCGTCCGCAGCGGACGGGTTGCCGCCTTTCCCGTCGAGGTCGATGGGCGTGAGGCCATCGGAGTGGCGGCGGAGTTCAGCCGCGCCGTGCTCAAGCGCAGCAACCCGGAAGCGCTCGCACATGCGATCGGCGAAGCCGTCCTCCGGCAGGCGCAGGAATATCCGGCGGTGATCGTTCTGCTGAACCCGCAAGCGATGCCGTTGACAACGAGCGGCAAGCTGCAGCGGTCGGCCTGCGCAACGCGTCTCGCCGACAACACGCTCGACAGCTTCGCGGTGTTCGAGAGAGGGCGTCGCCGCGGCACTGCATCCCTGACGGTGCCGGCGACTGATACCGAGCGCGCCGTCGCTGCGATGTGGTGCGAGGCGCTTGGCGTCGCGGCGGTGCATCGCGAGGACGATTTCTTTGTGCTGGGCGGAAACTCGATCGCGGCTGGCCAAGTAGCCGCGGCGATCCGCGACCGCCTGAACGTGGAAGTGGAGCTGCGCACCTTCTTCGACGCGCCGGCGCTTGCGGCCTTCGCTGGCCGGATCGATGTTTTGGCGGGCACCGGCGCTGGCCGGGCGCTCCCGCCGATCCCATGGGCCGTCGCGGCCGATCGCACGATGCTGTCGCACGCACAGGAGCGGCTCTGGTTCCTCTGGAACATGGATCCTGCTGGGACAGCCTATACCGTTGCGAGCACAATCGGTCTGAAGGGACGGCTCGACCGTGCAGTGCTTTCGCGTGCTTTCGGCGAGATCGTCCGTCGTCACGAGATATTGCGCACCAGGTTCATCGCCAGAGACGGTCGTGGAACGCAGCTCATCCACGATGTCGTGAGCATCGGCGTCCGGCACGAGGATCTCCGCGCCTATTCTGTGCGGGAGCGCTCCGAGCGCGCGGAGACGGTCAGGCGATCAGAGCTCGGCAAGCCGTTCGATCTCGTGAACGGGCCATTGTTGCGCGTCGTGCTGCTTCAATTCGCGGACGATGCGTATGAACTGCTGCTGCTGGCCCATCACATCATCGTCGATGGCAGGTCGCTTGATGTGTTGCTCGAAGAGCTGGCCGCTCTCTATCGGGCCGGTACTGGTCAAGGCGCAGGCGTGCCGCCGGTTCCGGCAATTCAATATGCTGATTTTGCGGCCTGGCAGCGAAGCTGGCTTGCGGACGGCGAGGGCGATCGGCAGCTCGCCTATTGGCGCGCCAAGCTCGGCGATGTTCACCCGGTGCTGGCGCTGCCGCATGATCGGCCGCGCCCGACGATCCAGAGCCATGCCGGCGATACGATCGGTCTGGCCATCGACGCCGTGCTTGCGTCCCGGCTCCGGGAGATCGCCGGCAAGCAGCGCGTCAGCGTCTTCATGCTGCTGCTCGGCGCATATTACGCGCTGCTCCAGCGCTACACCGGGCAGAGTGATTTGCGTGTCGGCGTGCCGGTCGCCGGGCGCCGGCATACGCAGCTCGAACGACTGATCGGATGTTTCGTCAACACGCTGGTGCTGCGGGCCGAGATGACCGCCGAAGCGAGCTTCACGAGCCTGTTGCGTCAGGTCAGGGAATCGGTGGTCCAGGCACTGGCGCACCAGGATCTTCCGTTCGAAATGCTGGTCGACAGCCTCAAGCCCGAACGCAGCGGTGGGCAAAATCCCCTGTTCCAGGCGAAGTTCAACTACATGACGGCGCCGGGCGGTTTCTCCGGCGTCGAGGGGCTCACTGCCGACATCGACATTGTCGATCTCGCTGGTTCGCATTTCGATGTCGCCCTCGACGTCATCGATGGCGTCGGCATGAAGGTCACGTTCAACTACGCCACCGATCTGTTCGAGCGTCCGACTATCGCGCGATTGGCGACGCAATTCGGTTCGATGCTGCGCCAGATTGCCGACAACGCCGAGCGGCGGATATCGGACTTCGTCATCGACGACGGACACCGGCAGACCGTGCCGAGTGAGGCTGCGGCGTTCGGCTTCGCCGATGTGGTGAGCCTTCATCGCGCGGCGACAGTAGATCGACAGACCGCCATCGCCATTCGATGCGGCCGGGGGCAACTGACCTTTGCGGAGCTCGAGCAGTGGTCAAATCGTATCGCACACGCCCTCATCGCGAAGGGCGTGGCACGCGAGACACCGGTTGCGCTGTGGATCGAGCGCTCTCCGGCCTTTGTCGTCGCCTTGCTCGGTGTGCTGAAGGCGGGCGGCTCTTATGTCCCGCTCGATCCGAAATGGCCGTTGGAGCGCGTCCGCCGTATCCTGACCGACGGCGGCATCGACATCATGCTTGCGGCGGGCGACAAATTGGCGGATGCGCGCGAGCTGGGCTGCCTGGTGCTCGACGCGGAGGCGGAAGCGGCGCGCGCCGAGGTATCGAGCCTGCCGCTCGACACGACCATTCATCCAACGCAGACCGCTTACGTCATCTATACCTCCGGATCGACCGGCGCGCCTAAGGGCGTCAGCGTCTCGCACGGGGCCTTGGCCAATTATGTCCAGGCTCTGCTGCAACGTCTGAAGCCGCGCCCGTCGGCGAGCATGGCGATGGTTTCGACGGTGGCGGCCGACCTCGGCCACACTGTCCTGTTCGGTGCGCTCGCATCCGGCGGCACGCTGCATCTGCTGTCACCGGAGGCCGTATTCGACGCGGATGCGTTTGCACAAGCGATGCGCGAGGGCGAGGTCGACATTCTCAAGATCGTGCCGAGCCATCTGCGAGGGCTGCTTCAGGCCTCGCACTCGGCCGATCCGCTCCCCCGCGACGCGCTCGTCCTGGGCGGCGAGGCGTGCGATGGCGCGCTGCTGGACGACGTCCGGCGTTTGCGGCCGGAATGCCGGATCCTGAATCATTACGGGCCCACGGAAACGACCGTCGGCGCGGTGACGCATGAGTGCGCGGCAGGCCGCGGGGACGGTTCGGTTCCGATCGGTCTGCCTCTTGCCAATCTGCGCGTCCATGTCCTCGATGACGCCTTGAACGAGGTGCCGATCGGAGTCGTTGGCGAGCTCTATGTCGGCGGCGCTGGGCTGGCGCGGGGCTATCGCGGCGCGGCGGGCCTGACCGCGGAACGCTTCGTGCCGGATCCGTTCGGCGCCGCGGGCGGGCGCCTCTACCGAACCGGGGATCGTGTCCGCTGCGACCGCGAGGGCCGGCTGATATTCCTGGGTCGTTCTGATGACCAGATCAAGTTGCGCGGCTATCGCATCGAGTTGGGCGAGGTCGCGCGCGTTATCAAGGCGCTGCAGGGGATCGGTGACGCGGTGGTCGTTTCACGCGCCATCGGTGAAAGTGAGCGCCAGGAGCTGATCGCCTATTGCGTGGCTGAGAGCGGCGCCGCTCCACAGGCCGATGCGATCAAGCAACAGCTGGCTGCAATCGTGCCGGACTATATGGTTCCGTCACACATCGTCATGTTGGCGCAATTGCCGCTGACGCCCAATGGAAAGGTCGATCGTCGCGCCTTGCCCGAACCGGCCGAAGAGGGGGCGTCGGCCGGCTATGCCGCGCCTGCGGGGGATATTGAAATTGCCATCGCGGCGGTCTGGTGCGAGGTGCTCGTTCGCGAGCGCGTCGGCCGTAATGACAATTTCTTCGAACTCGGCGGCGATTCGATTCTGAGCCTGCAGATCATCGCCCGCTTGCGCAAGCGCGGCATCCGGCTCACTCCGAAGCAGATCTTCAGCCAGCAGACGATTGCCGGGTTGGCGACGGTCGCCGTGATATCGGCGGGGACGACCAAGAAGGAGAGACCGGCGGCGAAGGCGTCAGTCGGCGACACCGCATCTGGCATGCCCCATCTGATGCCGATTCAGACGCGCTTCTTCGCCGAGGACATTGCCAACCGGGATCACTGGAACCAGGCGGTTCTGCTGCTGCCCCGTATGCAGGTCGATTGGGAGACGCTGCGGCGCGCGCTTGCGGCCATCTCGGACCATCACGATGCGTTACGTTTGCGGTTCAAGCAGGTGGATGGTGCTTGGCGGGGGGAGCAGGGACCGGCGCCGGGTTCAACCGAACTGTTATGGCTTCATGCGGGCGTCGGCGGCGCGATGGAGGTCACGGCGCTCGCCCGCGCTGCGCAGGAAAGCCTCTCACTGTCTTCGGGACCGCTGCTGCGCGCGGTCGGCATGGACCTGGCGGACGGTAGCCAACGCTTGCTGCTTGCGATCCATCATCTCGTCGTCGATGGCGTGTCCTGGCGTATCCTGCTGGAAGACCTGGCGTTGGCCTATGACCAGCTGCAGCGTGGCAGTCCCGTCGCGCTGCCGCCGAAGAGCGACTCCTTTGCCTCGTGGAGCGAGCGGCTGCATGCCTATGCGGGAACGGCGGAGATCGCGGCCGAATTGCCGTATTGGCTGGATCGTGGCGCCGGCGCACGCCTGCCATGCAACGACGACCATGGCGATGTCGATCGCGTCGGTGATGGCGGCGAGGTGTCCTTGGTGTTGGATGCCGATCTGACGTCGCAGCTCCTCGAACAGGCGCCGGCTGCCTATCGGACCGGGGCCAACGATCTCCTGCTCGCCGGTCTCGTGCGCGCGGTGTCGCGCTGGAGCCAGCACGACGAGATCACCGTGGAGCTCGAAGGCCACGGCCGCGAGGAGATCTTCCCAGATGCGGATGTGTCCCGCACCGTCGGCTGGTTCACGACGGCCTTCCCGGTCCGGCTGAAAGATGCAGGCGACGAGGCGTCGCTGATCAAGGCGGTCAAGGAGACGCTTCGCGCCATTCCGAATCGCGGGATCGGCTATGGCGTGTTGCGCCATCTCGGCTCTGAACAGCAGCGCCATGCTCTGGCGCAATTGGCGGAGCCGCAGATCGTCTTCAACTATCTAGGACGCTTCGACGCCAACATAGGGACCAACCAGCACTTCTCCTTCGCAGCGGAGAGTGCAGGTCCCTCGCGTAGCGCCACGGCACCCATGCGCGGCTGGCTAAACATCACTGGCCTCGTGCGTGAAGGCCGACTGGAATTATCTATCGGATACGGACGCAAGCGCTACCGGCGCGCGACGGTCGAGCGGTTCGCCGCACATTACAAGGACGCACTGCGCGAACTGATCGCCCATTGCTGCAACGGAGCGTTCGGCCTCACGCCATCGGATGTCCCGTTGTCTGGGCTCGCTCAGGTTGATCTCGATCGGTTGGCTGCGGCCTTGGATCTTCGCGGCATTGAGGACATCTATCCGCTCTCGCCGATGCAGCAGGGCATGCTTTTTCATGCGCTGCGCGACGGTGCCAACGACGCCTATGTGAATCAGGTCGGGCTCGAACTGTTCGGCGTCGATGCGGGCAAGCTGAAAGCCGCGTGGCAGATAGTCAGCGACCGGCATGCGGCCCTGCGGACCGGGTTTGTCTGGCAGAACCTGTCGGGCGCAGCGCAGCAGATGGTGCATCGTCATGTGACGGTGCCGTTCGTCGAGGAGGACTGGCGCGGCAGCGCGCCTCCGGATCTGCAAGCCGCGCTGGCGGAGATATCCCGGCGTGAGCGCGAGATGGGCTTCGACATTTCGCAGCCGCCGCTTCAGCGTATCCGTCTGATCCGTCTCGACTACGACAGGCATTGGCTGATCTGGACCCATCATCACATCTTCGTCGATGGTTGGAGCTCGGCCCGGCTCGTGGCCGAGGTGTTGCAGCAGGCGAGCGGCCGCCCGCTGCCGGCCGTGCAGGGCGGCTATCGCGACTACATTGCATGGTTGCAGGGCCGCGATCGCGAGAGCGCCGAGAGGTTCTGGCGCGAGGCTCTGGCAGGGCTTGAGGCGCCCACATTGCTCGCGAACACACTGACGCCCCCCAAAACATCCCTCGCCGAAGGCCATGCCAGCGTCGGGCTTGCGGTGGACGCAGCGTTGACCGAGCGATTGAAGTCCTTTGCAAAGCATGAACGGGTGACGCTCAATACGCTCATCCAGGGCGCGTGGGCACAGCTGCTGCGGCGTCATTCAGGGCAGTCCGCGGTCTCTTTCGGCGTGACCATCTCGGGCCGTCCGGCCGAATTGCCCGGTTCAGAGGAGATGGTGGGCCTCTTCATCAACACGCTTCCCATCGTCGATGCGACCAGCCCGCAAGCTATCGTGGGCGATTGGCTGCGCCAGTTGCAGGAACAGAATTTGGCGCTGCGCGAGCACGGTTGGACGCCGCTCTACGACATTCAGCGCCTCGCCGGCCGTGCCGGGCAGCCGCTGTTCGACAGTATCCTGGTGTTCGAAAACTATCCGATCGACGAGGGGGTGCTACGAGGCGGGGAAGGTGGTCCGCGGCTGGGACGTGTGGCGCATGTGACGCCGACGAACTATGCGCTGGCGGTCGCGGTGTTCGCCGCCGGCGATCGGCTGAACATTGAATTCAACTATGACCGGAGCCGGTTCGACGAGGCGGCGATCCTGCGCCTTCGCGACATTCTCCACGCCCTGCTGGAACGGATTGCGGCGAATTCGGAACGTGCGCTCGGTGATCTCTCTGCGGCAGGCGAGCAGGACGCGCGACGAGCTCTCGAATGGAGTGGCGCAGCGCGGCTGACCTCCGCATCATCCTGCGCCGACGTCGTGATGCATATCGAAGCACAGGCCGCGCAGGCGCGGTCTGCCATTGCCATCGTCTGCGGCGACCAGCGCATCTCCTATGGCGAGTTGAACGCGCGTGCGAACGCGCTCGCACGACGCCTTCGCCTCTGGAACGTCGGTCCGGATCGGCTGGTCGGCATTGCCTTGAGCCGAAGCCCGGACATGATCATCGCGTTGCTCGCGGTTCTGAAGGCCGGAGGCGCCTATCTGCCGCTCGATCCGGATTATCCGGCCGAGCGGCTTGCCTACATGCTGCGTGACGGCGGCGCGGCGCTGGTCCTGACGCAAGGCGCGCTGCTCGAGCCGCTTGCACCGGTGCTGCGCGAAGCCGGGGTCGAGGCGCTCTGCATCGACCAGCCATCGCCGCGCGCCGGCGAGGACGGCGGGAACCTCGACATCGAAATCCATCCGGACAGCCTGGCCTATGTCATCTACACGTCCGGGTCGACCGGCGCGCCGAAAGGCGTGGCGGTTGCGCGCGGACCGCTGGCGATGCATTGCGAAGCCATCGGCCGGCTGTACCGCATGACCTCGCGTGACCGCGAGTTCCAGACGGCATCGATCAATTTCGACATCGCCCACGAGCGATGGCTGGTGCCGCTGATGACGGGCGGTTCGCTCGTCCTGCCTTCGAAGCCCGGTCTCCTGATTGACGATCTCGTCAGCGAGATGACCCGCAATGCGGTGACCTCGATCTTCCTGCCGCCGGCCTATGCGGATCAATTGAGCGCGGCATTGCGGCAGGGTGGGCGCAGGCTGGCGATCAGGGCCTGTATCGTCGGCGGCGAAGCCTGGTCCGATACCGGGGTCAGGGCATTTCGCGAGGCCGTCGATATCCATCTTCTGGTCAATGCCTACGGCCCGACAGAGACGGTGATCGCACCGACGGCGTGGATCGTCGACGCCGCGGCGCTGACACCTCGCCAGCCCGCACCGATCGGGCGGCCCGTCGGTGCGAGGTCGGCGCACATTCTCGATTCCGACCTCAATATCGTTCCCGTCGGTGTCACCGGCGAGCTGTTCATCGGTGGTGTTGGCCAGGCCCGCGGCTATCTGAACCGGGCTGCACTGACCGCGGAGCGGTTCGTCCCCGATCCGTTCAGCGTCGATGGCACGCGCCTCTATCGCACCGGCGATCTCGCGCGCTGGCGCGACGACGGCGTGATTGAATATGTCGGCCGCGCCGACCAGCAGGTGAAGATCCGCGGCTTCCGTATCGAGCTCGGAGAGATCGAGGCGCGTCTGCTCGAGCAGCGTGGCGTGCGTGCGGCGGCCGTTGTGGCGGGCGAAGGCCGGACCGGGCGCCAATTGTTCGCCTATGCGAGTGGCGGGCCGTCGCTCGAGGGCCGCGCCTTGCGCGATGCACTGTCCGCCGTTCTGCCTGACTACATGGTGCCGTCGTCGGTGACGGTGCTGGAGCAGTTGCCGCTCACCGCTAACGGTAAGATCGATCGCCGTGCACTGCCGGCGCCGGGCGAGGATGCGTTGATGCGTCGCACCTACGAGGCACCCGAGGACGAGATCGAGCTTGCGCTGGCTGGGATCTGGGCGGAGCTGCTCGACGTCGATCAGGTCGGACGCAACGATCACTTCTTCGAGCTCGGCGGACATTCCTTGCTCGCAGTGCGGGTGCTGAGCCGGGTGTCGCAGGAGATCGGCGTGTCAATCGCGGTCTCGGATCTGTTCGCTCATCCCGATCTTGCCTCATTTGCCCGGGTCGTGTCGATCAGGCTCATCGAGCAAGAATTCGATGCCGAAGAGCTCCAGGAACTGGTGGGAACGGAGCAGTGAGCATGGCTGACACGGCAAAGCCGAGCTTACGCGATCTGGATCCCCAGCAGATGAGAAAGCTCGTCGCGCTGGCCAGGGATCGCGGCCGGAGTGCCGACAGGAGTGGCGCCAGTGCCATTCCGGTGGTGGCGCGGAGCGGATCGTTGGAAATGTCCTTTGCGCAGCAGCGGCTCTGGCTGCTGACGCAGCTCGATGGTACGAATTCCAGCTATCACATTCGCGGAGCATTGCGGCTTACGGGCGAGCTCGATCTCGAAGCCTTGCGTCGCAGCATCGACCGTGTGTTCGCGCGCCACGAAGCCCTGCGCAGCGTCTTTCGCGTAGTGGACGAACAGCCGCGCGTGGTGCTGCTGCCCACGGATGCGCGTGTGCCGCTGCTCGAGCATGATCTGAGTAGCCGGGACGATCGCGAGCAGGAGCTGGCGCGCCTCTGCCGCGAGGAGGCCGCGACGCCGTTCGATCTCGCCGCAGGACCGTTGGTCCGCGGTCGCCTGATCCGGATGGCGGAGGGAGAGCATCTCTTCTTGCTCACCCAGCATCACATCGTCTCCGATGGCTGGTCGATCGGCGTGCTCATGCGCGAGCTCGGCGCTCTCTACCGGGCATTCGCCGCCGGCAAGGACGATCCTCTGCCGCCATTGGCAATCCAGTATCCGGACTATGCCGTCTGGCAGCGGCAATGGCTGTCGGGCGAACGCTTGCAGCGGCAGGTCGACTATTGGCGAGAAGCACTCGCGGACGCTCCTGCCGTGCTTGAATTGCCGACGGATCGGCCGCGTCCGCCAATCAGGTCGCTCGCCGGGGCGTCCCTGCCGATCGAGATCGATGTGGAGCTGGCCTCCGGCATCAGGCGACTGAGTCAGTCGCATGGCGCCAGTGCTTTCATGACGGTGCTGGCGGCCTGGGCAGTGGTGTTGTCGAGACTCTCCTCGCAGACCGATATCGTCATCGGGACTCCGACGGCCAACCGAAATAGGCCGGAGATCGAGGGCCTGATCGGATTCTTCGTCAACATGCTGGCTCTCCGCGTTGATCTCTCGGCGGAGCCCAGCGTGGCCGAACTGCTCCGCCGCGTGCGCGCGGCGGCGCTCGCGGCGCAGGATCATCAGGACCTACCGTTCGAGCAGGTCGTCGAGATCGTCCAACCGCTGCGACGGCCGGAGCAGACACCGGTCTTCCAGGCCGTGTTCGCCTGGCAAAACAACGAGAGGGGGCCTCTCGAGTTGCCCGGCCTCAAAGCCGAGGTCGCTGATATTCCGCTGCAACAGGTCAAGTTCGATCTCGAGCTCAATCTCGGCGAGATGGACGGGCGCATTGTCGGCTCCCTGAATTATGCGACGTCGCTATTCGACGAAGCGACGATCACGCGCCATCGGGGCTATCTGTTGACCGTGCTGCGGGCGATGATCTCCGATGCGGACCAGGAGGTCGACCGGATCGATATCATTGGTGCCGATGAGCGCAGGCGCGTTCTCGACACTTGGAACGAGACGGCCACGCCGTTTCCCTCCGAAAGCTGCATTCAAGATCTGTTTGCGGAGCAGGTGAGAAGGGCGCCGGACGCCATTGCGCTGGCATACGAGGACGTTCGTCTGAGCTATAGCGAGCTCGATGCGCGGGCGAACAGGCTTGCGCGGCACTTGATCACGTTGGGAGTGGTGCCGGATCAGCCCGTTGCGATCTGCCTGCCGCGGGGCATCGCAATGGTGGTGAGCCTGCTGGCCGTGCTGAAGGCGGGCGGCGCCTATCTGCCGCTCGATCCCGCTTATCCTGCGGAGCGGCTACGTCAGATTGTCGACGATGCCAGGCCGCGCCTGCTGATCGCAGACGCCACAGGACGCGCGATCATTCCAGATGGGACCTGCGAGATGGTCGACCCCGACGTAGACGCAGGGCTGGCGACGTCGGATCCGAGTGTTCTCCTCGAAGGCCTGACTGCGCGAAGCCTCGCCTACATCATCTACACGTCCGGCTCGACCGGTCGGCCGAAGGGGGTGATGGTCGAGCACCGTGGCCTGGTGAATTTGGCGTTGGCGCAGCGGGCATTGTTCAACATCAATTCGAGCAGTCGCGTCGTGCAGTTTGCCTCGCTCAGTTTCGATGCCAGCATCTGGGAAATCGTCATGGCCCTGTGCTCGGGCGCCGCGCTGTTTCTGGCCGGCACGCGCGAGCATCAGGACACCGCGGCATTGTTCGGCTATCTCGCGGACAATGCGATCACGCATGCGACCTTGCCGCCGGCGATGCTGCACGGGCGGACCGATCTCGAACGGCTCGCCTCGTTGCGGGTTCTCGTTCTTGCCGGTGAATTGCCCAGGGCCGAGCTGGTCAAGGGATTGCCTCCTGATATGGCCGTCTTCAACGGTTATGGGCCGACGGAAGCAACGGTCTGCGCCACGAGCTGGTTGCGGCATCGGGGCTTTGATGGCGACGCGGCTCCGATCGGTCGACCGCTGCCGAATGCGCGGATCTATCTCCTGGACCGGTTCGGTGCGCCCGTTCCGCTCGGTGCGGTCGGTGAAATCCATATCGGAGGGGTCGGCATCGCGCGCGGTTATCTCAATCGCGCCGATCTGACGGCGGAACGCTTCGTGCGCGATCCCTTCTGCGGCGATGCGGATGCACGCATGTACCGCACCGGCGATCTCGGCCGCTATCTCCCGGACGGCAATATTGCGTTTCTCGGCCGCAACGACCACCAGGTCAAGATCCGTGGCTTTCGTATCGAGCTCGCTGAAATCGAGTTTCGGCTCAACGAGCACGCCGACGTTGCCGATTCAATCGTGCTGGTGCAGCGCAATCATGGCGGCGACATGCGGCTGGTCGCCTATGTGGCCGCTAGGGGGGGCGTAAGGCGCGATGGCGGAGAGCTTGCCAGCGCGTTGCGCGATCACCTGCGTGCGTGTCTGCCGGACTACATGGTGCCGTCAGCGTTCGTAAGTCTCGATGCACTCCCGCTCACGCCGAATGGCAAGGTGGACCGCAAGGCGCTGCCGGCGCCGGAGAACGATGCATATGCGCGGCGCCGTTTCGAACCGCCGCGAGGCGAGGTCGAGCAGATTGTCGCAAATATCTGGGCCGAGCTCTTGGGCGTCGATCGGATCGGACGCAGTGACCACTTCTTCGAGCTCGGCGGCCACTCGCTGCTCGCAGTGCGCATGCTGGAGCGATTGCAGCGGCATGCGCTGAGGGCGGATGCGCGCATGCTGTTCGCGAAGCCGGTGCTGGCGGAATTTGCCGCCAGCCTCGATGGCGGCGTAGAGGCCGACGTTCCGGTCAATCAGATCACCCGGCAGACGACGGCGATCACACCGGAATTGTTGCCGCTGATCACGTTGACGCAATCCGACATCGACAGCATCGTGGCCGACGTTCCTGGCGGCGTCGCCAACATCCAGGATGTCTACGGCCTCTCGCCACTTCAGGATGGCATTCTCTTCCACCACCTGCTGTCGAAGGAAGGCGATCCCTATCTGCTGGTCGGCCGAATGGCATTTGCCAGCCGCAACCTGCTCGATCGCTATCTCGACGCGGTCCGGCAGGTGGTCGCCCGTCACGACATTCTGCGAACGTCTATCGTGTGGAGCGGACTGTCCACGCCGGCACAGGTGGTTTGGCGGCAGGCGTCCTTGGTCGTCGACGAGGTCGTGCTGGATGGCGAAGGCCCTGGGGATGAGCAGCTCGCGCGACGATTCGATCCGCGTTTGCATCGGATCGATCTCGGACGGCCGCCGCTTTTGCGATTTGCGGTCGCGGCCGATCCGGGTGGAGAGCGCTGGCTGCTTTTGGTCCTGCTGCATCATTTGATTGGCGACCACTCCACGCTCGAAGTGATGCACGACGAGGTCGGGAAGATCCTGTCCGGGCGGAGCCACGAATTGCCGCCGCCTTATCCGTTCCGGAATCTGGTGGCACAGGCGCGCGGATCGGCGGCGACCAAGGAGCATGAGCGCTTCTTCCGCGGCATGCTCGCCGACATCGACGAGCCCTCCACGCCGTTCGGCCTGGATCGGGTGCACGGCGATGGTGCCGGTATTGCCGAAACCCGGCTGATGCTGCCCGAGAGCTTGAACGCAAGGCTTCGTGTGCAGGCGCGGCGGTTGGGCGTCAGCCTGGCCAGCCTTTGCCATCTCGCCTGGGGGCAGGTGGTGGGGCGAACCAGTGGGCGCGAGCAGGTGGTGTTCGGGACCGTCCTGTTCGGCCGCATGCACGCCGGCGCGGGCGGCGATCGCACCATGGGCTTGTTCATCAACACCTTGCCGTTGCGGCTGGATCTTGGTGACGCTGCGGTCGAGGACAGCGTTCGTGATGCGCATCGCCGGCTGACCGAACTGATGGCACACGAGCACGCCTCCCTGGCGCTCGCGCAGCGATGCAGCGGCGTCACGGCACCTGCGCCTCTGTTCAGCGCGGTCCTGAACTATCGGCACAATGCAATGCCGGCGGATCTGGCTGCCAACAGGGAGAGCACCGGCATCGAATGGCTCGGGGGCGAGGAACGCACCAATTATCCCCTGATGCTGGCGGTCGAGGATTATGGCCAGGCGCTTGGCCTGACCGCCCAGATCGTCCATCCGTTCTCGGCCGATCGCATTTGCGCCATGATGCAGCAGGCACTCGATCAACTGGCCGATGCGCTGGATCGCGCGCCGCGTGCGCCGGTCCGGCAGCTCGACATTTTGCCCCCCGACGAGCGGCAGCTGTTGCTGGAGACGTGGAACCGGACGCAGGCGCATGATCGGCGACAGTCGTTGATCGAGCAATTTGAGGCACAGGTCCGGAAGTCACCTGAGGCGATCGCGCTGGTGTTCGGCGAGGCGGAGCTGAGCTATGCTGCGCTGAATGCACGCGCCAACCGGCTGGCGCGGCGCTTGCGCGATCGCGGCGTCGGGACCGAGATCGTGATCGCGCTGGCGCTCGAGCGCAGCGTCGAGATGCTGGTCGCGCTGTTGGCGGTGCTGAAGGCCGGCGGGGCCTATTTGCCGCTCGATCCGGATTACCCGCCGGAGCGGCTGGCGCACATGCTGGGCGACAGCGGCGCGGCGCTGGTGCTGACGCAGACGGAGTTGCGCGATCCGTTCGCCGCCGTGCTGGCGGAGACCGGCGCCGAGGCCTGGATGCTCGACGCTGCGGACGGCGAGGGCGGCGATGCCGCCAATCTCGATGTCACCGTTCACGCCGAGAGCCTCGCCTATGTGATCTACACCTCGGGCTCGACCGGCCTGCCCAAGGGCGTGATGGTCCGTCATGACGCGGTGACGAACTTCCTGGCGACCATGGCGGAGCAGCCCGGCATGACGGCCGCCGACCGGGTGCTTGGCCTGACCTCGCTGTCCTTTGACATCGCAGTGCTTGAGCTCTGGCTGCCGCTGACGATCGGCGCCTGCGTCGTGCTGGCAGATCGCGCGGCCGCGCATGATCCTGCCAAGCTCAAGGCGATCGTGGAGCGGCATGGCGTGTCCCTGATCCAGGCAACGCCGTCGACCTGGCGGATGCTGCTCGATCATGACGGCCCTGCGCTGCCGGCGAGCTGCCGGGTGCTGTGCGGCGGCGAGGCGCTGCCGCCGGATCTGGCGCGGCGGCTGGTGGCCCAGGCCGGCGAGGCCTGGAACCTGTACGGCCCGACCGAGACCACGGTGTGGTCGGCGCGCCATCGGCTCGATGCGATGGACGATCGTCCGCTGCTGGGCCGCCCGATCGGCAACACCACGCTTTACGTTCTCGACGGTGACCTCAACCTCGCGCCGGTCGGCGTCGCCGGCGAGCTCTATATCGGCGGGAGCGGGCTCGCCCGCGGCTATTGGCAGCGCGGCGGCCTGACGGCGGAGCGCTTCATCCCTGATCCGTTCGGTCCGCCGGGGGCGCGGCTGTACCGCACCGGCGACGTCGCGCGGTGGCGATCCGACGGCGTGCTCGATTATGTCGGCCGTGCCGATTACCAGGTGAAGATCCGCGGCTTCCGCATCGAGCTCGGCGAGATCGAGGCGCGGCTGCAGGCGCAGCCGGGCGTCCGCGCGGCCGTGGTCGTGGCGCGCGAGGCCGGCACCGGCCGCCAGCTGGTCGGCTATGTCAGTGGCGAAGCGCTGGATGGCGCGGCGCTCAAAACAGCGCTGTCCCCGGTGCTGCCCGACTACATGGTCCCGGCGCGGATCGTGGTGCTGGAGCGTCTGCCGCTGACGCCGAACGGCAAGATCGACCGCAAGGCCTTGCCGGCGCCGGATCAGCTCGCGGCGTCCGCCCAGCATGTGGCGCCGCGCACGCCGGCGGAGGCTGCATTGGCCGCGATCTGGGCCGATCTGCTGCGCCAGCCCAATATCGGTGTCACCGACAATTTCTTCGAGCTCGGCGGCGATTCCTTGATCGCGGTCCAGCTCGTCAGCCGCATCAAGCGCGATCTCGGCCACGACCTGCCGCTCAATCGTCTGTTTGAATTGACGACCGTTGAAACCATGGCTGCTGCGCTGGGCCTGGAGAGCGAGATCGACAAGCGAAGCGACGACATCGTAGCGATGCTCGACCTGTTGAAGGAAGTCGAACTGTCCCATGAGTGACACGGCAACCACGCAAAAGCAGCAGCTGCGCGACATTTCACGGCGCTTGATGCGTCTCGATTCCGGCAAGCAGCACGCGTTCGTGTCGCAGCTCGCGGCGAAGGGCGTCAACCTCGCCATGCTGCCGATCGTGCGCCAGGGGCGAAAGCGGGCGCCGCTGTCCTTTGCGCAAGCGCGCCTCTGGTTCCTGTGGCGGATGGATCCGTCCAGCGCGGCCTACAACATATCAGCGACGGTGCGCGCGCGCGGCCAGCTGCAACCACGCGCATTGCAACAGGCGTTCGATATGCTTGTCGCCCGCCACAGCGCGCTTCGCACCGTCTTTCGGCAGGAAGGGGAGCAGGCCGAACAAGTCATCCAGGTTCCGCAGCCGGCCGCATTGCGGCACCTGGCCCTCGATGGCGACGACCGCGAACGGCAGGCGCGCGAGCTTGCGCGGCAGGAGGCTTCGCTGCCGTTCGATCTCGAGGCCGGCCCGCTTATGCGCGCGACGCTGCTGACGCTGGACGAGGGCGATCACTTCCTCGTCGTCAGCCTGCACCATATCGTGGCCGACGGCTGGTCGATGGGCGTGCTGGTTGACGAGTTCTGGAAACTGTACGCGGCATTCGCTTGCGGTGAAGAACCGGCGCTGCCGGAGCCGGAGATTGACTATGCCGACTACGCCGAATGGCAGCGGCTCTGGATGAGTGCGGTCGATGGCGAACGGCAGGTCGGCTACTGGACCAGGCGTCTCGCCGATCCGGCGGTGCTCCAGCTGCCGATCGACCGGCCGCGCCCGGCGGTCCCGGATCTGGCGGGATCGGCACATCGCATCCCGCTCGACCCGGCGCTAGCCGATGGCTTGCGCGGGCTCGCGCGGCGGCATCGCACGACCCTGTTCGCCGTCCTGCTGGCGAGCTTCAAGCTGCTGCTCTATCGCTACACCGGGCAGTCCGACATCAACATCGGCGTGCCCGTCGCCAACAGGCATCGCGGCGAAGCGCGCGGCGTGATCGGTCTGTTCGTCAATACCCAGGTGCTTCGCACGCAGATCGACGGCCGCGCGGCGATCGCGGACTTCATTGCGGCGGTTCATGCGGCCACTGTCGAGGCACAGGAAAACCAGGACCTGCCGTTCGAACGTCTGCTCGAAATCCTTCGGCCCACGCGCAGCCTGAGTCAGAATCCACTGTTCCAGGTCCTCTACAATCACCAGCGCCGTCGGGCGTCGGCTAGTCCATCGGATCGGACCGGTCTCCAGATCGAGACGATCGATACGGAGGTCGATGCCGTCAAGTTCGACCTCGCGCTCGATACCGAGGAGGGGCTATCAGGCGAAATCCGCGCCGTCTTTACCTATGCGGCGGCGCTGTTCGAGGCGGCGACGATCGAGCGTCTTGCCGCGCATTGGACCACGACCCTGAAGGCCATGGTCGCCGACGACGCGCAAGGGATCGCCGATGTGGCGTTGCTGTCCGAACAGGAACTGGGGCAGTTGCGGCAATGGAATCGCGCCGACGAAACGGCAAGCTCATCGTTCACACCGGTGCATCGGACGGTTGCACGGCTGGCCGCCGAAACGCCCGACGCGCCGGCGCTGGTCTTCGGTGACGATGAAATCAGCTATGCCGAGCTCAACCGCCGCGCCAATCGGCTCGCGCACCACCTGATCCGCCTCGGTGTCGGGCGCGACGACCTTGTCGGTGTCTCGGCACGGCGTTCGCCAGGCCTCATTACAGCGCTGCTCGCCATCTTGAAGACGGGTGCAGCCTATCTGCCGCTCGATCCCGAACATCCGGCGAGACGCCAGATCGGCACCCTGCGCGATGCCGGCGCGCGTGTCGTGCTGGTCGACGCAGATAGTTCGGCGTTAACGCCGCCGCCAGCTGGCGTTGTGGTCGTTCCGCTCGGTGCGATCGATCTCGCCAAGGAGAGCGAAAGCGATCCCGAGATCGCGGTGGTGCCAACCAGCCTTGCCTATGTGATCTACACCTCCGGCTCCACCGGCATCCCCAAGGGCGTCGCGGTCGAACACGGTCCGTTCGCCATGCACTGCGAGGTGACGGCCGGGCTCTACGACATGGATCGGCACTCGCGCGAGCTGCACTTCCTGTCCTTCACCTTCGATGGCGCCCATGAGCGGCTCTGGACCGCACTGACCTGCGGCGCGGCGCTCGTGATGCGGGATGCGGACCTGTGGTCCGCCGAACAGACTATCGAGGTTCTGCGCCGGCAGCGCGTCACCAATGCCGGATTCCCGCCCGCCTACCTGCAACAGCTCGCTGAGTTCGCGATGTGGCGTGGCGATCCGCCGCCAGTCGAGCTGTACTCGTTCGGCGGCGAGGCGATGCCAAAGGCCGGCTTCGACAAGGTCAAGCGCGCGCTCAAGCCGCGGGCATTGATCAACGGCTACGGGCCGACCGAAACCGTGGTCACGCCGCTGGTCTGGAAGGTCGATGCGAGCGAGGAGATCGACGGCAATTATGCCCCGATCGGTCGCCCGGTGGGCCGCCGCTCGGCCTACATCCTGGACAATGATTTCAACATCGTCCCGGTCGGCGTGACCGGTGAACTGTTCATCGGCGGCGAGGGCTTGGCGCGCGGTTACTGGCAGCGCGCCGAGCTGACGGCCGACCGCTTCGTCCCTGATCCGTTTGGCGCGCCGGGCGCGCGGCTGTATCGCACCGGCGATCTGGCGCGGTGGCGCGCCGATGGCGTCATCGAATATGTGGGCCGGACCGATCATCAGGTGAAGATCCGCGGCTTCCGGATCGAGCTCGGCGAGATCGAGGCATGGCTGATGCGGCAGGCCGGCGTGCGGTCGGCCGTGGTCGTTGCCCTTGAAGCCAGCGTCAGCCGTCAGCTGGTCGGCTATGTCGCCGGCGATGGGCCGTTCGACGAAGCGGCGATGCGTGCGGCGCTCTCGGATGAGCTGCCCGACTACATGGTGCCGGCCCGCATCGTGCGATTGGACCGGCTGCCGCTCACCGCGCACGGCAAGGTCGATCGCGACGCCCTGCCGGCGCCCGAGATGCCGGCCGCAACCACCGCGCATGTCGCGCCGCGCTCCGCGGCCGAGACGGTGCTCGCTGCGATCTGGGCCGAGCTGCTCGGCCAGCCCGCCATCGGCGCCACCGACAATTTCTTCGAGCTCGGCGGCGATTCCATCATCTCGCTGCAGCTGGTCGGTCGCGCGCGCCAGGCGGGCCTGCTGATCGAGCCGCGTGACGTCTTCCGGCATCAGACCTTGCAGGATCTGGCGCGCGTGGCGCGGAGTGAAGACAAAGCGGAGATCGTCGCCGCTGAGATCGATCTCGACGGCCGCGAGCACCTGCTGCTGCCGATCCAGTTGCGGTTCCTCAGTGAGGATGCAGGGGACCGTCATCACTGGAATCAGGCCGTCCTGCTGATGCCGAAGTCGCGGCTCGACTGGAAGCTCGTCGAGCTCACGCTTGCCGCTCTTGTCGCGCATCATGCGGCCCTGCGCCTGCGCTTCGAGGAGATTGATGGCGGTTGGCGCGCGACCTACGGCGCTACACCGCCAACGTCCGAGCTGCTGTGGATTCTTGGTGACCTCCAGGATGCCGCCGCAGTCACGAAGGTCGCCTCACAAGCTCAGGCCAGCCTGTCGCTGGCCGGGCCGCTGTTGCGTGTGGTCGGCATGGATCTCGCGGACGGCAGTCAGCGGCTTCTGGTGGTGGTGCATCATCTCGTCATCGACGGCGTGTCATGGCGTGTGCTGCTCGAAGACTTTGCGACGGCGTACGATCAGCTCCGTCAGGGCGCGGCTTCAGTCGCGCTGGCGAGGAGCGACTCTTATGCATCCTGGGGCGCGCGATTGCAGACCTATGCTGCGACCGACGAGCTGGCAGCCGAGCTCGACTATTGGCTGGAGCGGGGATCGCATGCGGCGTTTCCCTGCGATGACGATCATGGCGGGGTCGACCGGGTTGCAGACGGCGAGGAGGTCCTGCTGGCGTTCGACGCCGGATTGACCACGCGGCTGCTGAAGGAAGCCCCGTCCGCCTACCGCACCCAGGTCAATGATCTCCTGCTGGCGGCACTTGCGCGAGCCGTGTCGCGCTGGGGCGGGATCGAGGACGTCGTCGTCGAGCTCGAAGGCCATGGCCGCGAGGACGTCTTTGCGGGCGCCGATGTGTCCCGCACCATCGGCTGGTTCACCACTGCTTTTCCGGTGCGGCTGTCGGGTAGCTCCGAGGAAGATGCCTCTCTCATCAAATCCATCAAGGAGGAGCTTCGGGCCGTTCCCAACCGCGGGCTGGGGTACGGCATCCTGCGCCATCTCGGCACCGAGGCGCAGCGGAGCGCCCTGGCGACACGCCCTGAGCCGCGCATCGTCTTCAACTATCTCGGCCAGTTCGATTCCAGCATGGGAGAGAGTGCCCCGTTCCGCCTCGCGCCCGAGAGCTCGGGGCCGATGCGCAGCGAAAGCGCGCCACTCGGCCGCTGGGTCAGCATCAACGGTCAGGTCGGCGAAGGACAGTTGCGCCTGTCGTTCAGCTATGGCCGCAGACGTTACCGGCGCGCAACGATCGAACGTCTCGCCGAGCATTACGCGGCTTCCTTGCGCGAACTCGTCGCGCATTGCACGGGCGGCGCCCGCGGCATCACGCCGTCGGACTTCGCCTTGTCGAACCTCAAGCAGGCTGATCTCGACGCGCTGGTCGCGACGATCGACTGCCGCGAGATCGAGGACATCTATCCGCTGTCGCCCATGCAGCAGGGCATGCTGTTCCATGCCCTTCGTGATGGCGAGAGCGGCAATTACGTCAACCAGATCGGCCTGGAGGTCCGTGGTCTCGAGGCCGGCAGGCTGCGCGCAGCCTGGCACGAGATCAGCTCGCGCCACGCCGTGTTGCGAACCGGATTTGCGTGGCGCGAGCTGTCGGGGGCCGCGCAGCAGGTGGTCTATCGCTCTGCGCCTTTGCCATTCGAGGAAGAAGACTGGCGCTCGCGGGCGGCCGCCATGGAAGAGGAGGAGCTCCGGGTTGCGCTCGCGGGTATTGCGCAAGCCGAACGCGCCAGGGCATTCGACCTGTCGCAAGCGCCATTGCAGCGGGTCCGGCTGATCCGGCTCGACGAGGCACGCCACTGGCTGATCTGGACCCACCACCATATCCTGCTCGACGGCTGGAGCGCCGCGCGTCTCATGGCTGAGATCCTGCAGCACGAACGCGGTGCGCGACTATCGGCCGTGAAGGGCCGCTACCGCGACTACATCGCGTGGCTGCAAAGGCAGGACCGCGACGCGTCCGCGTCGTTCTGGCGATCGGCCTTGGCCGAATTGGACGAGCCCAGCTTCCTAGCGGACACGCTGGGAGGACCTGCGGCCAACGGTGCTTCCGGCCATGGCTCGTCGGACCTGCTGCTCACGGCCGACCTGACGGCAAGCCTGCAAGCCTTTGCGCGGCGCGAGCGCGTCACGCTGAACACGCTGGTGCAAGGCGCTTGGGCGCAGCTGTTGCGCCGCCACACCGGTCAGCGCGCGGTCTGTTTCGGTGCGACGGTCTCGGGCCGGCCGGCGGAGATCAGCGGGGCCGAGGAGATGGTCGGCCTGTTCATCAACACGCTGCCCGTCGTCGATCAGGCAAGCCCGCAAACCGAGATCGGAGCGTGGCTGCGCGATCTCCAGGCGCGCAACACGGATCTGCGCGATCACGGCTGGATGCCGCTGTACGAAATCCAGCGTCTTGCCGGCCGTTCCGGACGCGCGTTGTTCGACAACATCCTCGTGTTCGAGAACTATCCGGTCGATCAGGCGCTGCGGGGCGAGAGCGAAAGCGGACGCCGGTTCGGCCGGGTCGAGCAGGTCTCGATCACCAACTATGCGCTGACGGTGGCGGTCTTCGCCAAGCCCGACGGCATCAATCTGGGCTTTCGCTACGATCGCAGCCGCCTCGACCACGATCATATCAGATATCTGCAAGCCTCGCTGTCGCAACTGCTGGCCAGGATCGTGGCGGACGCCTCGCGGCCGCTGGGCGCGCTGGACAGCCTCGATGCCGATGAGGAGCAGAGATTGCTCGGCTGGGGCGGCAGCGCCGAGCGGGCACCGAAGCTTGGCGACACTATCGTCGCGCAGATCGAAGCCCGGGCCGCGGCTTCGCCATCGTCGATCGCGTTGATCTTCAGTGAACGGCAGATCAGCTATGGCGAGCTGAACGCGCGTGCCAATCGCCTGGCATGGCGGTTGCGGGAGCACGGGATCAGTCGCGACCGGCTGGCCGGCTTGGCGCTCGAGCGCAGCATCGAGCTGATCGTCGGCGTCCTGGCCGTGCTGAAGGCCGGAGGCGCCTATCTGCCGCTCGATCCCGACTACCCGTCCGATCGCCTGCTCCACATGCTGCGTGATAGCGGAACGGCGCTGGTGCTGACCCAGGAGCGGCTGCTTCCGCATCTGGCGTCTGTGATCACGGATGCGGACGTCGAGGCCTGGACAATCGACGGCGAGGCTGAAGCTCGGATCGAAGCCCATGCCGGCAATCCCGGTGCGGCGCTTCATCCGGACAGCCTGGCTTATGTGATGCACACATCAGGCTCGACCGGCGTGCCCAAGGGCGTGGCCTGCTCGCATCGCGCGCTGGCGGCGCGGCTTGACTGGATGCAGGCGGAGTATCGTCTCGATCCTGCCGAGACCTTGCTGCACAAGACCCCGTTCAGCTTCGACGTCTCGGTTTGGGAGATATTGTGGCCGCTCGCAACCGGCGCGCGGCTCGTGATCGCGGCTCCAGGCGCGCATCGCGAGCCGCGACTCCTGGTGGACGCCGTCATCGCCCATGACGTGACGACGCTGCACTTCGTGCCGCAGATGCTCGAGCATTTCGTGGCCGAGCCCGGCGCGGCGCGCTGCACCTCGATCAAGCGCCTGTTTGCTGGCGGCGAGGCGCTGTCGCTCGATCTCATGACGCGTGTACGTGCGGCGTTCCCCCACGTGCGATTCGACAATCGCTACGGTCCGACCGAGGCTCTCATCAACGCCACGTATTGGACTTGTCGCGACGAGGATGGGACGAGCGTGCCGATCGGCCAGCCCATTCCCGGCGTGACGATCCGCATCCTCGACGCCGATCTGAACATGGTTCCGGCAGGCGTGACTGGCGAGTTGTTCATCGGCGGGGCCGGTTTGGCGAGGGGCTATTGGCGGCGCGAGAAGCTGACGGCGGAGCGCTTCATTCCCGATCCCTTCGGGGAGCAAGGCGAGCGGCTCTATCGGTCGGGAGACCTGGCGCGCTGGCGCGCCGATGGCGCGATCGACTATGTCGGACGCGCGGATCACCAGGTCAAGATCCGCGGCTTCCGCATCGAGCTCGGCGAGATCGAGGCGCGGCTGCTCGAGCAGCCCGGCGTTCGCTCCGCCGTGGTGGTGGCGCGAGAGGTCGGCGCCGGCCGGCAGCTCGTTGGCTACGTTAGCGGCACGGCGGAGTTGGAAGAGGCTGCGCTGCGGACAGCGCTGTCGGCCGTCCTGCCGGATTACATGGTGCCGCCGAGAATTGCCGTGCTGGAGCGGCTGCCCTTGATGCCGAGCGGCAAGGTTGATCGCCAGGCGCTGCCGGCGCCCGACATGGCCCATGGCCATGCGGATCATCAGGCGCCACGCACGCCTGCGGAGATGGCTTTTGCGGCGATCTGGGCCGAGCTGCTCGGCCGGCCGGCCGTCGGCCTCACCGACAATTTCTTCGAGCTCGGGGGCGATTCCATCATCTCGCTCCAGATGGTGAGCCGCGCCCGGCGCGCCGGATACCTGATCGAACCGCGTGACGTGTTTCAGCACCAGACCTTGGAGGCTTTGGCGCTTGCAGCGCGTTCGCAACAGCGCGCGGGCACGCTCGCCGACCAAGGGCAGGTCACCGGCCCGCATCCGCTCTTGCCGATTCAATCCCGCTTCTTTGCGGAGGACATGGAGAACCGGGATCATTGGAACCAGGCGGTGCTGTTGCAGCCGAGAGAGCGTCTCGACTGGAACGTGATGCGGCGCGCACTCGCCGCCGTGGTCGATCATCATGATGCACTGCGCCTCCACTTCGAGGAGAGGCAAGGGAACTGGTGTGCCGAGCACGGCGCTGCTGTGGGCGCGGAGGACCTGCTCTGGGTCCGGCAGGCGGCCGGCCGCGATGCCGTGACGGCGCTGGCATCGTCGGCGCAGGCGAGCCTGTCCATCTCCGAGGGCAGGCTTTTGCGAGCGATCGGCATCGATGTCGCCGACGGCAGCCAGCGTTTCCTGATCGTGATCCACCATCTCGTGGTCGACGGGATGTCATGGCGCATTCTGCTGGAGGACGTCGCGTCCGCTTACAGGCAGCTTGCGAAGGGTGACGCCGCGGCCGCGCTTCCGCCCAAGACTCATGCTCACGCGCTGTGGGGTCAGCGCTTGCGGGCTTACGCGACCTCGCCAGAACTGGCGACGGAGTTACCCTACTGGACCAGCCGCTGTGCAAATGCGGACGTTCCCTGCGACGAGGACCACGCGGGCAACGATCGCATCGCCGATGCCGATGAGGTCCTGCTGTCATTCGAAAGTGAATGGACGCGGCGCCTGCTGACGGATGCGCCGTCGGCTTATCGTACGCAGATCAATGATCTCCTTCTTGCCGGCCTTGCACGCGCCGTCTGGCAGTGGAGTGGGCAGGACGACGTTCTCGTCGAGCTGGAGGGGCATGGCCGCGAGCCTCTCGCTGGCGATCTCGATCTCTCGCGCACGGTCGGCTGGTTTACGACGGCCTTTCCCGTGCGGTTGGCCGGTGGCTCGGAAGTTCCTTCGTCATTGATCAAGACCGTGAAGGAGGAGCTTCGCGGCGTTCCCGGCCGCGGACTGGGCTACGGCGTATTGCGCTATCTTGGCTCCGAAGAACAACGTTTGGCGCTATCGCATGCCGGCGAGCCGAAGATTGCGTTCAACTATCTCGGCCAGATCGACGGAGGCGATGAGGCGGCGCTGTTCAAGATGGCAGCGGAAAGCGCGGGCCGATCGCGGGATGCATCGAGCCCGCTGCGACGCTGGCTGACCGTGAACGGCACGGTGCGCGATGGTCGGTTGTTTCTATCGTTCGGGTTCGGCCGCAAGCGCTATCGGCGCGAGACGGTCGAGCGGTTGGCTGCGTTGTACGAGGCTGCGTTGCGCGAGCTGGTCGATCACTGCACCGGCGGCGCTTGCGGTCTGACACCATCGGACGTGGCGTTGTCGGGGCTGGGTCAGACCGAACTCGACAGGCTTGCGCTTGATTGGCGCGAGATCGAGGACATCTATCCATTGTCGCCGATGCAGCAAGGCATGTTGTTCCATGCGATGCATGACGGCGAGAGCGGGCTCTACGTCAACCAGGTCGCGGCGGAGATCCGTGGGCTGGACGCCGGAAAGCTGCGCCGCGCCTGGCAGGCAGCCAGCGATCGTCACGCGGTGCTGCGGACGGGATTTATTTGGCGTGACCTGTCCGGCGCGCCGCAACAGGTCGTCTATCGACGGGCCGAAGTGCCCTTTATCGAGGATGACTGGCGAGCACGGAGTGCGACCTGGGACCAGGCGCAACTGGATGCGGCGCTGGCCGACGTTTCGCGGCAGGAGCAGGCCGCCGGCTTTGACCTGTCGCGGCCGCCCTTGCAGCGCGTTCGGTTGATCCGGCTCGGCAACGACAGGCATTGGCTGATCTGGACGCATCACCACATCCTGCTCGACGGATGGAGCTCGGCGCGTCTGATCGCCGAGGTGATGCAGCATAATGGCGAGGGACGTCTGCCGGCGCTGCATCACCGTTATCGCGACTACATCGCGTGGCTGAAGGCTCGCGACAGCCACGCCTCGGCGGCGTTCTGGCGCAATGCGACGGCAGAACTTGACGAGCCGGGTTTCCTGGCTGACCGGTCGGGCGCGCAATCGTCAGGCCACGGCACCCTCGCGCTGGAGCTGGATGCGGCTCTGACCGGACGCTTGCAGGAATTCGCGGCGCGCGAGCGGATCACGATGAACACGCTGGTGCAGGCGGCATGGGCGCAGTTGCTGCGACAGCATACCGGGCAGGGCACGGTCTGCTTCGGTGTCACCGTGTCGGGCAGACCGCCGGAGCTCGCCGGCGCCGAAGAGATGGTCGGCCTGTTCATCAACACATTGCCGGTCATCGACGGTGTCAGCCCGCAGCAGACCGTTGGATCATGGCTGCACGAGTTGCAGGATCGCAATCTGGCCCTGCGCGAATTCGGCGCGACGCCGCTCTATGAAATCCAGCGGCTGGCAGGGCGCCCCGGACGGCCGCTATTCGACAGCATCCTGGTGTTCGAGAATTACCCGGTCGACCGCGCGCTAATCGGACAGAACCGGCAGATCCAGGTCGGCGAAACCCGGATCGTCGAGACCAGCAATTATCCTTTGTTCGCCAGCATCGGCGTCGATGAGCGCCTGCGCCTCGTCTTCAACTATCAGCGCAAATATTTCGACGAGGCCCAGATCGCACGGCTGCAGCGAACCTTTGTGCGGCTGATCGAGGCGCTGGCCATCGATGCCGATCGACCGGTCGGCATGATCGCAGCCCGCGACGCCGCGGATGACGTCCTGCTTGCACGGGCGAACGATACGCGCCGGGATGAACCGCGCGAGGGGATCATTGCGCAGTTCGAGGCACAGGTCCGGAAGTCGCCGCAGGCGATCGCGCTGGTGTTCGGCGAGGCGGAGCTGAGCTATGCCGCGCTGAATGCACGCGCCAACCGGCTGGCGCGGCGATTGCGCGATCGCGGCGTCGGGACCGAGATCGTGGTCGGGCTGGCGCTCGAGCGCAGCGTCGAGATGCTGGTCGCGCTGTTGGCGGTGCTGAAGGCCGGCGGGGCCTATTTGCCGCTCGATCCGGATTACCCACCGGAGCGGCTGGCGCACATGCTGGGCGACAGCGGCGCGGCGCTGGTGCTGACGCAACAGGGATTGCACGATCAGTTCGCAGACATACTGGCGGAGACCGGCGCAGAAGCCTGGCTCGTTGATGGACAGGACGGCGAGGGCAGCGATGCCGCCAATCTCGATGTCGCCGTTCACGGTGAGAGCCTCGCCTATGTGATCTACACTTCGGGCTCGACCGGTCTGCCCAAGGGCGTGATGGTTCGCCATGATGCCGTGACCAATTTCCTGGCGACCATGGCGGAGCAGCCCGGCATGACGGCCGCCGACCGGGTGCTTGGCCTGACCTCGCTGTCCTTTGACATCGCAGTGCTTGAGCTCTGGCTGCCGCTGACGATCGGCGCCTGCGTGGTGCTGGCGGATCGCGCGGCCGCGCATGATCCTGCCAAGCTCAAGGCGATCGTGGAGCGGCATGGCGTCTCCCTGATCCAGGCAACGCCGTCGACCTGGCGCATGCTGCTCGATCATGATGGCCCTGCGCTGCCGGCGAGCTGCCGGGTGCTGTGCGGCGGCGAGGCGCTGCCGCCGGATCTGGCGCGGCGGCTGGTGGCGCAAGCCGGCGAAGTCTGGAACCTGTACGGTCCGACCGAGACCACGGTGTGGTCGGCGCGCCATCGGCTCGATGCGATGGACGCTCGTCCGCTGCTCGGCCGCCCGATCGGCAACACCACGCTTTACGTTCTCGACGGTGACCTCAACCTCGCGCCAGTCGGCGTCGCCGGCGAGCTCTATATCGGCGGGAGCGGGCTCGCCCGCGGCTATTGGCAGCGCGGCGGCCTGACGGCGGAGCGCTTCATCCCCGATCCGTTCGGTCCGCCGGGCGCACGGCTGTACCGCACCGGCGACGTGGCGCGGTGGCGGTCCGACGGCGTGCTCGATTATGTCGGCCGTGCCGATTACCAGGTGAAGATCCGCGGCTTCCGCATCGAGCTCGGCGAGATCGAGGCACGGCTGCAGGCGCAGCCGGGCGTTCGCGCCGCCGTCGTGGTGGCGCGCGAGGCCGGCACCGGCCGCCAGCTGGTCGGCTATGTCAGCGGCGAAGCGCTGGATGGGGCGGCGCTCAAAACGGCGCTGTCCCCGGTGCTGCCCGACTACATGGTCCCGGCGCGGATCGTGGTGCTGGAGCGTCTGCCGCTGACGCCGAACGGCAAGATCGACCGCAAGGCATTGCCGGCGCCGGATCAGCTCGCGCCGTCCGCCCAGCATGTGGCGCCGCGCTCGCCGGTGGAGGTCACATTGGCCGCGATCTGGGCCGATCTGCTGCGCCAGCCCAACATCGGCGTCACTGATAATTTTTTCGAGCTCGGTGGTGATTCCATCATCTCGCTGCAGATGGTGAGCCGCGCGCGGCGCGAAGGCGTGCTCATCGAGCCGCGCGACGTGTTCCGGCATCAAACCATCGAGGCGCTGATTGCGTCGTCCCGAGATGTCGAGCCCGATAAGGAAGACCCCGCATCGGAGCGTGGCTCGCTGGCGGGACTCTCCAGTGAGCAGCTCGAACGGCTCGGTCTGGACTGGAGCCGCGTCGAGGACGTCTATCCGCTGTCGCCGATGCAGCAGGGCATGCTGTTTCACAGCCTGCGCGATGCCGGCAGCGGCGTTTATGTCAACCAGGTCAGTGTCGAGATCCGGGGCCTCGACCCGGAACGGCTTGGCACAGCGTGGCGTGAGGTGAGCGCGCGTCATCAGATGCTGCGGACCGGTTTTCTCTGGCGCGAGCTCTCCGGCTCTCCGCTGCAAGCCGTCTATCGCGACGCCATCGTGCCGTTCGCACAGGAGGACTGGCGAGGGCAGGCGATCAGTGAAGAAAGAATTGCGGCGGCCCTTGCCGATGAGCGCGCCGCCGAGTTCGATCTCCAGAGGCCGCCGCTCCAGCGGGTGCGGCTGTTGCGCCTCCAGGACGACCTGTATCGGCTGATCTGGACCTATCATCACATCCTGATGGACGGCTGGAGCTCGGCAAGGTTCGTCGGAGAAGTCCTGGAGTGTTACTACGGCGGCAGGCCTGCGGCGAATGCGACGCGCTACCGCGACTATATCGCCTGGCTGCAGGCGCAGGACGCCAAGGCTGCCGAAGCCTTCTGGCGCGAGCAACTCCGGAGTTTCGATCAGCCGACGCAGCTCGCCGATGCCTTCGGCGCGCGCCGCCATCAGGCGTCCGGCCACGATCGTTGTTACACGCGTCTCGGAGAGGCCGCGACCGCCGAGCTGAAGGCGTTCGCGCGCCGCGAACGGATCACGCTGAACACGATCGTCCAGGGCGTGTGGGCGCTGCTGCTGCAACGCTATACGGGCCAGAACACCGTGACGTTCGGCGTAACGGTGGCCGGTCGTCCGGCCGGTCTCGACGGATCGCAGCAGATGCTCGGGCTCTTCATCAACACGCTGCCCGTGATTGAAACGCTTCCGCCTGCTGGCGCCATCGGAGAATGGCTCCGCGCACTGCAGGACCGCAATTCGGCGATCCGGGACTTCGAGCACACGCCGCTCTATGACATCCAGGGCTGGGCCGGCCGCGCCGGTCAGACCATGTTCGACAGCATCATCGTCTTCGAGAACTATCCGATCGAACGCAGCATGCACCACGGTGCAGGCGCGTTGCAGTTTAGCGGTCTGAAGAATGTCGACGTGACGAACTATCCGATGGACCTCTCGGTGCTGGTCGAAGACACGCTCCAGGTCGAATACACCTATATGCCGAGTCATTTCACCGCAGGGCAGGCGGCGCAGATCAAGGTGCAGTTCGAGCACTTGCTGGCGGAGCTGACGCGGGATGCCACGGTTCCGCTCGGCAGCATCGATCCCATGACGGAGCTCGACACCGTCCTTGCGGATCGTTGCAATCGGCATGCGACGCCGAGCGCTCCTTTGCCGCTGGTGCATGAGGCGATCAGCAGCCATGCGCGGCGTCATCCGGAGCGCACGGCGCTGACCATCGGCGGCTCGGTGCTCACGTTCGGAGACCTCGAGCGCAGGGCCAACCGTCTGGCGCATCACCTGATCGCCCGGGGGCTCAAGCCCGAGCAGCGCGTCGGCGTGGTGGTCGAGCGAACCGGCGTCACGATGATCGCGCTGCTGGCCGTGCTCAAAGCGGGCGGAGCCTACGTTCCACTCGATCCCGAGCTGCCATCCGAACGGCGCGCGTTCGTCATGAGTGATGCCGCGATCGCGTTCCTGTTGGCGGGACGGCTCGATTTCGATGGCAGCCCGGATGGCGTTGAAACAATCTCGCTGCTCACGTTCGAGTTCGACGCGGGACCGGACCATCCGCCGCAGCCCGAACTGCATCCGGAAAACCTTGCCTATTTGATCTACACCTCGGGCTCGACGGGGACGCCAAAGGGCGTCGCTGTCGCCCACGGACCGCTGGCGATGCACTGTCGCGTCACGGGCAGCCTCTACGAGATCGACGAAAGCTCCTGCGAGCTGCATTTCCTATCGCTGGCCTTCGACGGCGCTCATGAGCGCTGGCTCACAGTTCTGTCGCATGGCGCACGGCTGTTGATGCGTGACGCCGAATTGTGGACGCCGGAACAGACCGTCGAGAACCTGCACGCCCATCGCGTCAGCCATATCGGATTGCCGCCGGCCTACCTCCAGCAGGTCGCCGATTGCGTCGAGCAGAGCGGCAATCCACCGCCGGTCAAGCTCTACTCGTTCGGCGGCGAGGCGATGCCGAAGGCGGGCTTCGACAAGGTCAGGCGCGTTCTCAAGCCACGCATTCTGATCAATGGTTATGGTCCGACCGAAACCGTCGTCACGCCGCTGGTCTGGAAAGTCGATGGCGCGTCGGAATGCGACACGCCCTACGCGCCGATCGGCGTGCCGGTCGGAGATCGCCGTGCCTACATTCTCGATGCCGCGCTCGACATTATTCCCGCCGGCGTCGCCGGCGAGCTTTATCTCGGCGGCTTTGGGCTGGCACGGTGCTATCACGGCAAGGCCGGTATGACCGCAGAGCGCTTCGTGCCTGACCCATTCTCGTCGGCCCCGGGAGCGCGGCTGTACCGCACCGGCGATCTGGCGCGGTGGCGCGAGGACGGCACCGTCGAATATCTCGGCCGCAGCGATGACCAGGTCAAGGTCAACGGTTTCCGGATCGAGCTCGGAGAGATCCAGACCTCACTGCTCCGTCACGAGGCAATCGCGCAGGCCGCGGTGGTGGCGTTGCCGGGTGCAGCCGGAAATCAGCTCATTGCCTATGTCGCGCCGAAGGCGGCAGATGACGCCGCGCCTGATGCGGCCGAGACGCTGGTCGAGCGCTTGACCGGTTTCCTGAAGCTCGTCCTGCCGGCCTATATGGTGCCGGCTCGGATCGTGGTGCTGGAGCGGTTGCCGACATTGTCGAGCGGCAAGATCGACCGGCGTGCATTGCCGGCTCCCGATGCGTCGATGCGGAGCTTCGTCCCCCCGCGAACCCCGGCAGAGATTGCAATGGCGCGCCTGTGGTCCGAGATCCTGGAGGTGCCGCAGGTCGGCGTCACCGACAATTTCTTCGAGCTTGGCGGCAATTCAATCCTGTGCCTCAAGGTCGTGGCGCGGGTCCGTCAGGACAAGACGTTCGGGATCGAGATCAAGCTGCGCGATCTGCTTCAGAAGCCGACGATCCGCGCCTTGCTCGCCGGCAGCGCCACCGCGGCGTCCGCCGTCGCACCCGCGCCATCGGCGCTGCTGCCGCTGAATGCCGCGGTTCGCGGCGTGAACCCGGTCTTCGCTGTGCATGGGGGCTTCGGCACAGTGTTCGACTACGGGCCGCTGGCGCGCCGCCTCGAAGGGCACCGGCAGCTGATCGGGCTGCAATCGAGAATGCTGGTCGATCCCTCGTGGACCGACGCCTCCCTCGAAGCCATGGCCGTGGACTACGCGGCCGAGATCAGGCGGATGCAGCCGCGCGGTCCCTATAGCCTGGTCGGCTGGTCCTTGGGAGGACTGCTGGTCGGTCTCGTCGCGGCCGAGCTCGAACGCGGCGGTGAGCGCGTCGATCGTCTCGCGCTGGTCGACAGCTTCGTGCCGCGGCAGCCGGACGGACCGAACCGGCAGGAGTCGATGGCACACTGGGCCGACGATCTCGCAGGATTGCTGTCCGCGGTTCTTCCGAGCGCTGCGGCCTCTCGCATCAAGGCGCAGGTCGAGGCAGCGAAACGCGCTGATTTGCCGGAGACGCCGGAGCGCATCCGCGATCTGGTCGCCTCTGTTGTGGAGCAGAGCAGGAGCGTGAGAGCGAACGACGCCTCGCTCGGCGCCGATGATTTGTCCGCTGCATTCGCAGTCGGACGGCACCTCAACAGGCTGGCGCAGAACACAGCGCTGCCGCGGGGCCTCGAAGCCACGCCGCTCTGCTGGTGGACGTCGACCCGTCTGGCACAGCGTGATCGGCTGGAATTGCAGTTCCCGAAAGCGGTCGATCGCGGCTTCGTCGGCGACAACCATTTCACGATCCTGAGGGATGCCGGCCTGCTCGGTGAGATCTGCGGTCTGCTCGTGCCGGCGGAGGCGTCGACGATCGCGCAGGATACGGTCCCGGAGCCAGCGGAGTAAGTCTTTGAGTCTTGATCCAGATATCGCGGCATTGCTCGAGATGGTGCAGGCCGGCACCGAAAGCGGCGCGCGCGTTCCGTTTCCGCAATTGACTGCTGCGCAGGCGCGGGCCGATTTCGATGCGTCCTCTCCGCTGCTCGACGTCGATCCGCCGGCGCTTGCCTACGAGCGGCGTTTGTCGCTGCCGGTGCGGGATGGCGCGATCATCGAGGCGCGGCTCTATGCGAGCCCGCAACCGAGCGAACGCACTCCCATTCCGGTTCTTCTTTACATGCACGGCGGCGGCTTCGTCGTCGGCAGCCTCGATTCGCATCAGCCATTGTGCCGCGGCCTCGCCAAGGACAGCGGTGCGGCCGTGCTCTCGGTCGGCTACAGGCTCGCACCGGAGCACAAGTTTCCGACCGCTTTCGAGGATGCGGTCGACGCGCTAGCCTGGATTGGCCTCGAGGGCCGCGCGATCGGCCTCGATCCGCGCCGGGTCGCCGTCGGCGGCGACAGCGCCGGCGGAACGCTTGCCGCCGCGCTCGCGATCGAGGCGAGGACAAACAGGGGCCTTCCGCAGCCGGTGCTTCAGATTCTCGCTTATCCTGGTCTCAGCTCTCGACAGACCTCCGCATCCTACCAGCGCTACGGTACCGGCCATCTCCTGGAGCGTAGCACCGTCGATTGGTTCTTCCGGCAATATCTCCGCGACGAGTCGGATCGCGACGATTGGCGTTTCGCGCCGCTCGCAGCGGATGATTTGTCGGGCCTCGCTCCCGCATGCATCGTCCTCGCCGAGTTCGATCCGCTGGTGGACGAGGGGCGCGATTATGCAGCACGCTTGGCGGTGGCCGGTGTTCCCGTCGATCTGCACGTTTATCCTGGCATGATCCATGAATTCCTGCGCATGGGGAATGTCGTGGCCGATGCCTTGCAGGCGAGGGCGACGATCGGGCGGGCGCTGGCCAAGGCCTTTCTCGCCGCTGGCGAAAAGGCGGCCTGATATGGCAATGCAGCGTGAACGAGAGTATGTCATGATCATCGTCTCTCGCGCTTCTGTGCGAGAGGCGCCTGAACGGATCCCATGAGCACGACTATTCCAGACCATAGGCTGTCCCGCCGTGCGCTCCTCGGCGTGGGCGCAGCGATCGGAGGCACGGCCATTGCGGGCCCATGGCCAATGGCATTTGCCCAAACCAGTGGACCGCAATCTGGGCTCCGAATTGCCGCGCTCGGCTGGGCCTGTGCCCAGACGATCCTGGCGCTCGGCGTTGTGCCGCTGGTGATTCCGGAGATCGAGCGCTATGGCCGGCTCGTCGTCGAGCCGCCCGTTCCGTCCGCGGTTCAGGAAATTGGTCTGCGTTCGGAGCCAAATCTCGAACTGCTGCAGAGCTTCGCGCCCGACATCATCGTCATCGACCCCAGCATTGCGGCCGCCGTCCCCCGGCTCAAGCTGATCGCGCCGGTCGAAACGTTTACGATCTTCAGACCCGGCGGGCATCCTCTCGACACGGCGCGCCATTCGACGCTGGAGCTTGCCAAACGTCTCGGAGTGCAGTCGGCGTGCGAAGCCTATTTCGCCCGTTTCGACGTCGCCATGGCCGGCTATCGTGAGCGGCTCCGGGGTCGCGGCGGCAAGCCGCTCTATCTCGTCAGCGAGATCGCGCGCAACCGCGCGCTCGTGTTCGGTCCGAACAGCCTCTATCAGGAGGTGCTCGATCAGTGCGGATTGAGGAATGCCTGGACGGGACAGAGCGGCCCATGGGGCCATACCAGTGTTGGGCTCGAAGTGCTCGCCGCGGTTCCGGACGCGCGGCTGGTGTTGATGACCTCGCGGGTCGCCGATGTCGAAGCGCTGCTGAAGGCAAGCCCTGTGCTTCAAACCCTGCCGTCTCTTCGGTCGCATCGGCTGACGGTCCTGGGTAACCAGTTCTTCTATGGCGGCGTGCCGGCGGCCGGACGTTTCGCCCGCCTTCTCGCCGAACGTCTGCCGCGGGAAAGCCATGAGCAAGGTTGAGGCACTGCCGGCCCGGTCCGGCTTGGAGATGCATCCGGCGGTGCTGATCGGCTTGCTGCTGGCAGCCGCGGCCGCGCTGACCTGGCGGAACCTGTCCGGATATCTGCCCGCAGGCGCCTGGCTGCCGGTGTTGTGGCGGCCCGAGGTCACCGATCCCCAGCAGATGCTGGTGCACTACACCGTGTTTCCGCGCATCGCAGTGGCGCTGCTGGCCGGCGCAGCCCTCGGTCTTGCCGGCACGGTCTCTCAGCAGGTGTTGCGCAATCCGCTTGCGGAGCCGAGCACCATCGGCGTCCTGAACGGCGCCTATCTTGCGCTGGCCGTGACGACCCTGTGGGCACCGTCGCTGCTGGCCTTCGGCCGCGAGTGGATTGCGCTGTGCGGCGGGTTCGCTGCGTTCCTGTGCGTGTTCGGGCTGACCTGGAAGCGTGCGCTGTCGCCCGTCGTCCTGGTGCTCGCTGGATTGATCGTCAGCTACTACTGCGCGGTGACCACCCAGGCGCTGGTGCTGCTCAACCACGAATATCTGATCGGTCTGTTCATCTGGGGCGCCGGCTTCCTCAATCAGCAGGATTGGAGCAACGTCACCTTCCTGGCGCCGCGGCTGCTGATTTCGATCGTGCTGATCGCGGCGATGGTTCGTCCGCTGACCCTGCTCGGCTTCGACGACGAGACCGCGCGCAATCTCGGCCTCGGATTGACGAGGGCCCGGGTCTTCGCGCTCGTCATCGCGATCGCGCTCAGTGCGTCAGTCGTCAGCGTGGTCGGCGTCATGGGATTTGTCGGTTTGTCCGCGCCGGCCATCGTCATGCTGTCAGGCGCGCGCCGCTTTCGCGACCGGCTGATCTGGGCGCCACTTTGCGGCGCCCTGCTGCTGTGGCTGACGGATCAGCTCGTGCTTCTGATCCCGCCCGGCTATCGCGAAATGCCGGCCGGTGCGGTGACGGCCCTGATCGGCGCGCCAATGTTGCTCGTGCTGCTGCCGCGGCTGCGGGCCGCCATGCCGATGGGAAACCTCACGCCATCCGTTCCGGCGCGGCTCGATCATCCCTGGCGCGTGATCCTGTTCGCGTTCGTCTTGCTGCTGCTTGCCGTCTGGATCGCACTCGGCCTCGGGGTCGGCTCCGACGGCTGGCGCTGGAGCGGCCTGTCGGGCTTGCAGGAATTCTGGCCGTGGCGCTGGCCGCGCGTGGTGTCGGCGCTGGCAGCTGGCGCGACGCTGGCGGTCGCCGGCACGCTGCTGCAGCGGATGACCGGAAACCCGATGGCCGCGCCGGAGGTCATGGGCATCAGCTATGGCGCCGCGATGGGCGTGATCGTTCTGCTCTATCTCTTTCCCGCCCACACCAGGCTGGAGCAGATTGCAGCGGCCGGGATCGGCGCCTTCATCGTGCTGGCGCTGGTGCTGCTGTTCAGCCGGCGGTCCGAGTTCAGTCCGGAGCGCGTGCTGCTGGCAGGCGTCGCCATGAGCGCGGCATTCGGCGCGATCATTGCCATGGCGCTGGCGACAGGCGATCCCCGCATCGGCACGCTGCTGTCGCTGCTGACAGGCTCGCTCTACCAGATCGGCCCGGCCGAGGCCGCAATCCTCGCCGCCGCGGCGCTCGTTCTGCTGATCATGGTGCCAATGCTGTCCCGCTGGCTTGATATCCTGCCGCTGGGATCTGCGACCTCGCGTTCGATCGGCATCTCGCTGACGCGGAGCCGCGTCATCATCATGCTGCTGACGGCGTTGCTGACGGCGACGGCCACGCTGATGGTTGGTCTTCTGAGCCTGGTCGGCTTCATCGCGCCACATATGGCACGGATGATGGGGGCGCAGCGCGCGCTGCATCAGGCGGCGCTGGCCGCGTTGATCGGGGCGATCCTGATGGTCACGGCGGATTGGGCCGGACGCATGGTGATCTTCCCGTTCCAGATGCCCGCCGGCATCTTCGCCATGATGCTTGCTGGACCCTATCTCATCTGGCTGCTGCGCCCGCAGCGCGGTTGACGGCGCTCACCGCGCGAAGCTGATGAGATGGCCATGGTCCGGCGACGGCATCACGCCCATGGGGATGCCGTAGATGGTTTCGAGCTCGGCCGGCGTCATGATCTTGTCCGGTGTGCCGCGCGCGATCAGCTTCCCGGAATGCAGCGCGATGATCTCGTCGCAGAAGCGGGCGGCCATGTTGACGTCGTGGAGCACCACGACCACGCCGAGATTGCGCTCGCGGGCGAGCTGCCTGACCAGCGACAGCACTTCGATCTGATGAGCGATGTCGAGCGCCGAGGTCGGCTCGTCGAGCAGCAGGCACTCGGCATCCTGCGCAACCAGCATGGCGATCCACGCCCGCTGGCGCTCGCCGCCGGACAACGTATCGACCAGGCGATCCGCAAAGGGTTCGATATGCGTCAACGCCATGGCGTTTGCGACCTTCTCGCGGTCGATGTCACCGAACCGTCCGAGCGCGCCGTGCCAGGGATAGCGGCCGAGTGCGACCAGCTCCTTGACCAGCATGCCGGCGGCGGGCGGCGTCTGCTGCGGCAGGTAGGCGACCTTGCGGGCATAGTCCCGATCGCTCCAGGCGCGCAGTGCGCGGCCTTCGAAACGAATCGTTCCTGACGAGCTCGGCTGCTGGCGCGACAACAATTTCAGCAAGGTCGATTTGCCGGAGCCATTATGGCCGATCAGCCCGACGACGCTGCGTGCGGGAAGGGATAGCGTCAGCGGTTCGAGCAGCGCGCGCTCGGCCACGGCGAAGCCGACCTGGTCGAGCTGGAACAAGGGGGCGGGCGCTTCCAGTGAGGCCTGCGTGACGTCGGGCAAGGCGAGCGTCGTTTCGCTCGTCTGCGCGTGTTGGATCGTCATGGTTGGCGTAGGCTCCAATAGGCGACGGCCAGAAGCTGGTCACGGGAAAGCTTTCGCTCATCGCGCAGATGGTTGCGCAGGGTCTTCAGCGCCTGCGCCTCACACGCGATCCAGGCGAAGACGTCCCGATGGTCCGGCCATCGCACTGCCTTGATGGCGTCGACCAGGAGCTGCGTCGTCCCGGCTGGACGGCCCTCGCGATGCAACCAGCGGATTGCTACCCCGGCCGGGGCGACCAGCGGAACTTCCTCGCGCCGATCCGCGACCTCGATAAAGGCCTCACCCGTCGCCGTCGCCGGCAGCGTCTCCAGAATTCGCGCGATGGCGGGCAGGGCGGTTTCGTCGCCCGCCAGCAGCACCCAGCGCGCCGGACGAATGCCCCGGCCGAGCGGGCCGGCCATGCCGCAGATGGCACCGGCCGTCGCGTTCACCGCGAACGCCGAGCCCGGCCCGGCATGATCATGGACCACGAAATCGATGTCGATCTCGCGGCTCTGCAAGTCGATGCGGCGGATCGTGTAATAACGGGTGACGGGCCTGCGGTCGGGCTCGGGCCACAGGATGCGTCCGTCGGGCGCGGGCCACGGCCATTCGGGCTTGGCGAGGCCCTCGGGCGGGAAGTACAGCCGCACGTGCAGATCGTCGTCATTCGCGAAACGGGCGAGATCGTCGCCCGTGAAGGTCAGCCGCCGCATGTGCGGCGTCAGGGTGATCGCGGCCTTCAGCCGCACTTCACGGAAATTGGCCAGCGTGCCGCCGTTGGATTCGTGACCTGACCAAATGATGGTTGGGGCAATGTCGCCCGCGAACTCGATCACATGCGAGGCGACGACCGAGCGCAGCATTTCCAGATTGCCCTTGTCGTTGGCCTCGACGCGGATCTTGAGCGCTTCGGCCTCGACGGCGAGGAAACTGGTGCCGAACGGCAGTTTCGCCACCATGAGACCGTCCCGGTCCTCGAAGGCGATGTCATGCTCGGCCAGATGATCGATCATCCGCGCGGCGAGGCCGGCGGCGTCGGGAAGCGCGATGCGGGTTTCGGAGATCAGCAAGTCCAAACTCATTCTCCACCGGCCTGTCCGATGCCAGCCTGCAAGCGCTTCAAATGTCCGGATGTCGCGGCCTGGCACGGCTCTCGATCAAAAATCCTGCTCGCTCGCCGGCTGCGATGCAAAAGCGATACTACCCGCATCATATTAAAGGCATTGCCGATCCCAAATTAGAATCCATCGAAAGAGCAGCAAAAATAACCGCTGGAGTTGCGGTGCTGCCATCATGTATTCGCATCACTTCGGCACGGCTTGTCCGGGCCATATAGGTTCGCTTCAGGTCTCCTCCAGCGCGGCTCTCATCATGAACTCACGAAGCGGCCTGACGACGCAGATCCTGCAGCTCCTGCGGCCTTACTGGCCACTCGTGCTCGGCGGCAGCGTTCTGGGAGTGGTCGGCGGTGCCTCCGTCGCGGCGTTGCTCGCGGTCGTGAATCATGGGCTTTATGCCACGCAGGCCGACGTGGTAACGCTGTTTTTCGCCTTCGCTGGCCTGTGCCTTCTGATCCTGATCGGTTCCATTGGCGCCGACATCAGCGCCAATTATGTCGGACAGCGGATCATCGCCGAGCTTCGTAAGTCGCTCGCCGCCAAAATCCTGGCTGCGCCGATCGATCAGCTCGAAATCTACCGGACGCATCGCCTGATCCCGGTTCTCACGCAGGACGTCGACACGATCAGCGATTTCGCGTTCTTCTTTTCGTCCTTTTTCGTGTCGCTCGTGATCGCGCTCGGCTGCATGGTTTACCTGGCGGTGCTGTCTTGGCAGCTTTTCCTGATCACGGGAGTCGTCATCGTGCTGGGATCGCTGGCGCATGGATATGCGAGGACGCGCGGCGTTCGCGGCTTCAGCACCGCGCGAGAGGCCGAAGATCAGCTGCACAAGCAATATCGCGCGATCGCCGAAGGTGCCAAGGAGTTGCGCCTCAATCGGGTGCGCCGTCGGCGCGTCTATGTCGAGCAGCTCCAGCAGACCGTCGACCGGATCAGCTCGGTGCAGATCAGGTCGATCAATCTGTTCGTGACGGCGCGGGCGTTCGGGACGATGCTGTTCTTCGTGGTGATCGGCGTGGCGCTGACCTTGCGACCGTTCCTGTGGCCCGACAGTCCCGCTGCGGTGTCCAGCGGGTTCGTGCTGGTGCTGCTCTTTATGCGCGGGCCCATTGACCAGGTCATCGGCATCCTGCCGGCGCTCGGTCGCGCCCAGGTCGCGATGCGCCGCATTGCGGAGCTTTCGGGGCAGTTCTCGAGCCCCGAGCACGATCTGCTGGCCAGTGCGCCCGCTGCACCCGGCAAGACCGCCATCGAATCCATCGAGCTCCGCGGCGTAACCTATGCTTTTCGCGCCGTGCCGGGCAGCGATCCCTTTGTCCTCGGGCCGGTTGATCTGTTCGTTCGGCAAGGCGACATCGTCTTCATCGTGGGGCAGAACGGCAGTGGAAAGACGACCCTGATCAAGTTGTTGCTGGGCCTTTATGCTCCGCATGGCGGCGCCGTGCTGCGCGACGGTTCGCCGGTCCTGACGGAGACACGCGACGATTACCGCCAGCTCTTCACGACCATCTTCTCCGACTATTATCTGTTTGAGGATCTCATTCGTGGAGAGGGCGTGGTTCCTGATGTGGCGGAACGCTATCTCCAGCGGCTGGAGGTCGCGCACAAGGTCTCGGTCGAGAACGGCGTGTTCACGACGACGGACCTGTCGACCGGACAGCGCAAGCGATTGGCGCTGATGAATGCATGGCTGGAGGAAAGACCCGTGCTCGTGTTTGACGAATGGGCCGCGGATCAGGATCCGGCGTTCCGGCACATCTTCTATACGGAGCTGCTGCCCGATCTGAAGCGTCTCGGAAAGACCATCATCGTGATTTCACACGATGATCGCTATTTCGGGATTGCGGATCATCTGGTGCGGCTGCGCGACGGCAAGATCGTCGCATGCGAGGCAAGGGCCAGCAACGTCGCTGGGCCTTCCGCAGTTCCAACCGATGCGCCGCTTTAGACACAATGTAGCGAGCCGCTGGCGCCATCTGTCGCACAAATGACGGCATACGATCCCGTTTTGCGACAGGCCGTCAGATTTGTAGAGAATCTAATCTGCGTGTGCGCGCATTCCTTGTCAGCCTGTAGGCGAGTGATCTACACCACGCCTCAGCGATGATCGAGATGCGAGGGCCGGATGAACAAGGCTTCGGATTCCGGGACCGGACCTCGTGCGTTCCCGGTCGGCCCATATTCCGCTCAGACCGTTTTCCAGGAGGGCGATCGCCTTCGCGTCGTCGCCGCCGATGTGACCGCGTTGGAACTGCGTCTGCGCGAGCGCGTCGATCACCTCGATATCCTGAATGCCTCGGACGACCGCGAGGTTGCGGCACGGGCGGTGTCGGCGTCCGCCGAGGCGCTGTTTGCCTGGCGACCTGGCGCCGATCGGCTTGTTCTGGACTTCGCTGGGAGAGCGCCGCTTGCACGAGAGCTGACCGAGAGTGGTCTTGCCATCATGTCCGAGGGGCGACTGGTGCTGCTGCCCGAACTGGTGATGCAGCGGCGGGACAACTGGCTGGTCAACCCCGGGCGACCGCCATTGCCGCAACTCCACGTCATGACGGACGACAAGCGTCATCCGCGCCGCGCCGCAAAGCCGGCGGGAAAGGTGTACGGTCGTTTCATTCCCTGGCTGTCGGAGGTCATCTCGTTTCGCGTGGCCGATCTCGAGAATGACCTCCATTTGTTGCACCGCTGGATGAACGATCCTCGCGTCGATGCATTCTGGAACGAGGCGGGCGATCTCGACAAGCATCGGCGATATCTGGCCGGCATTCTGGCCGATCCTCATATGCTGCCGTTGATCGGCTGCTTCGGCGAGCAGCCGTTCGGCTATTTCGAGCTCTATTGGGCCAAGGAAAATCGCATTGCGCCGTTCTATGATGCCGACGACTATGACCGGGGATGGCACGTGGTCGTGGGCGAGGACGCTTTTCGCGGCGCTCGTTACATCAGCGCGTGGCTGCCGTCTCTGATGCACTACATGTTCCTCGACGATTGCCGCACGCAGCGGATCGTCGGGGAGCCGGCGGCGGCGCATACGCAGCAGCTTCGCAATCTCGAGCGCTCGGGATTCGCAAAGATCAAGAACTTCAACTTTCCCCATAAGCGCGCGACCCTGGTCATGCTGTTGCGCGAGCGCTTCTTCGGCGATCGGCTTTGGCTTCCGGCAGCCGCCGGCCCAACGGTCTCGTCTTAAAGCGCAAGCGGAGCGCGGCTTCATGTCCCATCAACTTGCGATCGAGCACGACGTCATTGGCGTCGGATTCGGGCCTTCCAATCTCGCGCTCGCCATCGCATTGGACGAATGCGCGAAGCGATCACGGCTGAAATGCACGCCGCTGTTCGTGGAGAAGCAGCCGCACTTCACCTGGCATGGCGGCATGCTGCTTCCGGGCAGCGACATGCAGATATCGTTTCTCAAAGATCTGGTCTCCTTGCGCGATCCGACCAGTCCCTTCACCTTCGTGAACTACCTGCATAAGCGCGGCCGCCTACTGGATTTCATCAACTGCCGGACGTTCTATCCGAGCAGGGTCGAGTTCAACGATTACCTGCAGTGGGTGGCGAGCCATTTTAAGTCGCAGGCCGCTTACGGCGAGACCATCGTCGCCGTCGAGCCGGTGACGGCCGGGCAGACGGTGACGTCGTTGCGGGTGCATTCGCGCTCGCTCGCCGGCGGGGAGACCGTGCGGCTGGCGCGAAATCTCGTGGTCGCGGTTGGAGGCCAGCCCTATGTTCCGCAGGTGTTTGCCAAGGCTACCGACGATCGCAGGCTGCTGCATTCCAGCCGCTATCTCGACCTGATCGAGCGCGTTGTCCCGCGCGGCCGGTCCGTGCGTGTGGCCGTCGTCGGTGGCGGACAGAGCGCGACCGAGGTAACGGTCGATCTTCATGGCCGATGTCCCGAAGCGCATATCGATCTGATCTTCCGCGGCCATGCTCTCAAGCCGTCCGACAGCAGTCCCTTCGTCAACGAGATCTTCAACCCCGACTATACGGACTTCGTCTACGCGCAGCCTGCCGAGCGGCGGGATGCGATCGTCCGCAACTTCCGGAACACCAACTACGCCGTCGTCGATGCCGACCTGCTGGACCAGCTTTATCGGCTGCTCTACCAGCAGCGCGTCGGTGGCGACACAAGGGTCATGTTGCGTCCCCGCAGCGAGATTTCCAATGTGGATGCGGGACCGGACGGCATCGAGATCGGCGTGATTGACAAGTTCCGCGGCGAAAACCGTCGTTCGACTTATGACGTGGTCGTGCTGGCGACGGGATACGACAGGGAGACGCCGCACGGGTTTCTCGAACCGATCCGTCGCTACATTCGCGATGCAGCGCTGGATCGCAACTACCGGCTCGTGATCAATCCGGCGTTCCGGCCGCAGATCCACCTCCAGGGCTATTCGGAATCCTCTCACGGTCTGAGCGACACGCTGCTTTCGGTGATTGCCGTGCGGTCGCAGGAGATTGCGGAGTCTCTGCTCTCGACAATCTCGCGCCGGGAACTCATCGCCTAGAACACGATCCGGGAGAGATCGCAGCTCCAAAAGCCTTGCGCGGATGGAGATTGAAACGCATCACGAATCGTCCCGTTCTCATTACACAATAGCCGGCGTTCTCGCGGTCACCCTGCAGGCGTGCTCCGCTGTCGCTTTGGGGTTCCCCGATCTAGAACCTGTCTAATCGAGATCAACCGCAGCGTGTACGTGTGAGACAACGCCGATTGGCTTTGCTAGAGGAGTTCTTAGAACGATCTTGGAATTTCTGAAAGTCTAGCTGGAATTGACCGTGAGGAAAGCTCTCGTTCCCAAGCAGGGGCAAAGCCTTCTCCCTGAGCGAATTGCAGGCATTCTGGTTCACAGTCCGCTTGCGGCGTTGGTTGGCAGAGAGCCCGTGACGCGCATGCACTACCTCCTCGAGATTGCGTCGCTTCACACCAAGGCCGAGCTCCTGGCGCAGCCGGGCTTGGGACGTTCAGGCATGCGTCGCATCGAGAACTGGATGGCCTTTCACGGACACCGCATGCGCGACGTGAATGAGAGTCTCGATAGCGTCATCTGCCGCTTTGCGTTCCGACGTTCTTCCGTTCGGAAAGGAAACGTTCGTTCTCTCCCCTTATCGGCGTTGCCCTCGCGTTTCACGCGGGCGGCTGGTGGCTAAGGCGGTACATGCGTGGGCGCAAAGCAGGTCGATTGTTTTCAGACGCTGTCTCACGAGCTTGTGCATTGGACCGGCGCTCCCTGTCGAAGCCAGCGAGCTCGCCCGAGTGCTCGGGCGAGCTGCTGCTTGAGCTTGGTGTAGCGCCGCGGCGTACGCCAATCCTCGCGGCCCGCTACAAGCAAGGTAACGACGGCCGAGTGGCGAAGCCTGATCTGATCAGGCGCAACCACGCTGCACAGATTTGCTGCATGGCGACGTGATTGGAGCAGCCTGCGCTGCAATAGCGCGCTTGATTCCGCTTTCGATCTCTCATGTTGGTTAGGGGGCGTGTCCACGACATGTGCACCGGGAGATCAAGGCAAATCTTCCGACGGCCCACGTGAGTGAGCATGCTCTTCGCGCGCTACTCGCTGGCAGCGGACTGGTCGCGTTCGACGTGTACGCGTTCGAGCGCGGCGCCGCGCCGTGCTGCCGCGAACCGCTTGCCGTCTGGTCTGGCGCCGGCTTTCCCCGCGCCGATTGGCTCGCAGAGCGTGCCATCGGGCCCGGCACGGTCATGAAATCCGCTATTCCCGTCGGGGGCTCGAAAGTCTATATGATCCATATGTTGTCTCATCGCTTTTCCGTGGCCCCCATGATGGATTGGACCGACCGGCATTGCCGGGTGTTCCACCGTCACCTGACGCGGCGGGGATTGCTCTATACCGAGATGCTGACGACCGGCGCGATCATTCACGGCGACCGGGTGCGGCTGCTTGGGTTCGACGCGGTCGAGCACCCCGTGGCGCTTCAGCTCGGCGGATCGGATCCGCGCGAGCTCGCGGCGGCGGCACGGATCGGCGAGGACTTCGGTTATGACGAGATCAATCTCAATGTCGGCTGCCCGTCCGATCGTGTGAAGGATGGCCGTTTCGGCGCCTGTCTAATGGCCGAGCCGGAGCTGGTGGCGAGGTGCGTCGACGCGATGAAGCGCGTGGTCGCCGTTCCCGTCACGGTGAAGTGCCGCATCGGCATCGATGATCAGGATCCGGAGGTCGCGCTCGATGCGCTCGCGCGTGCGGTGGTCGCCGCGGGCAGCGATGCGTTGATCGTGCACGCCCGCAAGGCCTGGCTCAACGGCCTGTCGCCGAAGGAGAACCGCGATATCCCGCCGCTCGACTATGATCGCGTCTACCGGCTCAAGCGCGCGATGCCCGATGTGCCCGTCATCATCAACGGCGGCGTTCGGAGCATCGACGAGGCAAAGGCGCATCTTGCCCATGTCGACGGCGTGATGCTCGGCCGCGCCGCCTATCAGGAGCCGTGGCGGCTGCTCGCGGTCGACCACGAAATCTTTGGAGGGCCGGCGCCGCACGCCACCATGCAGGACGCGCTCGAGGCGATGATGCCCTACATCGAAGAGCAGCTCGCGCACGGCACGCGGCTGCACGCGATCACGCGGCATTTCGTCGGCGCATTTCATGCTGTGCCCGGCGCGCGTGCGTTCCGCCGGCATCTGGCCGAGCAGGGTGTGAAGCGCGGCGCCGGTCTCGACGTGCTGCGCGAGGCGATTACGTGTGTCGGGGCCCGCGCGCCGGCTGAGGCGGCCTGAATGAGCGGGAGCATGATCCGGAAAAGTGCGCAGCGGTTTTCCGAAAAGATCATGTTCAAACAACAGCCTAAAGCGCGAGACGATTCATCCTAATCGCATCGCGCTTTAGTCGACCGCCGTACGCGCGCGGCGGGGACTGCGCTGCTGCTCCGGATACCCTGTCAGCATCAGCGTGTCGGCGCGCACGCCCCAGCTTTCCAGCCGGTCGAGGAAGCTCATGCCGAGCAGATTGGTCTTCATCTGGCCGCGCTGCACGACGAGGGCCGGCACCGACTTCTCGACCAGCTTGCCGACGGCGAGACGGTCGAGCGTGAGCCGCGCTGCCTTGGTGTGGCCGCCTGCGGTCTCGAGATCGACGTCGTATTCAAGCATCTCGAGCGGCAGCCCGATCGCCCTTGCGGTTTCCCAGGTCAGCACCACCGACGTCGCGCCGGTATCGATCACCATCGGCGCAGTGACGCCGTTGATCTTCGCGCGCAGCGTGAATTCGCCGCCCTGGCCACGCGGGATCTGCACGGCCGGCGCCGGGGAGGCGGCTTGTGCGCGAAAAATATGCGAGACCTTGTGGCTGGCGCGCGCGATCTGGTCGGGATCGCCATAGGCGACGACGGCACCTGCCGTGCCGGCGAGCATGATCAGGACGAGCAGGAAGCGGATCATCGCGCGCCTCCAAGGGCACGCAGGCGGATCAGACGTGCTTTGGGGATCCAGCGATCGGCACTAGTCCGGCTTCCGTCATGCGCTCCGGCAAGAGGGCCATGATCGCGCGCCGGTCCGCGCTCTCCATGGCGTGCCAGCGTGCGATCTCCGGCAAGGTGCGGCCGCAGCCGAAGCACAGCTTGGTCTTGGGATCGATCATGCACACGGCGACGCACGGCGTTTCTTTGCTCATACGGACATAGTGAGGGATGATCGGGCATGTCTGCAAGCATCTCGTTAAGAGCCTGTGCCGGCACTCATGATCGGCTTGTGCCGCGGCCGACGTTTCTCGTCCGGCACGACGGAGCTCTCCGGCTGGAGCGGTGGAGAATCGTCCGAGAGTGGGGCAAGCGCGCTCATCACGCGCTCCGGCGGGAATGTGACGATCACCTCGGTGCCGATGCGCAGCTTCGATTTCAACGTGAACGTGCCACCGTGCAGGTCGATCAGGTTCTTGGCGATCGGCAGGCCGAGGCCGGCGCCCTGTTCAGCCGACTTGATCGAATTGGAGCCCTGGCCGAACGAGGCGAGCACGACCGGGATCTCGTCCTCGGGTATGCCGGAGCCGGAATCCCTCACCGAGAGATATTGTCCGCCGGAGGCGGTCCAGCCGGCCTTGAGCCAGATCTCGCCGCCCTGCGGGGTGAACTTGATCGAGTTGGAGAGCAGGTTGAGCACGACCTGGCGGATCGCGCGCTCGTCGGCCCAGAGCCGCGGCATCGCCTGCTCGAACACTTCGTGGATGGTGATGCCGCGGCTCGAGGCACGCAGCTTCATCAGATGATGGCAATCGGCGACGATGCCGACCAGGGACACCGCCTCCTCGTTGAGCTCGTAACGGCCGGCTTCGATCCGTGACAGATCGAGGATCTCGTTGATCAGGTTGAGCAGGTGCACGCCGGAATTATGGATGTCGGCGGAATATTCCTTGTAGACCGGTACCGCATGCGCGCCGAAAATCTCGCTCTTCATGACCTCTGAGAAGCCGAGGATGGCGTTCAGCGGCGTCCGCAGCTCGTGGCTCATCTGCGCGAGGAAGCGCGACTTGGCGACGTTGGCGGCTTCGGCGCGGTGGCGCGCTTCGTCCGAGATTGCCTTGGCCTGCTCCAGCTCGCCGATCAGCGCGTCCTTTTCCGCACGTGCTTCCAGCGTGGCGAAGGTGGAGGAGTGCAGGCGGTGCGCCAGCAGCACGAAATAGCCTTCGGCGGCGAGCGACAGCGCTGCCAGGATGTAATTGTCCAGCGATCCGGTCGTCACGAAGCTCAGCGCCATCGCAACCGCGACCGGCGCCGTGGCGGCGAGGGCTGCGATCGGCAGATTGGCCGCGAGCATGCTCGATACTGCGATCACCAGCAGCATCAAGAACATCATCAGCGTTTCGGTGACCATGTCGAGCACGGGATGGATCAGGATCGCCATCCAGCACAGGCCATAGAGCAGGTCGAGCACGACGAAGCGCGTCCGCCATGCGCGTGTCGCGGCCGGAGAGGCGGGCTCGGTCAGGAAGCGCCGGCAGCTGCGGATCATGGCGCTGTGGATGCAGAGCATGCCCGCGGTCCAGGCCGCGGCCGGGATCGGCTGCATCCATAGCCCGAACAGCACGCCGGTCGCCACCACCAGGAGCATCACGACATAGGAGGCGGACAGCCGGGTCTGGGCGTATTGCCGCAGCATCTCGGCGTCGAAAGCCGGCCGGGTTCCACTGGTCGACGTTAACTTGTCGCGCGCCTCGCGCACCCGCTGCGCCGCAGCCCTTCGGCTGCTCGCCGATGGCGCGCTCACCGGCTCGGCCGGAAGCTGCACGACCTCGGGCTTTTCAGCGGGGTTACTCATCAAGCAACACGGATTCCTGCCCACGCCGGACGCGGGCTTTCTGCATTGTCTATCTCTGGCAAGAAATCCTTAAGAGCTGACTTAAGGAGCTAAAGAATTACGTTAACCGAACGTTAATTCATACGCAGTCCGGGCGGCCGCTTTCATCAACCCGCGCTTCAATCATCTGAAGAAAACGAGCGTGACCAACCCGAAGACCGGCAGCAGCAGGACGGAGGTCCAGGCCATGTATCCGAAGAAGCCGGGCATTGCGACACCACTCGCTCGGGCAATTGCGTACACCATGAAATTGGGCGCGTTGCCGATGTAGGAGTTTGCGCCCATGAACACCGCACCGGCGGAAATCGCGGCAAGGGTCAAGGCGCCGTTCGTCATCAGATGCTTGGCGTCGCCTCCGGCAAGTTCAAAGAAGACCAGATAGGTCGGCGCATTGTCGAGAAAGGATGAGAGCAGGCCGGTCAACCAGAAATATGCAGCATTGTTCGGCGTGCCGTCTGCGTTGGTGACCATGTTTACGACGGAGGCAAACGCGCCGGATTTGCCGGCGTTGAGAATCGCGAGCACGGGAATGATGGTGATGAAGATCGCGGCAAACAGCTTTGCCACTTCGATCATCGGGCCCCAAGAGAAGCCGTTCGCGTCGTGGTCCTCCTTCGAGGTGACGGCGAGAGATGCGAACACGACTCCGATCATCACGGCATCGCGCAGGAGATTCTGCACCTGGAGATGCGTGCCGAGAACTTCAAATCCGCCGAGGTCGAGCTTGGCACTCAAGAGGATCGCAGCGATGATGACTCCCATCAAAGCGAAGTTGAGGCCGCCGCTGATCCGCAAGGGATTGTCCGGAGTTGGGTCCGGTTTGACGCGGCCTTCCTTGCGATAGAGATAAGTATCGATGCAAAAGAACAGGGCGAGCAGAATCCAGGCCGCGAACGTGGTCTGGGGAAGCAGGTGTGTCGTCGTCCAGAAAAAATCCACGCCGCGCAGGAACCCCAGAAACAACGGGGGATCTCCAAGGGGGGAGAGCGAACCGCCGATGTTGGACACCAGAAAGATGAAGAAGATCACGACATGCGCGTTGTGCCGCCGATCGTCATTGGCGCGGATCACCGGTCGGATCATGACCATTGAGGCGCCGGTCGTGCCGATGACGCTCGCGATCAGAGTGCCGAGAGCGAGCAGCAGCGTATTCAGGACGGGGGAGCCGTGAAGATTGCCGCGCACCACGATTCCGCCGGCGACGGTAAACAGGGCGAGGAGCAGCAGCATGAACGGGACGTATTCGAGCAGCGCCGTGTGAACGAGCGCTTGGACGGTTGGAAGCGGGCCGTACCAGATTGCAAGCGGCAGCGCGATCAGGGTGGCCCACATCGCGGCAATCTTGCCTTGGTGATGCTCCCAGAAGTGAGGCGCGGCGAGCGGAAATATGGCGATCGAGAGCAGCATCCCCGCGAATGGAAGCGCCCATTGCGGGCCAATGCTGGCACCATCGAGCGATGCGGCAAGCGCCTGCGAAGGTGATGCCAGCAGGGCCAGGAGCGCGACCGGGAACAGGCGCGCAACAACAGCAAGGACGGCGGCGATCACGTTAGGCAAGGCTTCCCCCCGGAAGTCTATGATTGTTTCGGTCGGCGCGCTTTACGGAACGCCGTCGCGACGGATGTCGCGACGACGTTCAAAGCCGGCTACGCCGAACCAGGCCGCAACAGAGCGTCAGCGTTGCAGGCGTGCGAGCAGGCTCGACGTATCCCAGCGCTTGCCGCCCATCTTCTCGACCTCGGAATAAAACTGATCGACGAGCGCGGTCACCGGCAGATTGGCGCCGTTGCGGCGGGCTTCGGCCAGCGCGATCGAGAGGTCCTTGCGCATCCATTCGACCGCGAAGCCGAAATCGTACTTGTCCTCGTTCATGGTCTTGTAGCGGTTCTCCATTTGCCAGGACTGGGCGGCCCCTTTCGAGATGGTCTCGATCACAGCGGCGACGTCGAGGCCGCTCTTCTTGGCGAAATGGATGCCCTCGGAGAGGCCCTGCACCAGACCGGCGATGCAGATCTGGTTGACCATCTTGGTCAACTGGCCGCTTCCGGCGGGCCCGAGCAGCTTGCACATCCGCGCATAGGCGCCCGTGATGATCGGCTCGGCGCCGGAATAGGCGTCCTGCGCGCCGCCGCACATCACCGTCAGAACGCCGTTCTCGGCGCCGGCCTGGCCGCCGGAGACGGGGGCGTCGACGAATTTGAAGCCGGCCTTGGTCGCGGCTGCGTCGAGGTCACGGGCGACCTCGGCGGAGGCAGTGGTGTGGTCGACGAAGGTCGCACCCTTCTTCATGCCGGCGAAGGCGCCGTCGGGGCCGATCGTGACCGCGCGCAGATCGTTGTCGTTGCCGACGCAGCACATCACGAAATCCTGACCCTCGGCGGCGGCCTTCGGGGTCGGTGCGGTCTTGCCGCCGAACTTGTCCGCCCATTCCTTCGCCTTCGCCGCGGTGCGGTTGTAGACGGTGACCTCATGGCCCCCTTTTTTCACGAGGTGTCCGGCCATGGGGAAGCCCATCACGCCAAGACCTAGGAAAGCGACTTTAGCCATAGTGGTACCTTGTCCGTAGTTCGGGTTTACGGTTCTTGCCAAGCGAGGGATGCCTGGGTTCCGCGGTGAGGGCGGACCGGAGGCGCACCATAAACCCTTGAGGCCAGAGGGCAACGGCTTCGTTTGGCGGCCTGCCGTGCTAGGGTGGCGACCCAAGGACTTCAAAACAAGGGAGCGAGAGCATGGGCGGCGTGAGCGTAGGCGTCCTCGATCATTTCAACATCCGGACCCGGAATCTGGCCGAGACCGTCCGCTTCTACGAAGACGTGCTGGGCCTGGAAAAAGGCGCGCGGCCGAACTTCGCCTTCCCGGGCGCCTGGATGTACAGCGAGGGCAGGCCGGTGGTTCACCTCGTCGACATTTCCCCGACCGACGAGCCACAAAAGCCGGATTCCGGCGTTGTCCACCATGTCGCCTTCGCCAGTCGCGGCTTTGACGGTATGAAACAGCGGCTGGCGTCAAAGAAGATCAAGTTCGAGGCCCGCCAGGTGCCCGGTGGCGATCTCTGGCAGATCTTCGTCCACGACCCCAACGGGGTCATGATCGAGCTGAACTACGAGGCCGCCCTGGAGCAGGGGGCGGCGCCGGCCGAAAAGGCGGACGATATCGGCAGACAGTAGCCTTTTGGGCGTTTCCGCTCTAATGGGGCATCCTCAACTGCAGGAGATGCGCTTTGAGCGTGACGCAGCAACAGGTTCTCGATAGCCTCGCCAGGGTCCAGTCGCCCCGCGGGGTCGCGCTTCCCCATGCCAATGTGCTGAGCGCGATCAGCGCCTCCGACGGCAAGGTATTCTTCTCGATCAATGTCGACGCCGCCGAGGCAAGAGCCTGGGAATCCGTCCGGGCCGAAGCGGAAGCCGCCGTGCGCAGCATTCCCGGTGTCACCACCGTCATGGTGGCGCTGACCGCCGAGCGCAAGCCGGGCTCCGCGCCGCTGCCACCCCCGCAGCCGAGCCGCGGCGCGCCCGGCGTGCAGCCGGCCCATGCCCACAAGCCGCCCCAGGGCGGGGGGTCGCCGATGGCGCGGCAATCGGAAATTCCCGGCGTTGCCGCCGTAATCGCGGTCGCCTCCGGCAAGGGCGGCGTCGGAAAGTCGACCACGGCGCTCAATCTGGCGCTCGGCCTGCGCGACCTCGGCCTCAAGGTCGGGCTGCTCGACGCCGATATCTACGGCCCCTCGGTGCCGCGCCTGACGGGCCTGCGCGACAAGCCGGAGCTGAACGACGAGCGCAAGATGATTCCGCTTCGGCGCTTCGGGCTCGCCATCATGTCGATCGGCTTCCTGGTCGAGGAGGAGACCGCCATGATCTGGCGCGGCCCGATGGTGATGTCGGCGGTGACGCAGATGCTGCGCGACGTCGAATGGGGCAAGCTCGACGTGCTGGTCGTCGACATGCCGCCGGGCACCGGCGATGCCCAGCTCACGCTGGCGCAGAACGTGCCGCTCAAGGGCGCCGTGATCGTCTCGACCCCGCAGGACCTGTCCCTGATCGATGCACGGCGGGGGCTTGCCATGTTCAAGAAGGTCAACGTGCCCGTGCTCGGCATCGTCGAGAATATGAGCTACTTCCAATGTCCGCATTGCGGCACCAAGTCGGATATTTTCGGCCATGGCGGGGCGCGGCACGAGGCCGAGAAGCTCGGCGTCCCATTCCTGGGCGAGATCCCCCTGCACATGGCGATTCGCGCCACCTCGGACGCCGGCAATCCCGTGGTCGACAGCGAGCCGGACGGCCCTCATGCGGCGATCTACCGCGCCATTGCCGGCCAGGTCCGGGACCAGCTCAAGGGTGTCATCGCCGCGGCCTGAATGGGGGGCACCGCGGCAGGCTCCGGGGCATGCGACTTTCGTAGAGCCCCGTCATGTCATTGTCGCGTTCCGAAACCGGGCTGGCCGTGTTAAAGGCCCCCCGCAGTCAAGCCCCTTCGGTTCGACGCGACCTCAACGCGTCGCCGGAACGAGCGGCGGCAAGAAGAGAAGTCAAGGGGAAACGCCCCAGCAAGGAGAGACCTGAAGATGAAGCGTCGTGATTTTCTCAAAGTGTCGGCAGCAGGCGCGGCGGCGACCGCGGTGGCCTCGCCGGCGATCGCACAGTCCTCGCCCGAGGTGAAGTGGCGCCTGACTTCGAGCTTCCCGAAGTCGCTCGACACCATCTATGGCGGCGCCGAGCAGGTGGCGAAGTACGTCGCCGAGATGACTGACAACAAGTTCCAGATTCAGGTGTTCGCCGCCGGCGAAATCGTCCCCGGCCTCCAGGCGCTCGATGCGACCTCGAACGGCACGGTCGATATGTGCCACACCGTCTCGTACTATTACGTCGGCAAGGACCCCACCTTCGCGATCTTCGCCTCGGTGCCGTTCGGCCTCAACGCGCGTCAGCAGAATTCGTGGCTCTATCAGGGCGGCGGCAACGAGCTCGCCAACGAGTTCTTCAAGAAGTCGAACGTGATCGGCTTCCCATGCGGCAACACCGGTACCCAGATGGGCGGCTGGTTCCGCAAGGAGATCAAGACCGTTGCCGACCTCTCCGGCCTCAAGATGCGCATCGGCGGCATTGCCGGCCAGGTGCTGCAGAAGGTCGGCGTGGTGCCGCAGCAGCTCGCCGGCGGCGACATTTATCCCGCGCTGGAGAAGGGCACGATCGACGCCGCCGAGTGGGTCGGCCCCTACGATGACGAGAAGCTCGGCTTCGCCAAGGTCGCCAAGTACTACTACTACCCCGGCTTCTGGGAGGGCGGTCCGACCGTCCACGCCTTCGCCAACCTGGAAAAGTTCAATGCGCTGCCGAAGAGCTACCAGGCGATCCTCACCAACGCGACGGCGAACGCCAACAGCTGGATGGCTGCGCGCTACGACATGCAGAACCCGGCGGCGCTGAAGCGCCTGGTCGCCGGCGGCACCCAGCTTCGTCCGTTCACCAACGAGGTGCTGGAAGCCTGCCTCAAGGCGACCAACGAGCTGTGGGCCGAGGTTTCTGGCAAGAACGCCGACTTCAAAAAGGCCATTGACTCCATGCAGGCCTACCGCTCCGACGAATATCTGTGGTGGCAGGTTGCCGAATATACCTACGATAGCTTCATGATCCGCTCGCGCACCCGCGGCTGATCTACGGCTTAGGTCGTAAGACCACTAGCCCGGCCTCCCCAGGAGGCCGGGCTTTTTCTTTGCGATCGGGATGGCATTCGGTCCCGTGATGCTCCATTCTGTCGGCAAGCCTCGCAAAGAAGGCTCCACAATTAGATCCATCAGGGTAGGAAATCATGAAGAGAAGAGACTTCATCAAGGTCACAGGACTTGGTGCGGCCGGCGCCGCCACGCTCGCGGCTCCCGCGATCGCGCAGTCGATGCCGGAAATCAAATGGCGCATGCCGACGAGCTGGCCGAAATCGCTCGACACGCTGTTTGGCGGCGCCGAGATGATGTGCAAGATGGTTGCCGAGGCGACCGACAACAAATTCCAGATCCAGATCTTCGCGGCCGGCGAAATCGTGCCGGGCCTGCAGGTGCTCGACGCCGTGCAGAACGGCACCTGCGAGATCGGCCACACCGCGTCCTATTATTATTTCGGCAAGGACCCGACCTTCACCTTCGGCTCGGCCGTGCCGTTCGGTCCCAACATGCGCATCAACCAGGCCTGGTACATGCTGGGCGGCGGCCGCGACGTGCTCAACGAGTTCTACAAGAGCTACAACGTCGTCTCGCTGCTCGCGGGCAACACCGGCTGCCAGATGGGCGGCTGGTTCAGGAAAGAGGTCAACACGCCCGACGATCTCAAAGGCATGAAGTTCCGCATCGGCGGCTTCACCGGCCGCGTGCTCCAGAAGCTCGGCGTGGTGCCGCAGCAGCTCGCCGGCGGTGACATCTATCCGGCGCTGGAGAAGGGCACGATCGACGCCGCCGAATGGGTCGGGCCTTATGACGACGAGAAGCTCGGCTTCTACAAGATCGCGCCGCACTACTACTACCCCGGCTGGTGGGAAGGCGGTCCGATGCTGATGGCTTTCGTCAACCTCGACAAATGGAACGCGCTGCCGAAATATTACCAGAGCGTGCTGGAGCAGGCCGGCCACTACGCCAACAATTACATGATGGCGCGCTACGACAACGCCAATCCGCTGGCGCTGAGGAAGCTGCTCGCGGGCGGCACCAAGCTGCACGCCTTCTCGCCCGCGATCATGGATGCCTGCTACAAGGCGGCCAAGGAGCTGCACGCCGAAGTCGCTGCGACCAATCCGAACTTCAAGAAGGTGAACGACTCGCTCGCCAAGTTCACGAGCGACGGCTATTCCTGGTTCCAGGTGGCCGAGGTCGGCTACGACATCTTCATGGCGCGGCGCTCGCAGAGCTGATCGCGTCCCGATCGGATGCGGCACGCCCCGGAGCGAAAGACTCCGGGGCGTTGTCGCTGCTGTTGGGAGGGCGTCCAACCAAAACGTCGAAAACAACCCCATGCACAGTAGACCGGGGCAGCGATATCAATGACTTGACTTCGTTACCACGAGAGATTGCGAAATTACCGAAATTTTTGACCCGTCGGGCAAAACAGTGGTAGACATGCATCATCGCCCGATCCGAAATCGTGGCGCTGAACGATGCCCCCGATGCGCTTCGATCCCGATGAAATTCAAAGAGCGCTGCGCAAGGCCTGGTCGATGTCCTTTTCCGTTAGTGCCGGCGCGCGTCGTAATGGAAAGGTCCGCGCGTTGGGGCAAGCTGGTCGTAGCAGCCGAGCATATTGCCGCCAGAGGCGGACCATCGGTCGGCTTTCGAGCATCGGAAGCGCGGCTAGCGAACGACGCCTGCTGCGTCTCTTGCGCTTGGCATGAGCCAGTCGAGCCCGAGCAGGGCAGCTTCGAGAATGACGAAGGCGACAATGCCGCCGATCCAGCCGAAGAACACGATCGAAAAGGTGCCGAGCAGGATCGCGCAGAAGACGTCGGCGAGCACCTTGCAAATGCGGAAGGCTTGGTCTTCGCCAGATGGAAAATACGACATCGGGCTCCTCCAGGCGCTCATCCTGAGCGCTTGGATTTAACGACACGCCAAAACGAATGTTCCGTGGGTCAATCTTCGGCCGGCGATGATCATGTGGTCGATGACCGGGTTCATGCGCAGCGCTGGCTTACACCGACCTGACAAGGAGAGGCTATTCGGCGCTTTTTCGCTGGCCGCGGCGCCCCGAATGCTGGAAAAGAGCGCAGATGCGGCGCGAGCGGTGCGGTATCAGGAACGTCCAGCGGATATGCGATGCGGCTTCTGATCGTCGAGGACAATGCTGAGCTGTCGCGGCTCGTGGCCGGTGGGCTGGCCGCAGCCGGCTATGAGAGCGACATCGTGGGCAGCGCGGCCGAGGCGCGCGAGGCGGTGAACAGCGTCAGCTATGCCGCGATGATCCTCGACCTCGGTCTGCCCGATGCCGACGGCCTGTCGGTGCTGCGCGAGTTGCGTCACCAGATGGAGCCGCTGCCGGTCTTGGTGCTGACTGCGCGCGGCGGCTTGCAGGACCGCGTCACCGGCCTGCGCAGCGGCGCCGATGATTATCTGGCAAAACCGTTTGCGATGGAGGAGCTGGTGGCGCGGCTGGAGGCCATCCTGCGCCGCCCCGGCCAGTTGCTCGGCCGCTCGCTCACTCTCGCCAACCTCGTCTACGACACCGAGAGCCGGCAGATCTTCGTCGACGACCAGCCGCGGATCATCTCCGCGCGCGAGACCTCGGTGCTCGAGATCCTGCTGCGCCGGCAGGGGCGGGTGGTACCGAAGAAGAATGTCGAAGACCACATCTTCGGTCTCGAAGGCGACGTCGCCTCCAATGCGATCGAGGTCTACGTGTCGCGGCTGCGCAAGCAGCTGACTGAACACGGCGCCAAGGTCGTGATCCATACGATCCGTGGCGTCGGCTATCTCATGACCGAGGAGAAATAGCGTGCCCGCCGCGGGCCGTGCCGGATCGCTGACCTTCAAATCGCTGATCTCGCGCATCGTGTTTCTGCACATCGTCGCGGTCGCGATGGTCGCGATCTTCCTGCCGCTGGTGTTGTTCTGGCTGCTCAACTCCGAGATCGACCAGTTGCATCGCGATGCCATGCGCGCGCAGGCCGAGGTGCTGGCGGAGCGCATCGTCGCGCAGCCGGACGGCACGTTGACCTTCAACCTGCCCGACAGCCTCAAGGGGCTTTATTCGGACGCCTACGGCCGCTACCAGTTCGACATTCGCGATGCCGACGGAAGGTTGCTGTTCTCCTCGCACCGGCGTTCCGCCGCGACGGCGCCCTCCCGTTCCTCCGACACCGTCTCCGGCGCCAGCGTCACGCGAGACGTTGCCGGCAAGACGGTGCGCATCCAGGTTGCCGAGGATCTGGCCCACCGGGACGTCATCATCGACGATATCGTCTCGAACTTTTTTCGGCGGGTCGGGTGGATCACCGTCCCGATCCTCCTGGTCCTGCTTGCCATCGACATCATCATCTTCCGCCGCGCGATCGCGCCGTTGTGGAAGGCCTCCCAGGAGGCCAGCAACATCGGCCCTGCACGCACCGACATTCGCCTGCCGACCGAGCAGATTCCGCGCGAGATCGTGCCGCTGGTCACCGCCGTGAACCAGGCGCTCGACCGCCTCGAGGCCGGCTTTCGCGTGCAGCGGCAGTTCACGGCGGATGCCGCGCATCAATTGCGCACGCCGCTGGCGATCCTGCGCACGCGGATCGAGACGCTCGGCGACGGCGCCGAACGGCAGGCGCTGCATGCCGACATCGAGGCCATGAGCCGGATCGTCGCCCAGCTGCTTGAGATCGCCGAGCTCGACACCCTGGTGCTCGATCCCCGCGAGGCCGCGGATTTGCGCGCCGTCTGTGCCGAGGTGGTCGGCTCGATCGCCCCTTTCGCGATCGCGCAACGCAAGGACATCGCGCTGAAGGGCACCGACGCACCGGTCCTGATCCACGGCAATTCGGAGATGCTGCAGCGCGCGGTGTTCAATCTTGCCGAAAACGCCATCAAGTTCACGGCGGAGGGCACCACCGTCGAGGTCGAGGTGGGGGAGGACGGTTCGGTGCGGGTGCGCGATTCCGGCCCGGGGATCGCGGAGGCTGAGCGCGAGCTGATCTTCCAGCGCTTCTGGCGCGCCGACCGCCGGCGCAGCGACGGTGCGGGGCTGGGACTCTCGATCGTGCGCGCCGTAGCGGACGATCACGCCGCCACGGTCGCGGTGCAGAACCTCCCCGGCGGCGGTGCGGAGTTCACGCTGCGGTTTCGGCTGGCGGACAAGGTCACGATGGGGGAGGAACTGGCCCGACAATGACAATGCACCTCGTGCGCGGAGCAGGGAGGCCCGGATGGCGCTTGAGGTATGTATGACACTGTCATATCTTGCGTTGTAGAGCACTGAAGGGGAACCACATGCGGACCAGCAAGCCGATCACCGTGACTCTTGGCCCGCAGCGCGCGAGCCTGGAAGCCCGCCTGAAGTCAGGCGAATATGCCTCTGCCAGCGAAGTCATGCGCTCGGCCCTCCGCGCCCTCGATCGTCAGGATGCCGCGCTTGACGAATATCTGGCCGCCAAGGTCCAAGCTTCGGTCCAGGATCCTCGCCCAAGCGTTGCTGCGAGCGATGTTTTCAAGCGCCTGCGGACTCGTCACGCCAGAAACGTGAAGGCAGCCAAGCGTGGCACTTAAGGTCGTATTCCGACCGGAGGCGGAGGCCGATCTGGTCGGCCTTTACGAGTACATCGCAGAACGTGCCGGCTACCGAATTGCAGGCGGCTATATCGACCGTATCGAGAAGGCATGCATGGCTCTCGCCACCTTTCCCAAACGTGGGACCAGTCGCGACGATCTTCTTCCAGGTCTGCGTACCGTCGGATTCGAGCGGCGCGTGACGATCGCGTTCCGTGTCCTGAAGACAGAGGTCGAGATCGTCACAATCGCATATGCCGGACGTCATTTCGAAGACGATCTCTGAACGCTTCCTGTTCCTGACGAAACAGCTTCGCTCGGTCTCGTTCGCCGTGGAGGGCGGCAAGCCTGAAAGTGAAACGCGGCGACCGAGCCGCTATTTCAGCTTGCCGGTGGACAGGTCCATGATCATGCGTGTCGTCAGATACAGCCGCGGCACGATGCTGCCCACCTGCACATATTCGGCATCGTTGGAGTGCGCGCCGAAGGCCGACAGGCCCATGCCTTCCACCACGGCTCCTTTGGATTGCAGCGCGGCGAAAGCCGCGTCGGTGCCGCCGCCGATGGCCTTCTCGTCGACCTTGAGGGATAGTCCGATCTCCCCATAGATCGTCTTGCCATAGGCCGCCACCCGGCGCGAGGCCTCACTGGGTTCGAGCGGTGGGCGCCGCACCTCGAACTTCAGCTCGACTCTGGAATCGGGCAGCAGGCGATTCTTGATCTTGTCCTGCAGCGCCTTCTGCAACTCGTCGAAGTCGGACACCTTGAGGGCGCGCGCGTCGGCCTGGGCCGTCGCCTCGGCAGGGATCACATTGCGGTTGGTTCCGGACTTGGACACCGTCCAATTCAGCTTCAGGCCCTGCTCGGGCTTGGACAAGTCCTTCATCTGCAGCACCTGGTGCGAGAGCTCGTACAGCGCATTCACGCCGCCTTCGGGCCGTGCGCCGGCATGTGACGACTTGCCATGCACGGTGAGATAGGCCGAGCCGATGCCGCTGGTGGCGAGGCGCAGCGTGCCGTCGGTGCCGCCGCCTTCGAACGAGAACACCACGTCCTGATCCGATGCGAGCTTGGTGATGGTGCTGCGCCAGCCGGGCGAGGAGATCTCCTCGTCGCCGTTCGTGAGCACCGTGAGCGTGCCGTAATCCCTGAAGTTCAGCTTCTGCAGCAATGCTACGGTATGGAGAATGAGCGCGATGCCCTGCTTGTCGTCGGCAATGCCGAGCCCGTAGGCCTTGTCGCCGTCGATGCGGAACGGCTGGTCCTTCAGCATGCCCTTCAGGTACACCGTGTCCATGTGGGCAATCAGCATGATCTTCTTGGACCCCGTGCCCTTGAACACGGCGTGTACGGCCGGCCCGATCTTTTCGGGGGTGTCGTCGAGGCGATAGATGTCAGTCGGCTGCAGGATCTCCACCGTGCCGCCGAGTTGCTTGAGCTGACCGGCAATGCGCTCGGCGATCTGGTTCAGGCCTTCGATGTCCTTGCTGCCGGATTCGATGTTGACGAGATCGCGCAGCGTGTCGAGCAGCGGCTGCTGTTCCTTCTGCGCCAGCGCATGGACGTTGGCGACCGGCTCGGCGTGCACCAGCGTTGCGGCAGATGCCAGCCAGAGTGAGGCGATCAACGTTCCAAAGAACGTGGAAGCGAGGTGCGATCGGGGCATGAGCGGACAGTCCTTCGGTTGAAGAAGGAGCCGATATGCCTGTGTTCGCGGCGCTTGTCACGCGGCCGTGCTGCACCCTCTCCCCTGGTGGGAGAGGGCGGCTTCGCGATAGCGAAGCCGGGTGAGGGGTTGTCTCCGCGAGTCCGACGGCGAGTAAAATGCGCGGAGAGAAACCCCTCATCCGGCGCGAACTGCGTTCGCGCCACCTTCTCCCACAAGGGGAGAAGGGAAGAGGGTGTGGGCGCTCGCTGCTAGAACCAGTTGTCGCACTACTTCTGCGGAGGGCCGAGATCCAGCGGAGGCAGCTCGATCTGCGGCACCTCGATCTTGATCGTGCTGGGATCGATGTTCGTCTGCACGCCCTTGTAGTGCATCACCATCGACGGGAACGCGATCACGAGGCCGACCATGATGATCTGGATGACGACGAAGGGCACCGCACCCCAATAGATCTGGCCGGTGGTGACGGGGTCCATCCGCTTGCCAGTGACCCGATCGGTGTATCGCTCCTTCGGCGCGACGGACCGGAGATAGAACAGCGCGAATCCGAACGGCGGGTGCATGAACGAGGTCTGCATATTGACGCCGAGAATGACGCCGAACCAGATCAGGTCGATGCCGAGCTTCTCGGCGGCCGGTCCCAGTAGCGGGATCACGATGAAGGCCAGCTCGAAGAAGTCGAGGAAGAAGGCCAGTACGAATACGAGCGCGTTGACGAAGATCAGGAAGCCGATCTGGCCGCCCGGCAGCGATGTGAGCAGGTGCTCGACCCAGACGTGACCGTTGACCCCGTAAAAGGTGAGCGAAAAGATGCGGGCGCCGACCAGGATGAACACGACGAAGGCCGACAGCTTGGCGGTCGATTCCGTGGCCTGCCGGATCAGGTCCCAGCTCAGCCGCCGCTTCACGGCACCGAGAATGAGGGCGCCGGCGGCACCCATCGCACCGCCTTCGGTCGGCGTGGCGATGCCGATGAAGATCGTGCCCAGCACCAGGAAGATCAGGAACAGCGGCGGCACCATCACGAAGGTGGTCTGCTGCGCCATCTTCGAGAGGAAACGGAATCCGGTCAGCTTATCCACCACCCAGTTCAGCACGGCGACGGCGAATGCGAAGATGATGCCGTAGAACATGCTGAGCACCACGTAATCGGCGCCACGAGTGCTGGAATTGCGCATCATGAGCCATCCGAATGCGCAGCTCGCGAGGAACAGCACACCGAGCGATACAAGGCCGCGATCGCCGTTCTCTTCGCGGAAGCCGATGGCGTCCTTCGGCAGGCCGGGCGCCGCCTTCGGCCAGATCATGCTGACGAGGAAAGCGTATCCGGCGTAGAGGGCGGCAAGCACGAGGCCCGGGATGAAGGCGCCTTCGTACATGTCGCCGACGGACTTGCCGAGCTGGTCGGCCATCACGATCAGGACGAGGGAGGGCGGAATGATTTGCGCGAGCGTGCCGGAGGCGGCGATGACACCGGCGGCCACGCGGCGATCATAGCCATAGCGCAGCATGATCGGCAGCGAGATCAGGCCCATCGAGATCACGGACGCCGCGACCACGCCGGTGGTCGCAGCGAGCAGCGCGCCGACGAAGATCACGGCATAGGCGAGGCCGCCGCGGATCGTGCCGAACAGCTGGCCGATCGTGTCGAGCAGGTCCTCGGCCATGCCCGACCGCTCCAGCACCAATCCCATGAAGGTGAAGAAGGGGATCGCGAGCAGCGTGTCGTTGTTCATCACGCCATAGACGCGCTCCGGCAAGGCCTGGAGGAAGTCGGGGTGAAACTGGCCGAGCTCGACGCCGATGATGGCGAAGAACAGGCCGACGGCGCCGAGCGAGAATGCCGCCGGATAGCCGAGCAGCAGCATGACGACCAGCGATACGAACATGATGGGCGCCATATTGGCGATGATGAATGCGGTCATGGATTCCCCCTACACCGTCGCCAACGGCTACTTCTTCTCGATCGCTTCAACGAGATGCTCGACTTCCGCTTCCAGCGCCGACACCTGCGATTCGTGCGGGTCCGGTATCAAGCCGCGCATCACCGCGATCCGCTTGATCAGCTCGGAAATGCCTTGGACCAGAAGGAAGGCGAACCCCACCATGATCAGGGCTTTGGCGGGCCATTGCGGCAGGCCGCCGGCATTGCCGGATTGCTCGTTGATCTGGAAGGAGCGCAGGAAGAACGGCACGCCCGTGACGATCATGACGATGCAGATCGGAATGAGGAAGAACACGTGACCGACGATGTCGATGACGTTGCGCGCCTTCTTGGGCATCGTGTTGCTTACGATGTCGATGCGGATGTGCTCATTGTCGAGCAGCGTCCAGGGCGAACAGAGCAGGAAGACGATGCTGAACAGCACCCATTGCAGCTCGAGCCACGAATTGGACGAGGTGTCGAACGTCTTGCGGATGATCGCGTTGACCGCCGAAATGACAACGGCGAGCACGATCAGCCACGCAATACGTTTGCCGGTCCAGCGCGTGAACGCGTCGATCCTGCTGCTCAGCTTAAGGAGCGCTTGCAACGATAGGTCCTCCCCCGATTGTGCCCCGGCCGTCTTGACTGCGCCGAGATGGCGCGTGGCTTATCTCGCCGCGCAGGCATGAGGCCGCCGCACCAAACCAGCGGGCGTGCCGCCAGTCAATCGGAAGTTTGTTGATAGTTAAGGGGAATAGGGCCGCAACTATACGGAGTTAGCCGCCGGTGACGCTCATGTGCCTGGAGACGCTGGGCCGGTCGTGGCGGCGGTCGATGATGAAATCGTGGCCCTTGGGCTTCAGCCCGATGGCGCGGTTGATCGCATCCGCAAGCAATAGATCGTCGCTCGATGCACGCAGAGGTTTGCGCAAATCGGAGGCATCCTCATGGCCGAGGCAGGTGTGCAGCGTTCCGGTGCAGGTGATGCGTACCCGATTACAGGATTCGCAGAAATTATGGGTCATCGGCGTGATGAAGCCGAGCTTGCCGCCGGTCTCGGCGACGCCGACATAGCGGGCCGGACCGCCGGTGCTCTCGGCCAGATCCGTCAGCGTGAACTGCTGGGCGAGGCGGGCGCGCACCAGCGACAGCGGCAGATATTGGTCAATGCGGCCCGATCCGATCTCGCCCATCGGCATCACCTCGATCAGCGTCAGGCCCATGCCCTTGCCGTGGGCCCAGCGCATCAGCGAAGGCAGCTCGTCCTCGTTGAGGTTCTTCAGCGCCACGGCGTTGATCTTCACGGCGAGCCCTGCGGCGCGCGCGGCCTCGATGCCCTCCAGCACCTTGTCGATCTCGCCCCAGCGGGTGATCTCGCGAAACTTCTTGGGATCGAGGGTGTCGAGCGAGACGTTGATGCGGCGGACGCCGCAATCGGCGAGCTCCCGCGCGTGCTTCGCAAGCTGGGTGCCGTTGGTGGTCAGCGTCAGCTCGCTCAACGCGCCGCTCGACAGATGCCGCGACAACGAGCGCACCAGCGACATCACATTGCGGCGGACCAAGGGCTCGCCGCCGGTGAGGCGCAGCTTCTTCACGCCCTTGGCGATGAAGGCCGTACAGAGCCGATCGAGCTCCTCCAGCGTCAGCAGGTCCGCCTTGGGCAGGAACGTCATGTCTTCGGACATACAGTAGAAGCAGCGCAGGTCGCAGCGGTCGGTGACGGAGACGCGCAAGTAGGTGATGGTCCGCCCGAACGGATCGGTCATCGGGGTCGACAATGCGGCGGATCCGGTCATGCGAGAGGCCTTCACTTATGGCGACGGGCGCACCTTTGCTGCAGCGGTGCGGTCGACGCAATCTAAGCATCGGACGCGGCAAGGACAATCGGGTGGTATACGTGAGTGCAGCACTGACGCATGTGACCCCCTCGGCGCGGGATTTCGGCTCGTTCGGTGCGGCTCGCAGCTGGGTTCCGCGTACGACCGGCAACGCCCGCGGCGCCGGTGAAGTCAGCCCTCTATGCATCCATTCGGGATGTGAGGCGGCGAAAATGGCAATCCTATCAAAGCGTTGCTGTGTTGCTTGCCGTCATCAGGCTGATCGCGGCCGCCGGCAGGTCGCGCATGTGGTGGATCAGGCGGTCCGGCTTCAGCTCGGCGATCGGCACGTCGGTGTAGCCGAAGCTGACCCCGATCACGGGCACGCCGGCCCGCCGGGCGACACCGACATCGGTTCCGGCATCGCCGACCATGATGCTGGCCTTCACGTCGCCGCCGGCCCGGGCCACCGTCTCCCGAAAAATAGTCGGATCGGGCTTCTGGACGCCAAAAGTGTCCGCGCCGCAGATCGCCGCGAAGCGGCGGCTGAGGTCGAGCTGGTCCAGCAGGCGCTTCGACAGCCATTCCAGCTTGTTGGTGCAGACCGCGAGGCGGTGGCCTTGCGCCGAAAACTGGTCGAGCGCGGCCTCGAGACCCTCGAAGGGGCGGGATTCCACCGCGATATGGTCGGCATAGTACGCGATGAAATCCGCAGTCATCCGGTCCATGTCCGCGGGCGTGACGGTGCGGCCCTCCGCTTCCAGCCCCCGCTCGATCAGCTTGCGGGCACCGGCGCCGATCATGTTGCGGGCCGAGGCCATCGGCACCGGCGGCAGGCCTTCGCGGTCGAGCACGTAATTCAGTGCCGTGATCAGGTCGGGTGCCGTATCCACCAGCGTGCCGTCGAGATCGAAGACGATGGTGTGAGGGGAAGTCGTCTTGAAGGAGGTCATGATTCCCAAGCGCTACCGGCCCGGTCCTATCCGCGCAAGGGGCGGGCCCATAAGATCACCTTATAGGCCTGTTCCCAGACCCTGTTCCAGGCCCTGTTCTCCTGGGAAAAACGAGGCTACATAGGCCCCCGAAAGCGGCCGGAATCGGCCGAGACTTCACAAGGCAGGCGCACACGTGACCATGGACCAATTGAAGCGGCAGGCTGCGGCGCGTGCGCTGGAGGAAGTGCGCGACGGCATGCAGCTCGGGCTCGGCACCGGCTCGACCGCCAAGCACTTCGTCGAGCTGCTCGGCGAACGCGTTGCCGCCGGGCTCAAGGTGATCGGCGTGCCGACCTCCGAGGCGACGCGGGCCGATGCGGAACGCTGCGGCGTCAAGCTGACGACGCTGGACGAGATCGACCATCTCGACCTCACGATCGACGGCGCCGACGAGATCGATCCCGAGCTCAATCTGATCAAGGGCGGCGGCGGCGCGCTGTTGCGCGAGAAGATCGTGGCGGCCGCCTCGGACCGCATGATCGTGATTGCCGACGACAGCAAATGGGTGCCGACGCTCGGCAAGTTTCCGCTGCCGATCGAGGTCATCCCGTTCGGGCTCGGTGCGACGCGCCGCGCGATCGAAAAGGCATTTGCCGAATGCGGCGTTTCCGGGCAAATGGCGGTCCGCAAGGCCAAAGGCGGGGACAAGGACGGCCACGTTTTCGTCACCGATGGCGGCCACTGGATCGTCGATGCCCAGCTCGGACGTATTACGGATCCCCCCGGTCTCGCCAAGGCGTTGAGCGCCATTCCCGGTGTGGTCGAGCACGGGCTGTTCATCGGCTTGGCCAGCTCGGCCGTTCTGGCGGGCGGTGGCGGAATCCGCGTGATTGAACGGCGCAAGCCGAAAGGAGACCAGGAATGAAGAACGTGTTGAAAATCTTGCCGGCTGCGGCTCTCGCTGCGGGATTGGCCCTTTCGGCCGCCCCGGTCGCCGCGCAGCAGGCGGGCCAGAAGGCTCCCGCGGCGCCGGCCCTGCCGAAGGCGTCGCCCGCAGCGATTGCGGCAGCGAAGGAAATTCTGCAGATCAAGAACGCCGCCGGGATGTATGCGGGCGCCGTGCCGGGCATGGTCGAGAAGACCAAGGGCGCGCTGATCCAGCAGAACCTGAATTACCAGAAGGACCTCAACGAGGTCGCGCCGATCGTGGCCCAGCAGCTCAACGGCCGCCAGAGCGAGATCGGCGAAGGCATGGCGCAGATTTATGCCAGCGAGTTCACCGAGCAGGAGCTGAAGGACCTCGTCACCTTCTACAAGTCGCCGCTGGGCAAGAAGCTGATCGATGCCGAGCCGCGCGCGATCGGGCAGAGCATGGCGTTCATGAACAGCTGGGCCCAGAACTTCTCGGAAACGGTGATGGGCGCCTTCCGGGCCGAGATGCGCAAGCGTGGCAAGGAGATCTGAGCGCACCTATCTGAAGGGTCGTTACTGCAAAGGGGTCGGAGTGGATAATGGCTGATTTCGACGTCGACCTCTTCGTCATCGGTGGCGGCTCGGGCGGCGTCCGTGCCGCCCGGATCGCGGCCGGCTACGGCGCCCGTGTCATGATCGCGGAAGAGTACCGCATGGGCGGCACCTGCGTGATCCGCGGCTGCGTGCCGAAGAAGCTGTTCGTGATCGGCTCGCATGTCCGTCACGAGCTCGAGGACGCCGCCGGCTTCGGCTGGACCGTTCCGCCCGCCAGCTTCGACTGGCCGACGCTGATCGCCAACAAGGACAAGGAGATCGCGCGGCTGGAGGCGGCCTACACCGCCAACGTCGAGAAATCAGGCGCGCAGATCGTCAAGAGCCGCGCGGTGATCGAGGACAAGCACACCGTCCGCCTGCTCGAGAACGACAGGAAGGTCACGGCGAAGTACATCCTGATCGCCACCGGCGGCGCGCCCAACCATGGCGCGGCGATCCCCGGCATCGAGCACGTGATCTCCTCCAACGAGGCGTTTCATCTTGCGAGGCTGCCGAAGCGGATCGTGATCCAGGGCGGCGGCTATATCGCGCTGGAATTCGCCGGCATCTTCGCCGGCTTCGGCTCCGATGTGACGGTAATCTATCGCGGCGAAAACATTCTTCGCGGCTTCGACGAGGATGTCCGGACCCATGTCCGCGCCGAGATGGAGAAGCATGGCATCACCATCCTCACCGGCTGCACCGTGACCAAGGTCGACCGCCACGGCGAGGACTTCACCACGCATCTGTCGAACGGCTCGAGCCTCGCCTCCGACCAGGTGATGTTCGCGATCGGCCGCCATCCGAACGTCGCCAATCTCGGCCTGGAGAATGCCGGCGTCGCCATCAATCCCGCCAACGGCGGCATCGCGGTCGACCATTTCTCCAAGAGCTCGGTCGACAGCATCTATGCCATCGGCGACGTTACCCACCGCTTCAACCTGACGCCGGTCGCGATCCGCGAGGGCCATGCCTTCGCCGACACGGTGTTCGGCAAGCGCGAGGTGCAGGTCGACCACGCCAATATCCCGACGGCCGTGTTCTCGCAGCCGGAGGTCGGCACTGTCGGCCTGACGGAAACCGAGGCGCGCGCGCAATTCAGCCACGTCGACATCTACAAGACGACGTTCCGGCCCATCAAGGCGACGATGTCCGGCCGCGACACCCGCGTGCTGATGAAGCTCGTGGTCGACGGCGCGACCGACCGCGTGCTCGGCTGTCACATTGTCGGCGATGCCGCCGCCGAGATCACGCAAGCCGTCGCGATCGCGGTGAAGATGAAGGCGACCAAGGCCGATTTCGACGCGACCATCGCGCTGCATCCGACCGCGGCCGAAGAGCTCGTCACCATGCGCACCCCGACCGCACGGCACGTGCGGCAGGCGGCGGAGTAGGACGGCGGCACGAGCACACTCAACCGAAGTTGGTGCGCGCTTACCCTCTCTCCTTGCGGGAGAGGGTGGATCGCCGCGGAGCGGCGAGACGGGTGAGGGGTCTCTCTCCTCACGAACAGTGTTACGAGCTGAGAGAACCCCTCATCCGGCGCTTCGCGCCACCTTCTCCCACAAGGGGAGAAGGGAAGAAGACCCTAGCTGCGAGCCGCCTAGCCGTACAGATATCCGACCGGCTTGCCTTCGGTGCGCAGGGGACGCACGTCCTTTTGCGTGATGATCTGACCGGCGAGGCCGTCGATCTCGTCGCGCTGTGTCGCCGTCCAGCTGCGCAGCTCGTTCATGCCCTTGAGCAGGCCGAGGCGGAGGACCTGGGTGTTTTCGCCGACGCCGATCAGGTTGATGGAATCCTTGCCCGCCGTCACCACGTCGCCGGCAGAGAGTTCAAAGCTCTCGCCGGACTTTCTCTTGAACTCGGCCATGCCGCGAATGACGCGATAGATCACGACCTCGCCCTTGGCAAAGCGGGTCGCGTCCGCCGCGGCAGACGTGCTCTTCGGCAAGAGCGCGTGGCCACGCGGGTCGGTCGCGATGATGTGGCCGGTGACGAGATGCCCGCTCGGAATCTCGATGCCGATGTCGCGTACGTAAACCGGCATCGCCGATCTGACAGAACCATCGGTGAGCGGCTTGAACAGTGCGTCGAGCGCCAGGGGATCCTGAAGCCAGAAGCCGGCATCGGCCGGGCGGTCATGCAGCGGATGGCTCCAGGCCACGCGCGGCGTTTCGTCCTCATTGATCTGATCCGGGCCGACAATGGTCGGGTTCGGAAAGGTGGTGGGATCGGTGATGAAGGCTTCGAGAAATTTGCCGGAATAGCCCATCGAGATCGGATCGGGCACCACCGTCTGCGGCGTCTTCAAATTCTCTTCGGTCGACAGGCCCGACCACGTGTAGAACAGCTGGCGATGCACGATCGCGCTTTGGAGCATCACCGCGCCCGGGCCGACATTGTACCAGCGGCCGTCATAGTCGAAGGTGAACGCGCCCGAGGTGACCAGCACGAGCTGAAAGCCGCCCGGCGGCAGATGCAAATGGAAGTCGGTAGGGCCGGTGTCGGGCCGGTAGATCGGCAGATTGGTGGCCACCTCGTGCAGCAGGAAGGTTTCGTTGTTGGCGTGGAAGCCTTCGTTGGCGCGGTTGTAGAGCGCCTGCGGCCGGTAGGTCGCCTCGAAATTCGCATTCTTGTCGCGATCGATCGCCACGAAGTCCTGATCGTTGAGGCGCAGCGGCGCGCCGTTCGGACGGGTGAGACCGGTGAATTTGATGTCTCCGGCAGCATGCACGTTCATGGCATTCTCCGATCTGAGGCCATTCATCCCGGAAGCCGAGCGCGCGTGACTGGCCGCTCCTCATCGGGGCCGGGCAGGGACTTGGCCTGATGCTGTCTTGCGAATTTCAGGCCAGCCGGAGCGCAATGCGGCGCGCTGGTCCGCCGGCTGCACGCGACGCGCAAATAATCGAGATTGCACCTGAGGTTAGACAATGGGTGGCGCCGAACTCGCCCGACTTCTCCGGACAAGCGTCAGTGGGCGCAGCGGCTTGTCTTGTCTAATTTGTCGGCATGCCCTGCAAAAGCGCATGCAGTCGGCCCGCGACGGGCGCCCGGCACGGTTCAGTCGAATGATCGCGGGAGCGCCGGCTCGGGCTTGCCGGACGGGCTGCCTGCCCATTTCGCCATGTCCATGGCGCGCGCGTCGAAGCCTTCGCACCAGAGGCAGCTCGGCTCCGTGTGGCCGTGGGCCGTCAGCATCGGGACAAGCGCATGGCCGCAGCCGGTGCAGGGTGTGGTGCGATTCATGCGCTTCTCCAACGATCTCCGTAACTCAGGAATGGCATTTTCGTCGCACAAGCTTGCGCGGGGCGCTATGACGGCGCAGGAGCGCTGCGATGCACAGGCGCGCTCGTTCCCGACAGCGTAGAGTTAGCGATCCATTGTGACACGGCTGCGATGTCGTCGCCGCTTTCGCGATGGGCGCGAAGCTGGAATTCCGCCGAGCTGCCGCGCGCGACGATGGTGCGGCAGTGTTCGATCTCGGCGGAGCAGTTCAGTGCGGCTGCGTCCTCCGCAATGTCGTCGATCACCCCGGTGAGCAGCTCCGAGATCGTCACCGGCCCGTCCGTGGAGGCGAAGATGCAGTCGGTGCCGTAGCGCTGGGCGCGCCATTTGTTCTCGACCGCGATCGCGCGCTCGACCGCAGTGACCTCCCGGGACAGCTGAGGGCGCAGATAGAGATGCCGCGTCAGGCAGCGGTAGAGCGAGGCGATGGCAACCGCGTCGTCGACGAAGGTGCAGGTGTCGGGCGCGCGAAGCTCCAGCGTCGGATGCTTCATGGAGGGGCGCATTGCCCACCAGATGTGGCTTTCGTCCGGGATCACGCCGGAGCGCTGCAACGCGCCGACATAAGCGTCGAAATCCTGCTTGCCTTCGAACAATTCGGGCAGGCCGCTGCGCGGCAGCTCGGAATAAGCCGCGAGGCGGTAGCCCTTCAATCCGGTCTTGTGCGAATTCCAGAACGGCGAGGACGTCGACAGCGCGATGAACAGCGGCAGATGCGGCAGCATGGCCCGCATCACCGCCATGCGCTTCTCGGGATCCGGCAGCTGCACGTGCACATGCATGCCGCACATCATGTTGCGGTGGCCGATGCTGCGCAGATCCTCGATCATCTCCTCGTAGCGCGGTTTCGGGCTGGGCTGCGACATGCGCCAGACTGCGCTCGGGTGCGTGCCGCAGGCCATGATCACGAAGCCGTATTGCGCAGCGACGTTCGCGACCTCGCGTCGCAGGAAGCGCAGCTCCTCGCGCGCGTCGTTCACGTCGACATGAACGTTGGTTGCGACCTCGAGCTGCGATTGCAGCATCTCGCGCATGGCCTGGCCGCCGGTCGACCAATTTGCCGATTCGAACAGCTCGTTGGGCGTGCGGATCGCGACCTCGAAGCTGCGTCGGTCAGCGAGGAAGTATTCCTCCTCGATGCCGAAGGAATATTCCGCCGGATTGCCGCCGCCGCCGGCAGAACGGATGACGACATGCTGCTTGTCCTCGGAGGGGGCAAGACGCAGCAGCTTTGAAACGTCTGAAGCAAATGTCATTGGCCACCGGCGCGGTCATTACCTGCGGGCGATAATCCGTCTGATTGTGGCCGGTTCCGCACCCAATGTACTGGAAATTGCAGGGTCGAACGGAACAATTTTGACGGCTTCGGACGCTCGCGCGATCAGGGCGTGGTTCGGCGGGACTTCCGCCCAGTCCGATTCCTTATCGAACGGCTCGGAGACGACGATGACTTGCCCGCCGTCCTCGCGGAAGTAGAGCGTGTTCGCGGCATCGTTCACCGAGAGCCGAAATGCGTAGAGGTCGCGGCCGTTGGCAATCGCGCTGGTAAAGCGCAGCCGCTCCCGAAGCCCGCCTTCATTGACGAATCCGAGGAGCGATTGCAGCACGGACTGTGTCGCGCCGAGCGGATCGTGCTCGAGACCGGCCCCCATCATGGCCAGGAACACGGCTTCCGAATCCGTCGTGCCCAGCCGCGACGGATAGTAGGCATCGGGAATCAGCGCCTCGACTTTGCGCCGCAGCCGATTCCAGCTGCCGACGAACCCGTTGTGCATGAACATCCAGTGCCCGCAGGCAAAGGGATGACAATTCTGCCGCGTCACGGCCGTGCCGGTTGCGGCACGCACATGAGCGAAGAACAGATGCGAGTGCAGATGCCGGCAGAGGTAGCGCAGGTTTTCGTCCGACCACGCCGGGCGCGTCTCGCGATAAAGGCCCGGCTCGGGGTGCTCGCCATACCAGCCGAGACCAAAGCCGTCTCCGTTCGAGCCCGCCGTGGACTGAAGCGAGCGGATGCTCTGCGCAATCAGCGAATGCTCGGGTTCGGTGACATAAGGCTCGAACGAGGTGGTTTCGCCCCGGTATGCGATCCAGCGGCACATGCGGGTTCCTGCCAGGCGGTTTGATGCGTCGCGAGGTGCATCAACACCTGTCACGGACGCATGGTTCCAGCTGCGAAAGGGTTGCATGACCGATCCCGCAACGCCGAACGGATGCGGCGGCTGGTCGCAGCCGGTCCGCCTTGATTCCGACAGGCGTACCTATAATTCTGAAGCGAACAAGAATCCGGGCCCCTCTGGCGAGGACGTCGACGTTCGTCGGCAAACCTCGCGATGTCGGATGACCAGTCCCGCGCGAATGCGATGGATCGGCCGATTGTCGGGCCCCCTGTTTCGTTTTCTCCGACCATTCGTCCCCATCGCAGCTCCGTGCGGCTATTTCGCAAGTTAAGGGAGCTACGATGTCCGGAACCAAGTCCTCAAATTCGATCGAGATCACGGAACCGTCCAGCCTGAATGAGCAGGCCGCGGCGGCCGTGGTGATCGTGGGCGCCCTGGTAGCGGTTGCTGACCGGCGCGTCTCACCCGTCGAACGCGACGAGGTGATCCGTTTCATCAGAGACCGCAAGCTGGCGCCGCACATCGGCGACGAAGGGCTCCGTGCGATGTTCGACGAACTCGCCGAACGGCTCGAAGAGCCGGATTTTGCCAACGTCGTGATCGATACGCTGCGACCGGTTTCGAACCTGCCGCTGTCGTCGCATCTGGTGGAGCTGTCGGAGCGCGTTGCTGCCGCAGACGAGGACGTACATCCCCACGAAGTCCAGGCGATTAAATTGTTGCGCTTGCTGACGCTGGTGCTGCCGCGCGCGAAGCCGGTCGGGGCGAGTGCGCCGGGCCCCAAGCTGCAGGCCGCCTCGAAGGGGTAAGCATGAGCACGATTTCGAACGAGCGCGCCAGGCAAACCGAGGGGAACACCGAGCAGATCGCTGGTGGAGACCCGCGCCTGGCCAAGCTCGTCGACCGCCTGCCGCCGCGCATGAGCGACACCCTGACCTATCTGCTCAAGCCGTCCAGCCGCTGGGTCAGGATCCCCTCGGGTACGCTGCTGGTCGTCGGCGGTGTGCTCTCCATCCTCCCGGTGCTCGGCGTCTGGATGCTGCCGCTCGGCCTTGCTCTGCTCGCCGAGGACGTGCCTGCGCTGCGCTCCTCCCGTTCAAAAGTCTTCGACTGGATCGAGCGGCGCAAGCCGCATTGGCTCGATCCGTCTGCCTCTAGGAATGATCAATCATGACTGAACTCATCACCGCCGAAGCGCTGTCCGCGCTGTTTCAAGTCATCCTGATCGATCTCGTGCTCGCCGGCGACAATGCCGTCGTCATCGGCCTTGCGGCTGCCGGCCTGCCGGCCGAGCAGCGCCGCCGCGCCATCATCGTCGGTATCGCCGCTGCCACCGCACTGCGTATCGCCTTCGCCGGCGTTGCGACCCAGCTTCTGCAAGTGATCGGCCTTCTGCTCGCCGGCGGCGTGTTGCTGCTCTGGGTCTGCTGGAAGATGTGGCGCGAGCTGCGCGAGCAGGCCGCGCATTCGAAAGAACTCGCATTCGATAGTAACGGCGCAGGTGCTGCGCCGGTACAGCAGCCGGTAACGCAGAAGACTTTCGGCCAAGCGGCGGTGCAGATCGTCGCCGCCGACGTGTCGATGTCGCTCGACAACGTGCTCGCGGTCGCGGGCGCCGCGCGGGAGCATCCCTACATCCTGGCCTTCGGCCTGCTCTTGTCGGTTGGGATGATGGGCGTTGCCGCGGATCTGCTTGGCCGTTTGCTCCAGAAGCAGCGCTGGGTGGCCTATGTCGGCCTCGCCATCATCCTTTACGTCTCGTTTGAGATGATCTATCGCGGCACGCTGGAACTTGCACCGGTGATTGCGAGTCTCTGAGGCGACAATCTACCGCAGTCCGGAGTGATCAATGACGTCTGAACCCAAAGCACCTTCGGCGCGGGCCGCGCCGTTGCCGCCGGTCGGCCTGCTTCCGAAGCTGATCTTCGGCTCGCGCTGGCTGCAGCTGCCGCTCTATGTTGGCCTCATTGTCGCCCAGTCCGTGTATGTGCTGTTGTTCCTCAAGGAGCTCTGGCACCTCGTCTTGCATTCATTCGACGCCAGCGAGCAGCAGATCATGCTGGTCGTGCTCGGGCTGATTGACGTCGTCATGATCTCGAACCTTCTGATCATGGTAATCGTGGGTGGATACGAGACCTTCGTTTCCCGGCTGAACCTCAGCGGCCATCCGGACGAGCCGGAATGGCTCGGTCACGTCAATGCCAGCGTGCTCAAGATCAAGCTCGCAATGGCGATCATCGGCATCTCCTCGATCTCGCTGCTCAGGACCTTCATCGAGGCCGGCAATCTCGGCACGACCCGCAGCAATTTCACCGAGAGCGGGGTAATGTGGCAGGTGCTTATTCATATGACCTTCATCGTCTCGGCGGTCGGCATCGCCTGGGTCGACCGCCTCAGCGAGAGCGGCCATCGCAAGGCGGCCGAGCACGGCTGATAAGCTGGCCGCCCAATACCTCCCGAGCGGCCAATCCTGGAGCCCGCCTGATCGTCCGGTTGGGCGGGCTCTCTTTCGAGATCGATAAAATTGTCTGCAATCGGTTCAGTGCCGGCAAACGCTGCCGACAAGAAGCCGGGCGCCTTAAACCAGGCCTTTGGAACCGATCTGCATCCTGCCCGCAAAGGGCAGGGCATCGGGCATGACAATTCTCAGGGAGATCGTCGCAGCGGTCGCGGGAGTCTACGCGCTCCTGCTGGTCTGTGACGCATTGTTCGGCGTCGGCGAGGCGCGCTTCGACGACGCTTATTACCGCGCAAGCTTCTACGCACCGCGGCCGAAGGAGTTTAGGTTCGCGAGCGACACGCCGCCGGCGGTGCGCGTCAGCGACGCCTTCGCGCAGTTCGCACCTAGCGACGCCAAGCCGAACCGGCGCTACTCGTCGCTGACGACGATCATCCGCTGACGCAGCCTCATTCCCCCTGAATCCATTCCGCGACGCCGCGCCACAGCGTGTCGCGGTGCTCGGGGCGGAAGAAGCCGAAATGGCCTATTCCCTTGGCGCCGACGTCGGACGGTTTGACCATCAGCACCTCCGGCTTGATCGCAGTGAATCCGCTCGCGAGCAGCTCGACCGCGGGCCGCGTCGCCCAGGGATCGTCGGAGAAACATAGCGAGCGCAGCTCGCCCTTGAACCTGGCGAAGTTCTCGAGTGCCGGCAGCTTTGAATCGAACAGATAGCGCGGGCTCGAGACCCATTCGGTCCATTGCAGGAAGACGCCCTTGGGCAAATCCTCGCCAATACCGGCCCAGCCCGGTGCGTAACCGAGTGCTTTGACCAGCGGCACACCGACAAAATTCATGAAGGCGTAGACCCGGTATTTTTCCGGCGAGGTCATCAACCGCCATGTCGCGGCCTGCGAGGCCACCAAGGCCGCGCGCGAGATATCGCTGTTATTCGCGATCAGCCCGAGCGCCTGGCCGCCGAAGGAATGGCCGATATAGGCGAGCGGCAGGGCATGATAGCGCTCGCGCATCCAGCTGACCGCGGCGGTGACGTCGAGCGCCGCCCAGTCCGACATCGAGGCCTTGAAGCCGACCAGCGATTTCGGCTGGTTGTAGCCGACCATCGCCGGCAGGCGGGAATCGCCGATGCCGCGATAATCGTAGGTCAGCACCGCGCAGCCGCGATGGGCGAGGTAGGAGGCAAAGCCCCGATAGATCTTTCGCGGCACGGCGGTCGCCGAATTGATCAGGACGGCATGGCGCTTGGCGCCGCGCGGCAGGAACAGGGTGCCGGTCAGGGCATAGCCGTCGGCTGCCGGGAAGCTGATCTCGTCGATGAAAACGTCATCCAGTGCCGCGCCCATGGCGGTCGGTGTCCTGTCGGATTCCTCAAGCCTGCCCAAGCAAATGCGAATTCGGCTTTGGCCGCAAGGGTTTGCGCTGCGAAATGGATTTACAACTGGCGGGGCGTGGCCGGCCTGTGTATAAGGCGGCCCTCGCAACCCCTAGATCAGGTTGTGGTTTTTGCTTCACGGAGAGATTGCGATGTCCGAGCGGTGGACGCCCGAGTCCTGGCGCAGCAAGCCGGTGCTACAGGTGCCCGAATATCCCGACGCCAGGGCTTTGGCCGACGTCGAGGCGCAGCTTGCGACCTTTCCGCCGCTGGTGTTCGCAGGCGAGGCGCGCAATCTGAAGAAGGCCTTGGGCCGCGTTGCGGCCGGCGAGGCCTTCCTGCTGCAGGGCGGCGACTGCGCCGAGAGCTTCGCCGAGCACGGCGCCAACAACATTCGCGACTTCTTCCGCGTGCTGCTGCAGATGGCGGTGGTGCTGACCTATGCCGGCGCGGTGCCGGTGGTGAAGGTCGGCCGCATCGCCGGCCAGTTCGCGAAACCGCGCTCGTCGGCGACCGAGAAGGTGAATGGCGTCGAGCTGCCGAGCTATCGCGGCGACATCGTCAACGACATCGCCTTCACCAGCGAAGCGCGCATTCCCGATCCGCAGCGCCAGCTGATGGCCTATCGCCAGTCCGCCGCGACGCTGAACCTGCTCCGCGCGTTCGCCACCGGCGGCTTCGCCAATCTCGGCAGCGTGCATCAATGGATGCTGGGTTTCCTCAAGGATAGCCCGCAGTCACGCCGCTACAAGGAGCTGGCCGACCGCATCTCGGACGCGCTCAACTTCATGCGCGCCTGCGGCCTCGACCTCGAGAGCCATCCGGAGCTGCGTGCCACCGATTTCTACACCAGCCATGAGGCGCTGCTGCTCGGCTACGAGCAGGCCATGACCCGCGTCGATTCCACCACCGGCGACTGGTACGCGACCTCGGGCCACATGATCTGGATCGGCGACCGCACCCGCCAGCTCGATCACGGCCATGTCGAATATTTCCGCGGCATCAAGAATCCGATCGGGCTGAAGTGCGGCCCCTCGCTCAAGGTGGACGAGCTGCTGAAGCTGATCGACGTGCTCAATCCCGACAACGAGCCGGGCCGGCTGACGCTGATCGGCCGCTTCGGCTCCGACAAGATTGGCGAGCATCTGCCGAACATGGTCCGCGCCGTGAAGCGCGAGGGCCGGGTGGTGGTCTGGTCCTGCGATCCCATGCACGGCAACACCATCACCTCGACGTCCGGCTACAAGACTCGCCCGTTCGACCGCATCCTGTCCGAGGTCAAGTCGTTCTTCGCGGTCCACGCCGCCGAGGGCACCCATGCCGGCGGCGTGCATCTGGAGATGACCGGCCAGGACGTCACCGAATGTCTCGGCGGCGCCCGCGCGATCACGGATGAGGATCTCAACGATCGCTACCACACGGTCTGCGATCCCCGCCTCAACGCCGAGCAATCCATCGATATGGCGTTCCTGGTCGCGGAGCTGCTCAAGCAGGAGCGCGCCGGCAAGGCTAAGCCGATTCCGGCCGCAGCGGGGCTGTAAGACCTTGCTGCGGATCTGGAAGGCCACGATCAATTCCCGCAACGGGCTGGCCTTTGCGTTCCGGTCGGAGCAGGCGGTCCGCGAGGAGATCTTTGCGCTGCTGCTGTCGGTGCCGCTCGCCTGGTTCATCGGCGCCACCGCGATGCGCGCGGTCGAATTGGTGTGCTCTGTCGCTTTCGTGCTGACGGTCGAGTTGCTCAATACCGCGATCGAGAAGCTCGCCGACCGGCTGACCTTGGATCACGACAAGCAGATCGGCCGAGTCAAGGACATGGGCTCGGCCGCGGTTGGCGTTGCGCTCTTGATGACCGGCGCGTTCTGGATCATTGCCATCATCGAGCGATTGGGGTTCCTCTAGAGCGCGGAGACAATCCATTGCGCGTGGGTGTCCGAGGTCCCTTCACCTCTCCCCAACGGGGAGAGGTCGATTTGTGTCTCGCGATGCGGAGCATCGTCGAGCTCAAATCGGGTGAGGGAGCTCAGCTCCCACGAGACACCGTAACCCCTCACCCGAATTGCATCTCCGACGCAATTCGACCTCTCCCTTCGGGAGAGGTGAAAGCGAGCGCGCGATGACCGAACGTCTCGACACATTCGCGGTCACGCTCGCCCAGCTCAATCCGACCATGGGCGACGTGGAGGGCAATGCGGCCAAGGCGCGCGCGGCGCGGGCGCAGGCCAAGTCCGGCGGCGCCGATCTCGTGTTGTTTCCAGAACTGTTCATCGCCGGCTATCCGCCGGAAGACCTGGTGCAGAAGCCCGCCTTCCAGGCCGCCTGCCGCGCCGCGATCGAAAGCCTCGCGCGCGAGACCGCCGATGGCGGGCCTGCGATGCTGGTCGGCACGCCCTGGGTCGAGGAGGGCATGCTCTACAATGCCTGTGCGCTGCTCGACGGCGGGCGCATCGCGAGCCTGCGTTTCAAGTGCAACCTGCCGAATTACGGCGTGTTCGACGAGAAGCGGCTGTTTTCGCGCGGCCCTGCCGCCGGTCCCGTGACTGTGCGCGGCGTGCGCATCGGTGTGCCGATCTGCGAGGACATCTGGCTGGAAGAGTCCGAGGATTACGAGAACGTGGTCGAGACGCTGGCCGAGACCGGCGCCGAGATCATCCTGGTGCCGAACGGCTCGCCTTACGCCCGCGACAAGAACGACGTGCGCCTGTCGGTCGCGGTGGCGCGCGTCACGGAGAGCGGGCTGCCGCTGGTCTATCTCAACCAGGTCGGCGGCCAGGACGAGCTCGTGTTCGACGGCGCATCCTTCGCGCTCAATGGCGATCTCTCGCTCGCGGCGCAGCTGCCGGCCTTCGAAGAGGGCATCGTCACGCTGCGCTTCAGCAGAAACGGCGACGACTGGCGCTGCAGCGGGCCGATCGCCGAGCTGCCCGAGGGCGACAAGGCCGACTACGCCGCCTGCGTGCTGGGCTTACGCGATTACGTCACCAAGAACGGCTTTCCAGGCGTGCTGCTCGGCATCTCCGGCGGCATCGATTCGGCGCTCTGCGCGGCGATCGCGCTCGACGCGCTCGGCGTCGACCAGGTGCATGGCGTGATGCTGCCTTACCGCTACACCGCGCCGCATTCGATCGCGGATGCCGGCGAGCTCGCCGGCCATCTCGGCATCCGCTACGAGGTGCTGCCGATCGCCGAAGCCGTGACCGGGTTCGAGACGATCCTGTCCGGCATCTTCAAGAACCTGCCGCCCGATATCACCGAGGAGAACCTCCAGGCCCGCACCCGCGGCACGCTGCTGATGGCGATCTCCAACAAAACCGGGCTGATGGTGGTGACGACCGGCAACAAGTCGGAGATGTCGGTCGGCTACGCCACGCTTTATGGCGACATGAACGGCGGCTTCAACCCGATCAAGGACATCTACAAGACGCAGGTGTTCCGCCTGGCAAGCCTGCGCAATTCCTGGAAGCCGGAGGGCGCGCTCGGCCCTGCCGGCGAGGTGATCCCGCCCGACATCATCACGCGCCCGCCGACCGCGGAGCTGCGCGAGAACCAGACCGATCAGGACTCGTTGCCGCCTTACGACGTGCTCGATGCCATCCTGGAGCGCCTGGTCGAGCGCGAGGAGCCGCTCGACCAGATCATCGCCGCCGGCTTCGACCGCGAGACGGTGATCCGGATCGATCATCTGCTCAACGTCGCCGAATACAAGCGCCGCCAGGCCGCGCCTGGGGTGAAGGTGACACCGAAGAATTTCGGCCGCGACCGCCGTTATCCCATCACCAACCGTTTTCGCGACAAGGGCCAGCCGTTGCCGGCGACGGATGAGGCGCTGGTGTCACGTGGAAGCACGGCGTCAATCGACGCATTCGAGGGGTGAAGCCTAGCCTGAGCGACGGCAGGCGCTATGACGGGGTTGCGAAAAACAGCACCCTCAGGAAGCGTGTGTATTCGGATTCGAGCGCCATGATCGCCACAAATACGAATACCACGACCGGCGGCAGCAGGATGGCATAGGTCAAGGCCAGCCGCTCCCAGGCCATGTGCATGAAGACGGCGACGATCAGGCCGGCCTTCAACATCATGAACAGCAGGATCAGCGACCACCTCAGATAGCCATGCAGGCCAAAGTAGTCGACGAGGTAGGAGAACGTGCTGAGGACGAACAACCAGCCCCAGACCACGAGGTAGAGCTTGATCGGGTGCTGTTGCCCCTCGGCGTGAACGGCTTCCGTTGCGACTGCGCCGTGCGCCGGAGCGTGGAGCCGCTCTTCCATGTGTACCGCCGCGTTTGTCATGCGCCGACCTCACCAAAGATAGAAGAATGCGAAGATGAACACCCACACGAGATCGACGAAGTGCCAGTATAGGCCCGTGATCTCGACGATCTCGTAATTCCCCCTTCGGCTCGTGAAGAAGCCGCGCCTCTCGACGTCGAAGTCGCCACGAAAGACCTTTCGCGCGATGGCAATCAGGAAGATCACACCGAACGTCACATGGGTGCCGTGGAAGCCGGTGATCATGAAGAAGCTCGCACCAAACTGCGGGGCGCCCCATGGATTGCCCCAGGGCCGGACGCCCTCCATGATCAGCTTGGTCCATTCGAAGGCCTGCATTCCGACGAAGGTCGCGCCGAAGGCTGCAGTGACCAGCATCAGGATCGCGGTTCTCACCCGATCGCGGCGGTAGCCGAAATTGACGGCCATCGCCATCGTACCGCTGCTGCTGATCAGCACGAAGGTCATGATGGCGATCAGGATCAGGGGCATGTGGTTGCCCCCGATATCGAGGGCGAAGACTTCGCTGGGATTGGGCCACGGCACGGTCGTCGACATGCGCGCCGTCATGTAGGAGAGCAGGAAGCAACTGAAGATGAATGTGTCGCTGAGGAGGAAGATCCACATCATGGCCTTGCCCCAGGACACGTTCTTGAAGGCGCGCTGATCGGACGCCCAGTCGGCGGCGATGCCGCGCCAGCCTTCAAGCCGCGCAGGCGATTGGCCCGGATTTGTCAGCACGGTCTCAGCCATCTGGTCTCGCCTCCTAGCTCAGCAATTGGCGGCAGATGTCGATGAAATCGTCGGTCCAGCCGGTGAGAAGACCGAGCAGGACAAGCCAGACCAACAGCAGGAAGTGCCAGTAGATGGCGCACAGCTCCACGCTCAAGCGCATGTCGGCGATCTCGGCGCCGCGCCACATCTTGGCCGAGGTTCGGCCCAAGGCCACCAGACCGCCCGTCAGGTGCAGCCCGTGCACTGCGGTCAACAGGTAGAAGAAGGAATTCGATGGATTGGACGCCACGAAATATCCCGCAGCCCCGAGCCGTTGCCAGGCCAGGAGCTGCCCGGCGAGGAAGATCACGGCAGATGCTCCGCCCGCGAGCAGACCGATCATGACGCCTTCGGTATCGTGTCGGCGCGCGGCCACGTACGACCATTGCAGCGCGACACTGCTCAGGACCAGGACGCCCGTGTTGACCCACAGCAGCCGTGGCACCGGCAGCGGCCGCCAGTCCACCACGCTCATGCGCATCGAGTAGGCGCTGATGAAGAGGATGAACAAGGCGCTCGCGACCGCGAGAAACACGCCAAGTCCGATCTTCGCTGCCGGCCAGGTTATGGCATCGCCGCCGGGGAAGTCACCGGCCGGGCCTTCCTCCAGCCAGGGCTTGGCCGTCAGGCGCTGCTGCGACAGCCACCATCCGGCGATCACCGCAAGCACAGCCAGGAACAGGATGATGGCGCTCACGAAGCAGCTCCCTGAACGAGCTGAGTCGCACGCGGCGGCTGGTTCTGCGGAATGAAGTCCTCCGCGGCACCGGGCACACTGTAATCATAGGCCCAGCGGTACACGACAGGGAGCTCCTTGCCCCAGTTGCCGTGCGCCGGGGGCGTCTCCGGCGTCTGCCACTCCAGCGTCGTCGCCCGCCACGGATTGCCGCCTGAGGCCTCACCTTTGAACAGGCTCCAGACAAGGTTGAACAGGAACACCATCTGGCTAAAGCCGACGATCAAGGCCACCACGGAGATGAAGGCGTTGAGTGAATGGGCCGAGGACGGAATGAACGTCGTATCCAGGAGTTCGAAATACCGGCGCGGGACCCCGAGCAGTCCAAGATAGTGCATGGGGAAGAAGATCAGGTAGGCGCCGAGGAAGGTGACCCAGAAGTGAAACTTGCCCATGGCCTCGTTCAGCATCCGCCCCGTGACCTTTGGGTACCAATGATAGATCGCGCCGAGCACGACCATGATGGGCGCCACGCCCATCACCATGTGGAAATGGGCGACCACGAACATGGTATCCGAGAGGGGCACGTCCACGACGACGTTGCCGAGGAAGAGGCCGGTGAGCCCGCCGTTCACGAAGGTGACGATGAAGCCGAGGGCGAACAGCATCGGCACCGTGAGATGAATGTCGCCGCGCCACAGGGTCAGCACCCAGTTGTAGACCTTGATCGCGGTGGGGATTGCGATGATGAGCGTCGTGGTGGCGAAGAAGTACCCGAATTGCGGGAACATGCCGCTCACATACATGTGGTGCGCCCATACGATGAAGCTGAGCGCGCCGATGGCTACGATCGCCCAGACCATCATGCGATAACCAAAGATGTTCTTGCGCGCATGCGTGCTGATCAGATCGGAGACGATGCCGAAGGCGGGCAGGGCGACGATGTAGACTTCGGGATGACCGAAAAACCAGAACAGGTGCTGGAAGAGCAACGGGCTGCCGCCGCCATGTTTCGAAAGCGTGCCCATCTCGAGGAGAGCGGGCATGAAGAAGCTGGTTCCCAAGAGACGGTCGAACAGCAGCATGACCGAGGCAACGAACAATGCAGGGAACGCGAGGAGCGCCATAACGGTCGCCGTGAAAATGCCCCACACCGTCAGGGGCAGGCGCATCAAGGTCATGCCGCGCGTGCGCGCCTGCAACACAGTGACCACATAGTTCAGCCCGCCCATGGTGAAGCCGATGATGAACAGGATCAGGGACGCGAGCATGAGAAGGATGCCCCAATCCTGCCCGGGCGTTCCTGAAAGGATTGCTTGCGGCGGGTACAGCGTCCAACCGGCGCCGGTGGGGCCGCCGGGCACGAAGAATGTCGAGGCAAGCACCAGGACTGCGAGCAGGTAGATCCAGTAGCTCAGCATGTTCACATAGGGGAAGACCATGTCCCTGGCGCCGACCATCAGCGGGATCAGGTAGTTGCCGAAGCCGCCCAGGAACAATGCGGTGAGCAGGTAAATCACCATGATCATGCCGTGCATGGTGATGAACTGGAGGTACTGGTTGGCATCGATGAAAGAGAACGTGCCGGGGAATCCCAGTTGCAGCCGCATCAGCCACGACAGCACCAGGGCCACCAGCCCGATGGCCGTGGCCGTCAGCGAATACTGAATGGCGATCACCTTGGCGTCCTGCGAGAACACATATCGTGTCCACCAGCTCCGCGGATGATAGAGCTCGACGTCAGGTACTTCGGCAGGCGGGATGCCGGGGATTCCTTCATATGGAACATCGACCATAGAACCTCCTCGGTCGTTCCATCGGGGGGAGGCGCTGGCCTCTTGCGCCCGATCTATCTTCGGCGGCAGCTTGCTACTTGCTGCCGGATTGGTACGTCGTCTTCACGACGGCTTTTGCCGGCGATAATTCTGCGAACGTTTTTTGTTGCTCCAGCCAAGCGTGATATTCACGCTCTTCGTCGACGATGACCTTGGCCCGCATTTGATAGTGAGCAGTGCCACAAAGCTCCGCACAGAGGACATCGAAGGTTCCGGTTCGGATCGGCGTGATCCAGAAATAGGTCACCATGCCTGGAACCATGTCCATCTTGGCCCGGAATTCGGGCACGTAGAAATCGTGCAGGACATCAACCGAGCGGAGGAGAACCTTGACCGGCTTTCCGACTTGAAGGTGCAGGTCGCCGCTCTCGATCACGACATCGTCCTGCGCGTGCCGGTCGTCACGATTGAGCCCCATCGGATTGTCGGAAGCGATGTTGCGGACATCCGATGTGCCCAACTGCCCATCCTTGCCCGGAAGGCGGAAGCTCCACTGCCATTGCTGGCCCATGACCTCGATCTCGGTGGCATCCGCAGGCACCGTCACGAACTGGTGCCAGACCACGAGGCCAGGCGCCAGCATGGCCGCGACGCCGATGCCGGTCCCGACGCTCAGCCACCATTCGAGCCTTTTGTTTTCCGGATTGTAGTCAGCCCTTCTTCCCTCTCTATGGCGAAAGCGAAAGACGCAGTAAGCCATGAAGGCGATCACGGCGACGAAAACAAAGCCCGTGATCCAGAACGTGATGTTGATCGTGTGGTCGATATAGGCCCAGTTCGTGGCGATCGGCGTCCACCACCACGGGCTGTAGATGTGAAACAGCACCGAGCCGATCGCGACCAGAAGCAGTATCAGTGCGACAGCCATCCTGATCCATCCTTGCCATCGAAGGCTACGGATACGAATCCCGGGCGGAGCTCATGTCTGTCGCGATGGCTGGCCTTTCTTGGCATATGCCATCGCCGGCCTCTTGCTTCGCCCAGTCCACCGATCGCGAAATCAAGAGAACGCTCGCGACCTTCAACTCTAAGGGCGTCTGCGTCTAAAATGATCCCAGCCTAATCCGGCGTCAATAGAGCAATAGAGGTGCCCGAATTGGTGTGATTGCCGGTGCTGGCAAACCGACAAGCATCCGGTGCCCATTGTTCGGTTTGGGTGATGCAACGCACAAATCCGTGCTGGTGCGCAATTCACCCAACCGTGAGTGCAGTCGTGCTCCGCGCGCGCTAAGCTTGCCGGGCAGGTCGCGACGGGTTCCGTCCGGCCAGGCTCGGTTACTGAACCTGGGTTGCCGTACCAGACCCATCGCGTTTCCTGCTCGTCAGGCGGACACGCGTGGCTGAAGAGCGCGTGTTGTCGAAAACCGCGATTTTCAGCTCGGGAGGGTCCGTACATGGCCACTCTGTACTCCCACGACATCAGGCGGCGCGCATTCGGCGAAGCGACCTCCTATCCCATTCGCAAGATAAGCTTGTCCGACCTGACCGAGGTCCTGCGCCTGGGTTGGGGTGATTTCCAGGCGATGCCGAGTCACGCGATCGTCGTGTGCCTGATTTATCCCGTTCTCGGTCTCGTCCTGTTCAGGATGGTGCTCGGCTATTCGGTGCTGCCGCTACTGTTTCCGCTGGCCGCCGGCTTTGCCTTGATCGGTCCTTTTGCCGCGATCGGTCTCTACGAACTCAGCCGTCGTCGCGAGCGCGGCGAAGAGGTCGAAGCATGGGATGCGATCAAGGTGCTGCGCGCACCGTCGTTCGGCGCCATGGTCGAACTCGGCGTGCTCCTGCTGGTCCTGTTCGGGGCCTGGATCGGTGCCGCGAACGCAATCTATGTCGCGATCTTCGGTCACGCTGCGGCCGCAAGCATACCCGACTTCGCAACGCGCGTGCTGACGACACCCGAAGGCTGGTCGCTCATCATCATCGGTTGCGGTGTCGGCTTCCTGTTTGCGGTTGTGGCATTGTGCGTTAGCGTCGTGTCATTTCCGTTGATGCTGGACCGTCATGCGACGGCGATCGACGCGATCCGCACGTCGCTCCGAGCGGTGGCGGCGAATCCGGTTGCGATGGCCGGATGGGGCCTCATCGTGGCGGCTCTGCTCGTGATCGGCTCGCTGCCGCTCTTCGTCGGTCTCGCCGTCGTTCTGCCGGTGCTCGGTCATGCCACCTGGCACCTCTATCGGCGGGTGGTCGAGCCCAATCCGAACCCACCGGATGCACCGCTTCCGCCCCGGAAGGGCAGGCGCTACGCAGCAGACTTTCCGGCCAATCTCTTCCCGTGGAGCCGCGAGGGCGAGCCGTAACAGCGGAACGGCCGCGCTGGGACGCCCGCGCGGAGCATGACAGAGCGACGGCCTACTTCTGCTGCTGCGGCAGGAAGGTGGGGCCGACCGAGCGGATCGGCTTGTTCTCCGACGCGGGGCTCGCGTCCGCGGGTGGCGTGGCGACCGGTGCGGCAGCAGTTGCTGGCGCAGGAGCCGCGCCTTTCTTGGCATTGGCAGGCTGCGGCGCGCCCTTGTTGAGTCGTTGCTGCTGCATCTTCCTGGCGCTTTCCTCGGTGACGATGATGTCGCCCTGCTGCTCGGCCGCGGCCTTGTCATCGGCCGATTTCAGCGCATCCGCCCAGGTCTGTCCCGCCGCCTTGCAGGAGCAGGAAGGGTTGAACTCGCTGCGGAATTTGAATGCGGTCGGCAGCGCCGTGTAGGGCTGGCCGCCGATCGAGACCGCAGCGTTCATATCCTCGCCGGGATTGCGATGGCTGTAGAGCACGGCTTCCGCGGCCGGGCACAGCGCCTTGCAGGTCTTCTCATCGTCAGGGAAGCGCGCCGGCACGGTGGCAAAGGAGATCGGGAAATAGGCGCCGTCGCAGGTGCGCACGCAGACGGTGCGGAAGGTGCCGGATTGCGGGCCGAGATCGGAGGGCGGCATGGCCTGCGGATTGTTCGGGTTGTTGCCGCCGAACAGATTGCTGAGGAAGTTGCCGCCGCCCTGCTGCTGCACGGCATTGGCATATTGCGGGCCGCAATTGTTCTGCGCCAGCGCCATCAGCACCGAGCGGCGCTGGTTGTCGCGCTCCGGGTTGGCGCCGGGACCGCCGCGCAGCCGCTCCAGACTGCCGGTGATCTGGTCCAGATTGGCGCGCATCTGCTGGATCTGGGTGTTGACCGGGCCGCACTGCGCCGACTGGCCGTTGAACAGCGAGAAGAAGCCGGAGGAATCACAGCCCATGCGCTTGGCCTGCATGGTGACACGGTCGAGCTCGGCCTGCTGCTTGGCCTGGGAATCCTGGTAGCGGCGGATCTGCTCTTCGCGCGCGGCATCACCTCCGCCGCGATCGAGCGCGGCGAGTTGGGCTTCCAGCCGCACGCACATCGGGTTCGGTCCGAGCCCGTTCTGGCCGGGCTGGGGCGGCGGGCCGGCCTGCGCCAAAGCGCCATCGGCGAGCACGAGTGTGCCGAGGAGCACGGTGCAAGCAAGGAGGGAGCGGGCACGGAGGAGAGAGAAGAATTCAGGCATATCCGCCATTCTAGCGAGGTCACGGCCCAGCGTGATCATCCAAGTGAGGTGGGGGCCGAAGCGCGCCCTCCAATAGCCGCTTCCCGCGGCATCGTCACGTCGTTTCAGGGGCCGAACTGGTCCTAAGGTCCGCCAGCTCCGAGGGAATTCAGCGCTGGCAGGTGATTGCGACATATTCGTCGCAATGGCCATGGGAGCAGTTTGTGCCGGTTTTGGGGACGGAGCCGGTAATTTCGTCGGGATCGACCCGGCGATAGCCTGATGCCTTTGCAAAATCTCGTGACTGACAATAGGTGCGCGCGGCGGAGGCGCCGCATGTGTCGCCCTTGGTGTCGTTCTTGGACAGGCACTGGTCGGCGATGATGAAGACGCGGGTCTCGGCGCACGCCTGAGGTGCTGCAAGGAGCGAGGCGCTGAAAATGAGCGCGAGCAGGGATCGCATGAAAATACCGGGGGCAAAAAACTAGGGAACCGCGGGTTTCAGAATGGGCTCAAATGGTTAGGGGATCATGAAGCCTTAAGGCAGGCCGCGCCCCTTGCGGAGGCAAAAACGGCATTTTCGCGGCCCTTGACGCCGGGGCCCGTGGTGGCCCATATGTGGCCGCATGAACGGTCTCCTCGCCATTTGCGCCATTTGCCGCGAGATTACGAGCTAGCGATTCGCTGGCTGGAGCCGTCTTTTCTCAAACACATTGAGAGCCTTGGACGCCCGGCCGAGAGGGATGGGTTGTCATGGAATTGCGTCTTTACGATACGCTGAGCCGGGAAAAGCGCACCTTCGTGCCGCTCGATCCGAACAACGTCCGCATGTATGTCTGCGGACCGACGGTCTATGACTTCGCCCATATCGGCAATGCGCGGCCGGTGATCGTGTTCGACGTGCTGTTTCGGCTGCTGCGCCACATCTACGGCGAGGCGCACGTCAAATATGTCCGCAACATCACCGACGTCGACGACAAGATCAACGACCGCGCCGCGCGCGACTTTCCCGGCCTGCCGCTGAACGAGGCCATTGGCAAGGTCACCGAGCAGACCGGCAAGCAGTTTCATGCCGACGTCGATGCGCTCGGCGCGCTTCGGCCGAGCGTCGAGCCGCGCGCCACGGAGCATATCGGCGAGATGCGCGAGATCATCGAGAAGCTGGTCGCCGGCGGCTTTGCCTATGTCGCCGAGAACCACGTGCTGTTCTCGCCGCAGGCGATGAACGCGGCCAATTCCGCGCTGCCGCGCTATGGCGCGCTGTCGAAGCGCTCGCTCGACGAGATGATCGCCGGCGCGCGGGTCGATGTTGCGCCCTACAAGCGCGATGCGACCGACTTCGTGCTGTGGAAGCCGTCGAAGCCGGGCGAGCCGTCCTGGCCGTCGCCATCCGGCATCAAGGCGGAGGGGCGTCCGGGCTGGCACATCGAGTGCTCAGCGATGGCCTGGAAGCATCTCGGCGAGCATTTCGACATCCATGGCGGCGGCATCGATCTCGTGTTTCCGCACCACGAGAACGAGGTCGCGCAGACCTGCTGCGCCTTCCATCGCGAGCGCATGGCGAATTATTGGATGCACAACGGCTTCTTGCAGGTCGAGAGCGAGAAGATGTCGAAGAGCCTCGGCAACTTCATCACGATCCACGAGCTGCTCAGGGATTGGCCGGGTGAGGTGCTGCGCCTCAACATGCTCAAGACGCATTACCGCTCGCCGATCGACTGGACCATGAAGTCGCTGGAGGAGAGCGCCAAGACGCTCGACGACTGGTATCGCGTCGCGGCCGATGTCGTGTCCGGCGAGCCGGCTCCGTCGGTGGTCGAACCGCTGCTCGACGACCTCAACACGCCGCAGGCGATCGCGGCGCTGCACGGCCTCCGCGGCAACGATATCGCAGGTCTTGCGGGCTCGTTGCGGCTGCTCGGATTCCTCTCCGAGAGCGCGGCGCAGTGGGAAGGGCGCAAGCAGCAGGCGAGCGGGATCGACGCCAAGGAGGTCGAGCGCCTGCTCGCGGAGCGAACAGCTGCGCGTAGCCGCAAGGACTTTGGCGAGTCCGACCGCATTCGCGATCTGCTCGCTGCGATGGGCGTCGCGATCAAGGACTCCAAGGAAGGCACCACCTGGGAGATCGCCCGATGAAGCGCCCCGAGACGCCTTTCCCGCGGCACTGGCTCTATTACATCGCGCTGAAAATCGCGCTGCTCGCCGGCGCGGTGGCGATCGTGCTCAAGCTTTATGGGATGTGGTAAGGACGATGGGACAGACTTTGCCAAAGCCCGCACTGAGGCCCTTCCTGCCGGCGGATGTGCCGATGCTCGCCGCGATCTTCGCCGCCAGCATCGAGGAGTTGACCGGCGACGATTATAGCGAGGCGCAGCAGGAAGCCTGGATGGCGGCGGCCGAGGACGAGGAGTTCGGCAAGCGGCTTGCGTCCGACCTGACGCTGATCGCGACGCTGGAAGGCTCGCCTGTCGGCTTCGCCTCGCTGCGCGGCAATGATCACATCCGCATGCTCTATGTGCATCCGGCCGTGGCCGGGCAGGGCATCGCGACCATGCTGGTCGACGCGCTGGAGAAGCTCGCCGGCGGCCGCGGCGCCAAGAGCCTCTCGGTCGACGCCAGCGATACCGCGGAGGGCTTCTTCGCCAAGCGCGGCTACACCGCCCAGCAGCGCAACAGCGTCACCATCAACGACGAGTGGCTCGCCAACACCACCATGAAGAAGACGCTCGGAGCGGGGCAATGAGCAAGCAGCGTCTCTATCTGTTCGACACCACGCTGCGCGATGGGGCGCAGACCAACGGCGTCGACTTCACGCTGGCGGACAAGCAGGTCATCGCGGCGATGCTCGATGATCTCGGCATCGACTATGTCGAGGGCGGCTATCCCGGCGCCAACCCGCTCGACACCGAGTTCTTTGGCTCCAAGCCCAAGCTCAATCATGCGCGCTTCACCGCCTTCGGCATGACGCGGCGGGCAGGCCGGTCGGTCTCGAACGACCCGGGCGTCGCGGGCCTTTTGGAAGCGAAGGCGGACGCGATCTGCTTCGTGGCGAAGGCGTCGGCCTATCAGGTCCGCGTGGCGCTGGAGACCACGAAGGAAGAAAATCTCGCCTCGATCCGCGACAGCGTCGCGGCGGCGAAGGCGGCCGGCCGCGAGGTGATGCTCGATTGCGAGCATTTCTTCGACGGCTACAAGGAAGACGCCGCCTTCGCGCTCGCCTGCGCCAAGGCCGCCTTCGATGCCGGTGCGCGTTGGGTGGTGCTGTGCGACACCAACGGCGGCACCATGCCCGATGAGGTCGAGGCCATCGTCAGAGACGTGACCAGGCACATCCCCGGCGATCACGTCGGCATCCACGCCCATAACGACACCGAGCAGGCGGTGGCCAATTCGCTCGCCGCGGTGCGTGCCGGCGCGCGGCAGATCCAGGGCACGCTGAACGGCCTCGGCGAGCGCTGCGGCAATGCCAATCTCTGCTCGCTGATCCCGACGCTGAAGCTGAAGACGGGGTTTGCCGACGCTTTCGAGATCGGCGTCACCACCGAGAAGCTGGCGATGCTCGTCAAGGTGTCGCGCACGCTCGACGACATGCTCAACCGCGTGCCGAACCGGCATGCTCCTTACGTCGGCGAGAGCGCCTTCGTCACCAAGACCGGCATCCATGCCTCCGCCGTGCTGAAGGATCCGCAGACATACGAGCATGTGTTGCCGGAGCTGGTCGGCAATCACCGCAAGGTGCTGGTGTCCGACCAGGCCGGACGCTCCAACGTCATCGCCGAGCTCGACCGCGCCGGTATCCCTTACGAGAAGAGCGATCCCAAGCTGACGCGTCTCGTCGAGGAATTGAAGGAGCGCGAGGCGGCCGGCTATGCCTATGAATCCGCCAACGCCTCGTTCGAGCTCCTGGCGCGCCGCACGCTCGGCAAGGTGCCGCATTATTTCGAGGTCGAGCAGTTCGACGTCAACGTCGAGCAGCGCTACAACGCGCTCGGCGAACGCGTCACGGTGGCGCTCGCGGTGGTCAAGGTCGACGTCGCCGGCGAGCATCTGATCTCGGCGGCCGAAGGCAACGGTCCCGTCAACGCGCTCGACGTCGCGCTGCGCAAGGACCTCGGCAAGTACCAGAAGTTCATCGAGGGCCTGACACTGATCGACTATCGCGTCCGTATCCTCAATGGCGGCACCGGCGCGGTCACGCGCGTGCTGATCGAGAGCGAGGACGAGAACGGCGATCGTTGGACCACGGTCGGGGTGTCCCCGAACATCATCGATGCCTCGTTCCAGGCGCTGATGGATTCGGTAATCTACAAGCTCGTGAAGTCGGACGCGCCGGCGTAACCCCCACGACGACTGTCATTCCCCGCGAAGGCGGGGAATCCATGTACGCTGCGGCCCATCGATTTATCTACGGCTGTCACGGAGTACTGGATCGCCCGGTCAAGCCGGGCGATGACACCGAGGATGGGGAAAGGCACCGCCATGATCGACCATATCTCCGTCGGCGTCAGCGATCTCGACCGCGCCGCCAGATTCTACGAGGCCGCGCTCGCCACACTCGGCCTCGCGCGCCTCGTCACGCGGCCGCGGACGATCGGGTTTGGCAAGGCCTATCCGGAGTTCTGGATCAATCTGCGCGAGGGCATGCCGCGTGTCGCGCCGGAGAGCGGCGTGCACATCTGCCTGCGGGCGAAAACCGCGGCCGAGGTCGATGCGTTTCACGCAGCTGCGCTGTCCGCTGGCGGCGCCTCCGACGGCGCACCGGGCCTCCGCCCGCACGATCGCGTGCGCTACTACGCCGCCTTCGTCACCGATCCCGACGGCAACCGGATCGAGGCGGTGACGTTTCCGCAGGAATAGGGACGGTCTAAAGCGCGATGCGATTAGGATGGATCGTCATCGCGCTTTAGGTTGTTGTTTGACCATGATCGGAAAACCGCTTCACACTTTTCCGGATCATGCTTTAGAGCCGCCGGGCCACGTCGGGCGCGAGATCGCGCTGGTCGTCAGGGATCTGCGCCGCCGCGGCGCGCAGCCGTGGGATGATCTCCTCGACCTTGTCCGCCTTCAGGATATCGACGGTGAGGCCGGCACGGATGAACTGGGTCTGCCGCATGTGGGCCACCAGGGAGAACAGCGGCTCCCAGAAGCCGTCGACATTGGCCAGCAGCACCGGCTTGGCGTGCCGGCCGAGTTGCTGCCAGGTCAGCTGCTCCACCAGCTCCTCAAGCGTGCCGAGCCCGCCGGGCAGGGCCACGAACGCGTCGGAGCGCTCGAACATCAGCCGCTTGCGCTCGTGCATGTCGGGCGTGACGACCATCTCCTGCACGCGCGTCAGCGCATTCTCGCGCATCCGGAGGAAGTCGGGGATGATGCCGGTGACCATGCCGCCGTGATCCAGCACGGAGGTCGCAACCGCGCCCATCAGGCCGAGCGAGCCGCCGCCATAAACAAGACGGATCTTGTTTTCCGCCAACGCTCTGCCGAGCGCCTTCGCCGCTTCAATGAAGTTGGGATTTGTTCCAGGGCCGGAGCCGCAATAGACACAGACGGTTTTGATCGTGCTCATTGGTGCCATGATGCATTGCAGCGAAGTGGCGTCAAGCCCAAACGGTGATTCGATACTTCCGGGAATTTACCGGTAAATCGCGACAAACAATCGAAGATTCGCCATCTGGCGGGGTGCGCGGGCATCGGGAAGGCTCTATATGACGGGCGAAAATCGTTAATCGCAGTTTCGCCCGCATCCGGCGGGCTTTCGGGTTTGTTGATGGACCAACCTCAATCGTTCGACGGCGCCGACGTTCCTGATCCTTCCGTGGCAGGACCGCAGGCCGGGGCCACGCTGATGGGCACGCTAGCACATCTGTGGCCCTACATCTGGCCGGGCGACCGTTTCGACCTGAAGATGAGGGTGGTCTGGTCGCTGGTGCTGTTGCTCGCCGCCAAGCTGATCACGCTCACCGTGCCGTTCAGCTTCAAATGGGCGACGGATGCGCTGACCGGCGCCAACACCGCGCCGGTAGCGGCCGACAATTGGCATCTCTGGGTGATCGCCTCGCCTTTGCTGCTGACCGCGAGCTACGGCGTGATGCGCATCCTGATGGCGGTGCTGACGCAATGGCGCGACGGCATCTTCGCCCGCGTCGCCATGCATGCGGTGCGCAAGCTCGCGACCCTCACCTTCATCCACATGCACGAGCTGTCGCTGCGCTTTCACCTCGAGCGCAAGACCGGTGGCCTCACGCGCGTGCTCGAGCGCGGCCGCGAGGGCATCGAGGTCATCGTGCGCATGGTGATCCTGCAGCTGATCCCGACCATCGTCGAGGTCTCGCTGCTGCTGGCGGTGCTGCTCTGGCAATTCGACTGGCGCTACGTGGTCGCGACCCTGATCACGGTCACGCTCTACATGTACTACACCTACGTCGCGACCGAGTGGCGGATCGGCATCCGCCGCAAGATGAACGATTCCGACACCGAGGCGAACACCAAGGCGATCGACTCGCTGCTCAACTACGAGACGGTGAAGTATTTCAGTGCCGAGGCACGCGAGGCGCAGCGCTACGACAGATCGGTCGAGCGCTACGAGGAGGCGAGCGTCCGCACCTACACCTCGCTTGCGGTGCTCAACACAGGCCAGGCGGTGATCTTCACGCTGGGCCTGACCGCGACCATGCTGATGTGCGCGATCGGCGTGCGCAACGGCACCAACACCATCGGCGATTTCGTGCTGGTCAACGCCATGATGATCCAGCTCTACCAGCCGCTGAACTTCATGGGCATGGTCTATCGCGAGATCAAGCAGGCGATCATCGACATCGAGAAGATGTTCGGCGTGCTCAGCCGCGAGGCCGAGATCAAGGACGCGCCTGGCGCGAAGCCGCTGGTCATCTCCGCCGGCACGGTGCGCTTCGAGGACGTGCGCTTTGCCTATGAGCCGGCGCGCCCCATCCTCAAGGGCATCAGCTTCGAAGTGCCGGCCGGAAAGACGGTTGCCATCGTCGGCCCCTCCGGCGCCGGCAAATCGACCATCTCGCGGCTCCTGTTTCGCCTCTATGATGTCTCCGGCGGCAGGATCCTGATCGACGGCCAGGACATCCGCGAGGTCACGCAGGCCAGCCTGCGCGCATCGATCGGCATGGTGCCGCAGGATACCGTGCTGTTCAACGACACCATCCGCTACAACATCCGCTACGGCCGCTGGGATGCGACCGATGCCGAGGTCGAGGAGGCGGCGCGGCTGGCGCAGATCGACCACTTCATCCGCATGGCGCCGAAGGGCTATGAAACCCAGGTCGGCGAGCGCGGCCTGAAGCTGTCGGGCGGCGAGAAGCAGCGCGTCGCGATCGCGCGCACGGTGCTCAAGGCGCCGCCGATCCTGGTGCTCGACGAGGCGACCTCGGCGCTCGACACTCATACCGAGCACGAGATCCAGGGGGCGCTCGACCGCGTGGCGAAGAACCGCACCTCCCTGGTGATCGCGCATCGACTTTCCACCATCGTCGGCGCCGACGAGATCATCGTGCTGGACCAGGGCCGCATCGCCGAGCGCGGCACTCACGCGAGCCTGCTCGCGCAGGGCGGGCTCTATGCCAGCATGTGGAACAGGCAGCGCGAGGCCGAGGAGGCCCGCGAGAAGCTGGCCAAGATGGCCGACACCAATGCCGCGCCCAACCGGGAGCCGCCGCCGGTCGATGATAGCCTGACGACGCCCGCGGCGGCGGAGTGACCTTGTCTCCGGTCCCAACTCTGGCCTAAACAAGCCCGCGCGACGACCCCTTGGCATCAACCCCGACCGGCAAAAAGCAATGTCCATTCTCGATTCGATCCAGCGTCAGATCCCGCCGATCCACAAGGAGGGTTATCCCTTCATCGGCGCCTTTGCGCTGGCGAGCCTGCTCCTGTTCTGGCTGTGGTCGCCGCTGGGGTGGATCGGCACGATCCTGACCGTTTGGTGCGCGCTGTTCTTCCGCGATCCCGTCCGTGTGACGCCGGCGCGCGAGGGTCTCGTGGTGTCGCCGGCCGACGGGCGTGTCTCCATGATCACCATGGCGCTGCCGCCGGCCGAGCTCGGGCTCGGCGACCGGCCGCTGCCGCGCGTCTCGATCTTCATGAGCGTGTTCAATTGCCACGTGAACCGCGCGCCCGTGGCGGGCAGGGTGGATCGTATCGCCTACCGGCCCGGCCTCTTCATCAACGCCGAGCTCGACAAGGCGAGCGAGGACAACGAGCGCAACTCGCTGGTGATCACGACGCCGACGGCGCGGATCGGCGTGGTCCAGATCGCCGGCCTGGTCGCCAAGCGCATCGTCTGCTTCGTCAAGGAGGGGCAGGCGATCGGCGCCGGCGAGCGTTTCGGCCTGATCCGCTTCGGCTCGCGCCTCGATGTCTACCTGCCCGTGGGTACCAAGGCGCTGGTCTCGGAAGGGCAGACCGCGATCGCCGGAGAGACGATCCTGGCCGACCTTGCCGGCGACGACCCGGGCCGCGCGTTCCGCGCCAATTAACCAATAGTCGGTGCTCGCAGGCGTTCCGCCGCAATGGCGGAGGGCGGCGCGGCTTGCTATATCTCGACTCGAGATAAGGACGAGCCATGACGCCTTACGATTTCAAGGATCCCGACGTCCGCCGCCGGCGGTTCCGACCGATCCCGGTGCGGATGCTGGTGCCCAACGTCATCACGCTGCTGGCGATCTGCGCCGGCCTGACCTCGATCCGCCTGTCGATCGAAGGGCGGATGACGCTCGCGGTCTATGCAATCGTGTTCGCCGCCGCGCTCGACGGCATCGATGGCCGCATCGCGCGCATGATCAAGGGGCAGTCGAAGTTCGGCGCCGAGCTCGACAGTCTCGCCGACTTCGTCAATTTCGGCGTGGCGCCCGGCCTGATGCTGTATTTCTGGCAGCTGCATGAGCTCGGCAATGCCGGCTGGATCGCCGCCATGGTGTTCGCGATCTCCGGCGGCCTGCGGCTTGCGCGCTTCAATGCCACCATGGACGATCCGAACAAGCCGGCTTTCGCCGCCAATTTCTTCACCGGCGTGCCGGCGCCCGCCGGCGCGATCACCGTGCTGCTGCCGATCTATGTCGCGTTCCTCGACGTCGGGCGCACACCTGCGGCGGTGACCGCGGCCTACACGCTTCTGATCGCGTTTCTGATGGTGTCGCGCCTGCCCGTGTTCTCCGGCAAGACCAAGCGGATGCGCGTGCCGCCCGAGCTGGTGCTGCCGGCGTTCGTCGCCGTGATCGTCTTCATTGCGCTCCTGATCGCCTATCCCTGGCACGTGCTGTCGATCGGCACGGTGCTGTACCTTCTCGCGCTGCCGCTCGGCTACAAATCCTATCGCGACCAGGCGCGCGCGATGGAAGCCACCGCGCCGGCGGGAGGCGAGGTCCCGTCACCGCCCTCGGCGCCGACGCTGGCGAATTTGTCGGAGCCGCCGCAAGACGACGATCGGCCCGGACGACTGCACTAAAACGCTCCTCGCGGATATCTGCCATGAAGCCTGCCTGAGTTGGGTCGAGGTCCGATCTCGGCTATATCGCCCTTGTGCCGGCGGCATCGCGCAATCAATCGCCGCCAACCTGGGAGAGAACGCCGTGACCAATTCCGCGACCGGGCCGCTGCCCGCTTCCGTCCTCGAAGCGCTGGGCCGTTACGATACGCCGACGATCTGCAACGCCATGGAGATCGTGGCGCCCGAGCGGCGGCTGATCGGCTACACCACCAAGCAGCTGGTCTGTCCGTTTCCCGACCTGCCGCCGATCGTCGGCTATGCCCGCACGGTGACGATCCGCTCGGTTCTGAAATCATCGCTTCCGGCCGAGGAGCAGTCCAAGCGCCGAATCGCATATTACGAATATGTCGGCACCGGCCATGGCCCGCGCATCTCGGTGATCCAGGACATCGACGGACCCGACGTCGGCTATGGTGCGTTCTGGGGCGAGGTACAGAGCAACGTGCACAAGGCGCTCGGCTGCCTCGGCGTCATCACCGACGGCTCGATCCGCGACATCCCGCAATGGGCGCCAGGGTTCCAGGCGCTGGCCGGCTCGATCGGCCCGTCGCACGCCTGGGTGCACGCGGAAAGCTTTGGCGGCGAGGTGCGCGTCGCCGGCATGACCGTGAAGTCGGACGACCTCATTCACGCCGACCGGCATGGCGCCATCGTGATCCCGCTCGACCTTGCCGCAAAGCTGCCGGAGGCGGCCGAACTGTGCGGCCGCCGCGAGACGCCGATCCTGGAGATCGCCCGCAGTCCCGACTTCTCGCTCGAGAAGCTCAAGGCCGCGCTGAAGCGCTCTGCGGAGATCCATTGACGGCTGCTGGAGCGTGATCCGGAAAAGTGTGTAGCGGTTTTCCGAAAAGATCATGCTCAAACAATAACCTAAAGCGCGATGACGATTGATCCTAATCGCATCGCGCTTTAGGGCAATCTACGGCCCGGACGACGGCCGAATGCCGCCTTGCTCGGTCAGAAGCAGGGCGACTTGATCCGGTTCTCCGAGCACGGCGGCTGCGCATCCGATCAGGGTGAAGCCGCCGGCAAGGTCCCAGAGGGTGATATCGTCTGCGCTGTTGGCGCTGCGCATCAACCGCGCCGCGAGCACGGCGAAGGCGGCCTCGATAAAGAGCAGCACGCTGAACGCCGGAAGCACGAGTTCCGGCTCGAGCAGGTGGAACGCCAGCGCCGCGGGCAGCGCCGTGAGTAGACCGAATAGCATCAACATCGCGCTGGCTCCGCGATTGGCCCTGTCGCAACGCTAGCAGACACCAGCTGATCCCCGTCCACGATGTGGCGGAGGGCCGCAGCCGACGTGACGTGGTGGGCGCCTGCTTATGGTTAGCGAAAGGTTGAAATTCCTATCGCTGGACGGCAACCGGGACAAATTGCGGCGGCAGGCGGCACATCGTCGAGACTTAACCTTTACGCGCCTTTAAGGGCGGCGCTCTAGGGTCTGCGATGCGGTTCGGGGTTGAGCCGCGCCAGCGGCCAGGACGGCCGTTGTTGCGTAGGCGTTGGAGTCGATCATGGATATCGCAACACTTGTCGGCCTCGTCGCAGGCGCCATTGTTGTGTCGTCGCTGATCCTGATGGGCGGTACGTTCGGGATGTTCTACGACATCCACGCCGTCATCGTCATCTTCGGCGGGTCGTTCGCAGCGACGATGATCCGCTTTCCTTTGTCCGCGATGATCCACGGCGTACCGCTGGGCGCGAAGTTTGCTTTCACCCTGAGCCGCCTGTCGGCTCACGACCTTGTCGACGAGCTCGCCCGCATCGCGGAAATCGCCCGCAAGCAGGGCCCGGTCGGACTCGAAAAGGTCGAGACCGACGAGCCCTTCCTCGCGAAGGGCATTCGCTATGTTGCCGACGGCTACGACCTCGATTTCATTCGCGACAATCTGGAGCGCGACCGGGACAACTTCCTGATGCACCTCGACGAAGGCAGCAAGATCTACCGCGCCGTCGGCGACTGCGCCCCGGCGTTCGGCATGATCGGCACGCTGCTTGGCATGGTGCAGATGTTCTCCAACATGTCGGATCCCTCCAAGCTCGGCCCGTTCATGGCCACCGCGCTGCTGGCGACCCTGTACGGCGCCGTTGTCGCCAACCTGATCTGCTTGCCGATCGCGGACAAGCTGCACGGCAAGCTGCTGGACGAAGAGACCAACCGCACCTTGATCATCGACGGCATCCTGATGATCCGCGACTCCAAGAGCCCGACCCTGGTGCGCGAAATGCTGCTGGCCTATCTGCCGGAGAAGCATCGTCACACCGAAGGCGAGCCGGTGCCGGCTTGAGGCCGCCGCCTGGATTTTGAGAGATGGCCAAGAAGAAGCGCGGCAATGCTCACGGTGGCGGCCACGGCTGGTTCGTGACCTTCGCCGACCTGATGGCGCTGCTGCTGGCGTTTTTCGTGATGCTGGTCGCGTTCTCCACGCAAGACGCCAACAAGCTGAAGATCGTCGCGGGCTCGATGCGCGAGGCGTTCGGCGTGCAGACCGAGGCGCGCTACTCCGGCATCGTCGAATCCGACGGCCTGCCGACGCGCCCGCGGCTCAAGAACGTCGACCACATCCAGCCGGAAGATGCCTCCAACACGCCGACGCCAGATCAGGAAGACCGCGAAAAGACCTCCGGCGCGAAGATCAAGGTCGACCGCAATTTCGCGCTGGCCGCAGCCTCGCTGCGCCAGGCGTTGCAGGACATGCCGGAACTGACCGAGATGTCCAAGCACATCATGTTCGAGGAGACCAAGCAGGGCCTGAACCTCGAGATCGTCGACCAGGACGGCCGCTCGATGTTCGCCGACGGCTCCAAGGTGCCCTATGACCGCACCCGCCGCCTGGTCGAGAAGCTCGCGATCCCGCTCAAGGCGACGCCGCTCCGCGTCTCCATCGCCGGCCACACCGCGGCGGGGTTCGTGCCGACCCGCAGCGACTATGGCGCCTTCGATCTGTCGGCCGATCGCGCCAACGCCGTGCGCCAGATCCTCGAGCGCCAGGGCCTGCCGCCGTCGCACATCTTCGCCGTCTCCGGCAAGGCCGATACCCAGCCGCTGTTTCCGGACGATCCCTCACTGGCAGCCAACCGGCGGGTGACCATCACCTTGATGCGCGAAGATCCGCCGCTGCCGCCGAATCTGAGGCCGTAACCCCCTTGCGCTACCATCTTACCTGAGGCATGTCGTCGCGCGGGCGATGAGCGTGGCTGTGGCGTCACAGCATCCGGCTCGGCGCCTGCTATGATGGTGCGCCGATTGACAGGTGCACCGGAAGCGTCAAAAGGCGCCGGATCAATTTCAGGAACGAAGCGTTCTCCACCTTCATGACGGCGAGCATCACACAGGCCGAGACCCAGGACGGGCGGCCCACCGCAAGTTTTTGGGCCCTTACGCTCGGGAGTGTCGGCGTCGTCTTTGGCGATATCGGCACTTCGCCGCTCTATGCATTCCACGAGGCCGTCAAGGCCGCCGCCCATGGCGAGCCCGTCTCGCGCGTCATCGTGCTCGGCGTGCTCTCGCTGATCCTGTGGGCGCTCCTGATCGTCGTCACCGCCAAATATGTCCTCTTGCTGCTGCGCGCCGACAATAACGGGGAGGGCGGCACGCTCTCGCTGATGGCGCTCGGCCAGCGCGCGCTCGGGCGGCGAAGCTGGGTCCTGCTCGCGCTCGGCGTGATCGGCGCTTCGATGTTCATCGGCGATTCCATGATCACGCCGGCGATCTCGGTGCTATCGGCGGTGCAGGGCCTCAAGCTCGCGACCCCCGCGCTCGAGCACTATGTCGTGCCGCTCACCGTGCTCATTCTGGTGCTGCTGTTCGCCGTGCAGAGCAAGGGAACCGCATTGGTCGCCTCGGCCTTCGGGCCGGTGATGGTGGTCTGGTTCACCGTCATCGCCGTGATGGGGGCTGTCCACATCGCCGACGATCCCACGGTGCTGGCGGCGATCAATCCGTACTATGCGGTGCAGTTCGTGCTGTCGCACGGTGTGATCGGCCTCGTGACGCTCGGCGCGGTGTTCCTGGCGGTGACGGGCGGAGAGGCGCTTTATGCCGATCTCGGCCATTTCGGCCGCAAGCCGATCCAGTCGGCCTGGATGTTTTTCGTGCTGCCGGCGCTTCTAGTCAACTATTTCGGGCAGGGTGCGCTGGTGCTGTCCGATCCCAGCGCGATCGAGCATTCGTTTTATCGCATGGTGCCCGAGAGCCTCGTCCTGCCGCTGGTCGGACTCGCGACGGCCGCAACCGTGATCGCGAGCCAGGCGGTGATCACCGGCGCCTATTCGCTGGTCCACCAGGCCGTGCAACTCGGGCTCCTGCCGCGTTTTGAGGTGCGTTACACCTCCGAATCCCATGCCGGCCAGATCTATCTGCCGCGCGTCAACCGCCTGCTGCTGATCGGCGTGATGCTGCTGGTGCTGCTGTTCCACACCCCCAGCAATCTGGCTTCCGCCTACGGTATTGCCGTCTCCACCACCATGGTCGCCGACGGCATCATGGGCTTCGTCGTGATCTGGAAGTTGTGGAACTGGCGCGCCGCGACGGCCGCAGCCGTGATCGTCCCCTTCGTCATCGTCGATTTGAGCTTCCTCAGCGCCAACCTGCTCAAGCTGCTCGAAGGTGCCTGGGTGCCGCTGCTGTTCGGCATCGTCATGGCCGGGACGATCTGGACTTGGCGCAAGGGCTCCGCAATCCTGATCCAGAAGACCCGCCGGATCGAGGTGCCATTGGACGATCTGATCCGCAGTTTGGAGAAGCGGCCACCGCACATCGTCAAGGGCACCGCGGTGTTCCTGACCAGCGATCCCGCGTTCGTGCCGACCGCGCTCCTGCACAATCTCAAGCACAACAAGGTGCTGCATGAGCACAACGTGATTCTGACCATCGAGACCGCGCAGACGCCTCGGGTCGATCTGTCGGAGCGGTTCAGGATGGAGAAGATCAGCGAAAAGTTCTCCAAGGTCCGCTTGCGCTTCGGTTTCATGGAGCAGCCGAACGTGCCGAAGGCGCTCGCCATCGCGCGCAAGCAGGGTTGGCAGTTCGACATCATGTCGACGTCGTTCTTCGTGTCGCGCAGGTCACTGAAGGCCTCGGCACAGTCGGGCATGCCGCTCTGGCAGGATCATGTGTTCATCGCGCTGAGCCGGTCGGCCAACGATGCCACCGACTACTTCCAGATCCCCACCGGCCGCGTGGTCGAAGTCGGAACCCAGGTCACCATCTAGAATGCAACTGGCGTAGCCATGCAGATTTGCATGGCTATGGCCCGGAATCGGGCTAGGCCATGCCGGTGGCGCAGGACTATAAGCCGCGCGCTCTTCCGCCGTTGTGCAGTGAAGCATTTTAGAGGCCATCGGGCTCTCCCATGACAAGCGACGTAGCAGTTCCCGCCCCGGAAACGGTGGCGGCAAATGGGCATGGCGATGCCCATACCACCGCCGGTTTCGGCGCGCTGACGCTCGGCAGCATCGGCGTCGTTTACGGCGACATCGGCACCAGCCCGCTCTACGCGTTCCGCGAGGCGGTGATGGCGGCCTCGGGCGCGGACGGGTTGCCGACGCCGGCCGCCGTGCTCGGCGTGCTCTCCCTGATCCTGTGGGCGCTCATCGTGGTGGTGACGCTCAAATACGTCGTGATTCTGCTCCGCGCCGACAACAACGGCGAGGGCGGCACGCTGGCACTGATGGCGCTGGCCCAGCGGGCGGTTGGCACCGGCCGCGGCGGCGCGACCATCGTGCTGCTCGGCATCATTTCCGGAGCTTTGTTCTACGGCGATGCCGTGATCACGCCGGCGCTCTCCGTGCTGTCGGCGATCGAGGGCATGAAGGACGTCACGCTAAGGTTCGAGCCCTACATCGTTCCGCTGACGGTTGTGATCCTGGTCGGCCTGTTCGCCGTGCAGTCCCGCGGCACGGCGCGCGTTGCCGCCTTGTTCGGCCCGATCATGTGCGTCTGGTTCACGGTTCTGGCGGTGGCGGCGATCCCTCAGATCGCCCAGCAGCCGCAGGTGCTGCTTGCGCTCAACCCGCTCTACGCCGTGAACTTCATGCTGCACCATGGCATCGTCGGCTTCGTGACGCTGGGCGCGGTGTTCCTGGCGGTGACCGGCGCCGAGGCGCTCTATGCCGATCTCGGCCATTTCGGCAAGCGGCCGATCCAGACCGCGTGGCTTACCATCGTGCTGCCCTCGCTGGCGCTGAACTATCTGGGGCAGGGCGCGCTGGTGCTCGGCGACCCCGGCGCGATCGTGAGCCCGTTCTTTCAGCTGTTCCCGCAAGGCTTCGTCCGAGGCTGCATGGTCGTCCTCGCCACCATGGCGACCGTCATCGCGAGCCAGGCCGTCATCACCGGCGCCTATTCCCTGACGCGCCAGGCGATCCAGCTCGGGCTGCTGCCGCGCTTTGAAATTCGCCATACGTCGGAAGCCCATTCCGGCCAGATCTTCATTCCGCGCATCAACCAGCTGCTGCTGGTCGCGGTGGTGCTGCTGGTGCTGCTGTTCCGCTCGTCGAGCGCGCTTGCATCCGCCTATGGCATCTCCGTCACCGGTACCATGGTGGTCACGGCGATGATGGGCTTCGTCGTGGTCTGGAAGGGCTGGCGCTGGTCAGCGCTTGCCGCCGGCGCGCTGATTGCGCCGTTCCTGTTCCTCGATCTGACCTTCCTGAGCGCGAACCTGTTGAAGGTGTTCGAGGGCGGCTGGGTGCCGATGGCGCTCGGTGCAGTCATGATCATCTTGATGTACACATGGCGGCGCGGCAGCCGGCTGTTGTTCGAGAAATCGCGCAAGCTCGAGTTCCCGCTCGCCGATCTCGTGGCGATGCTGGAGAAGCGGCCGCCGCAGCGGGTGCCCGGCACTGCGGTGTTCCTGACCTCGGACCCGCTCAGCGCGCCGACCGCGCTGATGCATAGTCTGAAACACTACAAGGTGCTGCACGAGAAGAACGTCATTCTCACCATCGAGACCGCGCAGACCCCGCGGATCGATCCGGCCGAACGGGTGAAGCTGGAGCAGATTTCACCGACCTTCTCCAAGGTGACGCTGAAATTCGGCTTCATGGAATCGCCCAACGTGCCGAAGGCGCTCGCGATCGCCCGCAAGCTGGGCTGGCAGTTCGACATCATGTCGACCTCGTTCTTCCTGTCGCGCAGGGCGCTCAAGCCCGCCGCCCATTCCGGCATGCCGCGCTGGCAGGACCGGCTGTTCATCTCGCTCAGCCGCTCCGCCAACGACGCCACCGACTATTTCCAGATCCCGTCCGGCCGTGTGGTCGAGGTCGGCACGCAGGTGACGATCTAGGGCAGACGATCCAGGGCATGGGATTCAAAGCGGACTTCAAGTCGCTGCGATTTAGCTTTAACTTGCGCCGCGCGGCTCAAGCCTTTGTGGCGCTTGATTTTCGTCTCCCGAGAGGCGAGGTTGCCGCCGGCCGGGATCGCCCCGGTACGCGGCCCGCGACGTTGGAGGATGATGTGGCAAATCAAGTGCAGGATCTGACCCCGGACGAGGTCGCCAAGGGTGTCGCGGAAGGGCGCTATCTGCTCGTCGACGTCCGTGAGCCGAACGAGGTCGAGGCCGAGGCGTACCCTTACGGCGTCGTGGTTCCGCTCTCGACCTTCGATCCCAAGGCGATCCCCGATCCGGCCGGCAAGGAGGTCGTGTTCGCCTGCCGTTCGGGCAAGCGCTCGGTGACAGCCTCGCTGGCGGCACAGGCGGCGGGCCTGTCTTACGACAAGCATCTGGCCGGCGGCATGCTGGGCTGGAAGGCGGCCGGGCTTCCCAGCAAGGTCGGTGGCTAACCGCGCAATGACGACCAAGAGCTCTTCGCTGAACAAGGTCTTCGCCGACCTTCCCGTCACCATCTTCGAGGCGATGTCGCAGGCCGCGCGCGACAACAATGCGATTAATCTCGGCCAGGGCTTTCCCGACGATCCCGGCCCCGAGGACATCCGCCGCGCCGCGGCCGAGGCCTCGCTGAACGGCTACAACCAGTACCCCTCGATGATGGGCCTGCCGGAGCTGCGCCAGGCGATTGCGACCCATTACGGCCATTGGCACGGCCTCAAGCTCGATCCGATGAGCGAGGTGATGGTCACCTCCGGCGGGACCGAGGCGCTGACCTCGGCGATCCTCGCGGTGGTCCAGCCCGGCGACGAGGTGGTCTGTTTCCAGCCGGTGTACGATTCCTATCTGCCGATCATCCGCCAGGCCGGTGGCATTCCGCGCTTGGTGCGTCTCGAGCCGCCGCACTGGCGGCTGAATGAAGACATGCTGAAAAGCGTTTTCAATTCAAAGACCAAGGCGGTGCTCTTCAACAACCCCTTAAATCCCAGCGCGGTGGTCTATCCGCGCGAGGACCTCGAGGTCTTGGCGCGCTACTGCCAGGAGTTCGACGTCATCGCGATCTGCGACGAGGTCTGGGAGCACGTCACCTTCGACGAGCACAAGCATATCCCGCTGATCACCATTCCCGGCATGCGCGAGCGCACCATCAAGGTCGGCTCGGCCGGCAAGATCTTCTCGCTGACGGGCTGGAAGATCGGCTTCGTCTGCGCGGCGCCACCGCTGCTCCGCGTCGCGGCCAAGGTGCACCAGTTCCTGACCTTCACCACCGCGCCGAACCTGCAGGCCGCGGTCGCCTATGGGCTCGGCAAGTCCGACGACTACTTCCTGTCGATGCGCAAGGACCTGACGCGGAGCAGGGACCGGCTGACCAAGGGACTGGAGAGCCTCGGCTTCCCCGTGCTGAAGTCGCAAGGCACCTACTTCCTCACCGTCGACCTGTCGCCGCTCGGGCTCAACGAGAGTGACACTGAGTTCTGCTGGCGCATCGTGAAAGACTACAAGGTCGCCGCGATCCCGGTCTCGGCGTTCTACGAGCAGGACCCGGTCACATCAGTGGTGCGCTTCTGCTTTGCCAAGAAGGATGAGACGCTCGACACCGCACTGGAGCGGCTGTCGGACGCGGTGCGTGGACGCAAGAGGTAGACAGAGATGACGAACGTCGGCCGCTCCGGCTTTGGCCTTGGTTTCGCGATCGCCGCCGCGCTGACGTTGCTCTCCGCTCCCGCAGGTGCCGAGGAGCGGGTCGTCAATTTCTACAACTGGTCCAACTACATGGCGCCTGACGTCCTTGAGGCCTTCACCAAGGAGACCGGCATCAAGGTCGTCTACGATACCTTCGACGCCAACGAGACGCTGGAGACGCGCCTGATGGCCGGCAAGTCCGGTTATGACGTCGTGGTGCCCACCGCTTATTTCCTGCAGCGCCAGATCAAGGCCAATATCTTCCAGAAGCTCGACAAGTCGAAGCTCCCGAACCTCGCCAATGCCTGGCCGGTGGTGACGCAGCGCCTCGCCACCTACGACCCCGGCAATGTCTACGCCGCCAACTACATGTGGGGCACGACGGGCATCGGCTACAACATCGCCAAAGTGAAGCAGATCCTTGGGGCTGATGCGAAGATCGACAGCTGGGACATCGTCTTCAAGCCGGAGAACCTCGCCAAGTTCAAGGACTGCGGCGTGCACATGCTCGACTCCGCCGACGACATCTTCCCGGCGGCGCTGAGCTGGCTCGGGCTCGATCCGAACTCGACCAAGCAGGCGGACCTGGAAAAGGCCGCCGATGCCGTGGCGAAAGTCCGCCCCTCCGTGCGCAAGTTCCACTCGTCCGAATATCTAAGCGCGCTCGCCACCGGCGAGATCTGCTTCGTGGTCGGCTGGTCCGGTGACATCATGCAGGCCCGCGCCCGCGCCGCGGAAGCCAAAAGCGGCGTCGAGATCGGCTACACCATTCCGAAGGAGGGCGCGCAGATGTTCTTCGACAATCTCGCGATCCCCGCCGACGCCAAGAACGTCAAGGAAGCCTACGAGCTGATCAACTATCTCTATCGCCCGGACGTTGCCGCCAAGAACTCGGACTTCCTGTCCTACGCGAGCGGCAATCTCGCCAGCCAGAAGCTGGTGGATCCAAAAATCCTTGATGACAAGAACATCTATCCGGACGAAGCGACGCTCGCAAAACTGTTCGTGATCACGGCGCGCGAGCCGGCCACGCAACGGATCATCAACCGGCTCTGGACGAAGGTGAAGACGGGGCGGTAGTAGCGCCTGTCATTGCGAGGAGCGAAGCGACGAAGCAATCCAGACTGCTTCCGTGGAACGATTCTGGATTGCTTCGCTGCGCTCGCAATGACGGAGTATTTACCGCCACCTTCTATGCAGCCACAGCCACTGCTCGGGATGTTCTCGTACCCAGCTTTCCACCACGCTCGTGATCGCCTGCGTGGTGCCCTGGATGTCGATCCTGCCGTCGGCATCGCGCACCGGCGGGATCTCCTCGGTCAGCTCGCCGCGGAAGCGGCCGTCGGGCAGGCGGATGATGCGCACGCCGTGGATTGGGCATTCGACCTGGCGCAAGAGGCGCGCCAGCATCGGATTGGCGCGGGTCTTGCGGCCGAAGAACGTGACCTCGACGCCGGCCGTCAGATACTGGTCGATCAGCATGGCGACGTGCTTGCCGTCCTTCAGCGCCTGCGCGAGCCGCAGCGGCGCGTCGCGGCCGGCCGGGATCAGCGTGCCCATGTTGACCTGGCGCATCTCCTGGATGATGCGATCGGCCGAGGCGATGTTCGGGCGGCGATAGAGAATCGCGGTGTCCAGGCCATGCGCGACCGCGGCGAGCGCCGGCAATTCCCAGTTCGCAAGATGTGCGGCGAAGATCAGCGCCGGCTTGCCGTCGTCGCGGATCTGGTCGAACAGCTCGATGCTGCGCGGGGAAATCTCGATGCGACTCTTCTCGGGGACATCGCGGGCGTAGTCCCAGACCTGGTCGATATGGGCGAACTCGGCGCCGACGCGGCCGAGATTGTCCCAGACGCCCATCAGGATCCGTTCGATCTCCTCCGGTGACTTCTCGGGGAAGGCGGCGGTGAGGTTGGCGCGGCCGATGCGGTGCTCGCGCAGGCGCGGCCCGATCAGCTTGACGGCACGCGCGAAGAAGTCCGAGGTCTTGGCCGGATCGAAATAGCGCGTGGTGCGCAGCATCGCGACGGTCGCGCCGCCGATCAGGCTGCCGCCGAGCGATTTGGCAGCCTCCCGCGCGCGGGCCTTCGTGCTCGCAGGAAGCAGCGCCATGCGTCCGGTCAGGCCGGTTCGCGGGTCAGGATCAGCGAAGCGTTCTGGCCGCCGAAGCCAAATGAGTTCGACATCACCGCGGTCACGCGCGCATCGCGCGCCTTGTTGCCGACGACGTCGAACAGGATCGTGGGATCTGGATTGTCGTAGTTGATCGTCGGCGGAATGCGCTGATGCTCGAGCGTGAGCAGCGAGAAGATCGCCTCGACCGCGCCGGCGGCCGAGATGGTATGGCCGACCATCGACTTGTTGGAGGTGACCGGAATCTTCTGCGCGAGCTCGCCGAACACGGCCGACGTCGTGTTGAACTCCATCTTGTCGTTCTCGGGCGTCGCGGTGCCGTGCGCGTTGATGTGGTCGATCTGATCCGGCGTCATGCCGGCATCGGCCAGCGTCTTGTTCATGCAGCCGATGATCGGCTTGCCGTCGGGCGAGGAGCGGGTGCGGTGGAAGGAATCGGTGAGCTCGCCGCAGCCGGCGATCACGCCGAGAATTTTTGCGCCGCGCGCGGTGGCGGCTTCATAGCTCTCCAACACCAGCGCGCCGGCGCCTTCCGCCATGACAAAACCGTCGCGGTTCTTGGAGAAGGGACGGGAGGCCGCCTGCGGCGGATCGTTCTGGGTCGACAGCGCCGAGAGCAGCGAGAAGCGCACCAGCGCTTCCGGGTTCACGGTGCCGTCGGTCGCGACGCAGAGCGCTGCGTCCGTCTCGCCGCGGCGGATCGCCTCGACGCCGAGCTGGATCGAGGTGGCTCCGGACGCGCACGCCGTCGACAGCGAGATCGGCGAGCCCTTGGTGCCGAAGGTCTCGGCAAGATAGGCGGCAACCGAGCCGAACATGAAGCGATGATGATAGGCGCTAAACTTGCCGCCGCCGGAGATGCGGAGCAGATCGTCATAGGTGATGTCTTGCTGGCCGACGGCGCGACCGAGCTCGCGACGCTGCGGCCATTCAACCTCGACCGGCGCCACCGCGAGGAAAAGCGGACCCGGGAAATCGGCCTTGGCGCCGATGCCGGCTTGCTCCAGCGCTTCCTGCGTCACCAGCTCGGCCATCCGCTCGGACAGAGCGGTGGAAGAGAACGGATCGGCGCTGACGAAATCGACCGTTCCGGCCATCGTGGTCTTGAGACCGTCGATCGGAAAACGCGTGATCGTGCGGATACCGGATTCGCCGGCGACGAGCTTTGCCCAATTGTCGGATTTGCCGGCGCCGAGCGAGGTCATGATGCCCATGCCGGTGACGACGACGACGGGACGCCCGAGTTTGTCGCGTGGTGCAATCATGTCGATCCCCGCTTGAGCTGATTAAATCGCCTCGACCAGCGCCATGCCTTCGCCGCGCCAGTGTCCGGCTCCCACCACCACGATCTGGGTGGGCGGGCCCTGCATTTCAATCTCGGTCCCCGTGGAATCATTCGGCGGGAACAGCGCGCCGCGCGAGATCGACAATGCGGCGAGGGCAATGCCGAGCGGGAATTGCGTTTCCATGGCGTGGCCGAACACCGTGCCGGTCGAGCGCACCGGAAAGTCGGCATGGTTCTTCAGGAAGTCGCGCTCGTCCGAGGTCGCAGGCTCCGCGCCGGTCGCCCCGGTGATGATCGCGCCCTTGCCCTCGCGCCTGGGCAGCTTGTCCCACAGTTTCTCGAGCGTCGCGGTCATGTCGCCGGGCTGCTTGCGTTTGGCGAGGTCGGCGACGACGCTCGACAGCTTTGCGAACGGCTTGGCGCCGCGCGCTTCCGCATGCGCCTTCGATTCCAGCACCAGGAAGGCGCCGGCCGAGCCGAGCGCGAAGCCGGGATGGTCCTTGCGCGCCCACACGGGCGCGAACTTGTCCTTCAGGTTGAAGTCGCCGAACTCGTAGAGGACGAGCAAGTCCTTGCGCTCGCCGTTGTACGAGCCGCCGACCAGCGCGATGTCGCTCTCGCCCGAGGCGATGCGCGCGAGCGCGATGCGGGCGGCGTCGGCGCCGGCGACCTCTTCGCCCATGAAGGTGCGCGAGGTGCCACCCAGACCGTGCACGATGGCGATGTTGCCGGCGAGCAGGTTGGAGAGCTGGGCCAGGAACAGCGTCGGCCTGAGATCGCTCATCAGCCGTTCGTTGAGGAAGCCCGGCGCGTTAGCGCCCTTGGCCTCGGCGGTGAGAATGCCGCTGTCGACGTTGATGTCGCGCTCTCCGCCGCCGGCGGCGACGACCATGTCGATCTTCGACAGGATGTCCTTGTTGCCTTTGATGCCGGCGGAATCGAGCGCAAGACCGGCGGCATAGGTGCCGATGCGCTGCCAGGCTTCCATCTGGCGCTGGTCGCCCTTCTTCGGGATCTGGCTGTCGAAGGATACCGGCATCAAGGGATGCACGATGTAGGGCGCAAAGCCCTTCTCGTCGACATTGATGCGCTTCTCGGAAAGCGCGGCCCAATTGGCGTCGAGGCCCTCGCCGAGCGAGGTGGCGAGCCCAATGCCGGTGATCCAGACCTCGGTCTGGCCCGGCTTCAAAGCGGGAGTGTCAATCATGACGATACGGCCTGTTGCGGAAAGCCGACGCGCTCGGCGACCTTCGCCATGTATCCGCGCATATCCGCATTGGGGAAGGGAATCAGCGTGAAGGTCAGCGCCGAATTGGCGCGCAGCTTGCCGCCGACCCGGATCTTGGCCTCGGTCATGGCATAGCCGGAGCCTTCATGGGTGAGGCTCGCCTCGATGCTCATGAGGTCGCCGGGGAAGACCGAGCCGCGGACCTTGGCCTCCTTCACGGCGGCCAGGATCGGCATGCGTTCGAATCGGAACACGCCGAGTTGAAGCCAGCCCGAGGCCTGCGCCATCGATTCGATCAGGAGCACGCCGGGCATCAAGGGATAACCCGGGAAGTGCCCCTCGAAGATGGTGCTTTCCTGCGGGACCTGCGCTTCGACGACGATCGTCTTCTCGTCGACCTTGAGGTCGACGATGCGATCGATCATGTGGAAGTATTCGAGTTGCATGACTGCGCCCTTAGGCGCTCGCGCCCTTGGCCGCAACCAATTCGTCGATGCGGGCGCACAGGTTCTTCAGCACGAAATATTGCTCGGTGGTCGCCTTGCCGTCGTTGACCTCCTGAGTCCACTTCTCCAGCGGCAGCTTGATGCCGAACTGCTTGTCGATCGCGAAGGCGATATCGAGGAAATCGAGGCTGTCGATGCCGAGGTCATCGATGGCATGGCTATCCGGCGTGATCGTGTCGCGCGGGATGTCGCAGGTTTCAGCGATGATCGTGGCGACCTGATCGAATGTGGAGGACATCACTAAGCCTTTGATATATTGTAGGTATTTGTCAGATTGTCCAGAGTGGCACGGTGGCTGGGCATCGCGCCCCTGATGACGCCCTCAAACCCCCCTCTGGCCGGGTCGAAAGCCCGTATATCGGAGCGCCGCCCTGAGTTCAATGGAGCCGGGCAGGCCTCCGGGGACGGCACCGGACGCGGCTGGGGATGCGGGCTGGGTCCGTCCGCTATGAGGTCCGTGCCGGGCCGGGCCTTAGATATGCGGTGTCGTGATCTTGACGCAGTCGCGGCGGCCCATCAGCACGCAATCCTGGGTCCGGCGCAGGTCGGCGATGCTGACCGCGAGCCAGATCCCGATCGCCGTCAGCGCGATTGTGAAGGCGAGCGCTGCGATGTTGGCAAGCATGCGCTGCCGGTAATTGTCGGGCTCGGCACGCGGCTGCTCGTAGCGCGACAGGTCCAGCCGTTCGGGCGTGAGGCGAAGCGGTTGCACGGAGCCATTACCGCGCTGGACCCTTGGGGCAGGCGGGGTGCGCGGCCTGAACTGGAGCACCCGGTGCTCCTCATCAGAGCTTATGGGCCGCTGGTTGTTCATGGGGCGGGGATCACTCCGAAGCAGCGATCTAGATAGCATAGGTGAGGCACGCGTTGCAGTAAATCTTTGCAATGCCAGGATGCATTTGTGCCTCCGTACTATTTGCGCATGGACCGGTGTGCCGCGATCCAGCAACGGGCCATCGTGTCCGTCGCGAGCTTTGCGCTGCAACGCGGGCATAGCGACAGCCATTGAGGACGTCTTTTTACCGGTCGGCATCGACTTGTGATCTGCGCGTCTTCCGAACGGATTTTGCCACCGCGGGACCCGTGGCATAGTCGCGGGAACCCGAACCGTTTCGTTGCTGCCAGGGGCCTTCGATCATGACCACGACCAACGCGCGCGAGCCGAGAGTGCATCCGGTTCCGATCTTGTCGCTCCGGCCGACGCAGATGACGGTCGGCATGCGCGAGGTCAAGGAGAAGCGCAGGCGCTGGCGCGAGCACGGCAAGAAGAAGCAGGCGGATCTGCTCGGCAAGCACATGATCCCCGTCGTTTACGGTCCCGACGCGCGCTACTACGTGATCGATCATCATCACCTCGGCCGCGCACTGCACGATGAAGGCGTCAAGGAAGTGCTGGTGACCGTCGTCGGCGATCTCAGGATGGTGGAGCGCGAGGCGTTCTGGGGCGTCATGGACAACAAGCGCTGGGTCTATCCTTACGACGCCAAGGGTGAGCGGCGCTCGTTCCGCGACCTGCCGAAATCCGTCGCTGACCTCAAGGACGATCCGTTCCGCAGTCTTGCCGGCGAATTGCGCCGCATGGGCGGCTTCGCCAAGGACACCACACCGTTCTCCGAATTCCTGTGGGCCGACTTCCTGCGCCGGCAGGTCTCGCGCAAGGCGGTGGAGGCCGATTTCGATAATGCGCTCGAGAAGGCGATGGCCGCGGCCAGAAGCAAGAATGCGATCTATCTGCCCGCCTGGTGCGGCCCGGCGGACGACGACTGAGGGTATTCACGTCAGTCGCGCTGGAAGATCCTGGCGCCGGGATAGGCGCGGCGGGCGTAAGTGACCACCAGCGCGCGGTCCTGGGTGTCCAGGAACGGCGTTCGGATCTGGCTCGATCCGACGATGAGGTGCCACAGGCCATTGAGCTTCTGGATCACGATCTTCATTTGCGTAGTCCTCGATGACTCCCATCCCGGCGAATGTTGCCGCCGCAGTGCCTAGGATAGCGCTCGCGGGTATCAAATTCCCAATACGGCCGGCGCTGCAAAACACGTCCACCCTTGTTAGTTGGTTACGGAATGTGCCGAGATAAGCCGGATCTCATCACAGCCGCTTGAGCGAAATCAATTTCCCCGCCCACGAAACCATCCTGAAACAGAGCGGCCCCATCTCTATGGGGTAGTCGAGCTCATACAGGAGGCGAACATGCGCCGTCTGGCTTTCGTAGTTGGCTTGCTCGCGGTCGCTTCGGCGGGAATCTCTGCATCCTTTGCCGCAGTCCACCACGCCAAGACGTTGACGTTCGCGGAGCGCTTTGCTCCGGCGCTCGAGTTGATGGCGAAGCGCTAGCCGCATACGCCTCGCAGCCGTGAGCGATGCAGCGGCTGTTGACTGTTGGCTGCTGGGTGGACATCACGTCGCAGTCGTCGACCGATGATGGCCGGGTCAGGTTTGACCTGTCGCAAACCTGCCTCGCCCTGACCGGCTAAGGTCTGCCTGCATGGTTGCAGAGACAGCGTTGTGCCCGATGGGAGGGCCCGGGCTCCAAGTCATGCAGATCTTGTCATGCAGATCTTGGAGGCACGGCCATGAGCGTCATCTTTCGCATCCTCTTTGTCCTCGCCGGCGCGATCACGGCGCTGTTCGTCGCGCGCGACGCGCTGAACTTCACCATCATACAGACCTTCGTCGCCGTCCTGCTCGCCACCGCAATCGTCGGTGCCGGCAGCTTCTGGAGCCTGCGGCGGAAACCGTGAGCGAGGTGCAACGCGGAGGTGCGGCCGGTCTGAGTGAGACCGAGGCGCGGGCGAGGCTCGCGGCAGACGGCCCCAACGAACTGCCTCGGCCGGAACGACGCAGTCCGCTGCGCATCGTGGTGGAAGTGCTGCGCGAGCCGATGCTGCTGCTGCTGCTCTGCGGCGGGCTGATCTACCTCGTGCTCGGCGATCTCAAGGAGGCGGTGATTCTGCTGGCGTTCGGGGCGATGTCCATCGTCATCACGGTGGTGCAGGAAACCCGAACCGAACGCGTGCTGGAAGCCTTGCGCGACCTGACCAGCCCGCGGGCGCTGGTGGTGCGTGACGGTGCGCGCCGGCGAATTGCCGGCCGCGAGGTCGTGCAGGGCGACCTTCTCGTCCTCGGTGAAGGCGATCGCGTTCCCGCCGACGCCGCGCTCGTCGAAGCGCGGGACCTGCAGATCGACGAGTCCCTGCTGACGGGCGAGTCGGTACCCGTCCGCAAGAAGACCGCCGACAAGATCACAGCGGCCGCTCACCGGCCCGGCGGCGAGGATCAGCCATTCGTGTATTCCGGCTCGCTCGTCGTGCGCGGCGAGGGGCTGGCGCTGGTCGAGGCCACCGGGCCGCGCAGCGAGATCGGGAAGATCGGGCTGTCGCTTCGCGGCTTGCAGGCCGAGCCGCCGCGGCTTCAGCAACAGACCGCAAGGCTGGTGCGGCTCTGCTTCCTCGGCGGCACCATCATCAGCCTGGCCGCGATTGTGCTCTACGGCGTCTCGCGCGGCGACTGGCTGCAGGCGCTGCTGGCAGGCGTCGCCATCGGCATGTCGATGCTTCCAGAAGAATTCGGTGTCGTGCTCACGGTGTTCATGGCCATGGGTGCGTGGCGGATTTCGCAGGCCCGCGTCCTGACGCGGCGCGCCGCCGCCATCGAGGTCCTCGGCTCAGCAACAGTCCTGTGCACCGACAAGACCGGAACGCTGACGCAGAATCAGATGTCGGTCGCCGAGCTGCGCCTGCTGGACGGCGCGCGCCTGCGCGCGGAGGCGTCCGGACCGGATCAGGTCGGGCGCGAATTCGCAGAGCTGGCGCGCTGCGGGGCACTGGCAAGCTCTCCGGAGCCGTTCGATCCGATGGAGAAGGCGCTGCATTCGTTCGCGCGTGGTGTCCTGCGGGACGGCGACGCGATGGATGGCGAGCGGACGCTGGTGCGCACCTATGGTCTGCGCCCCGAGCTGCTGGCCATGACCCAGGTTTGGCGGACAGCCGGAGGGGCGGACCTCGTCGCATGCGCCAAGGGCGCGCCGGAAGCGATTGCGCGCCTGTGCAGGCTGAACGAGGCCGATCGGGAGGCCGTGCAAGCTGCCGTCGGGGCCATGGCGAAGGACGGGCTCCGGGTGCTGGGGATGGCGGTTGCCGTTTGCGATGAGGCTTCCCTGCCGGCATCCCAGGAGGCTTTTGTATTTCGCTTCGTCGGCCTGGTCGGGCTTGCCGATCCGTTGCGGCCTCATGTTCCGGAGGCGGTTCGCGAATGCCGTTCGGCCGGCATCCGCGTCATCATGATCACGGGCGACTATCCGGCGACCGCCATGGCGATCGCCGCGCAAGCCGGGCTCGACGTCGATGAGGTCGCGACCGGGGAGCAGGTCAAGCTCGCGGACGACCGCGAGCTCGAGGCACTCGTCAGGAAGGTGAACGTCTTCGCGCGGGTTCTGCCGGAGCAGAAGCTGCGGATCGTGCAGGCGCTGAAGCGCAGCGGCGAGATCGTCGCGATGACGGGCGACGGCGTCAACGACGCGCCGTCGCTGAAGGCCGCCCATATCGGAATCGCGATGGGTGGCCGCGGCACCGACGTCGCTCGCGAGGCATCCTCGATCGTCCTGCTCGACGACGACTTCAGCTCCATCGTCGCATCCATCCGCCTCGGTCGCCGGATCTACGACAATCTGCGCAAGGCCATGGCCTTTATCTTTGCCGTCCACGTGCCGATCGCGGGTCTTGCGCTGCTTCCCCTGGTGTTCGGGCTGCCGCTGGTGCTCGGCCCGGTGCACATCGCCTTTCTGGAGCTGATCATCGATCCCGTCTGCTCGCTGGTGTTCGAGGCCGAGCGGGAGGAGCGCGACGTCATGAAGCGTCCGCCGCGGCGTGCCGATGCGGAGCTGTTCTCGTGGCCCCTGATCGCCTGGAGCGTTCTGCAAGGCACGATGGCCTTCGCCTTGATCGCCGTGATCTTCGTCGCAGCGCTTCGTTCCGGCCTTCCGCCCGAGGAGGCTCGCACCCTCGCATTCATCGCGCTCGTCGTCTGCGTCCTCGCGCTGGTGCTGGTCAATCGATCCTTCAGCGCATCGTTCTTGTCCGCCTTCTTCCGTCCGAACGCGGCATTGCTCTGGATCTTCCTCTTGATTGCGCTCGTTCTCGCCACAGCCTTGTTCTGGCCGCCGGCCTCAGGCCTGTTTCGCTTCGGTCCCCTGCATCTTGACGATTTGATGATCACGCTCGGCGCGGGAGTGCTGGTGCTCACGGCGCTCGAACTGCTGAAGCCGATTTGGGGCCGACGGTTGCGATTCTAATCGCTCTCCCGCTGACCCGAGCTCGGCGAGGTCTCCGTCCGCTGAGGATCTTCCTTGCCGCCAAGCATACGATGCAGCCGGCGCTCGAGGCGGCGGCCAATCGTCAGCAGCACGAAGGCCAGCGCCAGGGCGACGACGACGATCTTCCATTGTCCGGCGCCGCAGACGATGCCGAGGCAGGCGGCAAGGAAAGTGCAGGCGGCGCTGGTGAGGCCTCGAACGCGAAACCCGGTGCTTTGGTGCACGATGACGCCGGCGCCGAGAAAGCCGATGCCGGTGAGGATGCCCTGGATGACACGGCTGGCGGCGTCGACGACCCTGGCCGGTTCGGCGAGTTGCAATGCGAGCAGAACCACGCTCGCGGTGGAGAGCCCGACGATGCCGAGCGTCTTCAGCCCGATCGGCTTGCCGTGCAGGTCGCGGTTGAGGCCGATCGCGCCGCCGGCAAGCGTGGCCGTGCCGAGGCGCAGCAGGATTTCGGGCCAATCGAGCTCGGTCATGGCGCCTCGACTACGTCTTCGGCAGGCGGCCCATCAGATAGAACTCCTCGTTCGGCCGCATGCCCGTGAAATTCGCCAGCCGGTTCGACAGCGCGAAGAAGGCGGAGATCGCGGCGATGTCCCAGATGTCGTCGTCGCTGAAGCCGTGCGGCGCGAGCGCTACGAAATCATCCTCGGAAATCCGCTGCGCGTCTGCCGAGACCTTCATGGCGAAATCGAGCATCGCCTTCTGCCGCGGCGTGATGTCGGCCTTGCGGTAGTTGATCGCGACCTGGTCGGCGATCACAGGGTTCTTGGCGCGGATGCGCAGGATCGCGCCATGGGCGATCACGCAATATTGGCACTGGTTGGCCGCCGACGTCGCCACCACGATCATCTCGCGCTCGGCCTTGGTGAGGCCGCCGTCTTTTTCCATCAGCGCGTCGTGATAGGCGAAGAAGGCGCGGAACTCGTCGGGGCGATAGGCCAGCGTCAGGAACACGTTCGGGACGAAGCCGCTCTTCTCCTGCACGGCAAGGAGGCGCTTACGGATGTCGTCGGGCAGGGTGTCGAGGGCGGGGGCGGGAAAGCGTTGCGCGGCGGTCTTTGTCATGGGCATGGAGTCCGGCTTGGGGCGGGAACCATAGTCGATGCGGAAGGCGGGCTCAATCTGCCGGTCCGAAGTGGCCGCGACGAAGGTGTCAGGTGGGAACGACGTTCCATCCTCCGTCATTGCGAGCGCAGCGAAGCAATCCCGAGTCCCCCCGGCGGAAAGACTCTGGATTGCTTCGCTGCGCTCGCAATGACGATGTGGATGGAGCGAGGCCTTACCGCAGCGGCTTCTTCAGCAGCGAGAAGCGGTCCGGATCGAGGCCCATCGAGGGCTGCAGCATCGGGGCTTCGACGCTGGACATCGTCTTCGCGGGCGGTGCCGAGAACACGGGGTCGTTCGGCACGTCGCGCTGCGAGGTGGCGCCGCGCCAGCGTTCGAGCACGGCGCTGACGAAATGCATGTCGTGGCCGGAGGTGACGGAGGGCACGCTCGAGATGGTGGCCTCGCCGCGCGGCAATTGGTGCGGCGGCACCTCCTTGAAGCGCAAGCGGGTCGGCAGCGCCACGCCTTCGCCGAACGCCAGCACCTCGCGGGTGCCGAGCGACGGCACGAAGGAGAGCAGGTTCGCGGCGGCGTCCGACACGGCGGCGCGCAGCAGCGCCTGGTCGCGGTCGTTGGCGAGGCGCATCGTGAACAGCGTGTTGCACTGGGAGATGATGGTGGCGTCGAGCTCGGCGGGGCGCTGGGTGATGAGGCCAAGATAGACGCCGTATTTGCGGCCTTCCTTGGCGATGCGCGATACCGCCTTGCGGGTCGGGCCGAAGCCGATGTTGCGGTCGGCGGAGGCGTAGCGGTGCGCCTCTTCGCAGACGAACAGCAGCGGCGAGACGCCGTCGCTCCACAGCCCGAAGTCGAAGGCCATGCGGCAGAGCACGGAGACGACGGAATCGATCACCTCGGCCGGGAAGCCGGCGAGCTGCATCACCGTCATCGGCTTGCCGTTGGCGGGCAGGCGGAACAGATGGCTGATCACCTCGGCCATGGTGTCGCCGCCGACATTGGCGTTGTCGAACATGAAGGCGTAGCGAGGGTCGTTGCGCACCGCCTCGATGCGCGAGATTAGCTTGTGATAGATGATGCGCGAGGAGCGGTTCTCGAGCTTGCCCATGCGCTCGTCGATCAGCGACAGCAGGTCGACCAGGCGATAGGGCACCGGCGTATCGACGGTGTAGCCGATCTGCTTGGGATCGATGCGCTTGAGGCCGATGCGGTCGGCGTTCTGGTACTGTGTGTAGACGCCTTTGGCGAGCGGGATCACCTCGGCGAGGATGTCGAGCTCTTCCGGGACGCCGGCGCGGCCGCCGAACAGCACGTCGACGATTTCCTCGAAGTTGAACAGCCAGAACGGCAGCTTCAGGTTCCTCGGGTTGAGCACCAGCGCGCGGTCGCCGAAGCAGCGGCCATATTCGTTGTGCACGTCGAGCAGGAAGATGCGCAGGTTCGGCCGCGCCTTCAGGATCTCGTTGAGCAGCAGCGAGACGCCGGTCGATTTACCGACGCCGGTCGATCCCAGCACGGCAAAATGCTTGGACAGCATTTCCTCGACGTCGACATAGGCGATGACCGAGCGGTCCTGCTGCAGGAAGCCGACATTGATCTGGTCCGAGCCGGTCGGCGCGTAGATCGTGCGCAGCTCCTGGCTCGTGATCAGGTCGACGGCATCGCCGATGGTCGGATAGTTGGTGACGCCGCGCTGAAATTTGGCCTTGTCCGCGGCATTGAGGATCTCGCCGAGCAGGTCGACTGAGGCGATGGCAATGTAATTGTCGGAGCTCGACAGATTTTCGCAGGAGACCTCCGTGATCATCGCAACGATGACCGAGCTGGCGCAGCGAATGCTGACGAACCGGCCGACGGTGGCCCGCACCTCCGAGATCGGCATCAGGCTTTCCGCCAGAAGCCCAACCCGGGCGAGCGATCCGCGAACCGAAATCACGCGTCCAAAGGATGTCACGATGAATGAACCTGGCAAGAGCAAGGGGAGTTGCCCGGACTATGCGCGGCCGTCGCTGCACAAACGGTTAAACGCCGGACGCGCCGGCTCCGTTAAATCCGCGGTAATTCGGTCGGGAGCCTCGCCGCCAATGCCTGCTTATTGGCAAAATCGCCGGGAAAATGCTGCATTTTCCGGACCTTTCAGGTGAGATGGTCCTTAAGGAAGAGTTTACCATTCGGGCAGGCTGCCCGCTTCGTCCGGAGGATGGCGGTCAGGCGCTGATCGCAGCAGGGACATCGGTTGCTTTGTTGACTGGACCTAATGATTTGTACATTAGTACAAATGAGGTGCCGCGCAGAAAGCCCGGCGCTGCTCCAGGAGGAAAACATGCAGCCCGAACCGATCCTCGATCTTGCCCATCTCGGCCACATGGAGCTGCTGACGCCGAAGCACGACGAGAGCCTGAGGTTCTTCGTCGATGTGATGGGCATGACCGTCAGCGGCCAGAAGGGCGAGTCGGTCTATTTGCGCGGCTGGGACGATTACGAGCGCTATTCGCTCAAGCTCACGGCGTCGAAGACTTCGGGCATGGGCCACATGGCGCTCCGTGCGCGCAGCCAGCAGGCGCTGGAGCGCCGTGTTGCGGCGCTAAAAGGATCCGGCTTCGATATCGGCTGGATCGACGGCGACATGGGGCAGGGGCCGACCTTCCGTTGCCGCGATCCCGATGGCCACATCGTCGAGCTCTATTACGAGACCGAATGGTATCAGGCGCCGCCCGAACTCAAGCCTGCGCTGAAGAACCAGGCGCAGCGCTTTCCCGCCCGCGGCGTCAATGTCCGCCGCCTCGACCATCTCAATTGTCTTGCCGTCGACATCAAGGCCAACCGCGAGTTCTTCGAGACCTATCTGGGCTGCCGCCTCACCGAGCAGATTGTGCTCAACGACGGCCGTGAAGCTGCGATGTGGCTGACGATGTCGAACAAGAGCTACGACTTTGCCTATTCGCTCGATCATTCGGGCGTGCCGGGCCGCTTCCACCACGTCACCTACGCGCTCGACAGCCGGGAAGAGATTCTTCGCGCCGCGGACATTTTTCTAGAGAACGGCGTGCACATCGAGACCGGCCCGCACAAGCACGCGATCCAGCAGACCTTCTTCCTCTATGTCTACGAGCCCGGCGGCAACCGCGTCGAAGTCGCCAATGCCGGCGCGCGCCTCATTCTCGCGCCCGACTGGAAGCCGATCGTGTGGACCGAGGAGGAGCGCAAGAAGGGCCAGGCCTGGGGATTGAAGACGATCGAGTCCTTCCACACCCACGGCACGCCGCCGGTGGAGGTGAAGCACGACTAGCGTATTCACGCAGTGTCATTCCGGGGCGACGCGAAGCGGCGAGCCCGGAATCCATAACCCCGGCTGGTGGGTATGGATTCCGGGCTCCCTCGCTATGCTCGGGCCCCGGAATGACGTTAGTGGGTCGAACTTCGCACCCGCGAGATCGTCTCGCGCACGCCGGTCCAGGCCGGCTTGCTAGGTGCGAACTGCCGGCGCAGGAAGCTGACGAGCTCCTCGATCTGCGCGTCGCTCATGCTGTTCCTGAACGCGGGCATGTAGCCGAGATCACTCGAGACGGGCTCAGCGATGCCATGCAGGATCACTTGCACCAGATTGTCCGACGTGGCGCTGTGCAGGTTGCTGTTGAGTGCGAGCGAGGGCCGCGTGCCGAACAGCGGCAGGCCGCCGACCTCGTGGCAGACCGCGCAGGCGCCTTGATAGAGGCGCGCGCCCGCGGAGGAGGCGACGGTCACTTCCGTTGTGCTTTCGAGCTTGGCGGCAAGCGCATCCTGCGCCTGTTGGTCGACCGCCGTGTCATTGAACGAGTTGAGATAGACCGCCATCGCACGGATGTCCTGGTCGGGCAGAGCCTTGAGGTCGCGGATAACAGGCGCCATCGGGCCGGCCGCGACGCCGTGGTAACGCGAATGGCCGGTGCGCAAATAGGCGTAGAGCTCCTCCTCGTTCCACGGAATCGGCGCGTGCGAGAGCGAGGTCAGCGCCGGCGCTTCCCACCCCTCGGCGAAGCCGCCGGCGAGATAGGCGTTGCGCTGCTCGGCGCCGAGGGCGTTGCGGGGCGAATGACAGCCGCTGCAATGGCCGAGACTCTCAATCAGATAAGCGCCGCGATTCCAAAGCTCGGACTTTGACGGGTCCGGCTTGAATTCGTGGGTTCGGTGGAACAGCGCGTTCCAGCCCGCGAGCAGCGGGCGCAGATTGAACGGGAAGGCGAGCGCATTCGCCGGCCTCGTCGCGCGCACCGCAGGCTGCGCCATCAGATAAGCGTAGAGCGCCTGCAGATCGGCGTCGCTGGTCTTTGCAAAATGCGTGTAGGGGAAGGCCGGATAGAGCCGGCGTCCGTCGCGATGCAGGCCATCGCGCATGGCGCGCTCGAACGCGGGGTAGGACCAGGCGCCGATGCCGGTCTCGACGTCGGGCGTGATGTTGGTCGCGTAGATCGTGCCGAACGGCGTTTCCAAGGCGCGTCCGCCGGCGTTGGGAGCGCCGCCGACGGCGGTGTGGCACTCCGCGCAATTGCCGAGCGCGGCGAGCTGCGCGCCGCGGGCGATTGTCGCTGCGGAATAGACCGATGCATCCGGCCGGGTGATCGGCGCGATGGCGCGGCCGGGAAGGAGCGCCGCGCCGATACCGATCGCGGCGCTGCAGACGGCTGCGATCGTTGCAAAGATGCCGGCGCGGCTGGCGAACGGATTTTCCCAGATACGCGATGGAGGCGGGGCTGCCGGCGCAGGCAGGGACTGCGGTGTCGCCGGTGCTTCGCCGTGCAATCCCTTCAGGATTCGCTCGGGCGTGAACGGCGGCTCGCGGAAGCGCACGCCGGTGGCATCGAAGATGGCGTTCGCGATCGCCGCTGCGCTCGGCACCGAAGCAGACTCGCCGACGCCGAGCGGCGGCTGGTCCTGCCGCGGCAGCATCAAGACGTCGATCTTGGGTACGTCGGGGAAGGGGATGATGGGATAGGCGCCCCATTCGCGCGCGGCCACCGTGCCGCGCTCGAACGGCACCTCTTCCATCAGCGCGCGGCTGGTGGATTGGATGACGTTGCCCTGGATCTGGTGGCGCACGCCGTCCGGGTTAATCATCAACCCGGAATCCTGCCCCGCAACGACGCGCGTCACGCTGACGTCGCCGGTCGTCTTGTTCACCGCGACGTCGGCAACCCAGGCCGACCACGCCGCGCCGTAACCCGGAAACTTGCTGTGGACGTAGAGCGCATATGCAAAGCCGCGCCCGTGCACGACCTCGCCGTCCTTCTCCTCTCGGACCGGCCGCGGCGTCCAGCCCGCGCGCTCGGCCACCGCATTGACCAGATCGATCGCGCGCGGGTCTTTCAGATAGCGCAGGCGATATTCGATCGGATCGACGGCGGCTTCGGCCGCAGCCTCGTCGATATAGGATTCATGCGCAAAGGTGTTCGGCAATGCCGAGACGCCGCGGAACCAGGAGGCCCGCACGATCGGCGGCGTGTCGTGGGCGACGACGCGCATGTGCTCGTAATCATAGGGCGGGATCGCGGTGCGGTCGCCCATCTGGAGCACGGTGGGCTCGGGGGAGATGCGACCGGTCAGCAGCAGCGCCAGCGTCGGAGCGGCGTTCGAGGGGTAGCGCGTGGCGAGGTCGTAAGCAGCAATGCCGCCGTCAGCGTCGAGGCCGCCATTGACGTCGATGAGTTGTGCCGTGCCTTTGGGCTCCCAGGCATGCTCCTGCTCACGCGTCAGCTGCACGCGGACCGGACGGCCGACGGCGCGCGACAGCAGCAGCGCATCGGCGGTGACGTCGTCGGCGCAGTTGCGGCCGTAGCAGCCGGCCGCCTCCAGCCGGATCACCTCGATCTCGCTCTCGGGACGCTCAACCAGCAACGCGAGGTCGTTGCGCAGCACATGCGGGTTCTGCGTGCCCGACCAGACGCGGATGTTGCAGTCCTGAAAGTCGGCGACGGCGCAGGAGGGGCCGATCGAGGCGTGCATCTGATACGGCCAGAGGTAAGTGCGCTGCATCGGCTTGGCCGCGGCTGATATCGCCTTGTCGACCTCGCCCTTGTCGATCAGCGTGCGCGGCGTCGATGGATTGGCACGCAGGGCGGTCTCGACATCGCCAAGATCGGTAAGCGTCGGCGTCGGCTTCCAGCTCACCTTGAGCTGCTCTGCCGCACGGATCGCATTCTCCTCGCGCTCGGCGACGACGCCGACGAAATCGCCGATCCGCACGACGGCGACAAGGCCGGGAATGTCGCGCACGGAGGATTCGTCGACCGCAATGAGGCTGGTGCCGACGAACGGTCCGGCATCGACGCCAGCATAGGGCGGCCGCACCACGCGGCCATGCACCATTCCTGATACTCGGACGTCGTGCACGAAAGTCAGCTCGCCCGTGGCTTTAGCAGGTAGATCGACGCGCGGCACCGACTGGCCGACGATCGCGTAATCGCCGACAGGCTTGAGCTCGACGTCATCGGCGAGCTCGAGGCGGATCGCTTCGTCGCCGATGAGCTCGCCATAGCTGACGCTGCGATTGTCGTGGCCGCGAACGAGTCCGTCCTCGATCTTGAGCTCGGCTTCGGGCAAGTCCAGGCGTTCCGCCGCGCGCGCGATCAGAAAGTGCCGCGCTTGCGCCGCGGCCTTCCGCAGCGGCACGGCCGTGATCTGGATGGTCTCGCTCGCAATCGTCGCGCCCTGGTTCGGCACCAATGCCGTATTGCCGAGCACGACGACAACGCGCGCAAAGGACACGTCGAGCTCTTCGGCGACGATCTGGCCCAGCGCAGTGCGGATGCCGGTGCCGAGATCGACATGGCCGTTATAGGCCGTGACCGAACCGTCCGCGGTGATGCGGACGAAGGTTTCCGATGTGACCTCGTCCACGCTGCGCGCGACGATGAGCGAACCCGCACGCTCAGCTCCGTTCGTAACAAAGGACGCCATCAATCTGCGGCCTCGGTGAGCTGGCCCGATGCGCGCATCACCGCGCGAAGGATCTCGACATGCGTGCCGCAGCGGCAGAGATTGTAGCGCAGCGCCGCCAGCGCCTCCTGTTCGGTCGGCCGCGGGTTGATCGCGAGCAACGCCTTGGTGGTCATGATCATGCCGTTGAGACAATAGCCGCATTGTGCGGCCTGCTCGTCGATGAAGGCCTGCTGCACGACGTCGGGCTTGTCGCTTGTGCCGAGGCCTTCGAGCGTCACGATGTCGCGCCCGGCGCAGCCGCTCACCGGAATCGCGCAGGAGCGTGCCGCCAGTCCGTCGATCAGGACAGTACAGGTGCCGCATTCGCCGAGGCCGCAGCCGTATTTCGGGCCGTTCAGCGCGAGATCATTGCGCAGCACGTAGAGCAGCGGCGTGTCGCGCGCTGCCGTGAGCTCGTGGATCCTGCCGTTCACGGTGAGGCGGATCGGTGTCTGCGTCATCCTCGTTTCCAAGCCCAAGACGATATCCAAGATCATGCAATCGCGAAAATCGGACGCCGCGACGATACCGTTTGTACACAAACGTGCAAGCGGTGCATGCCGCACTGCAGCGCGGGTGCCTTCTTTGTGGACAGTGCCGATAGGCAAATGAGGTTTTATGCGGCAGTGGCATCTTTTGCGCTGCACCGCCGCTTGACAGCGCCGGGGCAGCGCGCGCAACATCGTTCGTATACGAATGATAACAGCGGTGTCCGCCAGCTCCGACATGGTGACAGAAACGACGAGCGCCGTCATCGACAAGATCCGCTGCGATGCTTGTCCGGTGATGTGCTACATCAAGCCCGGCGCGGCGGGGGCCTGCGATCGCTATGCCAATCACGACGGCAAGCTGGTCCGCGTCGATCCGCATGTCATCCTGGAGCGCACCGTCTCTCACGGCGGCAAGCTCGTCCCGTTCAGCCGCACCGAGGACTGGGACGGCAAGATCGTCCACGAGCCCTCGACTTTCGTGACGGCGATCGGGGCAGGCACGACCTATCCCGACTACAAGCCGGCGCCTTTCATCGTCTCTGCGGAGGTCGAAGGCGTCGACATGGTGACGGTCGTCACCGAGGGCATCTTCTCCTATTGCGGCATCAAGGTGAAGATCGACACCGATCGCTATCTCGGCCCGGAGACCGCGACCGTGCGCGCGCAGGGCGAGGCGGTCGGCCATGTCACCACCAGCGAATACGGCTCGCAGATGCTCTCGCTAGGCGGCGTGCATCATCTCACCGGCGGCTCCAAGAAGGAGGGCCGCGTCACCTGCGACACGCTGATGGACCTCGCCAATTGCAAGGCGGTCGAGCTCACCATCGATGGCGGCGCCACCGTGGTGGTGCAGGCCGGGCAGCCGCCGATCGTCAACGGCGTGAAGGAAGAGCGCATGCGCGTCGGCTGCGGCTCGGCGACGATCGGCATGTTCGCCAAGCAATGGCACGGCAAGGTGGACGAAGTCGTCGTGGTCGATGACCACATCACCGGCGTGCTCAGCGAGCATCAAGCGGGCAAGCTGCTCGACATCGCCGACACCGGCATCAAGATGAAGGGCCGTCGCTCGACGCCCGGCCGCTATTTCCAGGTGGCCGATCCAGGCACGGGCTGGGGCGGCACCAACATCTCAGATCCCCTGTCGATCCTTGGCCCGTTCGATGCCAAGGAAGCAAAGCCCGGTCTGACCATGCTGATGGTCTCCACCACCGGAGAGCATTCATCCTATTACGTGCTCGACCAGGCCTTGAAGCCGGTCGAGACCGAGATGCCTGACGACTTGAAGTTCTCGGTCGAGCGCATCCAGGAAAATTGCGAGCCCGCGTTGTGCACGGTGTTGTTCATGGCGGGCGCGGGCGGCTCCTTGCGCGCTGGCGTCACCGACAACCCGGTGCGGCTGACGCGCTCGGTGAAGGATGCGCTGACGCGCGTCACCAGCGGCGGCGCGCCGGTCTATGTCTGGCCCGGCGGCGGCATCACCTACATGGTCGACGTGACGCAGATGCCGTCAGGCGCGTTCGGCTATGTGCCGACACCGGCCCTGGTCGCGCCGATCGAATTCACCATGAAGCTGTCCGACTATGCCGCGCTCGGTGGCCACATGGATTATGTGAAGCCGCTCTCCGAGGTGCAGAGCGGCGACGATGTCCGCCAATTGCCCTGGCAGAACCCGATTCCGGGGCCTCGCACATGACCAGGCGCCCGCAAATCGCATTGCTGTCTGATGGCCGGCGGCTGCATTTGCAGGATGGACCGATCGATCTGATCGTGGAGGCGAGGGGACGTACGGATGCGGTGCGGGTCGCCTATGAGGCTGCGGCGCTGCGGTTCACTGGATTGCTCGACGAGCTTTGCGCGGAATTGCCAGGGCTGCGTACGGCGGTCGAGGAGAAGACCTCGCTGAAGGGCGTTGTCGCCCGCCGCATGCACGCTGCCGTCGCGCCTTATGCCGCCGATTGCTTCATCACGCCGATGGCGGCCGTTGCCGGCAGCGTCGCGGAGGAGATTCTGGCCGCGATGCTGCGCGCTGCACCGCTCGATCGGATTTACGTCAACAATGGCGGCGACATCGCGCTGCATCTCGGTGTGGGCGAGCATTTTTCGGTCGGCCTGATGGATCGTCCCGACCACGACGGCGTGATGCGGAGGATGCGGATCGATGCGAACGATCCGGTGCGGGGCGTCGCGACCAGCGGTCGGCACGGCCGCAGCTTTTCGCTCGGGATCGCCGATGCCGTGACCGTGCTGGCCGCAACCGCTTCGCAGGCCGATGCGGCCGCGACCGTGATCGCCAATGCCGTCGATCTGCCCGGGCATCCCGCAATCATCCGACAGCCTGCGAACGAGCTTCAGCCCGACAGCGATCTGGGCGCGCGCCTCGTGACGCGCGGTGTCGGCGAGCTGTCTCACAATGAGATCGCCGCCGCGCTTGAATCTGGCGCGGAATGTGCACGGCAATTGTTCGATCGCGGACTGATCGAAGGTGCCGTGCTGCGGCTTTGTGGTGATATGCTTGTCATCGGAACAAAGGATATAGAAGAGCAACGATCGCGCCCGCGTGTGCTGGAGAACGCGATCCATGCCTGAACAGGGAAGCGAAACATGAGCGCGATCATCCGCAAGATCGTCACCGTCGTCGAAGAGACGCAGATGGAGATGGGACGCCAGGTGTCGCCGCCGACCCGGCGTGCCGCCGCGATCGCCGTGATCGAAAATCCTTTCGCCGGAAAATATGTCGAGGATCTTTCGCCGCTGATCGCGATCGGCGAGGAGCTGGGCGAGCTCTTATCGAAGCGCGCGGTGGCGGCGCTCGGCATCGATGGCGCCAAGGCACATAGCTACGGCAAGGCCGCGGCCGTCGGCGAGAACGGCGAGCTGGAGCATGCCGCCGCAATCCTCCACCCCAAGATGGGCGCGCCGGTGCGTAAAGTTCTGGGGAAGGGCGCGGCGCTGATCCCGTCCTCGAAGAAGCGCAGCGGCCCCGGCACGACCCTGGACATTCCGCTGGGGCACAAGGACGCAGCCTTCGTCCGCAGCCATTTCGACGGGATGGAGGTACAGATCAACGATGCGCCGCGCGCCAACGAGATCATGGTCGCTGTCGCCGTCACCGACAGCGGCCGTCCGCTGCCGCGCGTCGGCGGGCTGACGGTCGCGGAGATCAAGGGCGAAGACGGTCTGAGATAGAAGTCGTAGGCGAGTTCAAATTGGAGGTTGGGATGCGAGCAAGAAATACTATCGTCGGCGCGGCCTTCGCGCTTCTGGCAGGCGGCATGGCCCATTCGGCCCTGGCGCAGGACATCAAGATCGGCGAGATCAACAGCTATTCGCTGCTGCCGGCATTCACCGAGCCCTATCGCAAGGGCTGGCAGCTTGCGGTCGAGGAAGTCAACGCGGCCGGCGGCATCAACGGCAAGAAGCTCGTCGTCATCTCCAAGGACGACGGCGGCAAGCCGGCGGACGCGCAGACCGCGGCCAACGAGCTCGTCTCGAGCGAGGGCGTCGCGATGCTCGCGGGAACGTTCCTGTCGAACATCGGTCTTGCGGTCTCTGACTTCGCCAACCAGAAGAAGGTGTTCTTCCTCGCGGCCGAGCCGCTCACGGACGCCATCACCTGGTCCAAGGGCAACAAATACACCTTCCGCCTGCGTCCCTCCAACTACATGCAGGCGGCGATGCTGGTGGAAGCTGCCAGCAAGCTGCCGGCGAAACGCTGGGCGACGATCGCGCCGAACTACGAATACGGCCAGTCGGCGGTCGCGGTGTTCAAGAAGCTGATGTCGGAGAAGCGCCCCGACATCCAGTGGATCGACGAGCAATGGCCGCCGCAGGGCAAGATCGACGCCGGCCCGGTGGTGCAGGCGGTTGCCGCCGCCAACCCGGAAGCGATCCTCAACGTCACGTTCGGCGCGGATCTCGTCAAACTCGTGCGCGAAGGCAACACCCGCGGCCTGTTCAAGGGGCGCGAGGTCGTCTCCTTCCTCACCGGCGAGCCCGAATATCTCGACCCGCTCAAGGACGAGACGCCGGAGGGCTGGATCGTCACCGGCTATCCCTGGTACTCGATCAAGACGCCCGAGCATGACGCGTTCCTGAAGGCGTACCAGGCCAAGTACAACGACTATCCGCGTCTCGGCTCGATCGTCGGCTACCAGACCATCAAGTCGGCCGCCGCGATCCTGGCCAAGGCAGGATCGACCGATCCGGAGAAGCTGATTGCCGCGGCGGAGGGGCTTACGATGCCATCGCCGTTCGGCGAGATCACCTTCCGCAAGATCGACCACCAGTCGACGCTCGGGGCCTTCGTCGGCAAGACCGCGCTGAAGGACGGCAAGGGCGTGATGGTGGACTCGTCTTACAAGAAAGGCGCGGACTATCTGCCCAGCGATGCCGAAGTCGCGAAGTTGCGTCCGAAGGATTGATACAACAGAGACCGGGGCCTTCATGGTTCGAGACGCGCGGCGTCGCCGCGCTCCTCACTATGAGGGTCCCGGACCTCATCCTGAGGAGGCGCGGAGCGCCGTCTCGAAGGATGAAGACCAGCACCGAGACCTAACCAACCCGGACCGCCGATGGCCTTTTACGTCGTACAGTTTCTGACCGGTCTCGCCAGCGCAGCGTCGCTGTTTCTGGTGGCCTCGGGCCTGTCGATCATCTTCGGCGTGACCCGGATCGTGAATTTCGCGCATGGCGCCTTCTACATGATCGGCGCCTACATCGCCTTCACGCTGACCGAGCGCTTGTCCGGCGCGTTCGGCTTCTGGGGCGGCATCGTCCTGGCCGCGTTCGCGGTGGCGCTGATCGGCGTCATCGTCGAGATGGTGCTGCTCCGGCGCATCTATCATGCGCCCGAGCTGTTCCAGCTGCTCGCGACCTTCGGCCTGACCTTGATGGTCGAGGATCTCGTCGTGCTGATCTGGGGGCCCGACGATCTCGTCGGCCGCCGCGCGCCGGGCTTCAGGGGCGCGATCGATTTCTTCGGCCAGAACATTCCGAGCTACGACCTGTTCCTGATCGTGCTCGGTCCCGTCGTGCTCGGCATTCTCTGGCTGCTGTTCCAGCGCACGCGCTGGGGCGTCTTGGTGCGCGCGGCGACGCAGGATCGCGACATGGTGGCCGCGCTCGGCGTCAACCAAAAGTGGCTGTTCACGTCGGTGTTCGCTGTCGGTGTCTTCCTGGCAGCGCTCGGCGGCGCGCTCCAGATCCCGCGCGATGCCGTGCACCACGCCATGGACCTGCGCATCATCGTCGAGGTCTTCGTCGTGGTCGTGATCGGCGGCCTCGGCAGCATCGTCGGCGCCTTCGTCGCGGCGGTGCTGGTCTCCGAGCTGAATGCCTTCGGCATCCTGATCTTCCCGAAGATCTCGATCATTCTCGTCTTCCTGGTCATGGCCGTGGTGCTGATCGTGCGTCCCTGGGGCCTGTTCGGCAAGCCGGAGGCGGCCGCGCGCAAGACGCCGGGTCTCACCGTCAATCCTTGGCGGCCGCTGACGTCGAACGAGCGGCTGATGGCGCTTGCGGCGCTGATCGTCGCAGCGATGCTGCCGCTGTTCGCCGGCAACTATCTGCTGACCGTGGGCTCGGAGATCGCGATCTTCGTGATCTTCGCCGTCAGCCTGCACTTCCTGATGTCGGTCGGCGGCCTCGCATCGTTCGGGCACGCCGCCTATTTTGGCCTGGGCGCCTATGGCATCGCCTTCCTCGCCAAGATGGCGGGACTGCCGATGATCGTCTGCTTGCTGCTCGGGCCGCTGCTCGGCTGCATGGGCGCGGCCGTGTTCGGCTTCTTCGCGGTGCAGCTCTCCGGCGTCTATTTCGCGATGCTGACGCTCGCCTTCGCGCAGATCGTCTGGTCGATCGCGTTCCAGTGGGTGGACGTGACCGGCGGCGACAACGGCATTCTCGGCCTCTGGCCGTCGAGCTGGGCGGCAAGCCCGTCGCGCTTCTACTGGCTTTCGCTCGGCGTCGCGGCGCTGGTGACCGTCGCGCTGCGGACCATGGTGTTCTCGCCGTTCGGCTACGCGCTTCGTGCCACGCGCGACTCGGTTCTGCGCAGCGAAGCCATCGGCATCGATGCCAAGCGCATCCAGTGGACCGCCTTCGTGATCGCCGGCACGACCGCCGGCATCGGCGGTGCGCTGTTTGCCTACCTGAAGGGCAGCGTGTTCCCCGACAATCTCGGCATCTCGCTCTCGGTCGACGCGCTGGTCATGGTGCTGCTCGGCGGCGTCGAGACGGTGTCGGGCGCGGTGATCGGCGCCATCATCTACAAGGCTTTGAATATCTGGCTGGTGAGCCAGACCGATCTGTCGAAGCTCGTGCTTGGCGGCTTCATCATGCTGATCGTCGTCGTCTTCCCCAAGGGCATCGTCGGCACGCTGGAGATGCTGGCGCAGCGCCGCAAGAAAGCATCGCCGCCGGGATCAACTTTGCTCGCCAAGCCGATCGAGTCTGCCGAATGAGCGTCGCACCTCCACTTCTCGCGGTCGAAGGCCTGACCAAATCCTATGGTGGCATCCATGCCGTGCGCGGCGTCTCGTTCTCGCTGCGGGCCGGCGAGATCCTGGCGCTGATCGGGCCGAACGGCGCGGGAAAGAGCACCTGCTTCGACATGCTCAACGGCCAGAACATGCCTGACAGCGGGCACGTCCGCCTGCTCGGCGAGGAGATCACCGGCCGGAAGCCGCGTGAGGTCTGGCGGCTCGGCGTCGGCCGCACATTCCAGATCACCGCGACCTTTGCCACCATGACCGTGCGCGAGAACGTGCAGGTCGCGCTGATCTCGCACGGCAAGCAGCTGTTCAATCTGTTCGGCTCGGCGCCGAAGTTCGACCGCGACGAGGCCGGCCGCCTGCTCGAGCTGGTCGGCATGGGCGGCTATGCGGACCGGCCCTGCGGCGAGCTTGCCTATGGCGATCTCAAGCGGCTCGAGCTTGCGGTTGCGCTCGCCAACCAGCCCAAGCTGCTGCTGATGGACGAGCCGACGGCCGGAATGGCACCGCGCGAGCGCGTCGAATTGATGCGGCTGACCGCGCGCATTGCCCGGGAAAAATCCATCGGCGTTCTCTTCACCGAGCACGACATGGACGTGGTGTTCGAGCATGCCGACCGCATCCTCGTGCTCAACCGCGGGACGTTGATCGCGGAGGGCTCGCCGGCGGAAGTGCGCGGCAATCCCCAGGTGCAGGCGGTCTATCTCGGCGAGGGCCTTGTCTACGATGCCCGGCACCGCGAGGGAGCCTCCACATGAAGCTCACGGTGCAAGACCTCAACAGCCATTATGGTCCGGCGCATATCCTCTTCGACATCGGCTTCGAGGTCGGCGAGGGCGAGGTGGTGGCACTGCTGGGACGCAACGGCGCCGGCAAGTCGACGACGTTCCGGTCGATCGTCGGCCTCGTCGCGCAGCGCTCCGGCCGCATCACGTTCGAGGGCAAGGACGTCTCGTCGAAGCCGACACACGAGATCGTGCGCGATGGCCTCGGCTACGTGCCGGAGGAGCGTCGCATCTTCACGGACCTGACCGTCGAGGAAAACCTCGAAGTCGGCCGCCAGCCGAAGCGTCCGAACGCACCGCACTGGACGCGCGAAAAGCTGTTCGCGCTGTTTCCTAACCTCGGCGAGATGAAGAACCGCCCGGGCGGACGCATGAGCGGCGGCGAGCAGCAGATGCTCACCATCGCGCGCACGCTGATGGGCAATCCCTCGCTGGTGCTGCTGGACGAGCCGTCGGAGGGCCTGTCGCCGAAGATCGTGGAGCAGATGGTCGACGCCATCCTGACCATGAAGAAGGAAGGCGTCAGCATCGTCGTCTCCGAGCAAAATCTGCATTTCGCGCGGCTGATTTCGGATCGCGCCTACATCATCGAGCGCGGCCGCATCTGCTTCGGCGGCACCATGGCCGAGCTCGACGCGCGCCCGGATATCCGCGACGCGCATCTGTCGTTGTGAGGCAAGGGGAAGGGCTGCGAACGGATGGCGAGAAGCGTTGCGGCAAAGAAAAGTGTCAAACCGGCGAAACCGCCTTACGTGCTCGACGAACAGGTTGGCTTCATCCTGCGCCAGGTCTGGCAGCGCCACAGCTCGATCTTCGCCCGCGACATCGGCACCAATCTGACGCCGACGCAATGGGCGGCGCTGTCGAAACTGGCCGAGACCGGGCCGTGCTCGCAGAATCAGCTCGGGCGCCTGACGGCGATGGACGTCGCGACCATCAAGGGCGTGATCGATCGTCTCACCGCGCGCGGCCTCACCGAGACGAGCCAGGATCCCGAGGACGGCCGCCGCCTGCTGGTGAGCCTGACCCGCGCCGGACAGCAGCTTGCCGAAAAGCTGGCGCCGAACGCGCTGGCGATCACCCGCGAGACGCTGGCGCCGCTCGAGGCGAAAGAGCGCGAGACGCTGATGATGCTGCTGAACAAGCTCAGGTGAAGGTTTCGTAGGGCGGGCAGAGCGAAGCGTGCCCGCCATCCTTTCTCGAGTCGCAAAAATCGTGGGCACGGCACTTCGCGCCGTTTGACCACCCTACGGCAGTTGAACAAGGTGCCGGAACTGGCGACTAACCTTGATGAAGGGTTTATCGAGGTTTTGGTCATGAGAGTTGCGACGCGCTTTGCGGTTGTCTTGAGTTTTGCTGCCGTGCTCGTCGGCGAAAGCGCTCCCGCCTTGGCGGCGCAGCCTTACGAAGGCTTCTGGGCCTCGACCAAAAAGGACTGTCGCGACGACGACAGTCCCAACCGCATGAGCATCGAGGGCGGCAATCGCCTGTACTGGTATGAGACGCGGTGCCGCGCCAGCCAGATCACGGCCGACGGAAGGCTCGGCTGGAAAATGAAGCTGGCCTGCGAAGGCGAGGGCGAAAAATTTCGCTCCAATCCTCGCGTCTCTCTCGCTGCGGATGGCAGGCTGGTGATGGACAACGGTCCGGTTGGGCGGGCCAAGCGCCAGACCTATGTGCGCTGTGAGATTGCGAAGAAGCGCTGATCTCTTACGTCTTTCCCGGCCATTTGGCGCGGTAGCGGATTTCGCTGCCGTCACCAAGCCGCCGCCACGTTCCGAATTCCGGCGTATGCGGCGCCCGGGCCGTCAAATCGATCGGATAGATCCGGCTCGGCTGGCCCTGGATGGTGATGGCGAGCTGCCGGTGCGAGGTTCGAAACGCCAGCTCGACTTCGCCGGCGATAACCGCCTGGTCACCATCGCGATAGAACGCGGCCGGACTGACTTCGCCCGGCATGGTGTTGATGTCGGTTTGCAGTTCGATGGTGATGTCCTGCGCCGATGTCGGCACCGTTACTCCCGCCGGAAAGCGGACCTCGAACACGAGCAGGGGATTGGCGCCGTTGCGGTTGAGCCAGGGCGTTGCGGTCGCGTATGCGTACGCAATGTAGGCGCCGAGGCCGGCGGTGCAGAGCAGGGCGACGATGCCGAGCGACTTTAAGCTGTTCCGCGCGACGCCGCCGACGCCTGCGTCCTGCCCTGCATTTTTGCCTGAACGCGTCACGAGCCAATTGGCGAGGACCGCGCCGGCGATTGCACCGGTGGGCGAGTAGACGAACAGTCCCAGCAGACCCGATGTGATCGGGTCCGCACGGTTGCCGACATCGAGCAGAGAAAACAGCACAAAGATCGCGATATAGCCCGCCACCGCGCCAGCCACGCCCACGGCTATCCGTGATGGGTCCTTCATGTCAGCCTCGATGGTCGAACAATGAACTGCCGCCGCCGAGGGCTGCCTGCGTTAGACGCAACAGGCTTGCGACTTGTTCAATGCCTTCGAGGGACGGTGCGAGCGGCGGGCCGCTCCGGCTGCATCACTTCGCCACCACCTCCGGCACCTTGCCGGCGGGCGGCGTGTTGCGGCTGCGCTGGGTGCGGACGATGCCGTCGATGATGGTCATTCCGATGCCGGGGAGATCGCCGAGCTGAACGCTCTCCAGGATGTTCTTGCCCGGCGAGTGCTGGGCCTTGTCCATGATGACGAAGTCGGCGGAGCGGCCGACCTCGATCAGGCCGCAGTCGAGCTGGCGCATCCGGGCGGTGTTGCCGGTGGCAAGGCAGAATGCGATCTCGGCCGGGAGGTCGCCGAGCGAGGACAGCATCGAGACGATGCGCAGAATGCCGAGCGGCTGCACGCCGGAGCCGGCGGGCGCGTCGGTACCAAGGATGACGCGATGCAGGTCGCCCATCTCGCGGGCGGTGCGCAGCGTGAACAGGGCCGAGCGCTCATTGCCGTTGTGCACGAGCTCAAGGCCGCGCTTGCAGCCCTCGCAGATGCAGCGGATCTGGTCGTCGGGCAGGGCGGTGTGGCCGCCGTTGATGTGACCGACCACGTCGGTGTCGGCCTCCAGCACCACGTCCTTGTCGATCAGGCCGGAGCCGGGAATCGAGGGGCCGCCGGTGTGGATGGTGCTCTGGATGCCGTATTTGCGCGCCCAGCCGACCATTTTCCGCGCGGTCGGGCCGTCCTTGACGCCGCCAAGGCCGACCTCGCCGAGCAGCTTGACGCCGTTGGCCGCCATCTCCTTGAAGTCTTCTTCCACCATCTCGCATTCGATCACCGGCGCGCCAGCGTGAACCTTCACGCCGCCGGGGCGCAAGGTCCAGAATGCGCGCTGGGCGAACACGGCCATGGCCTTGAGGCCGACGACGTCGCGGGGGCGGCCAGGCATGTGCACCTCGCCGGCGGAGATCATGGTGGTGACGCCGCCGTGGAGATAGCTGTCGATCCAGTTGATCTGGTTCTGCCGCGGCGTCCAGTCGCCGGCGACAGGGTGGACGTGGCTGTCGATCAGGCCCGGCGCCACCGTGGTGCCGTTGGCGTCGACGATGGTGGTGGCGCCTTCGGTATTGACCTCCTTGAAGCGGCCGATCGCGCTGATCTTGCCGTTCTCGGCGACGATGGTGTCGCCGTCCAGGATCGGCTTTTCCAAAGCGCCGGACAGGATCAGGCCGATATTGCGGATCACCAGCTTCGAGGGTCCGGTGGCCTGGGGTGCGTCATGCGCCATGGAAGGGGCTCCTTATTCCTAACTGCAACGCTTCCGATCTTGGGCAGCCTTGACCGCGGGATCAAGCCGGATTATTCATTAGTATACGAATGATCGTGTACAAACGACGCATAGCTGCCGGCCTCGGAACCGCAATCGACGCGACAGGGAAGGTGAGATGAGCAATTTCAATCAAGAAAGCGTTTTGAGCGTCCACCACTGGACCGATACGCTCTTCTCCTTCAAGACCACCCGCAACCCGACCTTCCGCTTCCGTAACGGCGAATTCACCATGATCGGGCTCAAGGTCGGCGAGAAGCCGCTGCTGCGGGCTTACAGCGTCGCCAGCGCCAATTACGAGGACACGCTGGAATTCTTCTCGATCAAGGTGCCAGACGGACCGCTGACCTCGCGCCTCCAACATCTGAAGGAAGGCGACGAGATCATCGTCAGCCGCAAGGCCACCGGCACACTGGTGATCGACAATCTGGAAGAGGGACGTAACCTCTACCTGATCGGCACCGGCACGGGTCTTGCGCCGTTCCTGAGCGTGATCAAGGATCCCGAGACCTACGAGCGGTTCGAGAAGGTGGTGCTGCTGCACGGCTGTCGGCACGTCAAGGAGCTCGCCTATGGCGAGATGATCACCGAGCATCTGCCGAAGGACGAGCTGCTCGGCGAGTACATCCAGAACCAGCTGATCTACTATCCGACCGTGACGCGCGATCCCTTCCGCAATCGCGGCCGCATCACCGATCTCATCACCTCAGCCAAGCTGTTCGCCGATATCGGCCTGCCGGTGCTGGAAGCTGCCCATGACCGCGTCATGATCTGCGGCAGCCCGGCCCTTGTGGCGGACACCCGCGTCCTCCTGGGTGAGCGCGGCTTCGTCGAGGGCAATCACGGCGAGCCTGCCCAGTTCGTGGTAGAGAAGGCCTTCGCCGAGCGCTGAAGCGTTTTCGAGCGAAGTGGATACCGGTTCGCGTCAAGAAGACCCGCCCAAATAAGAATCTAGGGCCCCGTTGCGGGGGCTCCAGATCCGGAATTTCTGCGCGAGAAGATCGCATTTTCGCCACCGCCGGGGCGTTGCGGCGCCGATTCGGCGCACGATACTATGTGGGACCGAATCAGCGGAGTTCCCACATGGTTGCGGACAGCGACAGCAACATCGCCTGGCACCGGGTTCAGTTGAAGAAGAACCGCGCCGAGCTGAAGGCGCTGGAGACCGCGCGCTTCACGATGGGCGAGATCGCCACCTCGAAGCGCAACGGCCAGACGCAGAAGACGATCGCGGAACTCAAGCGCAAGATCGCACAGTCGGAGCGCGCCATCGCCGATCACGACAAACGGACGCGCCGTCCACTCGCAACCGACCTGCAGAGCCTCAGCAATGGCAGCTGGAGCCATTGGGACGCCTACACCCAACAGCAGCGTAAGAGCGGCCAGCGCTCCTCCGGGCGCGGATAGGCGCGGCTCGCCACGCCTGCGGCCGACGAGCAGACGCACCCTTGCGCCGGCCGCGCCGCGCACCATCTCGGTGATACGCCACCAATCGTTCCGGTGATCACATGACAGCGCGCCTCGATTTCACCAGCGAGGCCTTCTTTCGCGATCCGCCCAAGGCGATCGCGAAATTGCGCATGTTCGCACCCGTGGTCGCGACGCGGTTTCCCATCGTCGGCGATGTCTGGATCACCACGACCCATGACGCCACGGCGCAGGTTCTGAAGGACGGCGCGACCTTCACGTTGCGCAAGGAGGATGGCGACATCGCGGGCTTGCGCTGGTGGATGCCGAGATTCGTCAGGACCATCGCCAACAACATGCTGACGATGGACGAGCCGGATCACACGCGGCTGCGCAGCATCGTCGACGAAGCGTTTCGCCGCCGCGCGATCGTTGCGATGGAGCCGCGCATCCGGGCCATCGCTGACGGTCTGGCCGACGAGCTGTTTGCGCAAGGATCCCCGGCCGATCTGGTCCAGCGCTATGCGCGCATCCTGCCGCTCGCGGTGATCTCGGAGCTGCTCGGCCTGCCGCTCGCAGATCGTCCAAAGTTCATCGCCTGGGCCAACGCGATATCCTCGCTGACGAATGTCGTCAGCTTCTTCCGCCTGCTGTTCACGGTGCGCAAGATGCGCGCCTACCTCGAGCAGCAGTTGCAGATCGCGCGTGTCCAGGGCGGCGAGGGCCTGATTGCCGAGCTGATTCAGGTCGAGCGCGAAGGCGGCCAGATCACGCCGGATGAAATGGTCTCGATGGTGTTTCTGTTGCTCGGGGCGGGATCGGAAACCACCACCCATCTCATCAGCGGTTCCATCTACGAGCTACTCAGGAATCCCGAGCTGCGCGACTGGCTGGAACAGGATTGGAGCCGCGTCGGGCTCGCGGTCGAGGAGTTTCTGCGCTTCGTCTCGCCCGTGCAATTCTCCAAGCCACGCTACGTGCGGCGCGATGTCGAGGTCGAGGGCGTGCGCCTGAAGAAGGGCGATCGCGTCATGGTGATGCTCGCCGCTGCGAACATGGATCCCGCGGTACATGATCGTCCCGAGACCCTCGATCTCGAACGCAAGCCGAACCGCCATATCTCATTCGGCACGGGAATCCACTTCTGCCTCGGCCATCAGCTCGCGCGCATCGAGGCGGCCTGCGCGCTGGAGGCGCTGTTCGTGCGTTGGCCGAAATTGAGTCTTGCCGTCGATGCCGCTGAAATCCGCTGGCGCAAGCGGCCGGGCTTGCGCGCGATCGCGAAGCTTCCTGTCACGGCAGAGGGCCGCGGAACAGAGGCGACTGCACGCAGCGGAACGAGGGGCGATCGTTCCCTCACCGCGGCAAACTGACGTCGGCGGCGCCCTTCGGAAAATCTTTGCCTGTTGTGATCGGCCAGGAACGGTGTGCCGTTCGTGCTGTTGTCATCCCGACATGGCGCGGAGGGGAGTTCCTTGGGCGCATGTCGCAGATCGACGTCTTAACGGGAGACCAGATCATGGCCAGCAAGATGCCACCTGTTCCACCGGACAATCAGAGCCGCAAGGGAACCGGCGATCGCAAGCAGATGTCCGCCGATCAGATGCCGCACGGTCAGGAGCGTGTACAGAATCCAGATCAGCAGGGACAGCAGGGCAACATCAAGCAGAACACGACCAACCAAGGCTATCAGCAAGATCGCTGAGGAGGACGACATTCATGTCGACATCCACGAAGACACCGAACAGCATTCGACAGGGCGGACCCGGCGCCTCGCATGAGAACGCGAAGGCACCGCTTCAGGTGAAGAAGCCGCCGGCGGACGATCCGCAGCGCAGCCACAGCCGGGTTTCCGGCGGCGGTGGCGAGCGCGATTCCCATCACACGCACGACGAGGCCGGAAAGGGCGGAGGCAGGTGACATGGCCAACAAGCAACCCAAGCTGTACGCGCCGACCGAGAAGGACCTGCATGACAACCCCCTGATCGGCGGATCCAAGGGCGTGAACAGGGCAGGCGTTTCGCCTGACGACCTCGAGGACGTCTTGGGCGAGAACACGATCGAAGGCGACGTCGAAAACGACGTGAACGCCGGTGGCGGTATCGACAAGGATGTCGCGCGGAGCGGTTCGCCCCGAAGAGGCCGGTAAGATTGGAGGCCCACAATGCAGGGCAAGAAGACTCACGAACAGCAAGTGCGCATCCTCGAGCGGAAGCCAGATGTTCCGGATGCGCGAGAACTCGAGCAGGCCGCCGGTCATAACCCGCAAGACACGCGCGTCCATCGTGCGAACCCCGAAGCTCGTCACAGCGAGTTTCCAGTGAGCCGCGGCGGTCTCAACCAGGAGAGCGATCACAACAAGCACAACGATCCCGGCCAGAGCGGCCACAAGCCGCCCAAACCGACGACGGCACAACAGAAGCACTAAATCATCCGAAGAGAGGAGAGACTGATGCCTGGTGGGCATGGCAGCAAGACGCACTTCAGATCGGGCATGCATGGCAAGGGCGACGGCACCGGCGCATTGACCGACGTGCCGAAGGAGATGATCGGCGACAACATGGTCCTGTCCAACCGCGACAAGAAACAGCATTCGGACATTCGTGGCATGGACGGCAAGTCCATCCAGACCGAACAATATCAGGACCACGCAGCAAACCGGCTCGATGAGAAGCCGGAGGCCGACGAGACCTGAGAGGACGTTCCTTCCGCCAACTTGCGGACCGGTGTTCAGCCGGTCCGCTTTTTTGTGGGCGCAAGGTCACGCTCCCAGCCGAACACCGAACGGCCATCGAGCTCCGGTGAGGCCGCACGCTCGCCGGCGATGAAAGCCTCGACCGAAGGCCCGCGCGCGGTCCTCTCCAACCGCCGTGCCTGGTCGTCGAGGCGTTTGATCGCCTGCATCTCCTCGTCGCGTCCGAGCTTCGCGTTTCGGATCGCGCCCTTCAGCACCCGGATGGTCTCGTCATAGACCTTGATCGGAACGGGGTAGGGATGCCGGTCCTTGCCGCCATGGGCGAGCGAGAAACGGGCGGGGTCGGTGAAGCGATAGGGCGCGCCGTGCACGACCTCGGCAACCATCGCCAGCGAGCGTACCGTGCGCGCGCCGACGCCCGGCGTCAGCAGCAGCTCCGGGAAATCGACCGGGCCGCGTTCGGCTGCGGCGGCGAGCGTGCCGTGCAGGCGGCGCGCGAACACGTCCTTCGGCCGCACATCATGATGCGCAGGCATGATCAGATGCGGCAGCATGCCTTGCGCCGGCGTGGACGGGGTCCCCGCGAGCCGCTCGAATTCGGAGACGATGCGATCCGGGCCGAGGTCGGAGAGCAGCTCGAGCTGTGCCGTCCGAGATAGATCGGCGCGATGATCGGTGAGATTGACGATCTCCCCCTGCTGCGGCCCGTCGATTGCGCTGTGCGGCGTATCGACAAAGCTCTTCAGTGCCTCGGAGTGCCAGTGATAGCGCCGCGCCTGCCGCTTGTCGCCGTTCATGCCCTGCTGCACCACCGTCCAGTTGCCCTCAGTGGTGACGAAGAAGCCGTGCAGGTAAAGGTCAAAGCCGTCCTGGACTGCGGCGCTGTCGACCTTGGCGACCAGACGGCTGGCCCGGGTCAGCTTGACGCCGTCGAATCCGACGCGGTCGCCGAGCTGCAACAGCTCGTCCGGCGTCTTGCGCGAATGCTGACCGCGACCGCCACAGACGTAAATCCCGAGCTCGTCCTGGAGCGGTCCGAGCCCGCGCTTCAGCGCGCCGATCACGGAGGTGGTGATGCCGGAGGAGTGCCAGTCCATTCCCATCACGGCGCCAAACGACTGGAACCAGAATGGATGCGACAGGCGCTGTAGGAATGCGTCGCGGCCGTAATGAAGCACGATCGCCTGGGTGACGATCGCCCCGAGCGAGGACATGCGACTTGCCAGCCAAGGCGGAACCCGCCCGGTGTGAAGAGGAAGATCGGCGCTGCCGGTTCGTCGAGTCATGGCGACAAGCCTAGCGCAGCTCAGCGACGGTTGCACCTGCGGGATGCTGCATTGCACGGGGCGGGGGAGCGAAGCCGGCCGGGATGCGTTGTGCGGGTTGCGGGAATGCAATGATGGGGACGATCCATGGATTGGCAGGCTCTGACGGCCGATATCGACAGGATGTTCGGCTGGATACCGTCATGGTTCATCGGCCTCACCCTGGTTGCCGGCGCGATCCTTCTTGCCCTGCTCGCCTACCGGGTCGCCACATGGCTGCTCAACCGCGCTTTCGGAACGCGGCTTCCGCTCTTGAGCGTGTTCATCGAGCGCACGGCGGGCCCCGCGCAAATGGCGCTTTGCCTTGCCGCCGTCGCAATGGTGCTGCCGCTGGCGCCGCTCGACGATACGATCCGCACCCCCCTGACGCGGCTGTTCGTCGTGGCCTTCATCGCGCTGATCGGCTGGATCTCGATCCGGATCGTCGACATGAGCGCGGCGCGCTACTTGCAGAACTTTCGCGATGTCACCGAGAATTTCGTCGCGCGCAAGCACGTCACGCAGGTGCGCGTGTTCAAGCGCGTCACCGACACCATCATCGTCATCATCACGGTCTCCGCCGCGCTGATGACGTTCGACTCCGTGAAGCAATACGGAGTCAGCCTGTTCGCCTCCGCAGGTGCTGCCGGCATCATCGTCGGCCTTGCCGCGCGCCCGCTGCTGAGCAATCTGATCGCCGGCCTGCAGATCGCGATCACACAGCCGATCCGCATCGAGGATGCCGTGATCATCGAGAACGAATGGGGCTGGATCGAGGACATCGCCTCGACCTATGTCGTGATCCGGCTGTGGGATTGGCGCCGCATGGTGGTGCCGCTGTCCTACTTCATCGAAAAGCCGTTCCAGAACTGGACGCGCGACACCGCATCCCTCATCGGCGTCGTCGCGCTGCATGTCGACTATCGCGCCGACGTCCCGCGCATCCGACGCTGGCTGGAGGAGGCGGTGAAGCAGTCGAAGCTGTGGGACGGGGAGGTGGTGAATCTCCAGGTGATCGATGCCGATTCGCGCACCATCGAGCTTCGGGCACTGGTCAGTGCCAGGAACGCACCGCAGTCGTGGGACCTGCGCTGCGAGATCAGGGAGAAGCTCATCGCCTTCATCCGCGACGAGATGCCGGAGGCGCTGCCGCGCGACCGCGCCATCCTGATCCCGTCGGGAGACGGAGAGGGCGATCTCGGACTGCGTCCCGTACCGCCGGAGAAGATGCGGGCGAGCGCCAGTCACTGAACGGCGCTTACGCGCCTGCGCCGTCCCGCCATTGCCACGTTCTTGTTGACGAGACCTGATCTTTTGTACGATAGTACAAATCTCATGGTACGCAAGCCCACCAGCAAGGAAGCGGCCCGCAAGCCGAACATGCGCGAGGCGATCCTCGCCGCCGCGGAGGAGCTGTTCGCCACCAACGGCTTCAATGCCGTATCGGTGCGCGACATTGCGCAAGCTGCCGGGGCAAATCCGGGCAGCGTGACCTATCATTTCAAGACCAAGGACGGTTTGCTGCTGGAGATCTACCGGCGTCATTGCGGGCCGATGAATCTGCGCCGTTCCGAGCTGCTCGCGGCCGCAAAGCGCGTGCGCGATCTCCAGGACCGGCTGGAGGCGATCGTTCGGGCCTATGTGGTGCCGGCCTTCACCTCGGGCAGCGATCTCGCCGGCGGCGGGGCGCGTTTCACGCGGCTGCGCGCGGTGATGTCGGCGGAAGGTAACGAGGTCGCGCGAAAGATCATCGCGCAGACCTTCGACGACACCAGCCACGCCTTCATCGACGCGGTGCACGAGAGTCTGCCGCACATTCCGCGCACGGACATCGTCTGGCGCAGCCATTTCCTGCTCGGCGCACTCTATTATTCACTGGTGACGCCGGAACGCGTGTCGCGCCTGTCGCGCGGCGAGGCCGACGGCAGCGATGCCGCTTGCGCCATCGAACAATTGGTGCAGGCCACCGTCGCGGCTTTCCAGGCGCCGGCGCTGGATGAGGCCGCGCCGGCGCGGCGGCGGCCGGTCGTCGCCGGCAAGGCGTGAAGCAAGAAATCTCGCTTCGGCGGTTCACCTCATGACGATGATGTACACGCCGACCATTCCACCGCCCGACCCGAACACGCGCACGCCGAAGTTCAGGCTGCCGAAGTTGTCGTGTGACGCGCATTGCCACATCTTCGGGCCCGGCACGAAATATCCGTACGCGCCGGAGCGTTCCTACACGCCGCCGGATGCGCCGCTGGAGGATTTTCGCGCGCTGCATGCCAAGCTCGGCGTGGAGCGGGCCGTCATCGTCAATGCCAGCGTGCACGGCACCGACAACAGGGTGGCGCTCGATGCGATCGCTGAGAGCAATGGCGCCTACCGTGCCGTCGCCAACATCGATGGCGCCGTCACCGAGCGCGACCTGCGCGTGCTGCATGAGGGCGGTTTTCGCGGCTGCCGTTTCAATTTCGTCCGCCATCTCGGCGGCGTCCCCGACAAGCGCGTGTTCGACCGCATCGTCGCGATGGTCAGGCCGCTCGGCTGGCACATCGATCTGCATTTCGATGCGATCGATCTGCCCGAATATGCCGACATGCTGACGAGGCTGCCGCTGACCTACACCATCGACCATATGGGCCGGGTGAAGGCGGGGGACGGGCTCGACCAGCTGCCGTTCAAGATCCTGATCGAGCTGATGCAGCGCGATGACAAGTGCTGGGTGAAGATTTGCGGCTCGGAGCGGGTGTCCTCTATCGGTCCGCCGTTCACCGATGCGGTGCCGTTCGCGCGAGAGATCGTCGAGACCGCGCCGGATCGCGTCATCTGGGGCACGGACTGGCCGCATCCCAACGTCGGGGTGATGCCGAATGACGGCGATCTCGTCGATTTGATCCCGCTGTTCGCGCCGGAGCCGGAGCTGCAGACGAAGATTCTGGTCGACAATCCCGCGCGCCTGTTCGGGTTCGAGGCGTGACGACGTCATCGCGACCGGCACGCTGGGAGGACATGTGCTGTGGACGCATGCATACGAAACAAAAAGGAGTAGCCCATGAAAACAGGCCTCGTCGTCACCGCCCATCCCGGCGATTTCGTCTGGCGCGCCGGCGGCGCCATCGCGCTGCATGCGAAGAAAGGTTATCGCGTGAAGATCGTGTGCCTGTCCTTTGGCGAGCGCGGCGAGAGCCAGTTCGCCTGGAAGGAGCAGGGTGCGACGCTGGAATCGGTCAAGGCCGGCCGCAAGGACGAAGCGGAGCGGGCAGCCAGGCTGCTGGGTGCCGAAATCGAGTTCTTCGATTGCGGTGACTATCCGCTGAAGCTCACCGAGGCGCATTTCGACCGCATGGTGGATATCTACCACGAGCTCAATCCGAGCTTCGTCCTGACGCATGCGCTGGAAGACCCCTATAATTTCGACCATCCGAACGCGGCGCATTTCGCGCAGGAGACGCGCGTGGTCGCGCAGGCCATGGGCCACAAGCCCGGCGCGCCGTACAAATATTCGGCGCCGCCGGTGTTCCTGTTCGAGCCGCACCAGCCCGAGCAGTGCAACTACAAGCCGGACACGATCCTCAAAATCGACGAGGTCTGGAAGGAGAAATACGAGGCGTTCCAGATTCTCGCCGCGCAAAAACATCTCTGGGGCTATTACGAGCGCGTCGCGCTCAACCGCGGCATCCAGGGCAGCCGCAACACCGGCGTGCCCATGACCTATGGCGAGGCCTATCAGCGCCTGTTCCCGACGGTTGCGGACGAGCTGGCATGACGCCGGTCCGCAACATCAAGCTGAAGGCCGTGCTCGGCAGTCACCACCATGTGCAGGCGGTGAAGAGCGGGGCGCTCCGTTCCGACCTGTTCGATCTCGATTTCATCGAATACACGCCGACCAACACGGCGTTCAAGCCGATGGTGCGCGAGCAGGCCTTCGACGTCTGCGAGATGGCGATCGTCACCTATCTGATGGCGAAAGCGCACGCCAAGCCGCTGGTGCTGCTGCCGGCGACCATGCTCGGCCGCTTCCAGCATTCCTACGCTCTCTATAATCCCGCGCATGGGACGCTCGGGCCCACCGATCTCGAAGGCAAGCGTGTCGGCATCCGCTCCTTCACGACCACGACGGGCGCCTGGATCAGGGGCATCCTCGCCAACGATTACGGCGTCGATCTCGACAGGATCCGCTGGATCACCTTCGAGGATCCGCACGTCGCCGAGTATGTCGACACCACGGAGCGCGCCCCGAAGGACAAGAAGATCCTCCAGATGTTGCTCGACGGCGAGCTCGATGCCGTCCTCGGCGAGACCTCCGATGATCCCAGGCTGAAGCCGCTGTTTCCCGATCCGGCCACGGAGGCCGCCAGATGGTATGCGCGACGTGGCGTGGTCCCGGTCAACCATCTCGTGGTCGTGACCGAGAGCCTGGCGAAATCGCGCCCCGACGTGGTCGCCGGCGTCTATGATCTGCTCAAGCGCAACAAGGCCCAGACGGGAGCGACGGCAACGCCGGACCTCGTTCCGTATGGGATCGAGGCCAACAGAAAACCGCTCGAGCTGATCATCGACTACGCATTCCAGCAGGCGCTGATTCCGCGCCGCTATACGGTCGATGAGCTCTTCGACGAGACGACACGAGGGCTGAACTGATGGCAGGTGATCCCAGGCGCTGGCAGATCGGGTTGGTCGGCTATGGCGAGGTCGGCAGGATACTGGCTGAGGATTTGCGCCAGCAGGACATCAAAGTCTCAGCCTACGATATCAAGCTCGGAGGCGAGCAGGGTGTGCCGCTGCAGGAGCATGCGGCGAAATTCGCTGTCGCTCTTGCGACCTCTCACGCCGAGCTGACCGCGAAATCCGACTTCATCATCTCCGCCGTCACGGCGAGCCAGGCCGTGCCGGTCGCAGAGGCCTGTGCGACGGCGATCAACCAGGGCACCTGGTTTCTCGATTTCAACTCGGCCTCTCCCGGCGCCAAGCAGCGCGCGGCGGCGCTGATCGACGGTGCCGCCGGGCGCTATGTCGAGGGCGCGGTGATGACCTCGGTGCCGCCTTATCGCATCAAGGTGCCCTTGCTGCTCGGCGGACCCGGCGCGAGAGAGCTCGAGCCGCTGCTGAACGCGATCGGTTTCGCGGCCAAGGTTGCCAGTGACAAGCTCGGCGTGTCCTCGGCCGTCAAAATGTGCCGCAGCATCATGATCAAGGGCCTGGAGGCCATGGTCATCGAGAGCTTCACGACAGCGCGCGCCTATGGTGTCGAGGATGCGGTGTTGCCTTCGCTTGCGGAGACGTTCCCCGGGATCGATTGGGAGGAGCTGGGCGCCTATTGCTTCCAGCGCGTGATCGAGCACGGCCGCCGCCGGGCCGAAGAGGTGCGGGAGGTTGCCGAGACCGTGCGGGAGGCGGGGCTGACGCCATGGTCGGCGCAAGGCACGGCCGAGCGGCAGGCCTGGATGGCTGATCTCGCCGATGAGGGGCTGTTCGGGTTGAGGGGCAGCGGGGAGTTCGCCCGCAGTGCGGACTGGCGCACCGAGGCCGACCGGATCCTCGCCAGGATCAATCGGACGAAATAGTCAGCTCAGGATCGGATCGCGGGATTCGAAGCTCACGACCTGGTCGCGCGCGCGTTCGATCAGGTCGATCAGATTGCGGGATTTACGGACGAGCTGCTCCGTGGCCGGCTGGGTGCGGAACTCCGCCAGCACGGCGCGAACGCACTTGCTGGCGGCATCGAGCGTCCAGAGCGTACGGTTCACGTCGGCCTGGGTCCGGATGGCCGAGATGTCGAGACCCGAGAGAACGTGGCCGATGCCGTCCAGCCGCTTCACCGCCGTATCGGTCGGCGTTCGGGGCGGGACGGAATCATCGATACTGGTGAATGCGCTGAACAGACTCATACTTCCCCACTGAACGCAGATGGTCAGTGCACGTCGTAGTTATGGCGGCGCGGCCTGCCTCGCAATGCGTTGAGCTACGGTCCGGGATTCTACCGAACTCGGGTCGGCGCGGACCGGCGGTAAAATCGAACTGCCGTGGCCCCGCGGCCGATCAGGTTGGCGCGCGATGCCCGAAATATCGGCCGCCAAACGCGCTCAGCTCTTGAACAGGGTCGGCCGCGGCCGTGCAAATGTCTGCCGGCCGCGCTTGAAGCCCATCAGGACGTCAGGCAGCTCGGCAATGGCGAATCGGCTGTCCTTGGTATCGAGCACGATCAGATCGGCGGGATTGCCGACCTCGATGCCGTAGTCGGCGAGGTTCATCAGCCGGGCCGGCAGCTCGGTCACGAGGTCCAGGCAGGTGTCGAAGTCGCGGACCGAGGCGTGCGCGACGTTGGCGTAGAAGTTCGCCATCCGCAGCAGCGAGGCATCGCCGAACGGCGTGAAGGGATTGAGCACGTTGTTGGTCGCGACCGAGCAGAGCACGCCGTCGCCGGCAAGCTTGTGGGCGAGGGTCAGCCCGCGCGGCGCGTTGTGCGTGGCCTCGCGCCCCATCAGATAGAGATCGGTCGCGGGCAGGACGGTGACCGCAACGCCTGACCTTGCCAGTTGCGCAGTGGCCGCCTTCATCCGTTCGGGGGGCAAGGCCGACAGTTTCGTGGCATGGCCGATCGCGACGCGTCCGCCATAATTGCGCTGCTCGGTCTGGCGGCAGACCTCGTCGAGATGCCACCAGGAGGGATCGAGGTCGAAGTCGAGATGGAGGTCGACGTCGATGTCGAATTCCCCGGCAAGGTCGAAGATGCGCGCAAGGTGCGCGTTCGGGTCGGTGTCCATGTAGGGGCAGCCGCCGATGGCTTCACCACCCTCGCGAAGCGCCTGGATCAGCAGCTCCTCCGCTCCGGGATCGTTGGTGAGGCCTTCCTGCGGGAAGACGCAGAGCTCGAGATCGATCGCCCAGGCGTAATCGCGCTTCAGCGCCTTGACCGCCTCGAAGCCGCGGAGGCCGATGCGGGGGTCGATCTCGACATGCGTGCGCATGCGCGTCGTGCCGTTGACGATGGCGCGTTCGAGCACGCTTGCGCCGCGCGCGTAGACGTCCTCGATCGTGAAATCCTTCTTCATCCCGGCGACGGCGCGGATCGCCTCCGAGACGCTGCCGTGATCGTGGCCGCAGCGGCCGAGCAGGCAGGCCTTGTCGAGATGGATGTGGGTGTCGACGAAGCCGGGCAGGGCGAGGAGGCCGTCAACGTCGACCTCGGCGGCCTCGCAGGCCAGCTTTGGCGCGATCGCGGCGATGCGGCCGTCCTTCACCCCGATATCGACCGGTGCGGCGGAAGAGCGCAACAGCGCGTTGCGGAAGATCAGGTCGAAAGCGGCTTGGGTAGTCATGGCGTTGGATTCAGCTGCAGCAGCCTAGCCGAAGCCATCGGAGCGGGCAGCTCCAGATTGTGTGCAGTGCTGAGGCCGTATTGTCTAAAAAATGTGCATGCACTTTGAGGCCCGGATTGTAAAATAGCGGCGTCCCAAGAGAACCCCGCGATGTCTACTGCGGCAAAACCCGAAAGCCCGATGACCGACGCCGAGATTGTCGAGGCCTATCTTACCGCTTCGATGATACCGGATCCCGACGCCGCTGCGGCCTATATGAAGCCGGGCACGGTGATCACGTTCACCGGCGGGCGCGCGTTCGACCATCCGCGCGGGCCGACCGGCTTCAACGCGAAACGCTATCGCTGGGTCAAGAAGAAGATGGACCGGTTCGACGTCTGCCCGGGCGCGGACGAGACCGTCGTCTACAGCGTCGGCACGCTCTATGGCGAATGGATGGACGGCACGCCGTTCGAGGGCAACCGCTATGTCGATCGCTTCGTCGTGAGGGACGGGCAGATCGTGAAGATGGATGTCTGGAACGACAGCGCCGAGCGCATCCTCGTCCAGCGCGGCATCGAGGCTTAGCCCCTCCGCGCGATTTTCGGCAGCTTGACGACGCGATTGCTCGTCACCTCGTCCGCATAGGGTGCGAGGATGTCGAGCAGATCGCGGCCACGCTGCGGAGTGGGAGCGACCAGCGCACGATTGGCCACCGAATCCAGGTGATGATGCATCAATTCCATCACCTTGGCCGCATCGCCCTTGGCAAGCGCCGCGATAATGGCGCGGTGCTCGTTGATGGCGCATTCGGTGGAATGCGGCCGGCTGTACAGCGACAGCGTCAGGCAGCAGCGATAGGCGACCTCGCTGACATAGCGCACCAGAATCGGGCTGTTCGTCATATGGGCGAGCAGAATGTGGAATTCGGTGGCGAGTCGGATCGACACCGCATCCGTGCCGCCGCGGGCGCGATCCTCGGCATCGACATGGGCGTTCAGCTCGGCGATCTGCGCCTTGGTCAGCTTGCCCGCGAGCTGGCGCACGACGAGGCGTTCGAGCTCGATGCGGATGTCGAAGGCATCGCGCGCCTCCTGCCAGCTCGGCGTCGCCACCACGGCGATCCGGTTGCGGCGGAGCTCGACCAGGCCTTCGGCGGCGAGTTGACCTAGCGCATGGCGGGCAATGGTGCGGCTGACGCCGAAACGTTCGCCGAGCGCATCTTCCGGCAGCTTGGCGCCGGGCTCCAGCGCCTGCTCGATGATGGCGCGCCGGAGCGCGCGGCAGATCACGCTGACCTTGTCCGACGATTCAGAAGTCTTGCTGCTGGCGCGCGCCGCCATCGGCGAATCCCATGGGAGTGACAATCTCTCTTTAGCACAGGCTCGCGCCGATTGTGCGCTCCAATTGCATGCAGTTTGGCCTCCGGACTGCCTAAATCGAATCCGGCGGTTTGGCACGGATTTCGGCTAGGCCTTTGATTTCGCGGGGCTCGATCGCTGGCATCCAGCTTGCATGCACTTTTTTCCGTGATGCGCATGCAACCCAACGCCCAGTTCGACGGCCAGCCCGTTCCCGAAGGCTCTGCGACGATCGCCATCGAGCTGTCGGAGGCCTCGGTGACCTTCGGGCGCGGCGACCGCGCCGTGCCTGCTTTGTCGAAGACCACGCTCAAGATCGCCGACGGCGAGTTTGTCGCATTGGTCGGCCCGTCCGGATGCGGCAAATCGACCATATTGCGTCTCGTCAGCGGCCTGGTGCAGCCGACCAGCGGCGTCGTCATTGTCGGCGGCCGCGAGGTGGCGGCCCGGGCGATGCGGGTCGGCATGGCCTTCCAGAACCCGACCATGCTGCCGTGGATGACGATCGAGCGGAATATCATGCTGCCGCTGAAGATCGTCGAGCCGTTCCGCTCGAAGTTCCGCAAGCTGCGCAAGACCGAATTCCGCGACAAGGCCAATGCGCTGCTGGAGCAGGTCGGCCTCAAAGGGTTCGGCAACCGCTATCCCTGGCAGCTCTCCGGCGGCATGCTCCAGCGCGCCAATCTCTGCCGTGCGCTGATCCACGAGCCGCGCATGCTGCTGCTCGACGAGCCCTTCGGCGCGCTCGACCAGTTCACCCGCGAGGAGCTATGGGCGATCCTCCAGAATCTCTGGATGACGCACAAGCCAACCGTGCTGCTGGTGACGCACGATCTGCGCGAGGCCGGTTTTCTCGCCAGTCGTATCTGCGTGATGAGCGCGCGTCCCGGCCGCATCCTCGACGACAGCCGCGTGGAGTTCGCGCGGCCGCGCACCGTGGCGATGACCTTTGAGCCGGATTTCGTCGCGCTGAACCAGAAGCTGCGCGCCTTCATCGAGGATGCGCGCAGCGCCGCTGAGCAGGGGGCAGGCTGATGTTCGGGATCGATGTCAGGCAGAAAGCGTGGTCGGCGGGGCTGATCGTGCTGTTCTTCGTCGCCTGGGAGCTGTTCTGCCTGATGACCGGCATGTCCGATCTGGTGCTGCCGCGGCCCTCGCAGGTCTTCGTGACGCTGGTCCAGCGCTTCCCGGTGCTGTGGCCGCACATCGTGCAGACGCTCGCCACCACTATGCTCGGCTTCGTGCTTGGCGTCGCGCTCGGCGTCGCCCTCGGCGCGATCATCGGCGTGTCGAAGACGGCCTACGACACTTGCTATCCGCTGCTGATCGGCTTCTCCTCGATCCCCAAGGTCGCGGTGGTGCCGATCTTCGTGCTGTGGTTCGGCTCCGGCACGGTGCCGGCGGTGCTGACTGCGCTGTCGATCTGCTTCTTCCCGATCGTGGTCAATATCGCGACGGGACTTGCCACCACGGAGCCCGAGCTCGAGGACGTCTTGAAGGCGCTCGGCGCCAGCAAGCTCGATATCCTCTGGAATGTCGGTCTGCCGCGCACCATGCCGTTCTTCTTTGCTTCGCTGAAGGTCGCGATCTCCTACGCCTTCGTCGGCGCGGTGCTGTCGGAGACGGTCGCCTCCAACCGCGGCATCGGCAACGTCATGATGACCGCGTCCTCCAATTTCAACGTGCCGCTGGTGTTCGCGGGCTTGTTCGTGCTCGCCGGGCTCGGTGTCGCGCTCTACGTCGTGTTCTCGCTGATCGAAGGACAGGTCACCGGCTGGGCCACGCGCAAGAACGACGTGATCGCCACCTGATTTCTTGAACCGTCACGCAACGAAGCTGAGGAGGTCTCGATGTTGAGGAAGTTAACCGCCGCGCTGCTTGGATTGGCGCTATCCGCAGGCGCCGCCACCGCGCAGGAGACCACGATCAAGTTCACGCTAGGCTGGAAAACCCAGGGCAGCGACGCTGCCTTCTTCTATGCCAAGGACAACGGCTTCTTCAAAGAGGAAGGCCTCAACGTCGTCATCGATCAGGGCGAGGGCTCCGGCGCCACCGTCACGCGCGTGATGTCGGGCGCCTATGACGCCGGCTTCGGCGACGTCAACGCCATCATCCAGAACGCCTCGACCAAGCCGCAGGAGGCGCCCGTCATGGTCTACATGATGTGGAACCAGCCGCCGTTCGCCATCGTCGCCAAGAAGAGCAGCGGCATCAACACCATCAAGGATTTCGAAGGCCGCACGCTCGGCGGTGCGCAGGGCACGCCGACCACGCGCTTGTTGCCGGTGTTCACCCGCAAGAACGGGCTCGACGGCGAGAAGATCAAGATCTCCAACATGGCGCCGAACCTGCAGGAGCCGATGCTGATCAAGGGCGACATCGATGCGGCCCTCGTCTTCAACATCACCAGCTATTTCAATCTGGTGCTCAACCGCCAGGATCCGGACAAGGACTTCAAATGGTTCTCCTTCGGTGAATATGGCCTCGATCTCTACTCCAACGGCGTGATGGTCTCCCGCAAGCTGATCGCCTCGAATCCGAAGGCCGTGGCGGGCCTGGTGCGCGCCATCAACAAGGGTGCGATCGCGATCGCCAAGGACCAGAATGCCGGCATGAAGGCGGCACTGAACTACGACAACCTCATCAACGCCGAGGTGGAGAAGCGCCGGCTGCAATATTCCTTCGAGAAGCTGATCGTCTCGTCCGAGATGAAGGAGATCGGCATCGGCGACATCAAGGACGACCGGATGACGCGCGCGATCGGCATCGTGGTCGAGGGCTATCAGCTCGCCCGTGCGCCGACGCCGGCGGAGGTGTTCTCGCGCGAATTCCTGCCGCCGCGCGCGGAGCGGGAACTGGTGTACACTGCCAACTGAGATTGGAGGAACAGCCATGGCCACGGCGATCTCGGCAACCAGCCTGTTCCGTGGCCCTGACCGTGGCGTCAGCGAGAACGTCGTGCTGCGGCACGACGAGGGCGTCATCACCGAAATCTCGGAAGGAGCGGGGCCGGCGCCTCGCTCCTTCGTCATCCCTGCCTTCGTCAACGCCCATGATCATGCCCGTGCCACGGCGTCGTCCTTCGGTGCGGTCGGCATGCCCCTGGAAAGCTGGATTTTGCGAACCGCGCTGGGCTCGCCGGTCGATCCCTATCTGACAGCCGTCTCGGCATTGGCCCGTTCCGCCAAGGCAGGCTGCGCGGCGATGATGGTCCATTACACGCGTCCGAGCGGGACGATGCCGCTGCTGGACGAGGCCAAGGCCATCGCGAAAGCCGCATCCGAGGTCGGGATTCGCATGGCGTTTGCAATGGCGGTGCGCGACCAGAACCCCGTCGTCTACGGTGATGCCGAGCCGGTGCTTTCAGGGCTTCCCGGGGACGATCGCAAGACGATCGAGGATCTCTTCGTTCGCGCGCCGCTGTCGCCGAAGGCCTATATCGAGCTGACCGATGCGATTGCCGCAGCCATCGCCGGACCGATGGTCGACGTGCAGCTCGGGCCCGCCGGCGTGCAATGGTGCTCGAAGCCGCTGCTGGAGGCCGTCGCGGAGAACTCCGCACGGACCGGTCGCCGCATTCACATGCATCTGTTGGAAACAGTTTATCAGCGCGCCTGGGCCGACCAGCACTTTCCGGACATGGTGCGCTGGCTTCGCGATGTCGGCTTTCTCTCCGGGCGGCTGACGCTGGCGCATTGCATTCACGCCCGTCCCGAAGAGCTCGAGATGATCGCGGCCTCCGGCGCGCGCATCGTCACCAATTTCAGCTCGAACATGCATCTGCGTTCGGGCCTCGCCCCGATCGCCGCCGCGCACAGATGCGGCTGCGCCATTGCCGTCGGCGTCGACGGCCTGGCGCTGGACGAGGATGACGACATCCTGCGCGAGATGCGGCTGGTGCAGATGGTCCACGGCGGCCTCGGCTTCAAGGCGACATGGACGCCGGCCGAGATGTTTTCGCTCGCCATCCGCAACGGACGCCATGCGACCGGGGCGCCCGGGAATGGTGAGCTCGCGGCGGGCAATCCCGCCGACTACGTCGTGATCGATCTTGACCGGCTGGATCGAGACCAGATCATGTCGGTTGACCCGATGGCGCTGCTGTTCGCGCGCGGCAATGCGTCGCTGGTAAAGGAGGTGGTCGTCGCCGGCAGGACGATCGCGCGGGACGGGGTCTGCACGGGCGTCGACCTTCCGGCCATCGAGCGCGAATCGCGGGCGATGTACCGCGCCAATGTCGGCAAGCTCGACAGCTTCCGGCGGATGTGGCCGTCCCTGTCGGATCGGTTGAGGGGCTGGTTCGAGCAGCAGCTGACGTGCCAGTGAAGCAGCGTCCGTTTGGCCAGTATTGAAAAGCGCGATAGCTGGTAGTCGCTGTCCCGTCTGGCGGACGCTGCATGTGTCGGTTATCACCCCCCTCGCGATAAGGCCGACGACCCCATTGAGGAGCAACTGATGCGTCTACCCGTTCTTTTCCTTGCCCTGACAAGTCTTGCAGGCGCGGCGTCAGCCGAAGACCTCGCGGGCACGCTCCAGAAGATCAAGGAGACCAAGAAGATCACGCTGGGCTATCAGGAGGCCTCCGTCCCATTCAGCTATCTCGACGGCAACCAGAAGCCGGTCGGCTTTGCCATGGACATCTGCCTCCGTATCGTCGAAGCCGTGAAGAAGCAGCTCGGCATATCAGACATTTCGGTCGAGACTGTCGCGGTGACGTCCTCGAACCGGATTCCTTTGATGGTCAACGGCACGCTCGACCTGCATTGCTCGGCGACCACCAACAATGCCGACCGCCAGAAGCAGGTCGCCTTCACCAACACGCACTTCCTCAGCGCGACGCGGTTCGCGGCCAGGAAGGCGGCGAGCATCAAGACCATCGACGATCTCAAGGGCAAGGCGGTCACGGCGGTCGCGGGATCTGTGAACCTGACGCAGCTCGCCAAGGTCAACACCGAGCGCAATCTCGGCATCAACATCATGCCGGCCAAGGACCAGGCCGAGGCCTTCCTGCTGCTGGAGACCGACCGCGCCCAGGCCTATGCGCTCGACGACGTCCAGCTCGCGGTCGCGATCGCGCGGTCGAAGGAGCCGCAAGCTTACATGATCAGCGAGGAGGCGTTCTCCAAGCCCGAGCCCTACGGCATCATGCTGCGGCGAGAGGATGCGCCGTTCAAGGCGCTCGCCGATCGCGCCACCGCGGAGCTTTATGCCAGCCCCGAGATCGAGGTGCTCTACAAGAAATGGCTGCAATCGCCGACGCCGCCGAACGGCCTCAACTATAACGTCCCAATGTCATCGGCCTTGCGCAACGCCTTCAAGAAACCGAGCTCGAGCGCCGATCCTGACGTCTATGTGGTGAACTGAAGCGAAGGAAGAGCGCCCTTCTTACGTGTTCGAGTATTTCTTCAGCTCGAGCCGCGCGATCTGGTTGCGATGGACCTCATCGGGTCCATCGGCAAGTCGCAGCAAGCGCGCGGTGGCGTAGGCCTGCGTCAGGCCGAAATCGTTCGAGGTGCCGCCGCCGCCATGGGCCTGAATGGCCCAGTCGATGATCTGACAGGCCATGTTGGGCACGGCGACCTTGATCATTGCGATCTCTGCCTTCGCCACCTTGTTGCCGACCGTGTCCATCGCATGGGCCGCGTTCAGCGTCAGTAGCCGCGCCTGCTCGATCATGATGCGCGCCTCCGCAATGCGCTCCTGCGTCACCGTCTGCTCCGAGACCGGCTTGCCGAAGGCGACCCGGCTCCGCACGCGGCGGCACATCTTCTCCAGCGTGCGTTCGGAAAGGCCGATCAGCCGCATGCAATGATGGATGCGGCCGGGCCCGAGACGGCCCTGCGCAATCTCGAAGCCGCGGCCCTCGCCGAGCAGCATGTTCTCCTTGGGCACGCGCACATTGGTGAACACCACTTCGGAGGCGCGGTCGGGCACTCCGTAGAAGCCGAACACGGGCAGGGGACGCTTGACCTCGATGCCCGGCGTGTCCATCGGCACCAGGATCATGGATTGCTGCTTGTGACGGTCGGGATTGTCGGGGTCGGTCTTGCCCATGAAGATGCAGATCTTGCAGCGCGGGTCGGTCGCGTTGGTGGTGTACCATTTGCGCCCGTTGATGACGTAATGGTCCCCGTCGCGTACGATCGAGCTCTCGATGTTGGTCGCATCGGATGATGCGACCGCCGGCTCGGTCATGGCGAAGCAGGAGCGGATTTCGCCCGCGAGCAGCGGCTTCAGCCAGCGCTCCTTGTCCTGCTCGCTGCCGTAACGCTCCAGCACCTCCATGTTGCCGGTGTCGGGCGCCGAGCAGTTGAAGACTTCAGGAGCAAGGTGCGAACGGCCCATCACCTCGCACAGTGGCGCGTATTCGAGATTGGAGAGGCCCGCGCCGTGATCGCTCTCGGGCAGAAACAGATTCCACAGCCCCTCCGCGCGCGCCAGCGGCTTAAGCTCCTCGACGACCGGATAGACCTTCCACGGCCCGAGCTCTTCAGCCTCGCGGTAGAAGCGCTCCTCGTTCGGATAGATGTGCCGGTCCATGAAGCTTTCGAGCCTGCGCTTGAGCTCGACGACTTTTGGCGACATCGGATAGAGCATTTTCTGGTCTCCTTGATCGACGGCGAGCGGGTCACGCGACCCGGTACTCTTTGAACCTATCGCGCAGAGCGGATTTCAGCACCTTGCCGGTGCCGGTCATCGGGAATTCGTCGAGGAATTCGACGGCGTCCGGCAGCCACCAGCTCGCGATCTTCGGACGCATGTGCTCGAGCAGCGCCTTGCCGTCGACGGTCGCGCCCTTCTTGCGGACGACGAGGAGCAGGGGGCGCTCCTGCCATTTCTCGTGGCTGATCGCGACGACGGCCGCTTGCAGCACGTCGGGGTGGGACAGGGCGATGTCCTCGAGCTGGATCGAGGAGATCCACTCGCCGCCGGACTTGATCACGTCCTTGGAACGGTCGGTCAGCGTGACGTGGCCTTGTGAGTCGATCACGGCCATGTCGCCGGTGATCAGCCAGCCGTCGCGATCGAGGCCTTCGTCCAGCTTCATGTAGCCGGAGGCAACCCAGGGCCCGCGGGCGCGCAAATGGCCGACCGTCTTGCCGTCGCGCGGCAGCTCAATGCCGGCGTCGTCGACGATGCGCAAATGCGTGCCGAAGCAGGCGCGGCCGGAGACCTGGCGACGGTCGAATTTCTCCTTCTCGCTGAGATGCTCCGAGCCCGGCCGCAGCCCCGGCATCGAGCAGCCCAGCGCCTCGGTCATGCCCCAGGCCTGGATGTAATCGACATTGTACTCGCGCTTCAGCTTCTCCACCATGGCGCGCGGTGGGGCCGAGCCCGACGACAACGTCGCGCGCAAGGCCGAGAATTTGTTGCCGGTCCGTCCGAGCCAGTCGAGCAGGATCAGCCAGAAGCTCGGCACGCCCGCCGACAGCGTCACCTTCTCGCCTTCCAGCAATTCATAGAGCTTGTCCGGCTCGTAGTTGCGGCCGGGCAGTACCAGCTTGGAGCCGGTATAGGGCGCGGTGAACGGCATGTTCCAGCCATTGCCGTGGAACAGCGGCGCCATCGGCATCATCACCTCGCGCACGCCTTCGACGTGTCCCGGCAGGAAGTCGAAATTGCAGCAGGTCATGGTCTGCAGGATCGCGGCGCGGTGCGAGTAGATCACGCCCTTTGGATTGCCCGTCGTGCCCGAGGTGTAGCAGATCGTGGAGGCGGACTTCTCGTCGAACTCCGGCCAGGCGAAGCCGGCATCGTTCTCGCGTTCCAGAAGCTCTTCGTAACAATGCACGTTCGCGAGCTTCGTCTCCGGCATCCGCTCGCGCGAGGACATCACGACATAGGCTTCGACCGTCGTTAGCTGCGGCGCGATCGCCTCCACGAGCGGCAGCGTGGCGCGATCGATGAAGAGCAGGCGGTCCCCGGCATGGTTGATGATGTAGATGAGCTGCTCGGGAAACAGCCTGGGATTGACCGTGTGCAGCACGTAGCCCATGCCCGGCGCGGCGTAGAACATCTCGAAATGCCGGTGCGTATTCCAGGCCAGCGTTCCGACGCGGTCGCCTTGCTCCATGCCGAGCCGCTTCAGCGCCAGCGCCATGCGCTTGATGCGCGGATGCGCGTCTGAGTAGGTGTAGCGATGGATGTCGCCCTCGATCTCGCGTGCAACGATCTCGGCTTCGCCATGATAATCGGCCGCATACTGGATCAGGCCGCTGATCAGCAGCGGCATGTCCATCATCAATCCCTGCATGGTCTCCCTCCGGATGGCCATGTCGTTGCATGGCGTAGGCTCGTGATTTGCGCTCGAGGTTAGCGGAAGGTCACGCAGCGTTCACGCAAAAACAATCAGCGTGATTGCATGCAGCGCTTTTTCGGCGCTAACGTGCGGTGAGCTGCCGGCGAAGCAGCATGCGCGGGAGGAATCGAATGTCAGCGGAAAGACACAAGACCGATGCAAGCGGCGCTTCTACGGTCGATATTTCCGCCCTCCGTGCCCGCTATCGCGACGAGCGCGACCGCCGTCTGCGCGCCGAGGGCAAGGCCCAGTATGTCGAGGTTGCGGGCGAGTTCGGCCGTTATCTCGACGACCCCTGGGCCGATCCCGGATTTGCGCGCGCGGCCATCGACGAAGCGACCGAAGTGCTCATCGTCGGCGGTGGCTTCGGCGGCCTGCTGTGTGGCGCGCGATTGCGCGAGGCCGGCATCGCGGATTTTCGTATCGTGGAAAAGGCCGCCGACTTCGGCGGCACCTGGTACTGGAATCGTTATCCCGGCGCCGCCTGCGATACCGAGAGCTATATCTACCTGCCGTTGCTGGAAGAGACCGGTTACATGCCCGTGCGCAAATATGCCCGGGCGCCGGAGATCTACGAGCACTCGCGCCGCATCGGCCGTCATTTCGACCTGTACGAGCGCGCGCTGTTTCAGACCGTCATCTCGCGGATGACCTGGCAGGAGCATGAGGCGCGGTGGCTGGTCGAGACCAACAGGGGCGACCAGATCCGCGCGCGCTTCGTCATCCTCGCCGGCGGTCCGCTGAGCCGTCCGAAGCTGCCGGGGATTGCCGGCATCGAGACGTTCAGAGGTCACAGCTTTCATACCAGCCGCTGGGATTACGGCTACACCGGCGGCAACGCGGATGGTGGCCTTACCGGTCTTGCCGGCAAGCGCGTCGGCATCATCGGCACCGGCGCCACCGCCGTGCAATGCGTGCCGCATCTCGGCCGCTCCGCCAAGGAGCTCTATGTGTTCCAGCGCACGCCGTCCGCAATCGGCGTTCGCGACGATCGTCCGACGGACCCGACCTGGGCGCAGAGCCTCAAGCCAGGCTGGCAGCGCGAGCGCATGGACAATTTTACCGCCGTGATTTCAGGCGAGCCGTTCGAGCAGGACCTGGTGCAGGACGGCTGGACCGGCCTGCTCGGCGAAATCCTGCTGGCACCGCGCCGGCAAAAGCAGCCGGTGACCTCGATTGAGGAAGCGCTGAAGGTCATCGAGCAGGCCGACTACCGCAAGATGGAGGAGATCCGCGCGCGCGTCGACACCGTGGTCAAGGACGAGGCGACCGCGGCTGCGCTCAAGCCGTGGTACAAGGCGTTCTGCAAGCGGCCCTGCTTCCACGACGAATATCTGGACACCTTCAACCGTCCCAATGTGCATCTCGTCGATACCGGGGGGAAGGGCGTCGAACGCATCACCGAGAATGCCGTCGTCGCCGGCGGCAAGGCCTACGAGCTCGACTGCCTGATCTATGCCAGCGGCTTCGAGGTCGGCACCGATTACGCGCGCCGAATGGGCTTCGAGGTCTATGGCCGCGACGGCATGAGCCTGTCCGAGCGCTGGCAGGACGGCGTCAAGACGCTGCACGGCTTCTACAGCCGCGGCTTTCCGAACTGCTTCCTGATCGTCACCGTGCAGGCCGGACAGAGCGCCAATTTTCCGCACATCATCGACGAGCAGTCGCAGCACATCGCCTATGTCATCAAGCAGGCGCGCGAGCGCAACGCACGCACCCTGGAGCCGACGCTTGCGGCCGAGAACGCCTGGGTCGAGGAGGTCGTCAAGGCCGCGCTCGGTCGGCAGACCTATCTCGCCGAATGCACGCCGGGCTACTACAATAACGAAGGCGTGTTCGATCCGATCGCGGCAAGAAACAGCCAATATTGGCGCGGGCCGGTGGCATTCCTGCGGCTGCTCGACAAATGGCGCAAAGAGGGCAACCTGGAAGGCCTCGAATTGTCCTATGATCGGGCCATGGAGTCGGCGCATTCCAGCGGGTAAGATTGCGCCGCCGAGCGGTACAGGACAGGAGAGGTCGGGCATGATCAGGGGCAGGGCTGTTGCGGGAGCGGTTCTTGGCGCAATGACGCTGCTCGGTTGCCTGGCATCCTCCGCCGAGGCCGCGCAATGCGGCAGCTCGCCGGCCGGCTTCGAGGCCTGGAAGCGCGAGTTCAGCGCGGAGGCTCAGGGCAAGGGCATCGGCCCCACCGCACTGTCGGCGCTGATGCAAACGAACTATGCCAGCGCCACGATCGCGGCCGACCGTGGCCAGCGCAGCTTCTCGCTGACGCTGGACCAGTTCCTGGCCAAGCGCGGCGCCACCACCATCGTCGCCAAGGGCCGGCAGCTCAAGCAGTCGCAGGCCGCCTTGTTCGCCTCGATCGAGCAGCGCTATGGCGTCCCGCCCGGGCCGCTGATCGCGATCTGGGGCATGGAGACCGGCTTCGGCAGCCAGCGCGGCAACCAGAACATGCTGTCGTCGATTGCGACCCTCGCCTATGACTGCCGCCGTCCCGAATTCTTCACCGACCAGCTCTATGCCGCCCTGAAGCTGATCGACCGCGGTACGCTGTCGGGATCGACCCGCGGCTCCATGCATGGCGAGGTCGGCCAGACCCAGTTCATGCCCAAGAGCATTCTGGCCTACGGCACCGGCAATCTCGAAGTTGCGGCCAATGCGCTGAACTCGACCGCGAATTTCCTCAAAGCCCATGGTTGGCGTGCGGGAGCCGGATACCAGCCGGGCGAGCCCAATTTCGCTGCCATCGAGGCTTGGAATGCCGCTGGTGTCTATCAGAAGGCGATCGCGCTGATGGGCCGGCAGATCGACGAGGGCGGGAGTGCTGCGGCCTCACGCTGAGCTCTTGCTCAGCGACGTGTGATGCGACGGCGAGAGAAAGTTGTTGCCTTCTGGAACCGACGGCACGAGGTTTGCTTTGATCAAGTTCAGGGCTGGGCATGAGGAGACTCAACATGGCTACCCAGATCGTGATGGACCAAACTGGCGATACGCGCCACGAGTTTGATCCTGGCAACGCCGAGGCGCTGGCGCGAGCCGAACGGCGCTTTCGTGAGCTGACCGGAGCGGGCTTCACCGCCGCGCTTCGAACCGGACCCGGCGAAGTGACCCGGATCCGATCGTTCGATCCGACCGCGCAGGAAACGCTGTTCTATCCCCGCCTGGTCGGCGGTTGATCTGAGCTGCTCATGATCGCGGCAGTTTGGCTCCGCGCGCCGGCGCGTGCGCGCCTGCATGCGCTGCGTGAACTCTATCGCCGCTTCTTCGGCGAGAACACGCCGGATGCGCGCGGCCGCCGGCTTCTGGCCGAATGGCTGTCACCGGCGCAGCGCGCTCAATTCGAGCAGTTTCGGTATTTCGACGTCGTCGGTTGCGACACCGGCCGGACCTATCGCATCCACTACGGCACAGCCGCCAACGTCCACGAGGTCGATAGTGAGGGGCGCGCGACGATGGGGTGGTGCTTCGTCCCGTCAGGCTTCCTAGTACCGGGCGATGTGATGTTGGCGCAGAAGATCGCGCTCGAGACGGACGAGAGAGGGGCGCTTGCGCTCGCCAACCGGTTTCCACCGGCGACGCATTCCGAGCACTTCTACCGGCGACCTTTCTAGAGCATGATCTGGAGGAAAAGTGCGGAGCGGTTTTCCAAAAAGATCATGCTCAAACAACAGCCTAAAGCGCGATGACGATTCATCCTAATCGCATCGCGCTTTAGCGTCAGAACGGTCAGGAATGCGTAGTGCGGTAAGCGTCGAACGCATGCGCCGCGAAGACGCCGATGCTGCACAGCGCGAGCAGGGCTGAGATCAGCTCGATCATAGCTCGTCCTCCCGCAGCGGCTGGGCAACGAGATTCTGGCAGCACGAATATTCGTAGATCAGGTCGAGGATGAACTGCATGGTGGCCGTCCCTGTATTTATTTTGACAACTACTTAAGCGGCCATCTGTTTCAGGCGTGTTTCGTCGCATCGGGAAAGGGGTTTCGTCAGGAACCTTGCGCTGGTTTGTGCGCTGCGGGCCCGCTATATCCCTCATGGCTCAGTCGATTTTTAGCCGTCTCTTCGGGAGCGGCACGTCATTTTGCGAGGCAAAATCATGGCGCAGGTCGAGTGGTTCGACGATCTCACCATCGGAATGCAGTTCAAATCCCCCGAAGTCGTGGTCACCGAGGCCGACATCAAGCGCTTTGCCGCCGAGTTCGATCCGCAGCCGATGCATCTCGACCACGAGGCGGCGAAGCAGACCCTGTTCAAGGGGCTTGCCGCCTCGGGATGGCACACCGCCGCGATCGCGATGAACCTTGCGATCCAGACCCGTCCGTTCGGCCCGCATCCGCTGATCGGCGCCGGTGTGGACGGCCTGCGCTGGACCATGCCGGTGCGGCCCAACGACCGCCTGCATCTGGTCGGCGAGGTCATGAGCCTGACGCCGTCGAAATCGAAGCCGCAAGGCATCGCGCTGGTGAAATGGACCATGTTCAACCAGAACGGCGAGGAGGTTTACACCTTCACTCCGATCGCGATCGTGCCGCGGCGGGGATAGGACGGCCGCCGGCCGTTCGCCTCGCCCTCTTGCGAGCCGCCGGGAGAGGTGGTCATCTCGGCGCGGGGAACGCGCTGGAGGCCGACATGAAACGATCTCTTCTTGCCGCCGGAATTCTCGCTTGCGTCTTGAGCGCAACCGCCTCGAGCTCGAGGCCCGCGCTTGCGCAACAATCCAAAGTCGGCGACTGGACCATCGAGAAGCGGGCGCAGGACACCCATTGCAATGCCAGCCGCGGCTACAAGGACAAGGATGACGAGAACCGCGACTACGTCATCGTGATCACCTATTCCGAGCAGGCGATCGTGATCGTGATGATCTACGACGGTTGGGAATGGGACAAGGCCGGTGAGATCCTCCGGGCCGATGTCGGCACCGACGATGCGGACATCATGAAGAAGGCCAAGTGGGAGGTCATGGACAAGACGACGGTGCGCGGCATCTTCGCCTACGACCAGTCGATCATGGACCGCCTCGCGAAGGCCAAGCGCCTCACGCTGGACTTCGAGGACGACGACGATGACAGCATCGAGATGCAGATCCCGCGGGCCGGCGAGGCGCTGGCGGCGCTGAAATTCTGCGAGGAGAACCGGAAATGATGGTCCCGCCGGGGGCGTGCCGCGGCGGGACGCTGTTCACTCGGCAGGCCCCTGGACCGGCGCTGCGCTGATGTCGCTGCCGTGATGAACCAGCGGCTTCATGCCGGTGACGGTTCTAAGCAGCACATAGAACACCGGCGTCAGGAACAGGCCGAACACGGTGACGCCGATCATGCCCGAGAACACGGCAACGCCCATGGCGCGCCGCATCTCCGAGCCCGCGCCGGTCGAGAGCACCAGCGGCAGCACGCCCATGATGAACGCCATCGACGTCATCAGGATCGGGCGTAGCCGCAAGCGGCTGGCTTCGATCGCAGCCCGGATCGGCGTGCGCCCGGCGAATTCGAGCTCGCGCGCGAATTCGACGATCAGGATCGCGTTCTTGGCGGAGAGGCCGACCAGCACGATGAGGCCGATCTGGGTGAAGACGTTGTTGTCGCCCTTGGAGATCCAGACGCCGAACATCGCGGCGAGCAAGCCCATCGGCACGATCATGATGATCGATAGCGGCAGGGTCAGGCTCTCATAGAGCGCGGCCAGCACCAGGAACACCAGCAGGATCGCCAGCGGAAACACCCAGATGCCGGAATTGCCGGCGATGAACTCCTGATAGGTCAGGTCGGTCCATTCGAAGGCAAAGCCCGGCGGCAGCACCTCCGCCGCGATCCGCGTCGCCGCTTCCTGCGCCTGGCCCGATGAAAAGCCCGGCGCAGCCGCCGCGTTGATGTCGGACGACAGGAAGCCGTTGTAGCGGATCGCGCGCTCCGGCCCCGCGCTCTGGCGGATGTTGAGCAGCGCCGACAATGGCACCATGTCGCCGGACGACGAGCGCACCTTCAACTGCCTGATGTCGTCGGCGCGGGCGCGGAACGGTGCGTCGGCCTGGACGCGGACCGAATAGGTGCGGCCGAACTTGTTGAAGTCGTTGACGTAGTAGGAGCCGAGGTAGATTTGCAGCGTGTTGAACACCTCGGTGACGGGCACGCCCAGCTGCAGCGCTTTGGTGCGGTCGATGTCGGCGAACAGCTGCGGCACGTTGACCTGGAAGCTGGAGAACACGCCGGCGATCTCCGGCGCCTTCTGCATCGCCGCCATGAAGGCGTTGGTGGCCTCATTCAGGGCGTCATAGCCGAGACCGGCGCGGTCCTCGATCTGCAGCTTGAAGCCGCCGATGGTGCCGAGGCCGTTGACCGGCGGCGGCGGGAACATGGCGATGAAGGCTTCCTGGATGCCGGCATATTTCTTGTTCAGCTCGGCCGCGATCGCAGGGCCGCTGAGCGAGGGATCCTTGCGCTCGTCGAACGGCTTCAGCGTCGAGAACACGATGCCGGCATTGGATGAGTTGGTGAAACCGGAGATCGACAGGCCCGGGAAGGCTACCGAGCTCTCGACACCGGGCTGGGTCAGCGCGATGTCGCTCATCCTGCGGATCACCTCTTCGCTGCGGTCGAGCGTGGCGCCATCGGGCAGGCGGGCAAAGCCGACGAGGTACTGTTTGTCTTGGCCCGGCACGAATCCACCAGGCACCTGCTGGAACAGAAATGCGGTGAGTCCGACGAGGACCACATAAAGGCCCATCATCGCGGACTTACGCGAGATCACCTTGCCGACGCTGCCGCTGTAGTTCTCCGAGGACCGCGTGAACGCCTTGTTGAACCCGCGGAAGAACCAGCCGAGGCTCTTCTCCATGATCAGCGTCAGCCAGTCCTTCGGCTCGTTGTGGCCCTTGAGCAGCAGCGCCGACAACGCCGGAGACAGCGTCAGGGAATTGATGGCCGAGATCACCGTCGAGATCGCGATCGTTAGCGCGAACTGCTTGTAGAACTGTCCCGTGAGGCCGGAGATGAAGGCGAGCGGCACGAACACCGCGATCAGCACCAGCGCGATCGCGATGATCGGGCCCGAGACCTCGCGCATGGCCTGATAGGTGGCATCGCGCGGCGACAGCCCGGACTCGATGTTGCGCTCGACGTTCTCGACCACGACGATGGCGTCGTCGACGACAATGCCGATGGCGAGCACCAGGCCGAACAGGGTGAGCGCGTTGATCGAGAAGCCGAACACGTGCATCACGGCGAAGGTGCCGACGATCGACACCGGCACGGCCAGCAGGGGAATGATCGAGGCCCGCCAGGTCTGGAGGAACAGGATCACGACCAGCACGACCAGCGCGATCGCCTCCAAGAGCGTGTGGATCACAGCCTCGATCGAGGAGCGAACGAACTGGGTAGGGTCGTAGACGATCTGGTAGGACACGCCCTCCGGCATGTTCTTCTTGATCTCCGCCATGGTGGCGCGGACATTGTCGGAGATCTGCAGCGCGTTGGAGCCCGGCGCCTGGGAGATCGGGATTGCCACCGCATGCTTGTTGTCGAGCAGCGAGCGCAGGCCGTATTCGGACGCGCCGAGCTCGATGCGCGCGACATCGCGCAGACGGACGACCTCGCCGCGCGTGCCGGTCTTGACCACGATGTCGCCGAACTGCTCCTCGTTGGCGAGGCGGCCTTCGGCATTGACCGAGAGCTGGAGATCGATGCCTTTGACATTCGGAGAGGAGCCGACCACGCCGGCGGCGGCCTCGACGTTTTGCGCCTGGATCGCGCGCACGATGTCGCTCGCGGTCAGGCCGTGCTCGGCCGCCTTCTGCGGATCGACCCAGACCCGCATCGAATAATCGCCGGCGCCATAGAGCTGAACGTCGCCGACGCCGTCGATCCGCGCTAGCCGGTCCTTGACGTTGAGCACGGCATAGTTGCGCAAATACGTCATGTCGTAGCGGCCGTTCGGCGACAACAGATGCACCACCATGGTGAGGTCGGGCGAGGACTTCTTGGTGATGATGCCAAGCTGGCGCACCACGGCCGGCAGGCGCGGCTCGGCCTGCTGCACGCGGTTCTGCACCAGCTGCGTCGCCTTGTCGGGATCGGTGCCGAGCCGGAACGTCACCGTCAGCGTCATCGCGCCGTCGGTGGTCGCCTGGCTCGACATGTAGAGCATGTTCTCGACGCCGTTGATCTGCTCCTCGATCGGGGTCGCCACTGTCTCCGCGATAACCTTGGGGTTGGCGCCGGGATAGGTAGCGCGCACCACGACGGAGGGCGGCACGACGTCGGGATATTCCGAGATCGGCATCGCGAACAGCGAGATCAGGCCGGCAAGGAAGATCAGGACCGACAGCACGCCGGCGAAAATCGGACGATCGATGAAGAACTTTGACAGATTCATGGCCTTGCCCCTGGGCAATATCCTGATGTTCTCCGAGACCTCCACTCGTCATTCCGGGGCGCGCGAAGCGCGAACCCGGAATCCAGAGGTGATGTGTTCGGAGTTTCGTACGCTCGAGATTCTCAGGTGCGCAATTGCGCACCGTAGTTCGCGCGATGCGCGCCCCGGGATGACGGGGTGCATTAACGCTGCACCACGTCCTGGTTGCTGTGGTTCGACGCCTGCTGCGGCCCCCGTGCACCCATCGCCGCCACCTCCGTCTTGAGGAGGGCTCCCGGACGCACGCGTTGCAGACCATTGACGACGATGCGGTCGCCGGACTTCAGGCCCGAGGTGACGATGCGAAGCCCATCGACCGCGCCGCCGAGCGTGACCGGCCGGTAGACGGCGCGGCTGTCGTCGCCGACTGCCATCACGAACTTCTTGTCCTGGTCGGTGCCGATCGCGCGCTCGTCGATCATCACCAGCGCCTGTTGCTTCGGCTGGCCCATGCGCACGCGCGCGAACTGGCCGGGGATGAGACGCCCATCGTCGTTGCGGAACACCGCGCGGACACGGATGGTGCCGCTCTGGCCGTTGACCTGGTTGTCGATCAGCTGGATGTTGCCCTTCGCGGACAAGCCGCCCGAGGTCGTCATCTCGACCGGGATCTGGTCGAGCTTGCCGCGTTGCCCGGAAGCATCGGCGATCGAGTTCAGCGCGCGCAGCACCACCTCTTCGTCCGCATCGAACGAGGCGTAGATCGGATTGACCGAGACCAGCGAGGTCAACACCGGCGAGGCGGTGCCGGCGGCGACGAGATTGCCGACGGTGACCTCGATCTTGCCGACGCGGCCATCCACGGGGGCGCGCACTTCGGTGTAGTCGAGATTGAGCTTTGCGGTCTGCAGCGTCGCCTCGGCCGCCTTGACGTTGGCGATTGCTTCGCGATTGGCGTTGTCGCGCTGGTCGTAGTCCCGCCGGGTGACCACGGCGTTGCCGACGAGCTGTGCGCCACGCTCGAGCTCGCTTTGGGTGAAGACGACGCGCGCTTTGGCGGCCTCGAGCTGGGCGGCAGCTTTGTCGACCTCGGCCGCATAGGGGGCGGGATCAATCTTGAACAGCACGTCGCCGGCCTTCACCAGCGCGCCCTCGGTGAAGTTCGCCGACATGATCGCACCCGCAACGCGGGGGCGGAGCTCGACACGGTTGATCGCCTCGAGCCGGCCGGAGAAATCGTCCCACAGCACGGTCTGCCGCGGCTCGATCATCGCGACGGTGACGGAAACGGCTTGTTCAGCTGCGGCCGCCGGTGCGGTCGCTTGCGCCGCATGAAAATAGCGGCCGGTCACGATCGAGCCGGCCGCGGCGAGGGCGCCCACGATGGCGACGCCGCCCAGAAGGCGGCGGAAATGGCCGGTGCGGGAGGTATTTTGGGAGGGATGCATTTGCGCGCTCCAGATATGTAGTGTTCACTACAGATGTGGAGCTGGATACCGCAGTGCAAGATACTTATGTACCAATCACTAAGAAAATTGTACGTCGATACCGCGACGATTGGAAGACACAAGAAAAAGAAAGCTAGAACAAATAGATAGGATCCGGCGTTAGGCTGAGACAGCACGCCGAATCCGAGGAGACAGGCACATGGGCATGGGACGCCCCCGCGAATTCGACGCCGAAACGGCGTTGGACCAGGCGATGGAAGTGTTTTGGCGCCATGGCTATGAGGGCGCGACCATTGCCCAGCTCACGGAGGCCATGGGCATCAATCCGCCCAGTCTCTACGCCTGCTTCGGCAACAAGGAAGGCCTGCTGAAGGCTGCGCTCGACCGCTACACCACGCTGCGCAACATCTGGATGGACGAGGTGGTCGCAGCGCCCACCGCCCGAGCCGTCGCCGAGCGAATGCTGATGGGCATCGCCGACAAGCAGACCGATCCCGCCAATCCGCCCGGCTGCCTGCTCGTTCAGGGCGGCATCGCCTGCGGCACCGGCTCCGAGAACGTCCCTTTCGAGCTCGCCGCGCGCCGTGCCCAGAATGAGGACCAGCTCCGCGACCGTTTCGTCCGGGCCAAGGCGGAGGGCGATCTCAAGGAGACCGCCGATCCGGCCGCGCTCGCGCGCTATATCTCGGCGGTGTCGGTCGGCATGGGCGTGATGGCATCTTCGGGCGCGGATCGTGAAGCGCTGCGGCAGGTCGCTGATGTCGCCGTGCAGGCGGTCGAGGCGCAGTCGGCGGAGGCGATAGAGACGAGTGGCAGGGCGCTGCGCTGAACGACGATCTGCCCGCTCGGGAGCGCGATAGATCGCAAGGCCGCTTAGCTCAGGTCGTGAAGGTCCTTTCCAAGCGGCGGTGTCAGACGAAAGTTCGAGAACACGACTTCCAGTCCCGCCCGCTCGGGCGTGCAGGCCATCGGGCCCACAAGATAGGAGCTTGCTGCCGGAAACGGCGCTAGCCGCATGAGAGGCCAGGTCTTGCCATCGGCCGAGACTTGTAGACGAAGGACGCCGTCGGCGACGGTTGCGCGGACCCAGAAGTCTCCGGCATCATGCTCATAGGGTGCCGTTGCCCAGTCCGATCGCCCGTCGGTTAGCACGCTTGCAAGCATGGCGCGGCCGTCCGACAGTTCGATGCCGGCCTTGACCCAATGTCGCGCGTCGATGCGCACCATGATGCCCGCCTGATCGTAGAGCGTCTGGAAGTCGCCCTGTACACGTAAGCTGGCGGTGAATGCCTCGCGGGTTGGAAAGCCCAGGAAATGCCCGCTGTCACGATTAAAGCCGTAGTAGGTTTCGCGCCAGAAATCGGTGCCTTTGTCCGTCACGACCTGGAGGCGATCGTCCTCTGCCGTCCATCGTTTCGGTTCGTTCAACCACACGCCGTCACTTCTGAGGAGAGTCATTTCCAACCTCGATTGCCGATGCCTGCCGTGGCTCGATCCATCTGCCGGACAAGCATGGCCTCGTGCAAACTGCGATCGGGCGCGTGCATAGAGTTCAGCCTCGCGCCATCGACAGTGGTGCCGATGTCGAGGCCGGCTCACGTTTCATAGCAGCCATGGCTTCCGACCGGTTAACGGCGTCGGCGCGAGTTGCGGATTCACGATCGGCGATCATGCAACTTTGCGCCTGTTCTGCCCGACGTGTCAAACGGCCTTCGCCGGCAGGACCCGCACCATGCGGCGCGAAATTCTTCAATGATTCGTACTGTGCATGGGGTTGTTTTCGCATTTTTGTTTGAGCGTGCCCGGAGCCTGATCATCCAGCGCCGCGAACCGTATCGATACGGGAACTCCTAAGAGTTTTTACATACAGTTCTGGCACGTTCCGTGCGTGAATATCCGCAACCTGCATCGTGTCTCATTGCGCGCACGAAAAGATGGGGCCTGCGGGCATCGAGGGGGCGTAAGCCATGACTGCACTTGCTTCGGACGCCGGTCGCGCCAGGAGTGGGATCGTGCCGATCCTGTTGTGCGTCGTGCCGTTCAGCCAGATTCCGCTCGATGCCTATACGCCGGGCCTGCCACAGATGGTGGTGGATCTCACAGCTGACGCGGCCTCGATGCAGAACACCGTCACCGCTTACATGCTCGGCATGTCTCTGGCGCTGGTGCCGGTCGGTATCGCCTCGGACACTCTCGGCCGCCGCAACGTGCTGCTCGCAGGCCTGTCGGTCCTGATCGCGATGAGCATCGCCTGTGCGATGGCCACCAGCGCCTCGCTGCTGCTCGGCTTGCGCTTCCTGCAAGGCATCGGCGGCTGCACTTGTCTCGTCGTCGCCTATGCGGTCGCAGCCGATTGTTTCCGCGGCCGCGAGCTCACCGCGATCTCCGGCTTGTTGGGTGCCGCCTGGGGCCTTGCGCCGGTGCTGGCGCCGGCAGCCGGTGGCTTCATCGTCGAGCTGACCTCGTGGCGCGGCGTCTTCGTCGTCATTGCCGTCGCCGCGGCGATCGTCGCCGCGATCGTCGCATTTCTTCTGCCCGAAACATTGCCGGCAGAGCGGCGCGCGCCGTTCGATCCGCGCCGCACTGCCGGTATTTTGCGCGATGCGCTGGTCCGCCCGGGCTTCCTCGCCTTCGTGCTGGTGTTTGCCGCGGCGGCCAGCGCGCAGCTGGCGTTCGGCGTCGTCGCGCCGTTCTTCTACCAGACCGGTCTCGGCTATTCGGCGGCCATCTACGGCCTCGTCGCACTCGGGCTTGGCGGGGTCAATCTCGCCGGCGAGCTCGGCTGCGCGCATTTCGCACGCGTCATGCCGGCGCGCTTGCTGGGCTTCGGCGCCTTCGCGCTGTTCCTCGCCGGCTCTGCGGTCCTGAGCGTAACGGGCATGACCCTAGGTCTGGATTTTACGTCGATCACGATCGGCGGCGCGCTGGTGCTCGGCGGCTGCGGCGTGCTGTGCCCGATGATGTACGGCATGGCGCTTGGCCTGTTCGAACGCGACCATGGCCTGGTTGGCGGCCTCATCAGCGCGCTCTGCTATCTCGCCGTGAGCGGTGCCATGGCGATCACGGCGGTGTTGCCCGAAGCGACACAGGCGCCGATCGGATGGCTTTATCTCGGGCTCTGCGCCATTGCGGGGACGCTGCTCGCGATCTCGCTGCCGTCGGCGCGCCAAGCGACACACAGTTAAATAAGGAACCAAATCATGACCACGGTCGGAATTCGCGGCACGTTCTTCGATTTCGTCGACGATCCCTGGAAGCACGTCGGCAACGAGCCGGCCGCCGCGCGCTTTCACCAGGATGGTCTCATGGTCGTCACTGACGGCGTGATCAAGGCGTTCGGTCCTTATGACAAGATTGCCGCCGCCCATCCGGGCGTCGAGGTCACCCACATCAAGGACCGCATCATCGTTCCCGGCTTCATCGACGGCCACATCCATCTGCCGCAGACGCGCGTGTTAGGGGCCTATGGTGAGCAGCTCCTGCCGTGGCTGCAGAAATGGGTCTACCCGGAAGAGCTCAAATACCGGGATCGCGACTACGCGCGCGAGGGCGTGAAGCGTTTCCTCGATGCGCTGCTCGCCTCAGGCACCACCACCTGCCAAGCCTTCACGAGCTCCTCGCCTGTTTCGACCGAGGAGTTGTTCGAGGAAGCGAGCAGGCGCAACATGCGCGTCATCGCGGGCCTCACCGGGATCGATCGCAACGCGCCGGCCGATTTCATCGATACGCCGGAAAATTTCTATCGCGACAGCAAGCGGCTGATCGCGCAGTACCACAACAAGGGCCGCAATCTCTACGCCATCACGCCGCGCTTCGCCTTTGGTGCCTCGCCGGAATTGCTGAGAGCGTGTCAGCGTCTCAAGCACGAGCATCCGGACTGCTGGGTCAACACCCATATCTCCGAGAATCCGGCCGAATGCAGCGGCGTGCTGGTCGAGCATCCGGACTGCCAGGATTATCTCGGTGTCTACGAGAAGTTCGACCTGGTCGGTCCGAAATTCTCCGGCGGCCACGGCGTCTATCTCTCCAACAACGAGTTCCGCCGCATGTCGAAGAAGGGCGCGGCGGTGGTGTTCTGCCCGTGCTCGAATCTGTTCCTCGGCAGTGGCCTGTTCCGCCTCGGCCGCGCCACCGATCCCGAGCATCGCGTCAAGATGTCGTTCGGCACCGATGTCGGCGGCGGCAACCGCTTCTCGATGATCTCCGTGCTCGACGACGCCTACAAGGTCGGCATGTGCAACAACACGCTGCTCGACGGCAGCATCGATCCCGCGCGCAAGGACCTCGCGGAAGCCGAGCGCAACAAGCTCTCGCCCTATCGCGGTTTCTGGTCGATCACGCTCGGCGGCGCCGAAGGCCTCTACATCGACGACAAGCTCGGCAACTTCGAGCCGGGCAAGGAGGCCGATTTCGTCGCGCTCGATCCGAACGGCGGGCAGGTCGCGCAAGCGTGGCATCAATCGCTGATCGCCGACGGCGCCGGCCCGCGCACGATGGACGAGGCCGCGAGCATGCTGTTCGCCATCATGATGGTCGGCGACGATCGCTGCGTCGACGAGACCTGGGTGATGGGCAAGCGGCTCTACAAGAAAGGCTGAGGCGGACCGCTGCCAATGAGCGCATCTCCTGAAACAACCGGCCAGCCGGTCGCTCTTGTCATTCAGCGCCGCATCGCCGACGACGGCTTTGCTGCGTTCGCCCGGTGGAACGGTGAGGTCGGCGAGGTGCTCAAGGCCTGGCCAGGCTTCCTCAGCCTTGAAGTGGTGCCGCCGCAACCGCCGGCGCATGTGGACTGGGTGACGATCCTGCGTTTCGCGAGCCCGGCTGCGGCACGTGCCTGGCTGCAGAGCGAGGTGCGGGCGAAGTTGATCGCGGAGGTGCAGCGCTTCTTCGTCGGTTCGGAGGACGTCCATATCCTGCCCGACACCGGCGTCCCGCGCGACAGCGCGGTCTCGGCCGTCATCTCATTCAAAGTCCCTGATGGACTCGAGGACGCCTTCCTGAAATGGCAGCAGCGCATCCAGGCAGCGGAGGCCGAGTTCAAGGGATTTCTGCGGCACAAGGTCGAGCGGCCGATTCCGGGCCTGCATGACGAATGGATCATCATCCTGTCTTTCGACAGCGATGCCAATCTCAATGCCTGGCTCGACTCGCCGTTGCGGCAGACGCTGCTGAAGGAGGGCGCGCGCTTCAACGCCGGCATGAACGTGAAACGGGCGAGCTACGGCTTCAATTTCTGGTTCCCGGCCGGCAAGACGCAGGCTCCCGAGCAAGGGCCCGGTTTCATCTGGAAGAGCAACCTGATCGTTCTCCTGGTGCTTTATCCCGTGGTCTACCTCTGGGGTACTTTCATCAGCGCGCCCCTGATCGACAGAAACGGCGTGCCGGTCTGGCTGTCGCTGTTCATCGGCAATCTCGTCAGCACGCAGCTGCTCGGCTGGTGGCTGGTGCCCGCCGCCTTCAAGGCGCTCGACTGGTGGGTGACGCCGAAGGCGACGATCAGTCGCCAGATCGCGGGGTACGTGCTGCTCGCCGTGCTCTATGCCGGGTCGATGGGCCTGTACGCGCTGCTGCTCGCGTGGCATTGGGGACGGTGAGACCGTCAACCGTATCGACGCGGAGAAGGACGGTCGCTGGACATCGACGACCATGTTCGCCCTGACGTTTCTCGGGACATCGGCGAGCGTTCCCTCGGCGGAGCGCAACCATCCGGCACTCCTTGTGGAAGCCGCAGGCAAGCGCGTCCTGGTCGATTGCGGCGAGGGCACGCAGCGCCAGCTGCTGCGCAGCGGCGCCGGCTTCCGGCGGCTCGACCGCATCCTGCTCACCCACGCCCATCTCGACCACGTGCTCGGCATCCCCGGATTGTTCTCGACCCTCGGCTTGCGGCAGACGTCCGAGATAATGACCGTTCACGGCGGCGCGGGCACGCTCGACCTCGTCACCCGCATGCTCGCCGGCCTGTGGGGCGCGGGGAGGGCGCCGATCGCCGTCCAGTTCGAAGCGCTGACCGAGGGACGAGCTATCGATACCGGTGAATTCGCCGTTGACTGTTTTCCGGTCCGCCACCGCGACACCGACAGCTTCGGCTTCATCTTCCAAAGCCCCGCGCGCCGTCATCTGCGGCCTGATCGCCTCATCGCGCTGGGTGTCCCCGACGGTCCGTTGCGCGGCGAGTTGGCCGCCGGCCGACCGATCGTGCTTGCCGACCGAACTATCGATCCGGAAGACGTCCTCGGTCCGCCGAGCGGCGGCAGCAAGCTCGTCGTGATCGGCGACACCGAGACCACCGATGGATTGTCGCAATACGTGGCCGGCGCCGACATGCTGGTGATCGAGGCGACGTTCCTCGATCGCGACGCGCCGACCGCGCGGAATTACGGCCATCTCACCGCGGCAGAAGCGGCCTCCTTTGCCGCCGCGAACGAGGTCGGAGAGCTCGTGCTGACGCATATGTCGGGACGCTACGAAGACGCAGAGATTCTCGCCGAGGCGGCAAAAATCTTCCCGAACACCCGGATCGCCGCAGACTTCGACCACATCGTCGTCTGATCAAACGCGCCCTGACCCGATCCGTCCACCGCAGCGCTTGCCAGCCCAGATGTGAGCGGGTAGAAGGCTGCCACGCCTGAGCCGCGATTAGCGCGATGCGCTTCCCGGCCACAGTCGAACAAATCAAGCAGGCCTTTGAATTTGTTCGACTATTCCGTTGGGGAATGGTGTAACGGTAGCACAACAGACTCTGACTCTGTTTGTCTTGGTTCGAATCCAGGTTCCCCAGCCAGTTCCGGGCGCTTTCCCAAAGGTATGGTTCCGGTCCCTGGGCAGGATGGCAGGCAGGTTGATGGGCTGCCTCGCTGCTCGCGACGGTTTGCCTCACCTAGTATTTGCGTTTCCAAGTCGGATCGCCGCGCGCTGTATCGTCCTTGGGCTGGACAACCCAAGGAGATCCGCAAATGCCCTATGTCGATGGTTTCGTTCTCGCCGTGCCGAAGGACAATATCGAGGCCTACAAGGCGCTGGCGACGCAAGCCTGCGCCATCTGGATGGAGCAGGGCGCGCTCGATTACGTCGAATGCATCGGCGATGACGTTCCCTATGGAGAGCTCACCTCGTTTCCGCGCGCGGTGATCGCGAAGGAGGACGAGATCGTGGTGTTCGCCTGGATCGTCTATCGGGACCGCGAGAGCCGCGATGCCATCAACAAGAAGGTGATGGCGGACCCGCGCATCAAATTCGAGGGCATGCCGTTCGACGGCAAGCGCATGATCTATGGCGGCTTCACAACGCTCCTTCGGGCGAGTGACATCGTGACGTGAGGCGTGCCCGCTACTTGATCTTGTCGTAGGCCGCCGCGAAATCGCCGAGCGGCATCGGGATCGCGATGGTCTCCTTGGCCATGTTCTGAAAAGAGACCTTCAGCTGCTTGCCCGACCGCAAGGCGGCGAGCAGGTCCGGCGCAACCGGGGTCGAGGCGTAGCAGCCGCGATTCTCGCAGGTCTGGATCTGGAGATCGAACGTCTTGCCTTCGTCGATCTGGAGCTTGGCCCCGACCGGAAGGTTGAGGCCGAGCGGCAATTGCAGAAGCGCGATCGGCGTGCGGGTGTCGGGCGCGATGCGGATGTTGATCAGGACGACGGTCTGGCCCGTCTTGGTCAGCACCGCGTTCTGCTCCATCGCGCATTCGAGCGGCGCGTCGCGGCTTGCGCTGGTGCAGCGGACGATCCAGCCGGGCTGTCCGGAAGCACCGTCAGCCTGCGCCTGGGTCGGGGCAGGCGCGGGCTGCGCGGCCGGGGCGGGCGCGGCGTTCTTCTTGGCGCCCTGCTGGGCGTGTGCTGCGCCCGCTGACAACAGGACAGCAGCGACAAGGGCGACAAGTCTGGATTGCACAGGCATGGGAAACCGCATTTGCGAACCGGGGTCTCGCTGTAGCGTCGCGGCAGGCGCGGCGCAAGCTTACTCGGCGGCTTCCTTGACGCTGCCGTGCTCGGGCGTCTCCTCGCCTTCGTCGTCCGAACGGCCCCAGGTCGAGAACCAGTTGTTGAGCTTGTCGAGGTAGAGATAGACGACCGGCGTGGTGAACAGCGTCAGCGCCTGGCTGACGATCAGGCCGCCGACCATGGCGTAGCCGAGCGGCTGGCGGATTTCGGCGCCGGTGCCGTGGCCGAGCATGAGGGGCACGCCGCCGAGCAGGGCCGCCATCGTCGTCATCATGATCGGGCGGAAGCGCAGCAGTGCGGCCTGGCGGATCGATTCCTCCGGCGTCTTGTGCTCGTCGCGCTCGGCGGCAATCGCGAAGTCCACCATCATGATGCCGTTCTTCTTCACGATGCCGATCAGGAGGATGATCCCGATCAGCGCGATCAGGCTGAAGTCGAATCCGGCCGCCATCAGGATCGCGAGCGCGCCGACGCCGGCCGAGGGTAGCGTCGACAGAATCGTGATCGGATGGATGTAGCTCTCGTAGAGAATGCCGAGGATCAGATAGACCACGACCAACGCGGCGAGGATCAGGAGCGGCACGGTGCCGAGCGATTGCTGGAACGCCTGCGCGGTGCCCTGGAAGCTCGAATTCAGCGTGGGCGGCGTCCCGAGCTCCGCCATCGCCTTCTGCACGGCCTCGGTGGCCTGGCCGAGCGCGACGCCTTGCGCGAGATTGAAGCTGATCGTGATCGACGGGAACTGGCCTTGATGGCTGATCGAGAGCGGGCGGACCGGATCGGTGGTCCAGCTCGCGAAGGTCGACAGCGGCACCTGGTCGCCGGTCAGCGGCGATTTCACGTAGAGCTTGTTTAGCGTCTCGAGATCGCCCTGCATCTCCGGCAGGACTTCCAGGATCACCTTGTAGGTGTTGAGCTGCGTGAAATATTGCGTGACCTGCCGCTGTCCGAAGGAATCATACAGCGTATCGTCGATCAGCTGGGGCTGGATGCCGTAGCGGGCGGCGGTGTCGCGGTTGATCTTGAGCTGGACCGTCGTGCCCTGCGTCTGCTGGTCGGTCGCGACGTCGCGCAGCTCTGGCAGTGTCTGCATCTTGCCAAGGATCTTCGGCGCCCATTCGTTCAGCTCGTCCAGATTGGCGTCTTGCAGCGTGAATTCGAACTGAGTGCGCGTGGGTCGACCGCCGAGCCGCACGTCCTGGGCCGCCTGCATGTAGAGGCGGGCGCCCTGGACCTTGTCGAACTGCGGACGCAGACGCGCGATAATCTGCTGGGCCGAAGCGTCACGCTCATTGCGCGGCTTCAGCGTGATGAACAGGTTGCCGTTGTTGCCGGCACGGCCGCTGCCACCGATCGACATGGCAACGCTGGCAACGTCGGGATCGGCCAGGATGATCTTGCCGAGTTGCTCCTGGCGTCTCACCATCTCCTTGAACGAGATGTCCTGCGAGGCTTCGGACGTGGCCGTGATCAGGCCGACGTCCTGCTGCGGGAAGAAGCCCTTGGGGATCAGCACGAACAGGTAGATCGACAGGCCGAGCGTGACGAAGAAGATCGCGAGCGTGGTGCGCCGCCAGGCGAGGGCGTGATCGAGCACATATTCGTAGCCGCGCAGCATCGCGTCGAAGGCGCGCTCGCTCCATTGATAGAAGCGGCCGTGCTGCACCTCACCATGGGCGCGCAGGAAGCGTGAGGCCATCATCGGCGTCAGCGTCAGCGATACGAACATCGAAACGAAGATCGTCATCGCCAGCACCACGGCGAATTCGCGGAACAGGCGCCCGATAATGCCGCCCATCAGGAGCAGCGGGATCAGCACCGCGACCAGCGAGATGCTGATGGAGACGATCGTGAAGCCGATTTCCTTGGAACCCTTGAAGGCGGCCTCCATCGGCGAGTCGCCTTCCTCGATGTAGCGCGTGATGTTCTCGAGCATCACGATGGCGTCGTCCACCACGAAACCGACCGCGATGGTGAGTGCCATCAGCGACAGATTGTCGAGCGAATAGCCGACCGGCCACATCAGGGCGCACGCGCCCAGCAACGCCAGCGGAACCGTGACGGTGGGAATGACCGTCGCCCAGAAGCTGCGCAGGAAGATGAAGATGACCATGACCACGAGCACAATGGTCAAGAGCAGCGTGAACTGGACGTCCTCGACCGCGGCACGGATGGTCGCGGTGCGGTCGCTGATGAGCTCGATCTTGATCGCGGGCGGGATCGCCGCCACGAGACGAGGGAGGGTCGCCTTGATCCTGTCGACGGTTTCGATGACGTTGGCGCCGGGCTGCTTGAAGATTACGAGGAACACGCCGCGCTTGCCGTTGGCCCACGCCGCCTGCTTGGCGTCTTCGGCCGCGGTGACCGCTTGGCCGATATCGCGGATTCGCAACGGAGCGCCGTTGCGATAGGCGATGATGACGTCGTTCCAGTCCTTCGCGTGAGTGAGCTGGTCGTTGGCGTAGATCGTATAGGCCCGCTTCTCGCCGTCGATATTGCCCTTGGGGCTGTCGACCGTGGTGATCGCGATCTGGCTGCGGATGTCCTCCATCGACAAGCCCTTGGCGACCAGCTTTGCGGGATCGACCTGAATGCGGATCGAGGGTTTCTGCTGGCCGCCGATGAAGACCTGGGCGACGCCCGAGAGCTGGCTGATCTGCTGGGCGAGCTGGGTGTCGACGGCATCGCTGACGCTGGTCAGCGGCAGCGTCTCCGACGTCGCCGACAGTAGCAGGATCGGCGCATCGGCGGGGTTGACCTTGCGGTAGGTCGGGGGCGACGGCAGGTTCCTCGGCAACTGGCCGCTGGCCGCGTTGATGGCACCCTGTACGTCGTTGGCGGCGCCGTCGATGTTGCGGTTGAGGTCGAATTGGATGGTGATCGACGCCGTGCCCAGATAGCTCGTCGAGGTCATCTGCGCGATGCCAGGAATCTGGGCGAATTGCCGCTCGAGCGGCTGCGCCACCGACGAAGCCATGGTCTCGGGGCTGCCGCCGGGCAAATTGGCGGTGACCTGAATGGTCGGAAAGTCCACCTGCGGCAGGGGCGCGACCGGGAGCAGGGGGTAGGCGACCAGGCCGACGAAGAGAATGCCGGCCATCAGCAGCGAGGTGCCGATGGGATATCGGATGAAAGGCGCCGAAATCCCGCCCCCGATCATTGCTGTCGAACCTTGTTCTGGGTCGGATCCGAGCTTGCTACCGCCGTCGACACCAGGCTTCCGGGCTGCACCTTGAACTGTCCGCCGACGATCACCTGCTGACCGGGGCTCAATCCTTCCTCGATGACCGAATGACCGTCGATGCCATAGCTGACCTTGATCTTGTGCAGTTCGGCCTTGTTGTCCTGGTTGACCGTATAGGCATAGAGTCCGTTGGTGGAGCGCTGGACCGCGTCATCCGGAACGACCGTCGCATCCTTTAGCGTTCGCACCAGGAGCCGCGTCGAGACCGATTGCCCCGGCCACAGCGTTCTTTCCTTGTTGTCGAACACCGCCTTGAGCCGGATCGTGCCGCTGGTCGCGTCGACCTGGTTGTTGATCACCGCGAGCTTGCCCTCGGCCAGCGTCCTCTTGCCGTCGGTGGTGAAGGCGATCACCTTGAGCGCGCCGGCCTTCTGGCCCTCGCTGATATAGGGGAGCTGGTCTTCCGGCGCGGTGAAGATCACGGCGATCGGCTCGACCTGCGAGATCGTGACGATGGCGGTCTGCGACGAAGCGTTGACGATGTTGCCGATGTCGACCTGACGCAGGCCTGCCACGCCGGTGATCGGCGCCTTGATCTGGGTGTAATCGAGCTGGGTCTGGGCGTTGGAGATCGCGGCATCGTCGGCGGCGATCTGGGCGGTGAGCTGAGCGACGGTGGAGCGCTGTGTGTCGACGCGCTGGGCGGTGGCGAATTCGCCGAGCTTCGTGGCGCGCTGGAGCTCGAGATTGGCGTTGGCGAGACTGGCCTCGTCCTGCGCCTTCTTGGCCTTGGCCTGGTCAAGCGTGGCCTGATAGGGGCGGGGATCGATCGAAACCAGGAGATCGCCCTGCTTGACGATCTGGCCTTCCCTAAATTCGAGCTTGTCGATCTGGCCATCCACACGGCTTCGGACCTGGACCGTGTTAAAGCCCTGAACCGTGCCGAGACCAGTGAGATAGACCGGAAAGTCGGTCTTCTGAACCGGCGCAACGCTGACCGGGACGGCGGAGGGGCGAGGCGGGCCTTTTTGTGCGGTCTGGGTTTTTCCCGCCTCGGACGTGCCGAATTTCTGCTGCCAACCATAATAGCCCGCAGAAGCCACGGCCGCGATGATCAGAAGCCAAAGGATCGGCCGGGACTTGTTCATGTCGTCTCGTGTCGGCTCGTATGCCCTCGGCTACGAATATCGGGGCAATCGTACGGTTCCAGCATGATGTATAATACACGCCAACTTCCAGAGTAAACAGCACTATCGGGTGAGAATCCTAAACAATTGGAAAGCTTTGCACCGTGTAGGCAGCTCGTTGGCGCGGCGACGTGCAATGCCGCGTTTTCCCGCCGCGATCGGCCGGCGTGCAAGTCTTGCGCAGCACGCGGAGCAGTGTGCTCGGGACCGATCGGCCCCGCGCCGCGCTGCCTTTCGGATCTGCCGCAAGAACGGTTCTAAGTCGCCTCGTAGCCGTTTCGGTTACCATGGATTTCGGCATCGTCCATTTCGGCGCCGCAGCGACGGAGCAAAGCATGGACGAGCTGAACGGCAAGCTGATCGCGTGCCAGATGCTGATCGAGGGATTGATCGCGTGTCACCAACGAGCAGCGCGATCCCTTGTGCTTCCTCACCGACTTTCGCGACGAGATCAAAGCCGTTGTCAACGGCGCCAACATCGCCGGCATGGACAGCACCGATCGCGTGCGCGCCGTTGCGAAGACCGTCGACGAGTTGCTGTGGCTGATGAAACCCAGAGCGGCGATCGAGTGGCCAGCAATCGATTTGCGTTTAGGACGCATCCTTCGCTCAGAGAGCGGGGCAGTTTAGAATCGTTTTGATCTTGATCTATTCAAGGGTTCTCGCGAACGGCACGCATTGACCCGCAATTGTGTGGCCGATACCAACAGGCGACATTCGTTCGACGCGTGTGAACGACAGGAATTGGAGGGCCTTGTGCTCTATCCTCCAGCACCTCTCGTCGCCCCCGTGACCAGGGGGACGCGGGTTGCGTCTTTCTTCTGGCTTCAGAGCATGATACGGGACGATCAAGCCCGGAGCATGATCTATGGCCTCGACACCGCGATACAGGCGCTGGTGGAACGGCTCGGGCGTGACGATCCCGAAACGGTCAAATTGACGGGTATCTATCACAATCTCATTCGCTACTGGGCCGAAGTATGAAGACCATCTCCTTTCAAGCAAGCCTTGCCGCAGCCTTGATGCTGGCGTCTGCCTGGCTCGCATCCCCCGTTTCCGCCCAGACGCAGAGCCCGCCGGCACCGGCCCCATCGACGGCTCAGCCGTCCGCTGCCGGGACCGTCCCCCCGGCAGCTGCGCCTGCGGCCTCGACGGCTCCCGCCGTCGTGGGCGCCGCCCCGGTGGCCGCCAATCCCGCGAGTGCGAAGCCCGAGGCGGCGGCCATGAAGGAGTTGTCGCCCTGGGTGATGTTCATGTCGGCGGACGTCATCGTGAAGGCGGTGATGATCGGGCTCGCCTTCGCTTCGCTGATGACCTGGACCGTCTTCATCGCCAAGTCGATCGAGCTGTCGGTCGCCTCCGGCAAGCTGCGTTCGGCGTTGAAGAAGATTGCGGAGGCGCGCTCGCTTGCCGAAGCGCAGATGGCGCTCGGCACCAAGGAGGGCATCCTGCCGTCGTTCCTTGCGGCGGCGTTGCGCGAAGCGCGGATGTCGGCTGGCCTGTCCAGCGATGCCGGCATCAAGGAACGCGCCGCCTCGAGCTTTTCCGAGATCGTGCGCGCGGAGCAACGGCGCATCCGGATCGGCATGGGCGTGCTCGCGACCATCGGCTCGACCTCGCCCTTCGTCGGCCTGTTCGGCACGGTCTGGGGCATCATGAACAGCTTCATCGGCATCTCGAAGTCGCAGACCACGAACCTCGCCGTGGTCGCGCCCGGCATCGCCGAGGCGCTGCTCGCCACCGCGATCGGCCTCGTCGCCGCCATTCCCGCCGTCATCATCTACAACCACTTCTCGCGCGTGACGAAAGGCTATCTCGAGCTCGTCAGCCGCGCCTCGGGCGCGGCTGGGCGACTGCTGTCGCGTGATCTCGACCGCAGCCACGGCAGCGTGCATTCGCGCGCGGCGGAGTAGACCATGGCCGTTTCGCTCGCTGACAATGATGACGACGACGATTTCTCGGAAACGCATGACATCAACGTCACGCCGTTCATCGACGTCATCCTGGTGCTGCTGATCATCTTCATGGTCGCCGCGCCGCTGTCCACGGTCGACCTGCCGATCGATCTGCCGACGTCGAGTGCGACGCCGCAGAAGAAGCCGGACAAGCCGACCTATCTCAGCATCAAGCCCGATCTGACGCTCGCGATCGGGGAGAACGCCGTTCACCGGGCCGAGTTGATCGGAACCCTCGACGGCCTTTCCGAGATGAGCAAGGACAAGTACGTTTTCCTGCGCGCTGATCGCTCGGTGCCCTATGGCGAGTTGATGGGCGTGATGGAGCTCTTGCGCTCGGGCGGCTATACGCGGGTGAAGCTGGTCGCGCTGGAAGGCGCACCGGGGGCGCCTGTGGCAGGCGCCGCCCAGCCTTAAGAAGACGGAACGATGGCGGACGAACCGAGACCATCCCGGAAGCTCTGGATCCTGGCGGCGGCGGCCGCGCTCGCCCTGCATCTCGGCGGTGCTGCGCTCGCGCTGGCGCATTTGCACGGCGACGACGACGGCGATGGTCTCGGCGCAGCCGGAGCCGAGTTCGCCGTCGAGATGGCTTCGCCGGAGGCTCAGGAATCCGATTTGCCGACCGGACCAAACGACTCCGCGGCACAAGAGGAGCGCCCGGAGCTTCCAGAGCAGAAGGCCGAACTGAAGGAGACGGAACTTCCTCAAGATCGACCGCAAGAGGCCGAGGATCCCGATCGCATTGTCAGCGAAAAGGTTGCGAAGAAGGAGCAGGACGACGATCCGAAGGCGGCTGCCGTTGAAACGCCCGCCATGGAGGCTGCCCCAAAGCAGGTTGATATGGCCCGGCAAACGTTCGAGGACGCAACGCGCGAGGCCGAAAAGGCCCTGGCGCCGGTGGTTGGGCTCGGCAAGGACATCCTGAAGATCACGGTGGACTGGAACAAGAAAATCAGTGCGCGTATCAAGCAGCACCAGATCAATCCGGAAGGCAGAGAGAACGCCAATCAGAAGGTCACGGTGAGTTTCGCGCTCAACCGAAAGGGAAATGTGGTCTCGGTCGACGTGATCGCGTCGTCCGGCGACGCCGCCTACGATGCAGCTGCGATCTCGATGGTTCGCAAGGCGGATCCTTTCGAGCCGCCTCCGGTTCAACTGACCGAGGAGCGTTTCGAGCGCACCCTCGAGATCAGCTTCGCCCCTGAGAAATCGAAGAAGACCGCCAACAAGAAGTCGGCTCAACGCCAGTAGAGCCGGATCCCGACATAGACCACCACCAGGCAGGCGAAGATCAGCGCCACGGGCAGGGGCCGTTTCTGGACTCCGCTGGCCGCGCCTGTCCCGAAGAAACCAGCGCTTTTCGGCTTCGGCGCCGGGCGCCGGAAAGCGGTAACATTATCCGCTGCCGGCTCGGCCTCGCGCGGACGGACGTCGGGCGGCTTTCCAGCGCCACCCATCTCGACGTAATAGGCCTTGTAGATCGCACCGATGGTGGCCTCGGTGGCTTCGCCTTCGCTCATCTGCGCCAGCAGGTTCCTGTAGCTGCTCAGGAACTCCTGGGCCTCCGGAGGCAGCGCGGACGCCCCGTTGAGCTTAGCCATCATCTTCCAGGTGGCGAAATCAGCGCGGGCGCGGGTGTCGGCGCGTCGCGCGATCAGCATATCGGCAGCTTTGACCAAGTCGGCCTCTGGCCTTTCGGCTCGTGTTCGGGTGTTCCGGTTCAACTACGCATTGCCGGTCAGGAAGAGAACAGCCTGAATCACATAACCGGTCAACGTCCGCAGTATTGCTGAAATAACATCAAGATTTAGACCTAACTGCGAGCCCGCCAGCGGCAGCAGGATCAAGAGCCCGATCAGGATCAACATACCGAACGGCTCGAGCCGGGCGAGCGGCAAGGCCAGGGGGCGCGGCAGCAGCCCGACCGCGACGCGGCCGCCGTCCAGCGGCGGGATCGGCATCATGTTGAAGACGGCCAGGATGGCGTTGATGATGAGGGCATTCTTGAGGTTGTCGGCAACCCATTTCGCCGCGCTCGCGGGCACCAGCGGCAGGGCATGGAAGGCGAGGGCGGTGGCGAGCGCCAGCAGGATGTTGGTGGCGGGTCCGGCCAGCGCTACCCAGACCATGTCGAGCCTGGGATTGTTCAGCTTGCGGAAGTTTACCGGCACCGGCTTGGCGTAGCCGAACAGGAACGGCGAATGCGCGAACAGCAGCATCGCCGGCAGGATGACGGTGCCGAACGGGTCGATATGCCTGATAGGATTGAAGCTGACGCGGCCGAGCTGCGCGGCCGTGTTGTCCCCGAGCCGGTCCGCGACGAAGGCATGCGCGGCCTCATGGAAGGTGATGGCGAGCACGAGGGGAAGCACCCACACCGACAGGTCGTACAAGGAAATGTTCACAGCTCATCCATTTCGGTTAGCTAGCGGCCTTGCAACCGTCCTGACCAAACCGGCGCAGCAACGCTTCGGCTCAACATAGGGTGGCCGGTTCCGAATTGCCACGCTGCAGATGGATGCTTCGGCCGGCCGCCGTGCAGTCGCGCAAAGTCACGCCGGGATCGTCCCGGGATATTGCACCAAGCCGTCGTCGAGCTTCACCCAGGCGAGCTTTTCCGACACCCAGATGTGCTCGGTCGGCGCAAAGGCGTTACGATCATCGAAGGTGGCGAGCGCAACGCCCGCTAGCGTGCCGTTGCGGCGCCAGGCGAAAAGCCGCGTGCCGCAGCGCTTGCAGAACACGCGATCGATATTCTCCGAGGAGGCGTAGCGTGCAGTCTCGCCCTCGACGCTGAGCGCGCGCTGGTCGAACTGGGCGCGGGCGAAGTAGGGCGAGCCCATCGCCTTCTGGCAGATGCGGCAATGGCAGATGCGGACGTTGAGCGGCTCGCCCTCCGCCTTAAAACGCACCGCGCCGCACAGGCAACCACCTTCCCGGATCATGATGTCCTCAATAGGTCGCGCGCCCGCCCGAGATGTCGAACACCGCACCGGTCGAGAAGGCGCAATCCTGGGATGCGAGCCAGCTCACCATCGCGGCGAGCTCTTCCACCAGCACGAAGCGCCCCTTCGGGATCTTCGACAGCATGAAGTCGATATGCTGCTGCGTCATCTGGTCGAAGATCGCCGTCTTCGCCGCCGCCGGTGTCACCGCGTTGACGAGGATGTCATGGGCGGCGAGCTCCTTGCCGAGCGACTTCGTCAGCGCGATCAGGCCGGCCTTGGACGCCGAATAATGCGCGGCGTTCGGGTTGCCTTCCTTGCCGGCGATCGAGGCGATGTTCACGATCCGCCCGTATTTCTGCTTGAGCATTTCGGGCACGATCGCCTTGGAGACGATGAAGGGGCCGTCGAGGTTGATGCGCAGCACCTTGCGCCATTCCTCCAGGTCGGTCTCCCAGACCGGCTTGTTGACGCCGGCGATGCCGGCGTTGTTGACGAGAATGTCGATCTTGCCGAAGGCCTTGAGCGTCGCATCGCGTGCCTGCTCGACGGCCGCCGTGTCGGTGACGTCGACCTTGAAGACTTTCGTTTCGCCGCCGATCTCCTTTGCCGTCTTCTCGGCCAGCGCGGCGTCAAAGTCCCAGATCGCGACCTTGGCGCCGGAGGCGACGAAGCGCTCGGTGATGGCGCGGCCAAAGCCCTGCGCGCCGCCGGTGACGATAGCGATGCGGCCGTTGAGATCGATCTTGTTCATGCCGGAGGCCTTCCTGCGTCAGAGCATGTAGCCGCCGTCGACGACGAGATCGACGCCGGTGGTGAAGGCGCTCTCGTCGCTGCCGAGATAGACCGCCATCGCGGCGATCTCCTCGGCGGTGCCGAGCCGGCCCATCTTCTGGCGCGAGATGAACATCTCCTTGCCCTGCGGGCCCTGGGCTGCCGCGCGGTCGAGCATCGAAGGCGTCTCGACGGTGCCGGGACAGATCGAGTTGCAGCGGATGCCCTTGGTGATGAAGTCGAGCGCGACCGCGCGCGACAGCAGCGACACCGCCGCCTTCGACGAGCTGTAGACGTAGCGGTTCGCCGGCGGCCGCAAGGCTGCGCAGGACGAGATGTTGACGATGCTGCCGCCGCCGCCGGCGATCATGTCGGGCAGGAAAGCCTTGATGGTCCGGTGCATCGACTTGACGTTGAGGTCGAACGAGAAGTCGAAGTCCTCTTCCGAACATTCCAGGATGGTGCCGTGATGCACGAAGCCGGCGGCGTTGAGCAGGATGTCGATCTTGCCGACGCGCTTGGCGAAGGCGTTGACGTCGGCGGTGTTGCGGACGTCGAGCTTTGCGACCTCGGCGATGCCTTCCTTCGTCAGGCTCGCGATGCCGGCTTCGTTGATGTCGGTGGCGATGACGGTTGCGCCTTCACGCGCGAACGCGATGGCGCAAGCGCGCCCAATGCCTGCCGCGGCAGCCGTGACGACGGCGCGCTTTCCCTTGAGGCGGTCTGCCATGTTGTTTCTCCTGCGAATTTTCCTTCGTCATTCCGGGGCGCGCCTCTTGGCGCGAACCCGGAATCCATCGCGCCACAGCGCCGGTGGATGAATGGATTCCGGGCTCGCGACTGCGTCGCGCCCCGGAATGACCGTGTCAGTGATTGTCCCGCGCCACACCGAACGTACCGGCGACGTTCTGGTAGCGCGTGGCGAGCTCCATGCAGGCGCCGGTCGATTGCTGGCCGACGGTGTTGCGATAGATCTCCTGCCACGGCGTCTGGTTCGGCGGATGCTTGAAGCCGCCGCTGGCCTTGAGCTCGGCATGGCGCTTCTTCAGCTCCTCGTCCGAGATCAGGATGTTGGCGCTGCCCTTGTTGAGGTCGATGCGCACCTTGTCGCCGGTCTTTAGGACGGCAAGACCGCCATTGGCGGCAGCTTCCGGCGAGGCGTTCAGGATCGAGGGCGAGCCCGAGGTGCCGGACTGGCGACCGTCGCCGATGCAGGGCAGGGACAGGATGCCGCGTTTGATCAGCGCCGCCGGCGGCTGCATGTTCACAACCTCGGCGCCACCGGGGTAGCCGATCGGGCCGGTGCCGCGGATGAACAGCACGCAGCGCTCGTCGATGTCGAGCGAAGGATCGTCGATCCGCTCGTGATAATCCTCCGGCCCCTCGAACACGATGGCGCGGCCCTCGAAGGCATTGAGGTCCTTCGGGTTGCTGAGGTAGCGGTCGCGGAATTCCTTGGAGATCACGCTTGTCTTCATGATCGCGGAATCGAACAGATTGCCCTTCAGCACCAGGAAGCCGGCGTCCTTCACCAGCGGCTTGTCGTAAGCCCAGATCACGTCGTTGTCGGGAGCGGGCGCGTTCTTGCAGTTCTCGCCGATGCCGCGGCCGTTGACCGTGACCGCGTCCTCATGGATGCGCTTGTGCTTCATCAACTCGCGCACCACGGCGGGCACGCCGCCGGCGCGGTGAAATTCCTCGCCGAGATAGAAGCCGGCCGGCTGCATGTTGACCAGGAGCGGCACGTCGTGGCCGAACTTCTGCCAGTCCTCGATCGACAGCTCGACGCCGATATGGCGGGCGAGGGCGTTGATGTGGATCGGCGCGTTGGTCGAGCCGCCGATCGCCGAATTGATCACGATGCAGTTCTCGAACGCCTTGCGGGTCAGGATATCGGAAGGCTTCAAATCCTCCCAGACCATCTCGACGATGCGTTTTCCGGTCTCGTAAGCGATCTGGCCGCGCTCGCGATAGGGCGCCGGGATCGCCGCGCAGCCCGGCAGCGAGAAGCCGAGCGCTTCGGCAAGCCCGTTCATGGTCGAGGCCGTCCCCATGGTGTTGCAATGGCCGACCGAGGGCGCCGAGGAGGCCACGATCTCCATGAACTCTTCATAGTCGATCTCGCCGGCCGCGAGCCGCTCGCGCGATTTCCAGACGATGGTGCCGGAGCCGGTGCGCTCGCCATTGTGCCAGCCGTTCAGCATCGGGCCGCCCGACAGCACGATCGCGGGCAGGTTCACCGTCGCCGCCGCCATCATGCAGGCCGGCGTGGTCTTGTCGCAGCCGGTGGTCAGCACCACGCCGTCGAGCGGATAGCCGTAGAGAATTTCGACGAGGCCGAGATAAGCGAGGTTACGGTCGAGCGCCGCGGTCGGTCGCTTGCCGGTCTCCTGAATGGGATGGGTCGGGAATTCCATCGCGATGCCGCCGGCCTCGCGGATGCCTTCGCGGACGCGGTGCGCGAGCTCGAGATGATGGCGGTTGCAGGGGGACAGATCGTTGCCGGTCTGGGCGATGCCGATGATCGGCTTGCCGGATTGCAGCTCGGCGCGGGTGAGGCCGTAATTCAGGTAACGCTCCATGTAGAGCGCGGTCATGCCCGGGTTGTGCGGGTTGTTGAACCATTCCTGCGAGCGAAGATGGCGGCGGGTACCGTTGCTGCCGGCGGCATGCCCGTTGGTTGGTTTCTTTGTCATTGGTTTCTCCTGCAATGCAAACGCGACTACCGTCCGTCTCATGGTGCGGCATGTGCGGTGCCCAACGGCGCGCGCGATGATCTGCCTTCCCGCTGGCGGGTCGTTTCCTCACGATTCCGATACTAGTCGTGGCTGCTTGGTAACGCTATCATTTTGTTCGCCGCGCCCGCGGCTGATACGGCTGGCCTGCTGTCCGAACGTCGCGCCGACGAGCTTTGCCGCTCGATCACCTTGAAGCCGAGATCGAGCACCGGCTGCTCCGGGCGGCGGCCCTCGATCGCGTCGATCAGCATGGTGGCGGCCGTCTTGCCCATCTCATAGCGGTTGGTGCGGACGCTGGTGAGGGTGGGGACGGCGGCGGCCATGAATTCGAGATCGTTGAAGCCGACGATCGCGATCTGCCCGGGGACTGCGATCTCCCGGCGCCGGCATTCGAACAGCACGCCGAGCGCGAGGTCGTCGTTGGCGCAGAACACCGCATCGATGTCCGGCTCGCGCGCCAGCAGATCGGTGAACAGGGCGCCGCCGAGCGTCACCGAGGTCGGCGTCGCCGTCGTGACCACCAGGCGCTGGTCGAACGATCCGGCGTCCTTCATGGCCGAGACATATCCGTCCAGCCGCCGCTGCACCCTGGGATCCATCCTCGCGCCGACGAAGCCGACCTTGCGGTGACCTTGCTCGAACAGATGCGCGATCGCCGCGCGGGCCGCATCATAGTGCGAAAAGCCGATCATCATGTCGACCGGGTCCGGGCCGATCTCCATGATCTGCACGATCGGACAGTCCGCGGCCTGAAGCATCGCGCGGGACTCCGCGGTCTGGTCGATCCCGGTGACGATCAGCCCGGCCGGCTTCTGCGCCAGAAACAGACGCAGCAACTTCTCTTCCTGGAGAATGCTGTAGCGCGTGTTTGACAACTGGATCGAGTAGCGGCTGCCTTCGGAGGCGTCATAGATGCCGCGCAGCACGTCCGAGAACACGTTATTGGTGAGCGATGGGATCAGGACACCGATGACCTCGGTGCGTTGCGAGGCGAGGGCGCGCGCGGCAAGGTTGGGCACATAGCCGAGCTCCTTGGCGGCGCTCTCGACCCGCGTCCGCTTCGCGACCGACAGGGCCTCCGGATTGCGGAAAAAGCGCGACGCGGTAATCGGGCTGACGCCGGCGAGCTCGGCCACTTCGGCCAGCCGGATTTTGCCTGACTTGGTGCGTTTTCGACCCATTTGCTGCTCTTAACACAGTCAGTCCCGCAAACAAAGGAACGTTGACAGCGCTACCAGCAACGACTAACCAAAGACAAATTGCCAAAACCGCACAAACTACCGACAATGTTGCCCGCTAATATCGGGCCTGGTTCGGTAAAGTCCGAAAAACAAGACGGTCGCGGCGCGAGAGGCGCCGTGGACTTTCGAGGAGGGAGCTAGATGTCGTCTGTGCAAATCCGCGACGTGCGGAAATCGTTCGGCAATTTTGAAGTCCTGCACGGCGTGACGATTCCGATCGAGGACGGCCAGTTCGTCGTCCTGGTCGGCCCCTCCGGCTGCGGCAAGTCGACGCTTCTGCGCATGCTCGCCGGCCTCGAGAACATCACTTCCGGGACGATCTCGATCGGCGACCGCGTCGTCAACAATGTCCAGCCCAAGGAGCGGGACATTGCGATGGTCTTCCAGAACTACGCGCTCTATCCGCACATGACGGTCGCCGACAACATGGGCTTCTCGCTCAAGCTGCGGAATGCCAGCTCGGACGAGATCAACAAGCGCGTCAAGCGCGCCGCCGAGATCCTCGCGCTGTCGCCGCTGCTCGACCGCTATCCGCGACAGCTCTCCGGCGGTCAGCGCCAGCGCGTCGCCATGGGCCGCGCCATCGTGCGCGATCCGCAGGTGTTCCTGTTCGACGAGCCGTTGTCGAACCTGGACGCCAAGCTGCGCGTGGCCATGCGCACCGAGATCAAGGAGCTGCACCAGCGGCTGAAGACGACGACCGTCTACGTCACCCACGACCAGATCGAGGCCATGACCATGGCCGACAAGATCGTTGTCATGCATGACGGCATCGTCGAGCAGATGGGCACCCCGCTCGAGCTCTACGACAAGCCCGACAACCAGTTCGTCGCCGGCTTCATCGGCTCGCCTGCCATGAACTTCCTCAAAGGCCATGTGCGCGTCAACGGCGTTGCGAGCTTCGAAGGACCGAACGGCGTCAAGCTCCCGCTCAAGACCGCGCCCGCCAATTCCGACGGCCGTCCTGCGGTCTATGGCGTGCGGCCGGAGCACTTCACCATCGCCGATGACGGCGCCGAGGCCGAGATCATCGTCGTCGAGCCGACCGGCTCGGAGACGCAGGTGTTTGCCAAGCTCGGCGGCGAGCAGGTCGTCGCGGTCTTCCGCGAGCGTCACCAGTTCAATCCGGGCGACAAGGTGCGGCTGAAGCCCGAGCCATCGCTGGTCCATCTGTTCGACGATGCGACGGGCAAACGCATGAACGCCTAACGCATCAGACGACAAGGCATAAGACGACAAAAAGCATCACAGGGAGGACAACATGCAAGACTTTACCCGCCGGTCTCTGCTTCAAGGCGGCACCGCTTTGGCTGCGACCGGCATGCTGACGGGGCCGGCACTGTTCGACTTCGCCAAGGCCTGGGCGCAGAGCGCGCCCTGGAAGGCCGAGCCCGGCGCCAAGCTGACGGTGATGCGCTGGAAGCGCTTCGTGCCGGCGGAGGACGATGCGTTCAACGCGATGGTGGCGGCGTTCAAGGCCGCGACCGGCACCGAGATGAACACCTTCAGCGAGTCCTTCGAGGACGTGCAGCCGAAGGCCTCGGTTGCGGCCAACACCGGCTCCGGCCTCGATCTCGCCTGGGGTCTGCACACCCTGCCGCAGCTTTTCCCGACCAAAGTGCTGAAGATGAATGATGTCGCCGATTATCTCGGCAACAAATACGGCGGCTGGACCGATGCGGCGGCCAAGACCTGCAAGCTCGGCAACGACTGGCTCGGCATTCCCGTCGCGACCAACGGCGGTTACATGACCTACCGCAAGTCGGCGCTCGACAAGGCTGGCTTCAAGGAATTCCCGAAGGACTTCCCCGGCTTCCTCGAGATGTGCAAGGCGCTCAAGGCCAACAACACGCCGGCCGGCTTCGCGCTCGGTCACGCCTCGGGCGACGGCAATTCCTGGCTGCACTGGGTGCTGTGGGGCCACGGTGCCTACACGGTCGACCAGAACGACAAGATCGTCATCAATTCGCCGGAGACGGCGAAGGCGCTGGAATATTGCAAGGCGCTGTACGACAACTTCATTCCGGGCACGGCGTCCTGGAACGATTCCTCCAACAACAAGGCGTATCTCGCCGGCGAGCTCTATTGCACGGCGAACGGCATCTCGATCTACGTCGCCGCCAAGACCGATCCCAGCAAGAAGGAGCTCACCGAGGACACCTATCACGCGCTCTGGCCGGTCGGTCCGGTCGGCAAGCCGACCGAGCTGCAGCTGGCGCTGCCGATCCTCGCCTTCAACTTCACCAAATATCCGAATGCGGCAAAGGCCTTCGTCGCCTTCATGCTGGAGAAGGAGAACTACGAGAAGTGGCTGGCCGGCGCGCAGGGCTATCTGACGCAGACCCTGAACGCCTATGAATCGGCGCCGATCTGGACGGCCGATCCCAAGAACGCCGTGTTCTCGCAGGCCTCCAAGCGCACGCTGCCGGCGTCGGGCATCGGCACCGTCGGCGAGAAGGCGGCAACCGCGATCGCCGACTTCATCGTCGTCGACATGTTCGCCAATTACTGCACCGGCGCCAAGGATGCGAAGGGCGCGATGGCGGAAGCCGAGCGCCAGCTGAAGCGCATCTATCGCTGAACAGTCACGGGGCGGGCGCCTCTTGGGTCGCCCGCTCGTCAACATTTCGATCAGGGATATCGGGCATGGCTGATGTCGCAATTCCCCGGGCCAAGCCTCAGATGACCGAGGCTGGCGCCTGGGCCCAGCTTAAACACAATCGCAATTGGCTCGGCTTCTGGTTCATGGTGCCGGCCATGGTGTTCCTGATCTTCTTCCTGGCCTATCCGCTGGGGCTGGGCATCTGGCTGTCCTTCACGGACACGCGCATCGGCAGGGTCGGACAGTTCATCGCCTTCGAGAACTACGAATGGCTGTGGGACGATTCCATCTTCTGGCTGTCGGTGTTCAACACGCTGCTCTACACCTTCGTCGCCAGCGCCTTCAAATTCGGCATCGGCCTTTACCTCGCGCTGCTGCTCAACGAGCACATGCCGTTCAAGGCGATGCTGCGCGCGATGGTGCTCATCCCCTTCATCGTTCCGACGGTGCTCTCCGCGCTCGCCTTCTGGTGGATCTTCGACTCGCAATTCTCGATCATCTCCTGGTCGCTGAAGCAGCTCGGCCTGATCAACCAGAACATCAACTTCCTCGGCGACACGACCTGGGCACGCATTTGCGTGATCTTCGCCAATATCTGGCGCGGCGTGCCGTTCGTCGCGATCACGCTGCTCGCAGGCCTCCAGACCGTCTCGCCGTCGCTCTATGAAGCCGCGACGCTCGACGGCGCCACGCGCTGGCAGAATTTCCGCTACATCACCTATCCGCTCTTGACGCCGATCATCGCCGTCGTGATGACCTTCTCGGTCCTGTTCACCTTCACCGACTTCCAGCTGATCTGGGCGATGACGCGTGGCGGCCCGGTCAACGCCACTCATCTGATGGCGACCCTGTCCTATCAGCGTGCGATCATCGCCGGGCAGCTCGGCGAGGGCGCCGCGATCTCCAGTGCGATGATCCCGTTCCTGCTCGCCGCCATCATGGTGTCCTGGTTCGGCCTGCAGCGTCGCAAGTGGCAGCAGGGAGAAAACAATGACTGATCTCCCCACCTCGCGGATCGATCTCAAGGCCGTCCTGCATAGCTCGGCTCCGACAGTCGCGAAGGATGATCACAGCGAGGGCATGAGCTATCTGCAGTCGGTGCCGCGCAGGCTGGTGACGCTGTACCTGCCGCTCGCCATCATCGTCGTCGTCCTGCTGTTCCCGTTCTACTGGATGGCGCTGACCTCGGTGAAGCCCGACGAGCAGCTGCTCGACCTCGACAAGTACAATCCGTTCTGGACCTGGAATCCGACCTTCAAGCACTTCCACAAGCTGCTGTTCGAGAGCTACTATCCGTACTGGCTCTGGAACACGATGTACGTGGCGATCTGCGCGACGGTGCTCTCGATCATCGCCTCGGTGTTCGCCGCCTACGCCATCGTGCGCTTGCGTTACAAGGGCGCCAATCTCGTCGGCGGGCTGATCTTCCTCGCCTATCTGGTGCCGCCGTCGATCCTGTTCATTCCGCTCGCCACGGTCGTGTATCAGTACGGCCTGTTCGATTCGCCGCTGGCGCTGATCCTGACCTATCCGACCATCCTGATCCCGTTCTCGACCTGGCTGTTGATGGGCTATTTCAAGACCATCCCCTTCGAGCTCGAGGAATGCGCGCTGATCGACGGGGCGAGCCGCTGGCAGATCCTGATCAAGATCGTCGTGCCGCTGGCCATTCCCGGCCTGATCTCGGCCTTCATCTTCTGCTTCACGCTGTGCTGGAACGAGTTCATCTACGCCCTGACCTTCCTGCAATCGACCAGCAACAAGACGGTGCCGGTCGCGATCGTGAACGAGTTCGTGGACGGTGACATCTACCGCTGGGGCTCGCTGATGGCGGGCGCGCTGGCCGGCTCGCTGCCGCTCGTGATCCTTTACGCCTTCTTCGTGGAGCATTATGTGTCGGCGATGACCGGCGCCGTGAAGGAATGATCGCGGGGCTTGCCGAGGGCGCGCCAATGGTTTCAAGAGCGGCGCGCTCCGGCCAATAAGTCCGGCCAATAAGAAGGAGTTGAGCTCTTGCACATTCTGGTTCTCGGCGCCGCCGGCATGGTCGGCCGCAAGCTCTGTGAACGGCTGCTGCGCGACGGCCGGCTCGGCAAGAGCGATATCACCAAGCTGACCATGCATGACGTGGTCGAGCCGAAGAAGCCGGAGCAGGCCGGTTTTGCCGTCGAGACCGTCTCGGGCGATTTCGCCGTCCCGGGCGCGGCTGAGAAACTGATCGCAGGTCGCCCCGACGTGATCTTCCATCTCGCCGCGATCGTCTCCGGCGAGGCCGAGCTCGACTTCGACAAGGGCTATCGCATCAATCTCGACGGCACGCGGATGCTGCTCGATGCGATCCGCCTTGCGGGCGGCGGCTACAAGCCGCGCGTGGTGTTCACGTCCTCGATCGCAGTGTTCGGCGCGCCGTTTCCCGATGCGATCGGCGACGAGTTCTTCCATACCCCGCTGCTCAGCTACGGCACGCAGAAGGCGATGGGCGAACTCCTGCTCGCCGACTATTCCCGTCGCGGCTTCCTCGACGGCATCGGAATCCGCCTGCCGACCATCTGCATCCGGCCCGGCCTGCCCAACAAGGCGGCATCGGGCTTCTTCTCCAACATTCTGCGCGAACCGCTCGCCGGCAAGGAAGCGATCCTTCCGGTCTCCGAGGACGTCCGCCACTGGCACGCGACGCCTCGCTCGGCCGTCGGCTTCCTGCTTCACGCCGGCACCATGGATCTCGCCACTGTCGGCCCGCGCCGCAACCTGACCATGCCGGGCCTGTCGGCCACGGTCGGCGAGCAGATCGCCGCCTTGAAGCGGGTTGCGGGCGAGAAGGTCGCCGCGCGCATCAAGCGCGAGCCCGATCCCTTCATCGTCGGCATCGTCGGCGGCTGGCCGCGCAATTTCGATGCCAGGCGGTCGCGCGAACTCGGCTTCACCACCGCCGAGAAGACGTTCGACGATATCATCCGCATTCACATCGAAGACGAGCTCGGCGGCAATTTCGTCGCCTGAGCTCGGACTGAGCGGGCCCTGATGATGGCGAGCGTTGCTTGCATCGGCGAATGCATGGTCGAGCTGCGGCAGGCCCAGGGCGGCGCGTCCGCCGGGCAGGGGCAGGGCGGTGGCCTGTACTCACGCGGCTTCGGCGGCGACACCCTCAACACGGCGGTGTATCTGGCGCGGCTGGACGTCAAGGTCGATTATCTCACCGCGCTCGGCGATGACGCCCTGAGCGACGAGATGGTCGCTGCCTGGAATGCGGAAGGCGTCGGCACGCGGCGTGTCGTGCGGCTCGCGGGCAAGCTGCCCGGCCTCTACATGATCCAGACGGATGCGGAGGGCGAGCGCCAGTTCTTCCATTGGCGCGACAGTGCGGCCGCGCGCCAGCTGATGAGCCTGCCGGAGACGGACGAGCTGCTCAACTCGCTGATGAGCTACGACGTCGTCTATCTCTCTGCGATCACGCTCTCGATCTACGACGCGGCCGGGCGCGAGCGCCTGTTCGGCGCCATCAAGCGCGCGCGCCTGCTCGGCACTCGCTTCGTGTTCGACACCAATTTCCGCGCGCGCGGCTGGCCGGACCGCGATATCGCGCGGGAGGTGTTTGCGACCGCCTTCGCGGCCGCCGACATCGTGCTGACCTCGACCGAGGATCTGCTCGCGCTCCATCCCGGCGAAAGTCACGACCAGCTGATGGCGCGCATCCCAACCCCGGAACTGGTGTTCCGTCTGCCCGAGCCGGTGAGCCTGTTGCGCTACCCCGGCGGCGCCAGCGAGGTCCGCGCCGAGCCCATCACCAAGCCCGTCATCGATACCACCGCCGCCGGCGACAGCTTCGCCGCGGCCTATATCGCGGCCCGACTTGCCGGCGCCGAGCCGGCCGAGGCGGCCCTATCAGGACATCGGCTCGCCAGCCTCGTGATCTGCTATCCCGGCGCCATCATTCCGGGCTATGCCATGCCGCCGAAGAAGCGGCACCGGCCGGCGGCGTCCCGCCAGGCCAACAATTAGACAGCGACCAAATGAATCGAGACCCATGACCACGGCTGCCCAACAGAACCACCTCGTCGCGCTGTTCAAGGCTGCGACCGTCATTCCCGTCCTCACCATCGAGCGCATCCAGGATGCGGTGCCGCTGGCGCGTGCGCTGGTTGCCGGCGGGGTCCGCACGCTGGAGGTGACCTTGCGCACCCCCGTTGCGATCGAGGCGGCGCGCGCGATGATGACCGAGGTCCCCGAGGCGGTCGTCGGCATCGGGACCATTCTCAACCCGTCCGACTTCAGCCGCGTCGAGAAGCTCGGCGTCGCGTTCGGCATCAGCCCGGGCCTGACCCCCGATCTGCTCAAGGCCGCGACCGACAGCTCATTGCCGTTCGCGCCGGGGATTGCCACGGCCTCGGAACTGATGATGGCGCTGTCCTACGGTTTCGACGTCGCAAAGTTCTTCCCGGCGGAGCAGGCCGGCGGCATCAAGGGCCTGCGCGCCCTCGGCGGGCCGTTCCCGAACGTGCGGTTCTGCCCGACCGGCGGGGTGGGCGAGGCCAATGCCGCGACCTGGCTGACCGAACCCAATGTCGTTGCGGTCGGCGGGTCCTGGCTGTGCCCGACGGCGGAAATCCGGGCCGGGAACTGGGCCGGCATAACTGCCATCTGCGAGCGGACCCTCAAGGCGCTGAAAGCCGCGTGAAGTCTTGCCATCCCTGGGCTAAGACTTAGCTCAGGACAAGACCTCAGGGAGAGACGAACATGACCGCCAGCATCGTCGGATGGGCGCATACGCCGTTCGGCAAGTTCGACACCGAAACCGTCGAAAGCCTCGTCACCCGCGTCGCCAATGAGGCGCTGGCGGATGCCGGCATCTCGGCCGGTGATGTCGACGAGATCGTGCTCGGCCATTTCAACGCCGGCTTCTCGCCGCAGGATTTCACGGCGTCGCTGGTACTGCAGGCCGATCCCAAGCTGCGCTTCAAGCCGGCGACCCGTGTCGAGAACGCCTGCGCCACGGGATCTGCCGCCGTGCATCAGGGCCTGCGCGCGATTGCCGCAGGGGCGGCCAAGATTGTGCTGGTCGTCGGCGTCGAGCAGATGACGCGCACGCCGAGCGCCGAGATCGGCAAGAACCTGCTCAAGGCTTCCTACCTCCCTGAGGACGGCGACACGGTCGGCGGTTTCGCCGGCGTGTTCGGCAAGATCGCCAGCTCCTACTTCCAGAAATACGGCGACCAGTCCGATGCGCTGGCGCTGATCGCGGCCAAGAACCACAAGAACGGCGTCGCCAATCCCTTCGCCCAGATGCGCAAGGACTTCGGCTTCGACTTCTGCCGCGCCGAGAGCGAGAAGAACCCCTATGTCGCCGGCCCGCTGAAGCGGACGGACTGCTCGCTGGTCTCCGACGGCGCCGCTGCGCTGGTGCTGGCCGATGCCGAGACGGCCAAGGGCATGACCAAGTCGATCGGCTTCCGCGCCACTGCGCACGCCCAGGACTTCCTGCCGATGAGTAAGCGCGACATCCTGCAGTTCGAGGGCTGCACGGTCGCCTGGCAGCGGGCGCTGGAGAAGGCCGGTGTCACGCTGTCCGATCTCTCCTTCGTCGAAACCCATGACTGCTTCACCGTCGCCGAGCTGATCGAGTACGAAGCGATGGGTCTGACGCCGAAGGGGCAGGGCGCCCGCGCCATCAAAGAAGGCTGGACGCTCAAGGACGGCAAGCTGCCGGTCAATCCGTCCGGCGGCCTCAAGGCCAAGGGCCATCCGATCGGCGCCACCGGCGTCTCCATGCATGTGATGACCGCGATGCAGCTCGCGGGCCAGGCGCCCGAGGGCATGCAGCTCAAGAACGCCAAGCTCGGCGGCATCTTCAACATGGGTGGCGCGGCCGTCGCCAACTACGTCTCCGTCCTGGAGCCGCTGAAGTAGTTTGATCCTGTAGGGTGGGCAAAGGCGCCATACGCCATGCCCGCCTTATTTCTTTGCGTTAGATCATGGTGGGCTCGCGCGGCCCCCTTAATGCTCTGATTGATTTTGCGGGAAATGCATCATGAGCACTAACTACGAAGATTCACTGTCGATGGACGCACTCAACGATCGTATCGCGATCCTCGAAGACAATATCCGCCAGCTCATCGAGCAGGCCGCTGCCGCCTCCGGCGAGCAGAACGAGTCGCGCATCGCCGACCGGATCAATCAGCAGAATGACGAACTCGACCGGCTCCTGAAGATCCGGGAATCCCGTCAGAAGAAATAGCGGCCGACGTCGCCCCGCGGCGCATGCCGCCATACGCCGCCCGCCCTTGCGCGAGCGGCGGCACTGCCGTTAGCTGGACCGAAATCGCGTGGGCAGTTGGGCTCGGCGCAATCGGGAGCGAACGATGGGGCCGCTGAAAGGCATCAAGGTCGTCGACATGACCACCGTGCTGATGGGCCCTTATGCGACCCAAATGCTCGGCGATTACGGTGCCGACGTCGTCAAGGTGGAATCGCTGGACGGCGACGTCACCCGCCTGATCGGCCCGATGCGTCACGCCGGCATGGGGCCGGTATTTCTCAACACCAACCGCAGCAAGCGCTCGATCTGTCTCGATCTGAAGAAGGCTGCGGGGCGCGAAGCCGTGCTGCGGCTTTTGAAGGACGCCGACGTCCTGGTCTACAACGTCCGCCCGCAGGCGATGGCGCGGCTTCAGCTCGGCTACGACGTCGTCTCCGCCATCAACCCGCGCCTGGTCTATGCCGGCGTGTTCGGCTTCGGCCAGGACGGGCCCTATGCCGCAAAACCCGCTTACGACGACCTGATCCAGGGCGCCACGGCGCTGCCGGCGCTGATGGCGCAGACCGGCGACGGCGTGCCGCGCTACGTGCCGAACGCGCTCGTCGACCGTATCGTCGGCCTCACCGCGGTCGGCGCGATCTGCGCCAGCCTCGTGCACCGCGACCGCACCGGCCGCGGCCAGCGTCTGGACATTCCGATGTTCGAGACCATGGCCGGCTTCGTCATGGGCGACCACATGGGCGGGCTCACGTTCGAGCCGCCGCTCGACAAGGGCGGCTATGCCCGCCATCTCTCGCGCGACCGCAGGCCCTACAAGACCTCGGACGGCTATCTCAGCGTCATCGTCTACAACGACAAGCAGTGGGAGAACTTCTTCAAGGCCACGGGGCGCGACGACCTGCGCGCCGATCCCACATTTGCAACCTTCGCCGGCCGGGCCGCCAATATCAATGTGGTGTATGCCGAGCTCGCCCGCATCTTCGAGACGCGGACCACGGCGGAATGGATCGACCTGCTGACGAAAGCCGACGTGCCTGTCATGCCGATGCACGATCTCGCCTCGATCCTGCACGATGAGCATCTGGAGGCGACCGGCTTTTTCCCGGTGGTGACCCATCCGACCGAAGGTCCGATCCGCAGCATGAAGGTGACGGCGACCTGGTCCGAGACCGAAGCCGAGCCGGTACGCCTGGCGCCGCGGCTCAACGAGCACGGCGCGGAGATCTTGCGCGAGATCGGCTATTCCGCTGACGAGATCGCAGCCATGGTGCGCGACGGCGTCACGCGCGTGGCGCCGGAGTAGGGAGAGTGGAGATGACCACGCTTCTCTCATCCGTCATTCCGGGGCGCGCCCACTTGGGCGCGAGCCCGGAATCCATTCATCCTCCGCACATGCCGTTCGATGGATTCCGGGCTCGCGACTTCGTCGCGCCCCGGAATGACGGTGGAGAAATGGCACCATGAGCTTCATCACCGGCGTCGGCCTCACGTCGTTCGGCAAGCATGAAGGCTCGTCCTCGCTCGACCTGATGAGCGAGGCCGCGCAAGCCGCGCTCGACGATGCCGGCCTCAAGCGCACCGACATCGACGGCATCCTCTGCGGCTATTCCACGGTCTCCCCGCACATCATGCTCGCCACCGTCTTCGCCGAGCATTTTGGTATCCGCCCGTCTTACGCCCATGCCGTCCAGGTCGGCGGCGCCACGGGTCTTGCGATGACGATGCTTGCACATCATCTCGTCGCGTCAGGTGTCTGCCGGAACGTTCTGGTGGTCGCTGGCGAGAACCGGCTCACCGGGCAGAGCCGCGATGCCTCGATCCAGGCGCTGGCGCAGGTCGGCCATCCCGACTACGAGGTGCCGTTAGGACCGACCATTCCCGCTTATTACGGCCTCGTTGCCGACCGATACATGCACGAATACGGCGTGACCGAAGAGGATCTCGCCGAATTCGCGGTGCTGATGCGTGCCCACGCCTGCACCCATCCCGGCGCGCAATTCCACGATCCCATCAATGTCGCCGACGTCATGGCCTCCAAGCCAGTGGCGCTGCCGCTCAAGCTGCTCGATTGCTGCCCGGTCTCCGACGGCGGCGCGGCGTTCGTTGTCAGCCGCGAGCGAACCGGGGAAGCGGGCGTGCGTATCCGCGGCTGCGCCCAGGCCCACACGCATCAGCATGTCACGGCAGCGCCCGCCCTCAGCGAGCTTGGCGCCGAGATCTCCATCGCGCGTGCAAAGGCGGCCACGGGTCTCGCGATCTCCGACGTGCGCTACGCCGCGATCTATGACAGCTTTACGATCACGCTCGCGATGCTGCTGGAAGACCTCGGTCTCGCCGGCCGCGGCGAGGCGGCCGCGCGCGTGCGCGCCGGCCATTTCAGCCGTGATGGCGCGATGCCGCTGAATACCCATGGCGGTCTGCTCAGTTACGGCCATTGCGGCGTCGGCGGCGCCATGGCGCATCTCGTCGAGGCGCATTTGCAGATGACGGGGCGGGCGGCCACCCGCCAGGTCCGCGACGCCTCGATTGCACTGCTGCACGGCGACGGCGGCGTGCTGTCGTCTCACGTCAGCATGTTCCTGGAGCGGGTCAGATGAGCGAGCGTCTGGCGGACTGGACCAAGGGTAAAGAGGCCATCACCTACCAGACCTGCACCGCATGCGGGCATGTACAGTATTTTCATCGGGCCTTCTGCGCAGCTTGTGGCGAATCGGACCCGCGCGAGCAGCGCGCCAGCGGCAAGGGCAGGGTGTATGCGACCTCGTTGGTCTGCCGCGCGGCAACGCCCGAGACGCGCGCGCACGTGCCCTACAACATCCTGCTGGTCGATTGCGCCGAGGGATTTCGCATGATGGCCCACGGCGAGAATGACCTCGCCATCGGCGATTCGGTCATTGCGAGCTTCAAGCCCTTTGCCGGCAAGCTGGTGCCGTTCTTTGCCAAAACCAAATAGGGAAACGCGAATGTAGCCCGGATGGAGCGCAGCGAAATCCGGGATTCGCACCTCGCGGACAGACTTCCCGGATTGCGCTGCGCTTCATCCGGGCTACACGCCAACCGAGGGATCCGTCATTCGGGGGCGGTCATGCGACCGAGCCTGGAACGGGAATTCTGGGCTTGGCTTGTGCGAGAGCCACCCCGGAATGACGAAAACGCTGAGCGCCTGATCCGGAAAAGTGTGAAGCGGTTTTCCGAAAAGATCATGCGCAATCGAAATACTCTAACGCCCGTAGAACAAGATGCTGGCGATGACGAGCATCGCCGTCACCGCCAGCATATGCGCGAGCGCTCCCGAGGCTGCCCCCTTGGTGGCTTCCTTCATGCCGTTTTCTCCCTAGACTTGGGCATGACTCATCGTTGCGCGGTGAGCGCTTACGACGGCCAATTGTTTTTACTCGGAACACCCCTTGCGAGTATCCGCCGCGATTTGTCCCCCGCGGCGAATATCGACTGTGTCAGGGTCGATCAGCAATGCGGCGGCAATTTGACTCGATGATGTTGCTCGTGCGTCCCCACGCGAATAGAGTCTTCGGGAACCTTCGCCAATGGCGACAAAAAGCATCAAAAGATCAGGGAAACTTCAGGAAAATCATGGCCCGCATTCAGTACAGCGACCCGTCCAAGGCATCCGACCGCACCCGCGAAATCCTCGACAAGAACCGCCATGCCAACATCTTCCGGATGATGGCGCATTCGCCGAGTTACTTTGAGCAATATTGCCGCCTCGGGGGCGCAATCAGGCACAAGGGCGAGCTCGACCCCATCGTGCGCGAGCTTGCGATCACCCGTACCGGTATCCTGTGCGAGGCACCCTATGAGATCGTCGCGCACAAGCGCATCGGCAAGAATGTCGGCGTCACCGACGAGCAGAACGAGGCGCTCGAGAACTGGCAGGCCGCATCCTGCTTCAACGAGGTGCAGCGCGCCGCGCTCGCCTTCACCGACGAGATCGTGAAGCTGACGAAGCCGACGGATGCGACCTTCAAGGCGATCGCATCGAAGCTGACACCGGCCGCGCTGGTCGAGCTCCAGCTCTCGGTCGGCTTCTACATCATGACGTCGAAGTTCCTGGAAACATTCGAGATCGATCTTCAGCCCGTCACCGAAGTGGTCGGCTGATCCAAAGCTCGGCTTGCGAGGGATGCTCATGACAATCGATGAATATGCGGCCTGGGCCGCAACTATTGCCAAAGTCGACGAGCATCCGTCGAACGAGCGGTTGTCTTATCTCGGGCTGGGCCTTGCCGCTGAGGCGGGCGAGGTCGCCGAGCACATCAAGAAGCTCCTGCGCGACGACTGGCTCGACAAGGCCGGTCTCGTCGAAGAGCTTGGCGATGTCGTCTACTACTGGGCCTGCCTGTGCGCCGCCACCGGCCAGCAGCCGTCCGCGCTGCTCAACGCCAGTGCCGCCAAGATCAGGCGACGCATCAGCGAAGCGGCGAGCCGTTAATGTAAGCTTGAGCTGGGAAGTCCGGCGTCATGGCCGGGCTTGTCCCGGCCATCCACGTCTTGCCAATCGGTACGAAGAACGTGGATGCCCGGGACAAGCCCGGGCATGACGATCTGTTGCGCATGAACCGCTCACGTCGAGGTCAGAATATCCACCTTGGCGTTGGCGACGATCAGGCGGTCGGCTAGAAGCTGGGCCAGGTTACGCATGATGCATTCGCTGGCGCGGGGGTGCTGCTTGCGGAAGCGCTCGAAATCCTTCAGCGGGACCTCGCATGCCGTCGCTGCCATGTCGGCGAACACGTCGGCGGAGCGGGTTTGTTCCAGCAGCGCCATCTCGCCGAACGCCATGCCGGCGGTGAGCGTCGCCAGCCTGACGCCATCGGGCAAGGTGACGTGCACGGCGCCGCTGCGCAGGAAGTACAGGGCATCGGCGGGGTCGCCGGCCGTGAGGATCTTCGCGCCGGATTGATAGGTCCTGATGGTGCAGAGCGAGGCGAGATCCGTCAGCTCTTCCTCGCTCAGCCCGGTCAGCAGCGGCTGTTCGGCTAGCTCGGTGGTCTCGTGAAAATCGATCGAGCCGCCGTAGCGATAGACGATCTGGTCTTCGGCCCATTCGATCGCAGTGTCGAGCAGATAGAAATCGCGCACGTTCTTCAGCTCAGCGGTCCATTCGCGTAACGTATTCCATTCCTTGGAGGCGCGCCGGACGCCCGACAAGACCACCGTGACATTCAGCGCGGCCAATTCCTCGAACGCTTCGGCCACAAGTCGTGCGCCGGCCCGCGTAGTCGAGGTCACGCGGTGGAGATCGAAGATCACGAATTGCGGCCGCGGTCGTCCCGCGAGCCGGCGCGAGACGTAATCCACCGCCGACAGCGACAGCGTGCCGACCAGCTCGATGATGCGCACCTCCTGCTCGTGGGCCGCCAGGATCTCGCGCTCCTGCGGGCGGCGCACGCGGCGCGACGGGCTCTTGCCGATGTCGTAGTCCGCGATGACGGCGTTGCGTGCGTCGTCGCTGCGGTTGAGCATGTGCAGGTCGTAATGCGAGGACAGCGCCTCGCAGACCTTGATGCCGCGCACGCTGTTGCCGTGCTTGTCGAGCTTTGGCGAATAGCTGCCGAGGCCGAGGCGGGCAGGGAGCGCGGCCAGGATGCCGCCGCCGACGCCGCTCTTGGCGGGGATGCCGATGCGGTAGATCCACTCGCCGGCATAGTCGTACATGCCCGACGACGTCATCACCGACAGCGTGCGCGAGATCGCGTAGGCGCTCAGCACCTGCTCGCCGGTGATCGGATTGATGCCGCGATTGGCGAGCGTTGCCGCCATCACCGCGATATCGCGCGCGGTCACCAGCACGGCGCATTGCCGGAAATAGACGTCGAGCACGCCGACGACGTTGTCCGAGATCACCGCGTTGGTCTTGAGCAGATAGCCGATGGCGCGGTTGCGGTCGCCGGTCTGGCTCTCGGAAGAATAGACGGCGTCGTCGACGGAAAGGTCGCGGCCTGCAAAACGGCTGAGCGCAAGGCGGATCTGCTCGAAAGCCTCCGCGCCCTTGCTGTCGTAGATCAACCCGGTGCAGGCGATCGCGCCGGCATTGACCATCGGGTTGAACGGATGGTTCTCGGAATTGAGCCGGATCGAGTTGAAGGGATCGCCGGAGGGCTCGACGCCGATCGCACCTTCGACCTTGCCGGCGCCGAGCAGGTCCAGCGCCAGCGCGAACACGAAGGGTTTCGACATCGACTGGATGGTGAAGGGCACCCTGGAGTCGCCGACTTCATAGACATGGCCGTCCAGCGTCGCCAGGCTGATGCCGAAATAGGCAGGGTCGGCCTTGCCGAGCTCGGGAATGTAATCGGCGACATGGCCCGACGTTTCGGCGGAGAACTCGCTGAGGCAATTGTCCAGGAACCGCAGCAAGGGCGGCTTCGAGCGGGTCCAGGCGGTGGCGAGAGGCGAGAGCGGTTTCATCGCCTCCCTTGTGCAACGCAATCAGAGCACGCGCAACCCGTCCGGCATCACAGGCGGGCGCCGGACCAAGAGAAGCGCGATCAGGATCGTCGGCAGCAGGATGCCAAGGCCGAGCAACGTCACCTGCATCTGCGACAACGGCATGATGCCGCCGCCGGGGGTCGCCACCACGAAGCCGCCGATCACGAGCAGCACGCGAATGGGCCATTCCAGGCTGCCTGTGCCGCGCAAGTCCCCGACGAAAGGCTGGTAGCCCTGGATGCCGCCGCAGATGAACAGCGTGCCGAAGGCAGCGAGGCCCATCAGGCCGAGGCCGGCGAGATAGGGGCTCGAGCCCTGCAGCACCAGCGCCGGATTGAGCACGAAGAAGAACGGCAGGAAATAGATGATGCTGCCGACCCACATCGATTCCCAGCCGGTCTTCATGGCCGGCGATCCGGCGATGCCGGCAGCTGCGAAGGAAGCGATCGCGACCGGCGGGGTGATCGACGACAGCATGCCCCAATAGAAGATGAACATGTGCACGGCCATGCGGTTGAGCCCGAGCTTCTCCAGCGCAGGCGCGACCAGGATGGCGAGGAAGATGTAGCAGGCCGTCGTCGTCAGCCCAAGGCCGAGAATGAGGCTGGTGAGGGCGCACATGCCGAGCAGCAGGAACGCATTGTCGCCGGCGATGTGCAGGAGGTCGTTGGCAAGGCTCGACACCACGCCCGTCATCGAGAACGCGCCGATCAGCAGGCCGCAGCCGGCGAGGATGCCGACCAGCTCGACGAAGGTGCGGCCGTTGACCTCTAGGAACTTGCCGATCGTCGCAAATGTCCAGCGCGTGTCCTTCGAGAAGAACTGGTTGAGCACGAGAAGCAGCGCGGTGGCGTAGAACGGCGCGTGGCTCTCGCGCTTGAAGTAGAGCAGCATCACGATCAGAAGCGCGATGACGAAGACGTAGTACCAGCCGTCCTTGATCGTATCCATGATCCGCGGCAGCTCGGCGCGGGGAATACCTTTCAGCTTGTGGCGCGCCGCGTAAGCGTCGACCTGCATGAAGAGGCCGACGTAGTAGAGCACGGCCGGAATGATTGCGGCGAGGGCGACATCGGCGTAGCTGACGTTGAGGAACTGGGCGATCACGAAAGCGGTCGCACCCATCACTGGCGGCGCCAGCACGGCGCCGGTCGAGGCGCAGGCCTCGATCGCGGCGGCATAGGAGGCGCGAAAGCCGCTCTTCTTCATCACCGGGATGGTCATGGTGCCGGCGGTGAGCACGTTGGAGATGATCGAACCCGACATCATGCCGAGCAGGCCGCTGGCAAAGATACAGACTTTTGCCGCGCCGCCGCGAAAGGTGCCACACAACGCGAAGGCCAGGTTGATGAAGAACTTTCCGGCGCCCGTCATCATCAGCGCGGTGCCGAACACCAAAAAGCCGATCACGGTGTCGGCGAAGGCCTGGATGGGGATGCCGAGCAGGCTCTCGCCCGAGAGCACGTGATAGGCGGTCGCCTGCTCGAGCGTCGATTGCGTGCCACGGAACGGTCCGAGCCAGCGGGCTTCGGCGAACAGGGGATAGACAGTGAAGGGCAGAACGCTGAGGAGCAGGCTCCAGCCGCCGGTGCGGCGCAACGCTTCCATCAGCATCACCCACATCACGAGGCCTGCGGCGATCACCGTGTTGGGCGCGCCGCCGAATTCCCAGCCGGCCTCCGCCGCCTTGCGCACGTTAACCATCAGTATGATCGCCGCCGCGAAGGTCACGACGAACAGGACGAGGTCATACCAGGGCATGCGGTCGAGCGGCGCGCGTTCGGTGCCCGGAAAGATCAGGAAGGTGAACGGCAGCATCAACGCGATCAGGAGATAGAAATATTCCGTGTTGAGCTGGGTGTATCCGACGAAGAAGCGCAGCGAGAATTGCTGGTTGATGCAGAGCAGGATCGTCGCCGCGGTCGCAACGATCAGCGTCCAGCGCCACGCGCCGCGCAACGTGCGAACGCGCGTGACTTCCGCTTCCTGCATGTTGCCGGCGGCGCCATGGGGATCATCGAACACGACGCGCTTGGGCTCGTCTTGCGGGACGGTGGAAGTGGAAGAGGACATCATCGATCCCGCGCGTGGGCTGGTGAACGCAATCAGGCAAACGGCAGTTGTTTGAACCGCTCTGGCCGCGCGCTCAACCTCTCCCGCGTGCGGGAGAGGTCGGCGCGAAGCGCCGGGTGAGGGCTTTCTCCTCTGGGGGAATCCCACCGCGGAGGCACCCTCTCCCCAACGCTCTCCCGCAAGCGGGAGAGGGGGCGCACTTCTCGCGAGGCAACGATCACGCCTAACAACACCTCGCTCTATTCCTCGAACCCGTTCGGCATGCCCGCTTTCGCTAGCGCCGCGGCACGCGCCTTCGTCCAGCCTTCGAGGAACGCCTTGTCGTCCGACGGCGGATTGGACTTGCCGTAATCGGCCCAGGCGGCCGCCAGCACCTCCTGCCGCTTGATCAGCTGGTTGTTGTGTGCCTCCTGAGCGTCGCTCCATTGGCCGGCCTCTTTCAACGCCTTCACCGCGCCGGGATGCACCGGCACCACCCAGTTCTTGGTCTGGCGGTTGGCCGCGAGTCCGCCGGCGCCGGGCGCGGAGTCCTTATAAGCGTCGTAGTTGACGATCATCGCCTTGGTGATCGCATAGACCTGGTCGGCCGGTTGCGAGGCGTAGGCGACGAAGATCGGGTAGGGATAATTGCCGAGCTCGATCGGCTTCTCCGGCGAGATGCCGGCACCGCAAGTCGCAAGCTGCGGGAAGAAGAACGAGCCGACCTTCTGCATCCGCGCCCAACCTTCCTTGTCCTTGGCGGGCAGCGGCGGCCAGATCAACCCGCGCGGCGAAGCCTCGGCCTCCTTGGCGGGACCGGTGATGGTGGTGCCGAAGGCGGCATCGACGTCGTTGTTGATCAGCCCTTTCCACATCGCGCCGTAGCTGGCGAATTCGACAGCCTTGACGTCCTTCTGCGTCAGCCCGGCGAAGGCGAGCACCGCGAGCGAGTTCTGGTTCAGCGCGGGTGAGCCGACCACGAAGCCGACGCGCTTGCCCTTGAGATCCTTCAGCTCCTTCACGCCGGTGTCGGCGGCCACCGCAAGCGAGGCGCAATTGCAGTCGACGGTCGAGAGCAGGGTCTGCAGCGGCTGCGGACCCCATTCCTTCGAGCCGAACTCGAACACGCCTTCCTGCGCGAAGTAGGTGCCCGACCCCATCGCCGCGGAAACCGCGCGCTTGGCGCGCAGCGGCGCGAGGCGCGCGACGTCGTTGCCTGCGGGGAGCACGCGCACGTCGGTGCCGTACTTGTCCTTCATCATCTTGCCGACGCCGACCGCTATGTTGAATCCGGCGGTGCCGGTGTCATAGGCGGTGAAGGTCAATGTCGCCGGCAGCTTGATGTCTTCGGCGAACGAATAGCGTGTAGACGCAAAAGAAATGCCCGCCACCAGAGCAGGCGCGAGCACGAGCAGCCCACGAAGCATGTTTCCCTCCAATGATCTTCGCTTTGCCGCGAAGATTTTCATTCTTTGTTTGAAACAACGTTTTGTTTGAAACCGATCATGTCACCGCGATCAAGCGATGGCAACGCCATACAGCGCGCGTGGGAATGCGACTGACACATTGTCGCGGAAAAGACCGGATAAGACGCTCAGCTCGCGACGATCGCTATCGCCTGTCCCTCCGCAACGACGTCATCGACCTTTACCAGAAGCGATGTGATGGTGCCGTTTGCGGGCGAGGGCACTGGGATCTCCATCTTCATCGCTTCGACCACCACAACGTCATCGCCATCCGCGACGGTTCCTCCAACTTGCACGGGAGTTGCGCAGATGCGTCCCGCGACCTCCGTGACGATCTTAATTTCTGGCATGCCATCGCCTTTTTGTTGTCGTCGCAAAATGCCTGAGGTAGCGTCGTCTGCAAGTGGAATTTAATTCCGCACAGCGGAACACAACGGTAGGGATCATGGGACGACGTTCGGAGCGGTTGAGCAGGCAAGGTGCGCTCGCTGGCGAAGCCGGTGAGGGTGATGTGATCCAGGTGGTGTCGCGCGCGTTCGACGTATTGCGATGCTTCGAGGGCCACGAGGCGCGACTCGGCAATCTCGAGATTTCAAATCGCTGCGGTCTGCCGCGCTCGACGGTATCGCGGCTCACGCATACGCTGACCCGCATGGGCCAGCTCGTGTATCTCCCGCGCGACCAGAAGTATCGCATCGGCCCGAGCGCGGTGGCGATGAGTGCTTCGATGATGAAGGGCGCGCAGCTGCGCAGCATGATTCGCCAGCGGCTGCAGGAAGTCGCCGAGCAGCTGCCGGGCACGGTCGGCTTCGTCGTCCCCGACCGCTTCCATCTCGTCTATCTCCAGTTCGCGCGTTCGGCGACGGCGCTCGGCTTGCACGAGGGCACCGGCAGCCGCATCTCGATGGCCTCGACCGCCGCGGGCGCGGCCTACACCGCGGCGCTCGCGCCGGAAGTCGGTGATGCCTTCGTCGCGGACATGGAGCGGGAAGCCCCCGAAGCTGCGAAGATTCTCAAGCCCCGCATCGAGGCCAACCGGCAGATGTTGCGCGAGCGCGGCTATGTCGTCGCCTGCGGCCTCTGGAGCCCGCACATCAACGGTCTCGCGGTGCCGATCTGGTCGCCGCAGTACCAGACCTTCGTGGTCATCACGATCGGTCTTCTGTCGGCGATGTATGACGAGCAGCGTCTGCACGAGGAAGTCGCGCCGATGATGCTCCAGCTTGGCCGCTCGCTCGGCAGCCTGATGGAAGGCGCGGAAGGCGACGCCTTCAACAACCGTATCTCGCGTAAGCCGGTCGCCATGGCCGTGCACAACAATAACAAGCCGATCCATTCGGAGGGAGTGAATGAACTGGAAGCCGGAACTCGACGAGCTCGCCCGGCGCGAAGCCTTCGCGCGGGAGATGGGCGGCGTTGACAAGGTCAAGCGACAGCATGACCAGGGCCGGCTGACTGTTCGGGAGCGTATCGACAAGCTGATCGACAAAGGCAGCTTTCACGAGATCGGTGCCGTCTCCGGCATCGGCGAGTACGATTCCAGCGGCGATCTGAAGAAGCTCACGCCGGCTAATTGCGTGTTCGGCCGCGCGCGCGTCGACGGCCGTACATTGGTCGTGGTCGGCGACGATTTCACCGTGCGCGGCGGCTCGGCGGATGCGTCGATCTCGGCCAAGCCGCTGATGGCGGAGGAGATGGCGCACGATTTCCGGCTGCCCATCGTCCGCATCATCGAAGGCTCCGGCGGCGGCGGCTCGGTCAAGACCATCGAGACCAAGGGCGCGGCCAATCTACCCGGCGGCATCGGCGGCACGCGCTGGTATCGCTTCACGACGGAGAATCTGTCGCGCGTGCCGGTGGTCGCGCTCGGCCTCGGCTCGGTAGCAGGCCTGGGCGCCGCGCGTCTTGCCGCCAGCCACTATTCCATCATGACGCGAAAGTCCGCGATGTTCGTCGCGGGTCCGCCGGTGGTGAAGGCGCTGGGGCAGGACCTTACCAAGGAGGAGCTCGGCGGCGCCGATATCCAGACCCGCGCCGGCGCGGTGGATCATGCGGTCGACACCGAGGAGGAGGCGTTCGCCTGCGCGCGGCGCTTCCTCTCCTACCTGCCGTCATCGGTCTACGAGCTGCCGCCGACCTTGCCCTGCACGGACAGTCCTGAACGCAGCGACGAAGCGCTGATGAACGCGGTGCCGCGCAACCGCAAGCAGGTCTACAAGATGCGGCCCATCATCGAGTCCGTCGTCGACAAGGGCTCGTTCTTCGAGGTCGCAAAAAACTTCGGCAAGCCGATCATCGTCGGCCTCGCGCGGCTCGAGGGCAGGGCGGTGCTGTTGCTCGCCAGCGATAGCTTCCATTATGGCGGATCCTGGACCGCGGATGCCTGCCAGAAAGTGGTGCGCTGGGTCGACTTCGCCGAGACCTTCCACCTGCCGGTCGTCTATCTCATGGACTGCCCCGGCTTCATGATCGGCCTCGATGCGGAGAAGGCGGCCACCATTCGCCACGGCGTGCGTGCCATGGCGGCGGTGAACCAGACCACGGTGCCCTGGTGCACCGTGATCCTGCGCAACGCGTTCGGCGTCGCCGGTGTCGTGCACCAGCCGGCCGACCGCTTCTCGATCCGCTATGCCTGGCCCTCGGCCTATTGGGGCTCGCTGCCGCTCGAAGGCGGCATCGAAGCCGCCTACCGCGCCGACATCGACGCGGCGGAAGACAAGGCGGCGAAGCTGAAGGAGATCGAGGAGCGGCTCAACAAGCTCCGCTCGCCGTTCCGCTCGGCCGAAAAATTCTGGGTCGAGGAGATCATCGATCCCAGGAAGACGCGATCGCTCCTGTGCGAGTTTGCCCGGCTCGCGGAGCCGCTGCGAAAGCCGGGGCCGCCGGAGAATATGACGATCAGGCCTTGATATCGGCCATCATCCGACTGCCGCGACAATCTTGTCGCGGCAGCGATGGCGTGACCTCACAACAGGAACGCGCTACGTTCCCCCAACAAGAACAAGAGGAAGCGCCAATCGTGTACGACTTCATCATCGTGGGCGGCGGCTCGGCGGGGTCCGTGCTGGCCCACCGGCTCTCCGCCAGGAGCGCCAACAAGGTCCTGCTCTGCGAAGCCGGTCAGGACACGCCACCCGGCAACGAGCCAGCCGAAATCAGGGACAGCTATCCCGGCACCGCCTATTTCGATCCGCGCTTTCACTGGACCGAGCTCAAGGTGACGACCCAGGTCGTCAGCCACAACAATCCCGAGGAGTCGCGGCCTCCTTTGCGCAAATACGAGCAGGCGCGCGTGCTGGGCGGGGGCTCGTCGATCAACGGGCAGATGGCCAACCGCGGCGCGCCGACCGACTACGATGAATGGGAGGCGCGCGGCGCCGAGGGGTGGTCGTGGGCTGACGTGCTGCCGTTCTTCAAGAAGGTGGAGCGCGACCTCGATTTCGACGGACCGTATCACGGCACGGACGGAAGGATCCCTGTCCGCCGCATCCCGCGCGAGCACTGGACGCGACATTCGGAGGCATTCGCGCAGGCCTTCCAGCAGGCCGGCCATCAATTCGTGGCCGACCAGAACGGCGAATTCGTCGACGGCTTCTTCCCGGTGACGCATTCCAATCAAGCCGAGCAGCGCGTCTCGGCCGCGATGGGGTATCTCGATCGCGACACCCGCGCGCGTGCGAACCTTGCGATTTCGACCAACACGCAGGTGCGAGAGCTGCTGTTCGAAGGCACGCGCTGCGTCGGCGTGAAGGCGATGGTCGACGGACGCGAGCAGGAATTCCGCGGGCGCGAGATCATCCTCTCCAGCGGCGCCATCCATTCGCCGGCGCATCTGCTCCGCGCCGGCATCGGTCCCGTCGGTCACCTCAAGGATCTGGGCATTCCCGTGCTGGCGGCCTTGCCGGGCGTCGGCCAGCGCCTGATGGACCATCCCTCGATCTCGCTGTCGTCGTTTGTTCGCCGCGGCGCGCGCATGAACGAGCACACCAGGCGCCACATGCAGCTCGGCCTGCGCTACTCCTCCGGGCTGCCTGATGTGCCCAAGGGCGACATGTTCGTCGTCGTCATCAGCAAATCGGCCTGGCACGCCGTCGGCGCGCAGATCGGCTCGCTCCTGACCTTCGTCAACAAGACCTATTCCGAGACCGGACAGGTCAGGCTCGCCTCGCGCGATCCCTCGGCAGAGCCGATCGTCGAGTTCAACCTGCTGTCCGACCGCCGCGATCTCGATCGCCTGATGAGCGGTTTCCGCAAGATGGCGGCGATCCAGATGAGCGAGGTGGTCAGGAAGGTGACGGACAAGCCGTTTCCGGCCGCCTATACCGATCGCGTCCGCAAGATCGGCGTGGTCAACACCAGGAACAAGATTCTCACCACGATCGCCGCGACCCTGATGGACGGGCCGGCGGCGCTGCGTCACTACATGATCGACAATTTCGTCGTCGAAGGCTTCACCTTCGATCAGGTGATGAACGACGACGAGGCGCTGGAAGCCTTCGTGCGCAAGGCGACGATCGGCGTCTGGCACGCCTCATGCTCGTGCCGCATGGGCCGCACTGAGGATCCGATGGCGGTGGTCGACAATCAGGGCCGCGTCAAGGGCGTGCAGGGCCTGCGCGTCGTCGATGCCTCGATCTTCCCGGTGGTGCCGTGCGCCAACACCAACTTTCCGGTGTTGATGTCGGCGGAGAAGATCGCGGCCGCCATGATGCAATGAGCGGCAGCGAGTTCTGGCGATCCGGGCAGTGCGGGGAGGAGGAGCGCTGATGGATACTTGCCTCGCGCGGTCCGACTTGGTTGCATGCCGTGAGCTTGACGCGCTAATCGCGCATTCGAGCGCGGCGAGTTAATCATCTCAGGCGCTACGTGTAGGCTATGAGATCGTGCAGTCGTGGCGCACGATCGCAGCCAGTTTCAGCCGCGCTTTAGGCCCATTTCAGCCAAACTGTTATTGGTCTCTTTGCCCGGGGCAGGGTCTCTCATTTGGAGTCCTGCAATGTTCAAACGCGTATTTTCTGCGTGCGTCCTCGTTATCCTGGGTTCTATCGCTTCGGAAGCGCGCCCTTATCGCATTCATCAAGCTCCTGAATGCAACGTCACAATGCCCTGCGACTTCTCGTATTCGCAGACGCGACGCGAGCGGGCTGCCAGGCCCTCACTGGCTTCCAGATCTTCGCTGATTTCTAGGTCCACACTGCAAGCGTACCGCTCGACACAACTGACGGTGACTGATGCTGGGAGCACGACCACGCCGGCGGCCGTCTCCGGTGCCCACGGCGCTCGCATTGTCGGTGGCCGTCCGGCCGGTTGCCCTTCGTCGTTCTGCGGCTGCGGCGCGGCTCTGCGCGTGTTCGGCCGTATCGTGCCGGAATTGAATCTTGCGTCCAATTGGCTCCGCTTTCCCAGGACATCACCCGCACCGGGAATGGTTGCTGCGCGACGAGGACACGTTTTCGTCCTTGAACAGCACCTCGGAGGCGACGTCTGGATGGCCTATGACGCCAACTCGGGTGGGCGCGCGACGCGAATCCACGCGCGTTCGCTGCGAGGGTATACGATTGTCAACCCGCGCGGCGGCTCGGTGGCTTGAGGGCAGCGGATAGCGCTCCAAAAACGGCGGACGGGTCGCAACATCTTTGCGACCCGCCAACGCCGAACGCCGAGCCGATCACAGCCGGAGCACCTTGCCGGGATTCATGATGTTGTGCGGATCGAGCGCGCGTTTGATGGTGCGCATGATGTCGAGCTCGGTCTTGGAGCGGTAGTGGCTGAGCTCGTCGAGCTTGTCGATGCCGATGCCGTGCTCCGCCGAGATCGAGCCGCCCATGGAGGTGACGAGATCGTTCACGGCGCGCGTGATGGCGGCCGCGTATTGGTTCAGCGTCTGCTGGTCCATGCCCTTCGGCCCCATGAACGAAAAGTGCAGATTGCCGTCGCCGATATGGCCGAGCGGATAGGGCCGAATGGTCGGGAGAATGTCGAGCACGGCCTTGAGGCCCTTGTCGATGAACTCCGGGATCCCTGAGATCGCCACCGACACGTCGAAACTGATCCCCGGTCCCTCGGCGCGGGAGGCCTCCGCCATGGCTTCGCGGATGCGCCACATGTTGCGCGATTGACCGAATGTGTGCGCGATCGCCGCATCCAGCACGCGGCCGGCCTCGAGTTGATCGGCGAGAAACTGCTCCATCTTGCCGGACATGCCCTCGGTTCCGTCCTGCCGCGGGCGCGCCGACGACCATTCCAGCAGCAGGTACCAGGGCGTATCCGCCTTCAGCGGATCCTGCGTCCCGGGAATGTGGCGCAGGGAAAGGTCGATGGCCGCCCGGCTGAGCAGCTCGCAGGAGCCGACATTGTCCTCGGATGCCGCGTGCGCCTCGGACAGGATTTCCAGCGCCGCGCGGGGATCGCGGATCGCCAGCCACGCCGTGCAGACGTCCTTCGGTGCCGGCCACAGCTTGAGCACGGCCTTGGTGATGATGCCCAGCGTCCCCTCGGCGCCCATGAACAGGTGCTTGAGGTCGTAGCCGGTGTTGTCCTTCTTGAGCGCGCGCAATCCGTCCCAGACCTCGCCATTCGGCAGCACGACCTCGAGCCCCAGCACGAGATTGCGGGCATTGCCGTAGCGCAGCACCTGCACGCCGCCGGCGTTGGTGGAGAGATTGCCGCCGATCATGCAGGAGCCCTGGGCACCGAGGCTCAGCGGCAGGAAGCGGTCGTGCTCGCTTGCGGTCTCCTGAAGCGTCTGTAACACGCAGCCGGCCTCGACCGTCATCGAATAGCCGACGGGATCGACATCCAGCACGCGGTTCATCCGGCCGAGCGACAGCACGATGCCGGTGTGCGCAGGCCAGGGCGTCGCCCCGCCCATCAGGCCGGTGTTGCCGCCCTGCGGCACGATCGCGACGCCGTGCTCGTGGCAGAGCCGGACCACTTTCGAGACCTCCTCGGTGCTGCCAGGGCGAACGACGGCGCCGGCGTTGCCGACCAGCAATCCCCGCCAATCCGTCACAAACGGCTGCTTGCCATGCTCGTCCTCGATCAGGCCTTTGTCGCCGACGATCGCGCGCAACGCATCGCGCATCTCGGCGGTCAAGGGGGCGGTTGGGATGATGGGTGGGGACGATGGGAAGGCAGCCGGCATTGTTTCCTCTGGCGCATCTTGGTGTGCACTGCGCACGGTGACGTGCGGAGGGCATTGTCCACGTTTGGCGCGAGGAGTCTAATGGGAATGTGGCCGACCGCGTCTTGCGGATGGTGACGCCGCCGGGTCAGGCGTCACCATCACGATGGGGTCGTAGGCCGGCTTCAGGCCGCCGCCGGCTGCAGTTTCGGCTGTCGCGACAGCGCCAGCACGATCAAGGCCGCGAACATGCAGAGCGCGCCGGCGATGAAGAAGGCGGGCAGGTAGCTCTGGTAGACGGTGCGCGAGAAGCCTGCGCCGAACGCCGCGGCGCCGGCGCCGAGCTGATGGCCGGCGAAGATCCAGCCGAACACCAGATTGGCGCGCTCGGGCCCGAACTTCTGCGCGGTGAGCCGCACCGTCGGCGGCACCGTCGCGATCCAGTCGAGACCGTAGAACATCGCGAAAACCGAGAGGCCGTAGAAGGAGAAATCGCTGAAGGGGAGGAAGATCAGCGAGAGCCCGCGCAGACCGTAGTACCAGAACAGGAGCCAGCGATTGTCGTAGCGGTCCGATAGCCAGCCAGACATGATCGTGCCGAAGAAGTCGAAGATGCCCATTGCAGCGAGCAGGCTCGCCGCCTGCACCTGCGGGATGCCGAAATCGAGGCACATCGGGATCAGGTGCACCTGCACGAGCCCGTTGGTGGAGGCGCCGCAGACGAAGAAGGTCGCGAACAAGATCCAGAACGCCATCGACCTCGAGGCATCGCGCAGCGTGCCGAGCGCAACGCCAGTGATCGAGCCGTGGCTGACCGGCGGCGCCGGCAAAGGTTCGGTGCCTTCGTCGCCGAACGGCCGCAGGCCGACGTCGCTCGGCCGGTCACGCATTGCGAGCAGCACCGCCAGCGACGAAATAACGAGCATGATGCAGACCAGGCCGAGTGCGAGACGCCAGCCGTAGCGCTCGGTGAGGCTCGCCAGCAGCGGCAGGAACACGAGCTGGCCGGTGGCAACGCTTGCGGTCATGATGCCGACCACGAGGCCGCGTCGTGTCGCGAACCAGCGCGTGGCGATGGTCGCGCCGAGCACCAAGGCCGTCATGCCGGTGCCGATCCCGATCACCACGCCCCAGAGGGCAATGAGCTGCCAGACCTCTGTCATGCCGAGCGAGAGCACGAGTGCCGAGACCACGATCAGCTGGGCGGCCAGCGTGACGTTGCGCAGGCCATAGCGGTTGAGCAGGGCGGCCGCGAACGGCGCCATCAGTCCGAACAGGATGAAGCGGATCGACAGCGCGGACGAGATCTCCGCCGTGCTCCAGCCGAACTCCTTCTGCAGGGGAACGATGAACACGCCGGGCGCGCCGACCGTGCCGGCGCTGATCAGCGCGGTGAGGAAAGTCACGCCGACCATCACCCAGCCATAATGAATGTTACGGCGGGACAGTGCTGCCGCGAGCCAGTTCGAAATCATTGGGCCTCAACGTGGATGGGCAGGCCGCAAGAGACCTGCGTCAGTTAGAGAATGGCACGGGATGTATCTGTCGCAAATGACAGAGTTCCCTTGTTTTCGGACTTTTGCGTCAGCGGGCGAGGCGTTCCACCGCAATCGCGGTGGCCTCGCCGCCGCCGATGCAGAGTGCGGCGATGCCGCGCTTGAGGTTGTTGGCCTCCAGCGCATGGAGCAGCGTCACGATCAGCCGCGCGCCGGTGGCGCCGATGGGGTGGCCCAGCGCGCAGGCGCCGCCGTTGACGTTGAGCTTCTCGCGGGGAATGCCGAGGTCGCGCTGCGCCGCCATCGCCACCACGGCGAAGGCCTCGTTGATCTCGAACAGGTCGACGTCGCCCGCGCTCCAGCCGACCTTGTCCAGCAGCTTGCGGATCGCCGGGATCGGCGCCGTGGTGAACCATTGCGGCTCCTGGCTATGGGTGGCGTGGCCCTTGATCTCGGCGAGAACAGGCAGGCCGCTCCGGTCAGCAAGTGCGCGCTTCGTCAGCACCAGCGCGGCGGCGCCGTCGGCATTGGCGGAGGAGGCGGCCGGCGTGATGGTGCCGTTGGCGCGGAATGCCGGCTTCAATCCGGGGATCTTGGCGGGGTCGACCTTGAGCGGATGCTCGTCATTGGCGATCACGCGCGGGCCGGCCTTTTCGGTCAGCGTGATCGGCGCGATCTCGGCCTTGAACGCGCCGCCCTCGACGGCCTTGCGGGCGCGGCTGAGCGTCTCCATCGCATAGGCGTCCTGGTCCTTGCGGGTGAATTGATAGGCTTCCGCGGTAGCTTCGCCGAAATCGCCCATGGAACGGCCGGTCTCGTAGGCGTCCTCTAGGCCGTCCATCATCATGTGGTCGATGATGCGGTCGTGGCCGACGCGATAGCCGCCGCGCGCCTTGGCGAGCAGGTAGGGCGCGTTGCTCATGCTCTCCATGCCGCCGGAGACGACGATGTCGGCCGAGCCGGCGCGGATGATGTCGTGCGCCAGCATGGTCGCCTTCATGCCGGAACCGCAGACCTTGTTGACGGTGGTGGCGCCGGTCGCATCGGGCAGACCGGCGCTGCGTGCGGCCTGGCGCGCCGGCGCCTGGCCTTGGCCTGCCGGCAGCACGCAGCCCATGAAGACCTCGTCGACCTTCTCGGGCGCGAGCTTGGCGCGTTCGAGCACCGCACCGATCACATGTGAGCCGAGCTTGTGGGCCGGGAGCGGCGACAACTCGCCCATGAAGCGGCCGAGCGGGGTGCGTGCGGCGGAGACGATGACGACGGGATCGGCGGCTTCGGCCATGACGAGAACTCCCTGGCGATGACGTGTAAGATGATGATCATCATATGATGCGGCGCAAAAAATGCAACCGCGACAGGGATGAGAAAATGTCGTGGGTCGGATGAGATTTGGTCGTGCGGTTGGGGGGGCTGCTTACCCGCAGTATGCTGTCATTGCCCGCGAAGGCGGGCAATCCAGTATTCCAGAGGCCTCGCGGCTAGAACCGGGAAGGCGCCGCGTACTGGATGCCCCCCGGAGCGCAATTGCGCACTAGGCGGGCATGACACCGTCTTTTCTTGGCTGCGCTGTTGCTTCCTCGCGTCTATCGCTTCCGGTTCACGAACGCGCCCATCAGCCGCGTCGGCTCGTCCGTCAGGAATGACTCGCCGAACACTTTCACGCTCAAATTCACCGACTCGGTCAGCGGCAGTTCCTCCCATTGCCGCAGCAGCGCCTTTTGCGAGCGCAGTGCCTCGGGGCCGCATTCGAGCAAGGCCTTCACTAGATGCTCGACCTCGGCATCGAGCTCGCCGGGCGCAGCGACCTTGTCGACCAGGCCCCATGCCAGCGCCGTGGCTGCATTGATGTTCTCCGCCGTCATCACCAGCCAGCGCGCGCGGGCCCAACCGATCAGGCGCGGCAACAGCGCGGCATGGATCACCGAGGGGATGCCGACACGCACCTCGGGCATGCCGAAATGGGCATCATGCGCGGCGACGCGGAAGTCGCAGGCCGCCGCCACTTCGAGCCCGCCGCCGAGGCACCAGCCCGGCATGCGTGCGATGATCGGGGCAGGGAAGGCGCGCACCGCCTCGCAGAGATCGCGCAGGCGGCTGATGAAGGCCTCGGCGGATGTCTGGTCGAGCCCGGCCATCTCCTTGATGTCGGCTCCGCCGATCAGGCTCTTCTCGCTCTGTCCGCGCAGCACCACGACGCGGATGCTGCGGTCGGATGCGAGCTGCTGCAGGCCTTCGCGCACGGCGTCGGTCACGGGCGAGCCGAGGATGTTGAGCGGGCCGGCGTTGCAGATCGCGACATGAACGACGCCGCGCGCATCGCGCGTCACGCCGCAATGATTGTTGAGCATTTCCATCGTGGGATCTCGAAAGGTTTCGTGGACATGCGCGGGGCGCGCCGGTCGGGATCACTTCCGGGCCGAAACGTACGTCTTGTCAAGCGGCGGGGAGGGCGGGTTGCCAGCGTGAAGTCCGTGGCATAGTATGACGAATATCATCTAAAGAGGCTGCCATGACCGGTGACGATCAACCCGACCTGTTTTCGCCCGCGCAGAGGCGGGAACGCGTAGTGGACTGGCAGGTGCCTGCGCCGGTGGCGCGGGCGGCGATGGGCCTGTCGGGCATGGATGCCATGCTGGGCATCCGTGACGGCCGCCTGCCGCCGCCGCCCTTCGCCAAGCTGATAGGTTTCACCATGGCCGTGGTCGAGCCGGGCCGGATCGTCATGGAACTGGAGCCGCGCGAGGATCTCGAAAACACCATCGGACTTCTCCATGGCGCGACCGCCGCAGCGCTGCTCGATACGGCCATGGGATGCGCCATCTCGACCAGGCTGGAGGCCGGACAAAGCTCGGTGACCCTCGATCTGAAGCTGACTTATCTGCGCCCCCTGTCGGTGCGTTCCGGGCTGATTTCGGCCGAGGGCAAGGTGATCAAGCTAGGACGCCAGACCAGCTACACCGAGGGTTTTGTGCGGGACGGCAAGGGCGCACTTGCGGTCCATGCAACTGCGAGCTTCTCCATGATCGGCACAACTTGACATGAATTGATGCACCCATCTCGGCATTTGCGTGTTATGAGATGATCTCCGACATTCAATGAGATCCGCATGCGCTATTCCCGGGAACACAAGCAGGAAACCCACGATCGCATCGTGAAGAAGGCCTCGGTGCGGCTGCGGGAGAAGGGTGCCCACGGTATCGGCGTCGCCGACCTCATGAAGGAGGCGGGCCTGACCCACGGCGGCTTTTACGCGCATTTCGATTCCCGCGAGGCGCTGGTGATCGAGGCTTTTGCCTACGCGATGGACCGTTCGATGGAACACTGGCGCAAGCTCACCGGCGAGGTCGCTCCGGAAAAGCGGCTAGCGCTGATCGCGGAAAGCTATTTGTCCACGCTGCATCGCGACAATCCCGGTCACGGCTGCTCGATTCCCGCGCTGGGAGCCGAGATCGCCCGCGAGAGTCCGAAGACACGCAAGGCCTTTGCCGGCAAGCTGGATGAGATGATCGAGGCCCTGACCGACACCATCTCGAACATGCCGCGCAAGGCGGCACGCAAGCAGGCGATCGCGACGCTCGCGACGATGGCCGGAACCATGCTGCTGGCGCGCATCGCCGGCTCGAGCGAATTGTCCGACGAGATGCTGAAGGCCGGCCGGGACCACGCGCTCGAGGGAGCGAAGCGTGAGTCGAAGGTGGCGGCCGCGAAGAAGGCGAAACAGAACTAGGCGAAATGCCGTGTAGGGTGGGTTAGCCATGCGATTGCGCGAAGCGCATTCGCTTGGCGTAACCCACCACTGTGTTCGTCCGCGGAGACGGAAGAGGTGGGTTACGCCTTCGGCTAACCCACCCTACGAGACCCCTACGAGACCGCCGTTCACCGCCCAGCAAACAACGCCCGCTCGCGCTCGACAATCTCCGAGATGTAATCCGCCACGGCCCTGATCCGCGCCAGGTCCTTACTGTCGGCGTGCATCAGCATCCAGAACGTCCGCGTGATCGAGATCTCTTCGGGCAGCACGGCGACAAGCTGCGGATAGTCGCTCGCCATGAAATGCGGCAGCACCGCGATGCCGAAGCCGGAGAGGGTGGCGTTGAGCTGCGCGATCAGATTGGCGCTGCGGAAGCGCGCCGAGATTCGCGGCGACACCTGTGGCAGATAGTCGAGCTCCGGCGTGAACAGGAGTTCCTCGATGTAACCGACGAAGCGGTGCTGCGTCAGATCCTGCCGCGAGGCGATTTTCGGGAAGCGGTCCAGATAGGCGGGGGCCGCGTAGAGCCCGAGGCGGTAGTCGAGCAGCTTGCGCCCGACGATGCGACCTTCCTTCGGCATGGTCAGGCTGATGGCGATGTCGGCCTCGCGCTTGGAGAGGCTGAACAGCCGCGCGGTTGCTACAAGTTGCAAGTCGAGATCGGGATAGCGGTCCGCGAACGGCGTCAGCCGCGGCGCCAGGAAGGCGGTGCCGAACCCATCAGGCGCGCCGATCCGCACCGTCCCGGTCAGCCGCGCCACGGAGCCGCCGACCTGCTCCTGGTTGGCGACGATGGTCGATTCCATGGCTTCGGCGCTGTCGGCGACGCGCTGGCCGGCCTCGGTGAGGAGGTAGCCGGTCTTGCGCCGGTCGAACAGCTTGGCCGAGAGGTGCTTCTCCAGCCGGTCGACGCGGCGGATCACGGTGGCATGGTCGACCCCCAGCTGTTTTGCCGCAGCCGACACCGAGCCGCCCCGCACGATGGCCAGCACGAAGCGAAAGTCGTCCCAATCGATAGCGCCTTGATCCAGCATTTTCGCACATCTATGGTGCATTATCTCAGACTTGAATCCTATAAAATGCAGGTCAATAGGATTTGTCAAAGCGACCACGCTCGGCCTGAAGGAGACCATTCCATGCGTTCAATCGGACATTTCATCGGTGGCAAGGAGGTCAAGGGCACCTCTGGCCGCACCGCCGACGTTTTCGAGCCGATGACCGGTGACGTTCAGGCCAAGGTGGCGCTGGCGTCCAAGGCCGAAGTCCGCGCCGCTGTCGAGAACGCGCGCGCCGCACAGCCCGAATGGGCCGCGACCAATCCGCAGCGCCGCGCGCGCGTCATGATGAAATTTGTGGAGCTGGTCCAGCGCGATTACGACAAGCTCGCCGAGCTGCTCGCGCGCGAGCACGGCAAAACCGTCCCCGACGCCAAGGGCGACATCCAGCGCGGCCTAGAAGTCGCGGAATTCGCTTGCGGCATTCCGCATCTGATGAAGGGCGAATACACCGAAGGCGCTGGCCCCGGCATCGACATCTATTCAATGCGCCAACCGCTCGGCGTCGTCGCAGGCATCACGCCGTTCAATTTCCCGGCGATGATCCCGATGTGGAAGTTTGCGCCGGCGATCGCCTGCGGCAACGCCTTCATCCTCAAGCCGTCGGAGCGCGACCCCGGCGTGCCGATGCTGCTCGCCGAACTCATGATGGAAGCGGGCCTGCCAGCCGGCATCCTCAACGTCGTCAACGGCGACAAGGAGGCGGTCGACGCCATCCTCGACGATCCCGACATCAAGGCCATCGGCTTCGTCGGCTCGACGCCGATCGCGCAGTACATCTACGAGCGCGCCGCGCAGACCGGCAAGCGCTGCCAGTGCTTCGGCGGCGCCAAGAACCACGCCATCGTCATGCCCGACGCCGACATGGACCAGGCCGTGGACGCGCTGATCGGCGCCGGCTACGGCTCGGCCGGCGAGCGCTGCATGGCCGTTTCCGTCGCGGTCCCCGTCGGCAAGTCCACCGCCGACCGCCTGATGGAAAAGCTGATCCCGCGCGTCGAGTCGCTCAAGATCGGCACCTCGATCGATCCGTCGGCCGACTACGGTCCGCTCGTGACCCGCGAGGCGGTCGAGAAGGTCAAGAGCTACATCGACATCGGCGTCAAGGAAGGCGCGACGCTCGCCGTCGACGGCCGCGGCTTCAAGATGCAGGGCTACGAGAACGGCTTCTATCTCGGCGGCTCGCTGTTCGACAACGTCACCAAGGACATGCGGATCTACAAGGAAGAGATCTTTGGCCCGGTGCTCTCGGTGGTGCGCGCGCACGACTACAAGGAGGCGCTGGCGCTGCCGTCCGACCACGATTACGGCAACGGCGTTGCCATCTTCACCCGCGACGGCGATGCCGCGCGCGACTTCGCGGCCAGGGTCAACGTCGGCATGGTCGGCATCAACGTGCCGATCCCGGTGCCGATCGCTTATTACACCTTCGGCGGCTGGAAGAAATCGGGCTTCGGCGATCTCAACCAGCACGGCCCGGACTCGATCCGCTTCTACACCAAGACCAAGACGGTGACCTCGCGCTGGCCGTCGGGCGTCAAGGAAGGTGCGGAGTTCTCGATCCCGCTGATGAAGTAAGGCTGTAGCCCAGCCTGTCATTGCGAGGAGCGTAGCGACGAAGCAATCCAGTATCTTTCCGCGGAGACGGTCTGGATTGCTTCGCTTCGCTCGCAATGACGAAAGAAAGAGCAGCCCGGCATGCAGTTCGCTCTGAATGAGGATCAGATCGCGGTTCGCGACATGGCATTGGCGTTTGCGGCCGAGAAGATCGCGCCGCACGCGCTGCGTTGGGACGAGGAGAAGTATTTTCCAGTCGAGGTGATGCGCGAAGCCGCCAAGCTCGGCATGGGCGGCATCTATATCCGCGACGATGTTGGCGGCTCCGCCATGACGCGGTTCGACGCAGCGCTGATCTTCGAGGCGCTGGCGACGGGCTGCCCGACCACCTCGGCCTTCATCTCCATCCACAACATGGCGAGCTGGATGATCGATGCCTTCGGCAGCGATACCCAGCGTCACACCTGGCTGCCGAAGCTCTGCACCATGGAGCTGATCGCCAGCTACTGCCTGACCGAGCCTGGCGCCGGCTCGGACGCCGCGGCGCTGCGCACGCGCGCCGTGCGCGACGGCGACCACTACGTCCTCAACGGCCAGAAGCAATTCATCTCAGGCGCCGGTGGCACCGACCTGCTGGTCGCGATGGTCAGGACCGGCGGTGATGGCCCCGGCGGCATCTCGACCCTCGTCATCGACGGCAAGACCCCCGGCGTCTCCTTCGGTGCCAATGAGCGCAAGATGGGCTGGAACGCGCAGCCGACCCGCGCGGTGATATTCGAGAACGCCCGCGTGCCCGTGGCCAATCGCCTGAGCGAGGAGGGCATAGGCTTCAAGATCGCGATGGCCGGCCTCGACGGCGGCCGTCTCAACATTACGGCGTGCTCGCTCGGCGGCGCGCAAGCAGCACTCGACAAGGCGCGCGCCTACATGAAGGAGCGCAAGGCGTTCGGGAAGCGGCTCGACGAATTCCAGGCGCTGCAATTCCGTCTCGCCGACATGGCGATCGAGTTGGAGGCCGCGCGCACCTTCCTGTGGCGCGCCGCCGCGGCGCTCGATCGCAAAGACCCCGACGCCACCATGCTCTGCGCCATGGCGAAACGCTTCGGCACCGATGTCGGGTTCGAGGTTGCCAACCATGCGCTGCAACTCCACGGCGGCTACGGCTACCTCAGCGAATACGGCATCGAGAAGATCGTGCGCGACTTACGCGTGCACCAGATCCTCGAAGGCACCAATGAAATCATGCGGCTCATCGTGGCGCGCAAACTGATCGAGGGCGCGCGATGAGCGGAGCGGAAGAGGGCGATCTGGTCGCGCGCGTCGAAGGCGCGGCCGGCATCATCAGGCTCAATCGTCCCAAGGCGATCAACGCCGTGACGCTTGAGATGTTTCGCGACATCGACAAGGCGCTCGATCGCTTCGAGGCTGATCCTGCCGTTGCCGTGATCCTGCTGGAAGGCGCCGGCGAGCGCGGCCTCTGCGCCGGTGGCGACATCCGCACGCTCTGGGAAAGTTCCAAGGTCAATGGCGACCTCGGCAAGATCCTGTGGCGCGAGGAGTACATCCTCAATGCCCGGATCAAGAAATTTCCAAAACCCTATGTCGCCTTCATGGACGGCATCGTGATGGGCGGCGGTGTCGGTCTGTCCGCCCATGCCAGCCACCGTATCGTCACCGATCGGACCAAGCTCGCGATGCCCGAAGTCGGCCTCGGCTTCTTCCCCGATGTCGGCGGCACCTATCTGCTGTCGCATTCGCCGGGCGAGATCGGCACCTATTTCGGGCTGACCGGCCAGACCATGAACGGGCCGGACGCGATCCACGCGAAGTTTGCCGATTGGGTGGTGCCGGCCGTGAGATTGCCGGAGCTGCGCGAGGCGCTGACCAAGCTGCGGTCCGGTGCGACCGCAGCCGATGTCAGCAAGCTCATCGACGGCTTCGCCTCCGGCGAGACTGCGGGGCCGGTCGCCGCCAGGGAGCCGGTCATCGATGCGTTGTTCGGTTTCGATCGCATGGAGGACATTTTCGCTGCGTTGACGCGCGATGGTTCCGAGTTCGCGCTGGCCACGCTGAAGACGCTGAACGAAAAATCGCCGCGCGGCATGGTGGTGACGCTCAAGCTGCTGCGGCTTGCGCGCGGATCGAGCCTGGAAGAGTGCCTGGTGCGCGAATACCGCGCCGCGCTGGAAGTGTTTCGGAGCGATGATTTTCGCGAGGGCGTGCGCGCTGCCGTGATCGACAAGGACCGCAACCCGACCTGGTCGCCGCGAGCAATCGAGCATGTGACGCCGGAGATGCTTGCGCCCTATCTCGCCGAGATCGGCGCGGACGAGTTGAAGTTCAATTAACAACGCGACAGGGGAGGATACGACAATGGCCACGATCGCATTCATCGGTCTCGGCAACATGGGCGGCCCGATGGCGGCCAACCTCGTCAAGGCCGGCCACAAGGTGGTGGCGTTCGATCTTGTCGAAGCCTCGCGCAATCAGGCCAAGACCGATGGCGCCAGCATCGCCGACAGCGCCCCGGCCGCGGTGAAGGGCGCCGATGTCGTCGTCACCATGCTGCCCGCAGGCAAGCATGTGCTCGGCGTCTGGAACGAGGTCGTGCCCGCCATGACCAAGGGTGCGCTCATCATCGACAGCTCCACCATCGACGTCGAAAGCGCGCGAGCCGCGCATGCTCTCGCCGCCAAGCACGGCGTGCTCTCGGTCGATGCGCCGGTCTCCGGCGGCACGGGCGGTGCCAAGGGTGCGACGCTCACCTTCATGTGCGGCGGCGAGGAGAAGGCATTTGCCGCGGCCAAGCCCGTGCTCGAGAACATGGGCAAGAAGATCGTGCATTGCGGCGGTGCCGGCGCAGGGCAGGCCGCAAAAATCTGCAACAACATGATCCTCGGCATTTCCATGATCGCGGTGAGCGAGGCCTTTGCCTTGGCTGAAAAGCTCGGGCTCTCGCATCAGGCGCTGTTCGATGTGGCCTCGACCTCGTCCGGCCAGTGCTGGTCGCTGACGACCTATTGCCCGGTGCCGGGCCCGGTGCCGACCTCGCCGGCCAACAACGATTACAAGCCGGGCTTTGCCTCCGCGCTGATGGTGAAGGACCTCACCCTGGCGCAGGATGCCGCCAAGGCTGCCGGCGCGGCGACGCCGCTCGGCAAGCATGCGCAGGAGATCTATCAGTCTTTCGACGCAGCCGGCCAGGGCGGGGTGGATTTTTCCGGAATTATCAAGCACGTTAGGAGTTTAGCCGGGAAAGCTTGATGACCACATTCCAGGAAGCACGCGCGTTCCTTCTGCAACACCGCACGGATTACGAGGCTGCGGTCAAAGGTTTCCGCTGGCCTGATCCGGTTCCTTTCAACTGGGCGCTCGACTGGTTCGACGCCGAGCTCGCGGCCAATGCGGACAGCAAGGATCGGCCCGCGCTCTGGATCGTCGATGCCGCCCAGGACAAGCAGACGAAGCTGTCCTTCGCGGCGCTGTCGCGCCGCTCCAACCAGGTCGCCAACTTCCTCCGCGCGCAGGGCCTGAGGCGCGGCGACCATCTCCTGCTGCTGCTCGGCAACGTGGTTCCGCTGTGGGAGACGATGCTTGCCGCGATGAAGCTCGGCGTGGTCGTCATTCCCGCCACGACGCTGCTGACCGCCGACGAGCTGCGCGACCGGCTCGATCGCGGCAAGGCGAGGGCGGTGGTCGCCGCGCAGGACCAGGTGGCGAAATTCGCGAGCTTGGGCGCCGAGAATGTCGTTCGCATCGTCGTCGGCGCGGCCTCCGACGGTTGGCTGGCATATGTCGAAGCAGCAAAAGCTTCCGAAAGCTTCGCGCCTGATGGTCCGACCAATGCCGACGATCCGATGCTGCTGTATTTCACCTCGGGTACGACAGCAAAACCAAAATTGGTGCGACACAGTCAGCGCAGCTATTCCGTCGGCCATCTCTCGACGATGTACTGGATCGGGCTGAAGCCCGGCGACGTCCATCTCAACATCTCCTCGCCCGGCTGGGCCAAGCATGCCTGGAGCTGCTTCTTCGCGCCGTGGAATGCGGGTGCGACCGTGTTCGTGGTCAACCAGCCGCGCTTTGATGCCAAGTCGCTGCTTGCCACCATCGGCCGCTGCGGCGTCACCACGCTGTGCGCGCCGCCGACGGTGTGGCGGCTGTTCATCCAGGAGAACCTCGCCTCGTTCAAGGTGGCGCTTCGCGAGGTCTGCGGCGCCGGCGAGCCGCTCAATCCCGAGGTGATTGATCAGGTGCAGGCGGCCTGGGGCCTCACCATTCGCGACGGCTACGGCCAGACCGAGACCACGGCGCTCGCCGGCAATTCGCCGGGCCAGCCGATCAAGATCGGCTCGATGGGCCGTCCGTTGCCGGGCTATCGCGTGCAGATCAGCGATGCCGACGGCCATCCCGCAAAGGAGGGCGAGGTGACGCTGGTGCTCGGCGCCGACCGCCCCGCCGGCCTGATGCAGGGCTATCAGGGCGACGACGGCAAATTGTCCGGCGCCGCAGGCGCGCTCTATCGCAGTGGCGACGTCGTATTCGCGGATGAGGACGGCTACTTGACCTTCGTCGGCCGCTCTGACGACGTCTTCAAATCCTCCGATTATCGCATCAGCCCGTTCGAACTGGAGAGCGTCCTGCTCGAGCACGAGCTGGTCGCGGAAGCTGCGGTGGTGCCGAGCCCGGATCCAATCCGGCTCGCGATCCCCAAGGCGTTCGTGCTGCTGACCGCGGGTGCAGAACGCTCGCCGGAAACCGCGCTATCGATCTTCAAGCACCTGCACGCGCGTCTGGCCCCGTTCAAGCGCATCCGCCGCCTCGAAATCGTCACCGAGCTGCCGAAGACGATCTCTGGAAAGATCCGCCGCGTCCAGCTACGACGGCTCGAACGCGACGACGATCGCAGCGATCCCTTGCGCGGCCGGGAATTCCGTGAGGAGGATTTTCCGGAGCTGGCGAAGACACGGAGTGAGACCTAAGTGAACGAAGTCTGGAAGAAGCCGCCTGTTACGCTCGAGGCCTATCAGGCCATGATCGGCAAGGAGATCGGCGTATCGTCGTGGCACCTGATCGATCAGCCCCGCATCGACAGCTATGCCGACGTGATCGAAGATCACCAGTTCATCCACGTCGATCCGGAACGCGCGAAGAAGGAAACCGCGTTCGGCACTACCATTGCGCATGGTTTTCTCACGATGTCGCTGCTGTCGATCATGTCCTACGAGGTGATGCCCGTGATTGCGGGCACCACGATGGGCGTGAATTACGGCTTCGACAGGCTGCGCTTCATCTCGCCGGTGCGCTCAGGTAAGCGCGTGCGTGGCCGTTTCGTGCTGGCGGAAGCCAAGCTCCGCAAGCCAGGCGAGCTCCAGTCCCGCACCAACGTCACGGTCGAGATCGAGGGCGAGGATAAACCGGCGCTCGTCGCCGACTGGCTCGGCCTGATCTATTTCGAGTAGGCCCGTGCCGTCCTTGCCGGGCTTGACCCGGCAACCCATCGCTGCTCAAAAGCCTGTCGATTTTGATGGATGGCCGGATCAAACCCGGCCATGACGGCTAACATCTGGGAAACCCACTATGCCAATCAGGTTCGACGGACGCGTCGCCATCGTCACCGGCGCGGGCAATGGTCTCGGACGCGCGCATGCGCTGGGGCTGGCGAGCCGCGGCGCCAAGGTCGTGGTCAACGATTTCGGTGGCGCGCGCGACGGCACCGGAGGCTCGCTGTCGCCGGCCGAGGCCGTGGTCGAGGAGATCCGCAAGGCCGGCGGCATCGCGATGGCCGACGGCGCCGACGTCTCCAATTTCGAGCAGGTCACCGCCATGGTCGAGCGCGCTACCAAGGAGTGGGGCAGCGTCGATCTCTTGTGCGCCAATGCCGGCATCCTGCGCGACAAGTCGTTCGGCAAGATGGAGGTGGCCGATTTCCAGAAGGTACTCGACGTGCATCTCGTCGGCACCTTCTATTGCTGCAAGGCAGCCTGGGCCGGCATGCGTGACCGCAATTACGGCCGCATCGTGCTGACGACGTCGTCCTCGGGCCTCTACGGCAATTTCGGCCAGGCCAATTACGGCGCCGCGAAATCCGGCATGGTCGGCTTGATGAACGTGCTCGCCGAGGAGGGCCGCAAGAACGACATTCGGGTCAACATCATCTCGCCGACGGCTGCGACCCGCATGACGGAAGAGCTGCTGCCGCCGCAGGCGCTGCAGCTGATGAAGGCGAACGCGATCACCCCCGCGGTCGAGTACATGCTGAGCGAGGATGCGCCGACCCGCACCATCATGGGCGCCGGTGCCGGCTCGTTTGCGGTGATCAAGATTTTGGAGAGCGAAGGCATCAACCTGCCGGAGAGCGAGTGGACGCCGGATGCGATCGCCGCGCATTTCGCCGAGATCAGCGACATGTCGAAGGCCAGGGCGCTGCAGGGCGCGTTCGAGCAGACGCAGAAATACGTCGCCCAGGCCGCGGCGCGGGCGGGGATCAAGCTCTGACCGACGTCGCCGTCATCGGCGCAGGTCCCGCCGGGCTGATGGCGGCGGAGGTGCTGGCGTCAGGCGGCGCCCGCGTCACTGTCTACGACGCGATGCCGTCAGCGGGGCGCAAATTCCTGATGGCCGGCCGCGGCGGACTCAACCTCACTCACAGCGAACCGCTGCCGCAATTCATGGCGCGCTATCGCGAGGCCGCACCGAAGCTGCAGGCGGCGGTCGAGGCATTTTCGCCCGATGCGCTACGTGCCTGGAGCGAGGCGCTGGGCGAGCCGACCTTCGTCGGCAGCAGCGGACGCGTGTTTCCGAAAACGTTCAAGGCCTCGCCCTTGCTGCGCGCCTGGCTGCGGCGGCTCGATGCCGCCGGTGTCCGCTTTGCTTTTCGCCATCGCTGGATCGGCTGGGACGGCGAGGGTCGGTTGATCTTTCAGACGCCGAAAGGCGTCTCCGCCATCGAAGCGAACGCCACGCTGCTCGCGCTCGGCGGCGCAAGCTGGCCGCGGCTCGGCTCGGACGCCGGCTGGGTCGATATCCTCGCTGCAAAGGGCATTGCCGTCTCGAAGCTGCGGCCGGCCAATTCCGGCTTCACGGTCGCTTGGTCCAAAGTCTTCCGCGACCGTTTCGAAGGCCAGCCGCTCAAGGGCGTGGCGCTGACGCTTCGCGCGCACACGGTTCGCGGAGAGGCGATGATCACCCGCAGCGGCATCGAAGGCGGTGCGATCTACGCGCTGTCGGCGGAACTGCGCGAGGCTGTGCTGAATCTCGGACAGGCGACGCTGATGATCGGGTTGCGGCCCGATCTCGACGCCGCTGCGCTGACCACGCGGCTGTCAGGCGTGCGTGGCAAGCAATCGCTGGCGAACTTCCTGCGCAAGGCCGCGCAGCTGTCGCCGGTCGGCATCGGCCTCATGCAGGAGGCCGCCATCGCCTCCGGCCGGCCGCTGGCCGCGTTCTCGCCGGCGGAGCTCGCAGATCTGGTCAATGCTGTTCCGGTTCAGCTTACCGGAGTAGCGGCGATCGACCGCGCGATCTCGACGGCAGGCGGAATTCTGTTCGACGAGCTCGACGAGCACTTTATGCTGCGCAAGGTGCCGGGCACGTTCGCCGCCGGCGAAATGCTGGATTGGGAGGCGCCGACCGGCGGGTACTTGTTGCAGGCGTCGTTCGCGACCGGGGCTGCGGCGGGCAGGGGCGTGCTGGGCTGGCTCAAACGCTAACCCCCGTCATTGCGAGCGCAGCGAAGCAATCCAGAATCCCTCCGCAGAGGCAGTCTGGATTGCTTCGTCGCAAGGGCTCCTCGCAATGACGGCCGTGGCAACGGCGCGCGTACACCTACCGCAGCTTCCCACGCGCGGCCACCGGCAGCGTGCCGATGATCTCCTCGCCGCGGACCATCACCACCTCGTCCATCATGTTGACGACGACGCAGACGTGGTTCGGCACGATGCGGACGACATCGCCGACATTGGGCCGCGTGTTGCTGCGGGAGAGATCGAGGAAGCCGTGTTCCTCGGCGAATTTGGCGATTCTGGCTTCGGGATGCTCCAGGATCAGGCCGTGGCCGTCGAGCCCGCCGGTATCCGTGGTCAGCGTCTTCGAGCCGGCGTCCAAGATGCCGCGCTCGGGCGCAGCGCGGCTCACCACCGTCGAATAGATGTGCAGCGCGCAATCATCCCAGGTCGCTGAGCCTGCGGCGACCTGCATGCGATCGTTGTAGATGTAGGTGCCGAAGCGATGCTCGGTGCCGCCCTTGAGCTTGCCGATATTGACGAGGTTCGGCGTGCCGCCGGTCGAGACGATCTTGGCGTCGAGCCCGTGCGCGCGCACGCCGGCCAGCGCCTCGTCGTAGAATCTTTGCGCGTCCGTCCACCCGGTCTCAGTGGGGTAGAGCATGAAGCCGGCGAATTCGAGCCCCTTGGACGAAGCGATCTCGCGCGCCAGCGCAATCGCCTCCGCCGGCGTTTCGACGCCTGCGCGCTTGCGCCCGGTATCGCATTCGACCACGACCGAGAGCGGGCGGCCTGACGCCGCAGCCGCCTTAGGCAGGCCGGCGACGACGGTCGAATTGTCGGCCGCCACCGTCATGTTGGCCTTCGCCTGCAGCGCGCCGAGCCGCGCCATCTTCTCATCGCCCAGCAGATTGTAGCTGATCAGGATGTCGTCGATGCCGGCATTGGCCATGATCTCGGCTTCGCCCAGTTTCTGGCAGGTGATGCCCTTGGCGCCGGCCGCGACCTGCATCTTGGCAATGGTCGGGTTCTTGTGCGTCTTGATGTGGGGGCGATTGGCGATTCCGGCGTCGTCGCAGGCCTTCTGGATCCGCGCGATGTTGCGCTCGACCCTGTCCATGTCGATGACGGCACAGGGTGTGCCGTATTCGCGGGCGATCTTGGCTGCAAGAGTTGTTGTCATGAGTTATGCCTGTTCAATCTCTTCGCGGAGCATTTCGAGTTCGAGCCAACGCTCTTCGGCGGCGGACAGTTCTTCGTGCGCCTTGGCGATGGCAGCCGAGGTGTCGTCGAATTTTTTGCGATCTTTCGCATAGAGACCGGGGTCGTCGAGCACACGCTGCAATTTTGCGATATCGGCGTGCAGCGTTTCCATCTTCTTCGGCAGCGTTTCCAGCGCGTGCTTCTCGTTGAAGCTGAGCTTGCGCTTGGGCGCGGACGAGGGGACCGCTGCGCGCTCGTCCTTCTTCTCCGCCAGCGGTGGCGCTTTCGGCGCCTCGCGCTTCAAATCGGCGCCACGTTGGCTCAGCATGTCGCTGTAGCCACCGGCATATTCGATCCACTTGCCGTTACCCTCCGGCGCAATCACCGAGGTGACGACGCGGTCGAGGAAGTCGCGGTCGTGACTGATCAGGATGACGGTGCCTTCGTAGTCGCCAAGCATCTCCTCGAGCACGTCGAGCGTTTCGAGGTCGAGATCGTTGGTCGGCTCGTCCAGCACCAGGAGGTTCGACGGCTTTGCCAGCGCTCGCGCCAGCATCAGCCGGCCGCGCTCGCCGCCCGAGAGCACCTCCAGCGGTGTGCCGCGTTGCTCCTGCGCGAACAGGAAGTCCTTCATGTAGCCGACGACGTGCTTCGGCTTGCCGCCGACCATGATTTGATCGCCGCGGCCGCCTGTGAGCGCTTCCGCCAGTGTCGATTTCGGATCGAGGCTTTCGCGATGCTGGTCGAGCGTCGCCATCTCCAGATTGGCGCCGAGACGTATCGTCCCGGAATCCGGCTGCATGCCGCCGGTGAGCAGGTTGACCAGCGTGGTCTTGCCGGCGCCGTTCGGCCCGATGATGCCGAGCCGGTCGCCGCGCTGGATGCGGGTGGAGAAATTCTCGACGATCTTGCGCTCGCCGTAGGATTTCGTGATGCCCTTGGCCTCGATCACCAGCTTGCCGGACTGCTCGGCTTCGCTGGCTGCGAGGTTGGCGCTGCCGGCGGTGCCGCGATAGTTGCGGCGCTGGGCGCGCAGCGCATGCAGATTGGCGAGCCGCTTGACGTTGCGCTTGCGGCGGCCGGAGACGCCGTGGCGCAGCCAGTGCTCCTCGTCGACGATCTTGCGGTCGAGCTTGTGCTGGTCGCGCTCCTCCTCGGCCAGCACCTCGTCGCGCCAGCTCTCGAACGAGGCAAAGCCGCGATCGATCTGCTTGATCCGGCCGCGATCGAGCCAAGCGGTGGAGCGCGAGAGATTGGTCAGGAAGCGACGGTCGTGGCTGATGATGACGAGCGCGCTGCGCCTGGAGTCGAGCTCCTGCTCCAGCCATTCGATGGTGGCGAGATCGAGATGGTTGGTCGGCTCGTCCAGCAGCAGGATGTCGGGCGAGGGCGCCAGCACGAAGGCCAGCGCCGCGCGGCGCGCCTCGCCACCGGAGAGGTTGTGCGGGTTCTCCTCGCCGGTGAGGCCGAGCTGTTCCAGGAGATAGCGCGCCTGGTGCTGGTCGTCCCCCGGCGCGAGCCCGGACTCGACATAGGCGAGCGTGGTCTTGTGGCCGCCGAAATCCGGCTCCTGCGGCAGGTAGCGCACCGTCGCGCCGGGCTGCACGAAGCGCGTGCCGGCGTCAGGCTCGACCAGGCCGGCTGCGATCTTCAGCAGAGTCGACTTGCCGGAGCCGTTGCGGCCGATCAGGCAGACCCGTTCGGATGGCGCGACGTTGAGCTCGACGCCCGACAGCAGCGGCGTGCCGCCAAAGGTCAGCCTGATGTCTTTGAGTTGGATCAGCGGCGGGGCCATGGCTAACCTTGGCTCGTTACGGCCTGATCTGCGCGGCGGCGCTGGATCCGGCGCAGCGTCTGGTCGAGCGCCGAGAGGAAGGCGGTGCGGTCTCGCGGCGAGAACGAGCGCGGGCCGCCGGTGACTTCGCCCGCCGAACGCAGATCGGTCATCAGATTGCGTACCGCGAGCGTCATGCCGATCGACTCCTCGGTGAACGGCTTGCCGTTCGGGGCGATCACGTCGGCGCCCGCCTTCACGCAGCGGCTGGCCAGCGGAATGTCCGAGGTCACCACGACGTCGCCCGGCCTGGCGCGCTCGGCGATCCAGTCGTCCGCGGCGTCCATGCCGCTGCCCGCGGCGATGCGCTCGATCAGAGGGTCCTGCGGCACGCGGATGAAATTGCCGGCGACCACGCTCACGGGCACGCCGTGCCGGAGCGCCACGCGATAGATTTCGTCCTTCACCGGACAGGCGTCGGCGTCGACATAGATGCGGGTCGGGGTCTCGGTCATTCCGCCGCGTGGTACCGCATTCGGGCCGCAAAGGCGAGGGGATTGACCCCAGTTCCTCAGGCCCTACGATCGCTCCCGAAACAACAAGAACAGGGAAAGGCCAGTCATGCCGAACCGGCTCGAAACCTACCGCGTCGAGGCCTACAACACCGCCAGGCAGTCCGAAAACAAGATGCACGACGACAATGTGGCCCGCCGCTTCGGCTTTTCCGGCGGGCTGGTCCCCGGCGTCGACGTCTTCGCCTACATGATGCACGTGCCGATCGCGCGCTGGGGGCGGGACTTCCTGTCGCGCGGGCTGGTCGAGGCCCGGTTCATCAAGCCGGTCTATGACGGCGAGACCGCCGATGTCGATGCCACCGAGCACAACGGCCTGCTGACCATCGAGGTGTTCAGTCGCACCGAGCTGTGTGCCACGGGAACGGCGTCGCTGCCGGCGGCGGTGCCGGCATTGTCGTTGAGCGACTATGTCGAAGTCCCCGCCGCCGCCGAGCGCAAGCCTGTCAGTCCTGCGACATTCGAGCTGGGCAAATGGCTGGGCACGACGCCGCGCCGGTGGGCCGGGCAGGATGCGGCCGACTATCTCACTGACGTCAGGGAGGCCGATCCGATTTTTGCCCGCGAGAGCCTCGGCCATCCCGGCCTGATCCAGCGCGTCATGAACCGCGTCCTGGTGGACAACACCATCCTGGGTCCCTGGATCCACGTGGGCAGCCGCATGCAGCTGCTGTCCGCCGCGCGCGCCGGCGACGAGATCACGGCGCGGGCCAAGGTCACTGCGAATTACGAGAAGAAGGGCCACCGCTTCGTCGAGTTCGACGCGCTGGTCGTCGCCAACGGCACGACGCCGCTCGCGCATTGCCAGCACACCGCGATCTACCAGCCGCGCGAGCAGGCGGCGGCGTAGCGGACAGTTGGGAAAGCCCACGCCCGTCAATCAAGGACGTCGTCATTCCCCGCGAAGGCGGGGAATCCAGTACGCCGCAGCTTCTCGGTCAATCGCTGCCGTCTCGGAGTACTGGATCGCCCGGTCAAGCCGGGCGATGACAGTAGAGTTTGTGGCGACGACAGTGCCCCTTACGCCGCCTTGGCCTTCGCGTCCTGGATCGCGCGCCACACCCGCTCGGGGGTCAGCGGCATGTCGATGTGCTTGATGCCGTACTCCGACAGCGCATCGAGCACCGCGTTCACCACCGTCGACAGGCTGCCGGCGCAGCCGGCTTCGCCGCAGCCCTTGCTGCCGAGCGGATTGGTGGTGGCGGGCACCGGGTGGTCGCCGACCGTCATGTTGGGGACGTCCTCCGCGCGGGGCAGGGCGTAGTCCATCAGCGAGCCCGTGATCGGCTGGCCATTGTCGTCGTAGCGAATGTGCTCCATCAGGGCCTGGCCGATGCCCTGGACCACGCCGCCATGGAGCTGGCCCGCGACCAGCATCGGGTTGATCACCGTGCCGAAATCGTTGACCGCGCTGTAGCGCACGATCTGCACCACACCGGTGTCCGGGTCGATCTCAACCTCGGCGACGTGGCAGCCGTTCGGGAACGCCGAGGCGACCGGTTCGCTGGTGTGGTCGACATCGAGGCTGTCAGGCACGCCCTCCGGCACATTGCCGTCATGCAGACGCTTGGCGAGCTCCATGATGTCGATGCTGCGATCGGTGCCGGCGATCGTAAAGCTGCCGTCGGCAAACTCGATATCGGCTTCGGATGCTTCCAGCATATGTGCAGCGGCGCGTTTGCCCTTCTCGATGACGAGCTTTGCGGCCCCCACGATGGCCTGGCCCGTCGCGGTGATCGAGCGTGAGCCGCCGGTGCCGTTGCCGGTGTGGACGATATCGCTGTCGCCCTGCACGAGCTTGACGCTCTCGAAGGGGACGCCGAGCTGATCGCACAGCACCTGCGCGAACGGGGTGGCGTGGCCCTGGCCGTAGTCGAGCGTGCCGGTGATGAGCTGCACGGTGCCGTCAGGATCGAACACGATCTTGCCGAGCTCGGGGCTCGGCGGCGCCGTGACCTCGAGATAGGAGCCGACCGCAATGCCGCGCAGCTTGCCCGCCTTCTTGCTCTCCTTCTTGCGCTTGGCGAAGTTCTCGTGGTCGGAGATCTCGAGCGCCTTGTTGAACACGGCCTGGAAGTCGCCGCTGTCATAGGTGACGCCGGACGACGCCGCGAACGGGATCTGGTTCGGCTTGATGAAGTTGCGCTTACGCAAGGTCAGCCGATTGATGCCCATCTCGTCGGCGGCGCGGTCGATCAGCCGCTCCATGTAATAGTTCGCCTCGGGCCGGCCGGCGCCGCGATAGGCCCCCATCAGCGTGGTGTTGGTCAGCACCACCTTGATGTCGACCGCCATCAGCGGCGTGCGATAGACGCTGGAGAAGTTCTTGCCGGTGTTGAGCGAAAGCGGCCCCGGCGCGACGCCGGTGATGTAGGCGCCGAGATTGCCGTAGCCGGACAGTTTTGCCGCGAGGAAGTGCCCCTCGGTATCGAGCGCGAGCTCGGCGTGGATCTTCTGGGCGCGGCCGTGGCTGTCGGAGAGGAAGCTGGTCGAGCGCTCGTCCAGCCACTTCACCGGGCGTCCCAGTGCCTTCGCCGCATACAGAATGCACATGTACTCGGGATAGTTGATGTTCTTCATGCCGAAGGAGCCGCCGACATTGGCGGTGAGGATGCGCACCTTCTCGTTCGGCACCTTCAGGTTCTTCGCGAGATTGGCGCGGTTGCCGGCAACGCCCTGCGTCGGCACCTGAAGCGTGTAGCGCTCGGTCTTCTTGTCGTAGGAGGCAAGCCCCACGCGCGGCTCCATCGAGACCACGGCAACGCGGGTGTTCTCGATGTCGAGCTTGGTCACATGAGCGGCGCTGGCGAAGGCGGCGTTCACCTTGTCCATGTCGCCATAGTGGTAGTCGAGCGCGACGTTACCAGGAATGTGGTCATAGAGCTGCGGCGCGCCGGGCTTGGCGGCTTGCTCCGGGTCCGTCACCGCCGGCAGCGGCTCGATGTCGAGCTCGACCGCCTCGGCCGCGTCGCGCGCCTGAGCCAGCGTCTCGGCCACCACGAAGGCGACGGGATCGCCGACGAAGCGGACCTTGTCGGTCGCCAGGGGCTGGCGGTTGGTCTGGAGCAGGGGCGAGCCGTCGCGGCTCTTCAGCGGCAGGCCGCAGGTGAAGGGGCCATAGCCGGCGGCATCAAGATCCTTCCCGGACCACGCCCCCAGCACGCCCGGCATGGCCTTGGCGGCATCGAGGCCGATGCTGCGGATGAATCCATGGGCATGGGTCGAGCGGACGACTACGGCATAGGCCTGGTTCGGCAGGTTGAAATCGTCGGTGTAGCGGCCCTTGCCGCGCACCAGCGTGTCATCCTCCTTGCGGCGGACCGGTTGCCCGACGCCATACTTTTGCAGTGCAATAGCGTTCTCGAGCGTCGACGATTTGGTGTGTTCTTGCATGGGAATTGACCTGAAAAGCCGGCATTTGCGCATTTTCGCGGCAGCGGAGCACCGGACTCCCTCAAATAACCCACCACCCCCGTTCACGACAACGCACGATTGGACATGGTCCCATGTGATGCGTTGTTGCGCAGGCCTGCCGCGCTGCTAATGTTTCAGGCGAATAATCAATTCCAAACCGGCCCGACCGGCCGCGGAAAGACAGTTTGTATGAATGACCACACGCGGCTCCGCGACGGCCATGCGCCGCATAGCGAGCTGGAGGGGTCGATGGCGGCGGTGGCGTTGGCCACCAATCCGGCCGTCGGCGCGCAGGCGCCGGGAACCGGCGTCTATGCGGCGCTGGACCTCGGCACCAACAATTGCAGGCTGCTGATCGCCTGTCCGACTCAGGACGGCTTTCGTGTGGTCGATTCCTTCTCGCGCATCATCCGGCTCGGGGAGGGCGTCTCGGCGACGGGGTGCATTAGCGACGCCGCGATCGAGCGCGCCATCGCCGCGCTCAGCATCTGCCGCGACAAGATCAATCTGCGGAAGGCGCGTCGGCTGCGGCTGATCGCGACCGAAGCCTGCCGCGCGGCTTCGAACGCGGAAGGTTTCCGCAGCCGCGTTGCGGCCGAGACCGGCATCGAGCTCGAGGTGATCGACCGCGAGACCGAGGCCGCCCTCGCCGTGCTGGGCTGCTCGCCGCTGGTCGATCCCAGGGGACGGGGCGCGATCCTGTTCGACATCGGCGGCGGCTCCACCGAGCTGGTGCGGATCGAGCGCGACCCGGAAAAGCCGGAACCGCGCATCAAGGCCTGGATGTCGATTCCCTATGGTGTGGTCACGCTCGCTGAGCAGTTCGGCGGACGCGACGTCACGCCAGAGATCTATGCCGCCATGGAGCAGGAGGTCGCAAGCCACGTCGCGCCATTCGCCGAGGAGCACGGCCGCGATCTCGCCGACATGCACCTGCTCGGCACGTCGGGCACGGTGACGACGCTGGCCGGCATCCATCTCAACCTCGCGCGCTATGACCGCCGCCGCATCGACAGCATCTGGATGAACGATGCCGACATCACCGCGACCATCAACAAGCTGCTCGGCATGAGCTACGAGGAGCGTGCCGCCAACAGCTGCATCAGCGTCGAGCGCGCCGATCTCGTCCTGGCGGGCTGCGCCATCCTCGACGCTATCCGCCGCGCCTTTCCGCTGCCGCGCCTGCGCGTCGCCGACCGCGGCTTGCGCGAGGGCATGCTGGTCGAGATGATGCGCGAGGACGGCGCGCTCAGGAGCTGGTGAGTATGGCCAAGGACACTACCGGCCGCTTGCACGTCCAGGTCAAGACCGGCGGCAAGCGCAAATTGTCGTCGAAGCTGTGGCTGGAGCGGCAGCTCAACGATCCCTATGTCGCCAAGGCCAAGGCGGCGGGCTATCGCTCGCGCGCCGCGTTCAAGCTCTTGGAGATCGACGACAAGTTCCGGCTTCTGAAGCCCGGCATCGCCGTGGTCGATCTCGGCGCGGCGCCCGGCGGCTGGAGCCAGATTGCCGCCAAGCGCGTCGGATCATTGGAAGGCAAGGGCAAGGTCGTCGCGATCGATCTGTTGGAGATGCCGGAGATTCCCGGGGTCGATTTCGCGCAGCTCGACTTCATGGACAACGACGCGCCCGAGAAGCTCACCGCGATGCTGGGCGGCAAGGCCGACGTCGTGATGTCCGACATGGCGGCCAACACCACCGGCCACCGCAAGACCGACCAGCTCCGCATCGTCGGCCTCGTCGAGACCGCGGCGGCCTTTGCCTGCGACGTGCTCAAACCCGGCGGCACGTTCCTGGCGAAAACGTTCCAGAGCGGCGCTGATGCCGAGCTGCTGGCCCAGCTCAAGCGCGACTTTGCAACGGTGCGTCACGTCAAGCCGGCGGCGAGCCGTCAGGATTCGTCCGAACGCTATGTGCTGGCGACGGGATTTCGCGGCGGGGGAGCGGCGTAGCCTCGCACTCCGTCATTCCGGGGCGCCTCGAAGAGGCGAGCCCGGAATCCATGTCTCGACGCGTTCCGCGGTGCGATGGATTCTCAGATGCGCAATTGCGCATCATAGTTCGATGCTGCGCATCGCCCCGGAATGACCGAGGAGGTATTCACCCCAGCCGCTGATCCCGCACGTCCTGCGTATCCTCGGACGCCGCCTTGACCGCGGCCTTCTCTGCGCCCTTGCCGGCGCCCTTGCGGCTCGCGATCTCCACCGCCTTGCGCCCCGAAATCTCGTGGCCTGCGTCCGCGGGCATCTGCCAAAAGAACCAGCTCGAAGCCGCCGAGGTCAGCGCGACCACGACGAAGGCCGGCGCGAACACCGTGGCGTTGAGCTCGCTGACGTGGCTGAACCACATCGTCGTCTCGACACAGGCCGCGCCGACGGCGACGCCGGCCGAGATCGCGAGCTGCTGGTTGACGCTGACGAGGGTTGTGGCGCGGCTCATCTGCGCGGTCTCGACGTCGGCATAGGCGACCGTGTTGATCGCAGTGAACTGCAGCGAGCGGAAGAAGCCGCCGACCACCAGGATCACCATGATGATGAGCAGCGGCGTCGTCACCGTGAACAGCGCGCAGACGCCGAGGAAGAACGCGCTGATGATCGCGTTCACCGTCATCAAATTGCGGAAGCCGAACGTGCGGATGATCCGCGCAGCCAGCGTCTTCATACCCATGGCCCCGAGCGAGGAGGCGAAGGTGACGAGGCCGGAATGGAACGGCGACAGGCCGAAGCCGATCTGCATCAGGAGCGGCAGCAGGAACGGTAGTGCGCCGATGCCGAGCCGGAACAGGAAGCCGCCGAACACGGCGGCGCGCAGCGTCGGCAGCTTCAGGAGCGAGAAGTCCAGCACCGGCGATCCGGTCCGCCGCGCATGGATGACGTAGAGCGTCATCGAGATCGCACCGCCCACGATCAACGCGGCGACGGTGCTCCACGGCAACAGGTTGAGGCCGGCGACGGAAAGGCCGAAGGCGATGCCTGCGAGCCCCAGCCCAGAGAGCACCATGCCGTAGAGATCGAACGGCTCGCGTTCCTCGCTCTTGATCGGGTCGATGTACTTCAGCGCCATGAAGATCCCGAGCAGCCCGATCGGGATGTTGATCAGGAAGATCCAGTGCCAGGACGCATAGGTCGTGATGAAGCCGCCGAGCGGCGGGCCGATCACCGGGCCGATCAGGGCAGGGACGGTGACCCAGGCCATGGCGTTGACCAGCGCGCTCTTGTCGACAGAGCGCAGCAGCACGAGGCGTCCCACCGGCGTCATCATCGCCCCGCCCATTCCCTGCAGGATCCGCGCGAACACGAAATCGGTGATCGAGGTCGAGAGCGCGCAGCCGACCGAGCCGACCATGAACACCCCGACGGCGATCGCGAACACCATCCGCGCGCCGAACCGGTCGGCGGTCCAGCCGCTCGCCGGAATGAACACCGCGAGCGACAGCAGATAGGAGGTGATCGCGAGCTTCAGCGTCAGCGGGCTGGTGCCGATGTCGGCCGCGATCGCCGGCAGCGAGGTGGCGATCACGGTCGAATCCATGTTCTCCATAAAGAGAGCCGTGGCCACGATCAGCGGAATGACGCGTTGCTTGTCGACCATGAGGGCAATGAAATCGGAAGGAGGAGTGGAGTTGCGGCTTATCACCGCCGTCCGCCGCCGACCATTGCGGATCCATGCATGGTACCTAAATCCCGCGTAACAACGGTGTGACCGTCTTTCGTCATTCCGGGGCGCGCCCACTTGGCGCGAACGCGGAATCCATCGGACTGCAGCATCCGCTGCGCGATGGATTCCGGGCTCGCGACTTCGTCGCGCCCCGGAATGACCGGTGGAGGGACGGCGTACCGAGCCCAACCCCGCTGAATCGGCCAAAAAACCCCTGTGCATGGCTGGCCAGCGGCCCGAATTGCTTTGATTCGTCACGCGGCCGTGCTATCGACCCGCGTCAACCCCACCGATGGGCTCCGATTCTCAAGGCGTTGCCGCAAGGGACGCCGAGGGCGGCGCTCATCCATTAGCATTTGCGGCAGGGCCGCAGGAAGGAGTTGGCAGATGGCCACGGTGCAACTTCAGGGCATCCGCGAAGCCTTTACGTTCGACGACGTGCTGTTGAAGCCTGGCCTGTCCGACGTCATGCCGGGCGAGGTCGACATTCGCTCCCGCGTCACCCGCGCCATCCCGCTCAACATCCCGATCATGGCCTCGGCCATGGACACCGTCACCGAGGCCCGCATGGCGATCGCCATGGCGCAGGCCGGCGGCCTCGGCGTCATCCACCGCAATTTCGATCCCGAAGGGCAGGCCGCCCAGGTGCGGCAGGTCAAGCGCTACGAGTCCGGCATGGTGGTGAACCCGCTCACCATCAGCCCCGACGCCACGCTCGACGACGCGCTCAAGCTGATGAGCGACCACGGCATCTCCGGCATTCCGGTCGTCACCGGCGCCGGCAAGAACACGCCCGGCAAGCTGGTCGGCATCCTCACCAACCGCGACGTGCGCTTTGCCACCGACCGCCGGCAAAAAGTCTCCGAGCTGATGACCCGTGAGGGGCTCGTCACGGTCCGTGAGAATGTCAACCAGGACGAGGCGCGGCGGATGCTGCACCAGCACCGCATCGAGAAGCTGCTGGTGGTCGACGATCAATATCGCTGCGTCGGGCTCATCACCGTGAAGGACATGGAGAAAGCGGTTGCCCATCCGCTCGCCTGCAAGGACGGGCAGGGGCGTCTTCGCGTCGCTGCCGCCACCACGGTCGGCGATACCGGATTCGAGCGCACCGAGCGGCTGATCGATGCCGGCGTCGACCTTGTCGTCGTCGACACCGCGCACGGCCATTCCCGTCACGTGCTGCAGGCGGTGAACCGCATCAAGCGCCTGTCCAATTCGGTGCAGGTGGTCGCCGGCAACGTTGCCACCACGGAAGGCGCGCAGGCGCTGATCGATGCGGGCGCGGATTGCATCAAGGTCGGCATCGGCCCGGGCTCGATCTGCACCACGCGCATCGTCGCCGGCGTCGGCGTGCCCCAGCTCACCGCGATCATGGATGCGGTCGAAGCGGCGAAGAAGGCCGACATCCCCGTCATCGCCGACGGTGGCATCAAATATTCCGGCGACCTTGCGAAAGCGCTCGCGGCCGGCGCCGACATTGCCATGGTCGGTTCGCTGCTCGCCGGCACCGACGAGACGCCCGGCGAAGTGTTTTTGTGGCAGGGCCGTTCCTACAAGGCCTATCGCGGCATGGGCTCGGTCGGCGCGATGGCGCGGGGATCGGCCGACCGTTACTTCCAGCAGGACATCAAGGACACGCTCAAGCTCGTGCCTGAGGGCATCGAGGGCCAGGTGCCCTACAAGGGCCCGGTCGGCAACGTCATGCACCAGCTCGCCGGCGGCTTGCGCGCCGCGATGGGCTATGTCGGCGCACGCGACATGAAGGAGCTGCACGACAAGGCCCAGTTCGTCCGCATCACCGGTGCGGGCTTGCGCGAAAGCCACGTCCACGACGTCACCATCACGCGCGAGAGCCCGAATTATCCGGGCGGGGGTTAGGCGCTTCGGTCGCGCGCGCGTTTTGCGCGCGATAAGATACTGCCGTGCTTGGTTCGACCGGAGCGGCCCGCGACCGGATTTCGGATAAGCTCGTCGTCGCGGTCGCTCAGGTAAGGTTGAGATGCAATCCTACTCGGCGAATGGCGCTGCATCCACCAGATCAACCACCGAAGGCGCGCTGTATCCTTCGACAAAGCGTTCGCCGAAATCCCGGATGAAATTGTCGTAGCTTGTTTCCGGCCTGGTGCTTGCAATATGGCAGAAGCAGCGGCGGAATTGCCGCTTGATCTGCATTCGCGGGAATTCGGCGACGATCCGCGACACTTCGGCGGCGGGGATGATGTCGTATTGCAGCCCGATGACGTCGAAGCAGATGCCGGCCGTGGCGAGTGCAGCCTCGCTCTCTTTGTAGAGAGCGATCGACGGGGGTCGAGTTCAGCGCGACGCTGTCCCAGATCAGCTGGGCGCGGCGCCGGTCGAAGCCGCGCTCGGCGGCAAAGTGCCGCGCCAGGTCCGCGCCTTCGACCTCGAAGCGGCGAGGTCCGGCGAAGCTTTCATTCAGCGTGATGTCGTGCAGCAGGGTGCCGACCGCGAGCACCTCCTCATCGTGCACCACGTTCTGCAATTGTCCGAGCCTTGCCGCGAACAGCCACGAGCGGACGACGTGGTTGAACAGATACGGGGCGCAGTGCTGCCGCGCATGTTCGATTGCGGCATCGACTATGGGAGTGTCGGGAACGACGACGCCCGCGAGGGTGCGGTGGGCAGGTTTGTCCATGCTGCTGTCTTTCTCGTTGAGATCTGCAATTCAGGTGAACGAGATCGCTAGCTCCGGATGAATTTCAGCAGCTCGGCGTTGATCTGATCCTGATGGGTGGCCGTCAGGCCGTGCGGGGCCCCCGGGTAGTAGACGTCTTTGGCGCCCTTGATGAGCTTCGCCGATTTGCGCGCGGAGTCCTTGACCGGCACGATCTGGTCGTCCTCGCCGTGCAGGACCAGGGTCGGCACATCGAACTTCTTCAGATCCTCGGTGAAATCAGTTTCCGAAAAGGCTTTGACACTCTCATAGGCATTCTTGGCGCCTGCCTGCATGCTCCACAGCCAAAACTGGTCGAGCGTGCCCTGCGAGACTTTTGCACCAGGCCGGTTTGCGCCGTAGAAGGCAATCGCCAGATCCTTGTAGTATTGCGACCGGTCGCCGGCGACGCCTGCACGAATGGCGTCGAACACCTCGATCGGAAGTCCCTCCGGGTTGGCTTCGGTCTTCAGCATGATCGGCGGCACCGCCGCGATCAGTACCGCCTTGGCGACGCGACCGGTACCATGGCGGCCGATATAGCGTGCGACCTCGCCACCGCCGGTGGAATGGCCGATCAGCGTGGCGTCGCGTAAATCAAGCGCTTCGATCACCGCGGCGAGATCGTCCGCATAGCCGTTCATGTCGTTGTGCTCCGAGGCCTGGCTGGAGCGACCATGACCGCGCCGGTCGTGCGCGACGACGCGAAAGCCGTGCTGGGCAAGGAACAGCATCTGGCCGTCCCAGGCGTCTGCATTCAGCGGCCAGCCGTGCGAGAAGGTCACGACGGGGCCTTGGCCCCAGTCCTTGTAATAGATCTCGGTGCCGTCCCTGGTGGTGATCGTGCTCATCGTTTTGCGTCCTTTGGGGTGAGGAGAGGGTTGTGGAGCCAGTCGGCGAGCCGGGTCCGCCCGAGCTGTGGCTCGTCGCCCGGCGTCAGCGACTGATCGTTCAGGGGCAGGCCGAAATAGTCCGCCCGGATATCGGGGATCACTCGGCGTGTGTCGCCCCTGGCGGCCAGAACCTGCTGTGCAAACTCATCGAGGCCACGCCTTTCGGGACCAGCGATCTCGATTATGCGGTTGCGAGGCGGACCAAGCGCCAATTCGGTCAGTGTGGCCGCGACGTCGTCGGCAGCGACGGGCTGGAGATGCGCAGGCGACAGCCGGATCACGTCGCCCTCGGCGCCGCCTGCGATGATCGCGTCGATGAATTCGAAGAACTGGGTCGCGCGCAGGATGGTGTATGGAAGGCTTGATGCTTGGATGAGCTCCTCTTGCACAAGCTTTGCGCGAAAATAGCCGCTCGTCTGCAGTCGGTCGGTACCCACCACCGACAGCGCGAGATGATGCTTCACCTCGGCGGCGGTTTCGGCCGCCAACAGGTTGCGGCCCGAGGTCCGGAAAAAATCCATCGCGGTCTTGTCGTCGAAGGCGGGCGAATTCGAGACGTCGATTACGACTTGTGCACCGTCGACTGCTTCGGCGAGGCCCTCGCGGGTCAATGTGTTGACGCCGGAGGAGGGCGAGGCCGCGACCACCTCGTGGCCTTTGGCCTGAAGCCTGCGCACCACATTGCTTCCGATCAGGCCGCTGCCGCCGATCACCACGATCTTCATTGTGCCCTCGCGTCTCATTCGCTCCAGAGGCGGCAGGATGCGCCGGAATCCGGCCCAAGACCTTGGTATGGACGTGCAGCGCCCTTGGTTTTCGCTTGAAATCTGCCTGCAGTTTCGTCCAAACAGGGCGCAGCAGCATCGGCTGTCGTGCGCCGAGAGCGGGATGCCGCTCGGGTTTCAATCAGGGTCTCTGTGGTGCGGTTCACCTTCGAAGCCTATGTCCTCGATGAGGACCGGCGGGAGCTGCGGCGGTACTCCGGGGCGGTCAGCCTCACGCCGCAGGCTTTCGATCTGCTGCTGTATCTGGTGCGCAACCGCGACCACGTCGTCAGCAAGAATGATCTGTTCGACACGGTCTGGGGCGGGCGGATCGTCTCGGAATCGACGCTGGCCAGCCACATCAACGCTGTGCGCAAGGCGCTGGAAGACAGTGGAGAGGGGCAGCGGCTGATTCGAACCGTTCCGCGCAAGGGGTTCCGCTTTGTCGGCGAGGTGCACGTAGCGGCCGATCAGCGTATCGCGATCGTGCCGTCGGCGGAGAAGCCGGTTGCCGCGCTCGACCTGCCCGACCGGCCCTCGATCGCTGTGCTGCCGTTTCTGAACCTGAGCGGGGACGCCGCTCAGGACTACTTCGCCGACGGCGTCGTCGAAGACATCATCTTCGGTCTGTCGCGAATCCGTTGGCTGTTCGTGATCGCCCGCAATTCCAGCTTCACCTACAAGGGCCGCGCGGTCGATGTGAAGCAAATTGGCCGCGAACTGGGCGTACGCTACGTGCTGGAAGGCAGCGTGCGCCGCTCCGCTGGCCGCGTGCGCATCACCGGACAATTGATCGACGCCTCTACCGGCGCTCATCTGTGGGCTGAGCGGTTCGAGAGCGCGATGGACGACATCTTCGAACTGCAGGACCAGATCACCGCCAGCGTCGTCGGCGCGATTGCGCCGCAGCTCGAACTCGCCGAAATCGAACGCGCCAAGCGCAAACCGACCGAAAGCCTCGATGCCTACGACTATTATCTCCGCGGGCTGGCGCAATTCCACACCGCGACCCGCGACGGAATCGATGCGGCGTTGCCACTGTTCTACGGGGCGATCGATCGCGATCCGGACTTTGCTGCGGCTTATGGCATGGCGGCGTGGTGCTTCTACTGGCGCAAGATGAATCGCTGGCTCGCAGACCGCGCCGCCGATGGCGCCGAGGCGGCGCGGTTGTGCCAGCGCGCGGTGACGCTGAACAAGAACGACGCAGTTGCATTGTGCCGTGGCGGCCACGCATGGCCCCATTTCGGCGGCGATCTGGACACCTGCGTCGCCCATGTAGACCGCGCGCTGGTGCTCAATCCGAATTCGTCGACGATCTGGTATCTCGGCGGGTATCAACGAATCTCGATGGGCGAACACGACAGCGCGATCGACTATTTCAGTCGCGCCATGCGGCTCAGCCCGCTCGACCCCGAGATATTTCAGATGCAGACCGGGATCGCGATGGGACATCTGTATTGCCGCCGCTTCGACGAGGCGGTGGCGTCACTGCAGCGGGCGTCGCGGCAGATGCCGAACGTCCTGCGGGTGGCCGCCTTCATGGCGGCGAGCCATGCGCTGGCCGGGCGGATGGACGACGCCCGAGAAGCGATGGCCCACGTTCGCAGGCTGGATCCGACTTTACGGGTCGGCGTTTTGGACGATTGGCTGCTTGTCCGCCGCCCGCAGGATTTCGCGCTCGCCTCGGAGGGCATGCGGATGGCCGGGCTACCCGAATGAAGGACGCCGTGTCGGCACAAGTGCTGGAAACGGCGACAACAGATCTGAACAGGCTTGATCGGCGATAGGCCTTGAATCGACGCCGACGCGCCCTCGGCTCCGAGGGGCCAACCGCTCACCGCTTTTGTGTTGACGCGCCTCGCTGCCTCCGCTTCCGTCCGTATCGAAAGACAAAAGGAGGAAGCCATGGCCCAAGCCAAACGCATCGTTCTCGCCGCGCGTCCCGTCGGCGAACCCAAGCCGTCTGATTTCCGTTTGGAGGAATTCGCCGTTCCGACGCCAGGGCAGGGCGAAGTCCTGCTGCGCACGATCTGGCTGTCGCTCGATCCCTATATGCGCGGGCGCATGAGCGAGGGGCCGTCCTACGCAGCTCCGGTGCCGGTCGGCGGCGTGATGGAGGGCGAGGCGGTCAGCGAGGTCGCGGCGTCCAACAATCCCGATTTCGCGGTCGGCGACATCGTGCGCATCCGCTCGGGCTGGCAGACTCATGCGATCTCGAACGGCAAGGGCCTGATCAAGGTCGATCCCAAGCTCGGGCCGATCTCGACCTCGATCGGTGTGCTCGGCATGCCCGGCATGACCGCCTATACGGGCCTGCTCGACATCGGCAAGCCGCAACAGGGCGAGACCGTCGTCGTTGCCGGTGCGTCCGGCGCGGTCGGCTCGGCGGTGGGGCAGATTGCCAAGATCAAGGGCGCCCGCGCGGTCGGCATCGCCGGCGGCAAGGACAAGTGCGACTACGTCGTGAAGGAGCTCGGTTTCGATGCCTGCATCGATCACCGCGATCCCGATCTCGCCGCCAAGCTGAAGGAAGCCTGCCCAAAGGGCATCGACGTCTATTTCGAGAATGTCGGCGGTGCGGTGTTCGAGGCGGTGTTCCCGCTGCTCAACCCGTTTGCGCGCGTGCCGGTGTGCGGCCTGATCGCCCATTACAACGACACCGAGGCCAAGCCGCCGAAATGGGCCGCCAGCCTGATGCGCGCCACGCTGACCAAGCGGCTGACCTTCCGCGGCTTCATCGTCTCCGACTTCGCCGCCCGCCACGGCGACTTCCTGCGCGACATGTCCGGCTGGGTTCGCGACGGCAAGGTAAAGTACAAGGAGTTCGTCACCGAGGGCCTGGAAAGCGCCCCCGGCGCCTTCATAGGCCTGCTGAAGGGGGCCAATTTCGGCAAGCAGCTGGTCCGGGTCGGGCCGGACAAGGCCTAGGCATGATCCGGAAAAGTGCGAAGCGGTTTTCCGGAAGATCATGCCAAAACAACAACCTAAAGCGCGAGCGCATTCATCGCGCTTTAGGCGACAGGGACTGGGCCTTACGTGGCCCCGCGGGCACACGCCGCGTGGGGATAGTTAACAAAGAGTCACCAAATGGTCACACCTGTCCGCAAAAGCCGCAGGTGTGACCGCCGGTTCATTGACGGCCGCACGAAGGCATTGAATCATCGCGCATATTTTAGGTGCTGCGATGTTAGAGATTGGTATTTTCTGCGTCATCCTCCTGGCCGTCGGCTATTGGGCGACCATGTTCATCATGGGCCGTCGCGACGACGTCATCCATGGCAAGTTCGTTCACGCCGAGGACGAGGGCGAATTCGCCCCGGCCGCAATGCCTGCGCCTCCGCCATTCCCGAAGCGTCCCGTGAAAGCTGCGCAGCGCCACGCTGCTCAGCCAGCCGGCACCGAGGCCAAGCCGGTGAACAGCGCTGCGCTGCAATCGCTGCTCGCCGCGATCCAGCAGGATCTCAAAAGCGTGGCTTGAGTCTTTCGCGAGGCCGCAACACAAGAGCGGCTGAGGTTCAGCCGCACATGTGCGCCATGGCTGTGACAGTGCGCTACAGCATGATTCGGAAAAGTGGGTGGCGGTTTTCCGAAAAGCTCATGCTCAAACAGTAACCCAAAGGGCGATGACGATTCTCTTAATCGCGTCGCGCTTTAGGCGGCGTGCCGCATGCGTTCGATACTCTGAGTAATATGGTTTCCTGCATCGTCAGCCACCTTCAAAGACATGTCCGCCATCCGGCGGCTGGTATCGAGGGCGCTTCTGATCGAATCGCGCATCAGATCGGTCTGCACAGCCGCCAAATCCTGCGGAGTTCGGCAGCGCCAGAGTTCATTCATACGGTCCATGGTCCTCTCGATCTGCTGTCGAACGAAATCGAAGTACTCGCGTGAGACGCCGTTCATTCCTTTGACGACCGCGGTTGTAGAGTACATGATTGCTTCAGCGTTGCGGACCGATCGTTCTGTTGCCTGCTCCGTTTCATTGCCCGTCACACCGAACGTGCGACCAAGCTGATCAGCAGACCGGCCCAACATCACAGTGGCCATGTCGACGCCGAAGCGCCAACTGTTTTGCAACATCTCGGCATTCTGTTGCAGCAGGTGACTGCTGGCTTGGGCCACCTCCTCGCTGGCCTCAGCGGTAGCTAAGCCGATCCGTCTGGTTTGCTCAGCGGTCCTTTCGGCGGCGCGGCGCATTGTGTCCTCAGGGCTTTGCGTAGACTCCTCCTGGCGTGGATTAGCCATCTGTTGCTCCTTGGTTATTGTTGGTGACGTCGGATCCTCTCCGTCACAGGTGCGATCCTTAGCGGCCAACGTGGGCATTTCTCGACCGTTCCGGGGCACGTGATTTTTAATCAATCCTCCGCGATCGCGCGCAGGAACGAGCGCCTCAACTTCCAATTACTCCATGGATTGGTTCACTTGCTTGGCACCGCGGGTCTCATGTTCATACCCTCGATCATCAAGGGTCAGTAATGACCACCGCTGAAACCGTGTTGCTCATCGCTGCCTTGTTATTGGCGCTTCTCGTCGTCGGTAACATCGGCTTCTCCAAACTGGCCGAGTGGAGGAATCCACCAATCGGCAAGTTCCTCGAATGCGACGGCGTAGTGCTCCACTATGTCGATCGAGGGGATCCGGCCGCTCCTTGCGTCGTGCTGCTCCATGGCAACGGATCCATGATCCAGGACTTCACGATCAGCGGTCTGGTCGATCTTCTTGCCCGCACCAATCGCGTGGTGTGCTTCGATCGCCCAGGCTTTGGCTATAGTCAGCGGCCGCGGCTCCGAATATGGACCGCGGCAGCTCAAGCCGCTCTGCTGGCGAAGGCGCTCAATCAACTTGGAATCCGCAATCCGGTTGTGCTCGGCCATTCTTGGGGCGCCTTGGTCGCTATCGCTCTCGCCGTGCGAAAGGATTATCCGACCCAGGGTCTTGTGCTTGCGTCAGGGTACTATTTCCCGACCGGCCGATTGGACGTGTGGCTGATGTCAGGTCCAGCCATACCGGTCCTGGGCGACCTGGTCAGTTACACTGTCGCGCCGATCGTTTCGTGGGCCGTCCTGCCAGGAGCTCTCCGCAAGATCTTTGCGCCCCGTTCTGTCCCGCAGACGTTCAGGAATGAATTTCCAGCGTCTTTGGTGCTCAGGCCCACACAGTTGAGGGCGGCTGCGGAGGAAAGTGCACTCCTCATTCCAACTGCAACACAATTCCAAGCTTATTATCCAGCCATCGGCGAGCGAGTGCAGATATTCCACGGAACAGAGGACCAAGTGATCGAATTCAGACAAGCGCAGGATTTACATCAAGCACTGCCTCGGTCCGATCTTCACCTTGTTCCAAATGCCGGGCATATGGTCACGTACGCAGACCCCGCCGCCATCGTGGAGGTCGTCAACTCAATGACGAACTCCTGAGATCGGCAGCGACGGCCGTCACTGCGCCTTGCCGCGTGCAGGCGCTGCAACCGGCCGCAATTCCATTCTTGATATGCCTGCTGCGACGTTCACACCTGTCTGCGCCTGGACGGACACCGGCTGCAAGGCGATCGTACGATCCGAGCCGCCCACCAGGAGGTTGGCACCAACTCCGGCGCCGACAGTGCCGCCGGCGGTCGCGCCCGCATAAGTTCCGGCCAAGGCTGCCCGGCGAACTGTCGTTGGCGCAAACACGGTCCAAACGAGCTGACCGCCGGACGTGGCTCCTATGTCCAGACCAAGCGTGCTGACGGTGCCTTCGTAAGCCTCGCGCGCCCTGCCTCGTGCCGATGCATAGATGCAGCTCAGCTGCCGTTGTCCCGCAACAATCATGCCGACTCCGGGCGATATGTTGCACGTGAGTGTGCCGACTCTCGAGCGCCCAGCCTCCTGCGCCGTTGCCGGAACCATCGTGAGGACGAGTGCCAAGGCCGCGCAAGCCGTGGCCAAATTGGTCAGCCTCGCTTCATTCAGCGTTGTCCTGGTCATGGGGCCTCCATCGACGTAGTCTGATCGTCCTTCAATGCGCGCGGAGCCAGCGATGTTCCTGTTGGTCGCAAGCCGAAGCTCCAGAACCACTAGACAGGCCTCGCTTACGGGGTCGGGATGTGGAGCACGCGTGTCCGGCTCTGCGCTAGGTGTTGAGTGACAGGCGGACATCAAGCGCGCCTACTGCACGCAGCCGATTTTATCAGTGCCCGTCGCCCATCTGGATGAGCAGCTCCTCGATATCGACATCGACCTGGCCGGCCGCCCTGATGTGGCGGACCTCGAGACTGTCGGCCTGGAAGCGGTATTCGACCAGGCCGACTTCCTTGATCGCGATCCGGTCCTGGCGCTGATCGTTGACGACGAAGCCCGCTGACGGCGCCCAGACGTGGCGGGTGTGGCGGAAGGTGAAGTCGCGGCGCTGGTGCACGTGCCCGCTGGCGATGAGACGCAGGTCGACCTTGCCGAACATCTCGATCAGCCGCGCCCGCGCCGGCTGCGGCACGTAGCGGATCGACGTCTCCGGCGTCTCGGCGTCGTCGGGCAGGTTGAGGAACAGCGGCTTGTGCAGGAACAGCGCGACCGGCCTGCCGTTCACGCGCGAGATTTCCTGAGACAGCCAGTCGAGCTGCTCGGCCTCGAAGGCGAGGTCCGAATTCATCACCAGCGAATTGAGGCCGATGAAGCGCCAGCCCGCGGCGTCAAACACCCAATGATCTTCGCCGATGATGTCGCAGAACTGCTGGCGGTGCGTCTCGCTGACCGGCGGCTTCGGCGCCGGCCCGATCGCGGTCGGATTGTCCCCGATATCGTGATTGCCGGGGAGATAGCGGCAGGTGACCGGCAGGGCGTCGTGCAGGCCTTTCGCGAATTCAAGGTCGTCGCGGCTGGTCGGCCCGTCGAATGAGACGTCGCCGGTGTTGACGACGAGATCGGGTCTGCCGGCGCCGATGTGCTCGCTGATGCGATGGAAGTTGGCGATCAGGCCGGGAAAGCGCCGGCCGAGATGGGTGTCGGAAATCTGCGTGAGACGAAATTCGGGCATGCGATCATCCTACCCGTCGCCGCGCGTCGGAACGATGACGGGCCGGGCATGGATCGCAACGAACAAAGTTTAAAGCACGCGATAGCGGATGCTGTAGCCGTCCTGCGGGGCGACGGCAGCGGCGAGCGGGGAAGCGATGCGGTCGGCGAGGTGCCAGGGGCCGAACTGGCCGGAGCGATGCGGCTCGGCCGGCAGGCGGAGGCGGAACTCGAAGACGCCCTTGCCTGAGAGGTTCACGAACAGAACGCGATCGGCCGTGCGGTGGTTGAGCACCACTGCGCCGCGCAGCACGGCCCGGCCGTCCGAGAGGTCGCGCACGCCGTCCACCAGCGCCAATGTCTGGTTGCGGTCGGTGTGCAGCTCGATCTGGCTGTCGCCCACCGCCGCCAGCATCTCCCGGGGCATGCGGATCTCGAACTCGACGGCAGGCTTGGAGGGGTTGAGACCGAGATAGGCGAGCGCCGCGTGACGCATGTCGTAGGCGGCAAAGGCGAACAGCGCGAGCGCGGCCAAGGTCGCCAGGCCATGCCGGGCGACGTCGCGCCAGGTTCGATAGCTCAGGCGGAAGTAGACCGTCATGGCCAGCGCGACCGCGAGCGCGGCTGCAATCCCGGACAGCGCCGACATCATGATGCCGAGCTGGCCCGTGGCGGCTTCGCTGAACAAGCTGGACAAGGAATTCATGGCTGTCTCGCCTCGGGGCCCAAGGGGCCGAAATCGCTTCAACAATCTGGGGTTGGTCGGGGAAGCGGGAATGCCGGTTCAAGTCGTTCATTGTCAGCGCCAAAAGTCGCGGCTAATGACGTCGGCGGCATTTCGCCTCCCGGGAAAGTTCCGATGTCCGTTCAAATGGTCCTGCTGCCGGTCTTCGTGCAGGTCGCTCTCACCTTCGCGCTGCTGATCGGCATGGTCCTGGCGCGCCGCAAGACCTTGGTCTCCGGCGAGACCAAGATCCGTGACATTGCGCTCGGCGAGCCAAACTGGCCGAAGGGCGCCACACAAATCGCCAATTGCTACCGCAACCAGTTCGAGCTGCCGGTGCTGTTCTATGTCCTGATTGCGCTGGCATTGCCCTTGCGCCGCGCCGATCTCTTCATCGTGCTGATGTCCTGGGTGTTCGTGGTGACGCGCTTTGCCCATGCCGGCGTGTTCGTTTCCTCCAACGATCTCGGCCGCCGCTCCACGGTCTGGCTCGCCGGCGTGCTGGTGCTGCTCGCGATGTGGATTTACTTCGCGCTGAAGCTTTTGCTGCTGATCTAGGCGCTGCGCACCACTTGAAAGAACGCGAATGACCCCTGCTGCCCGGCTGTCCGCAGCCATCGAACTGATCGACACCATCGAGAGGGACCGCGTGCCCGCGGCGAAGGCGCTGAAGGAGTGGGGCACCGCGCACCGCTTCGCCGGTTCCGGCGACCGCGCGGCCATCGCCGGCCTCGTCTGGGATGTGCTGCGCCGCTACGCCTCGAGCGCCTGGCTGATGGATTCCGATACCGCGCGGGCCCGGCTGATCGGCATGCTCCGCCTCGAGCGCAAAATGGACACGGCGACCATGGGCGCCTTGTTCGACGGCAGCCGCTTTGCGCCGGCGCCGCTGACCGAGGCCGAGCAGGCTGCGCTCGCCTCGCGCTCCCTCCAGGACGCACCTGCCGCCGTCGCCGGCGACTACCCGGAATGGCTCGACCCGCACCTTGCAAAAGTGTTCGGCGAGGATCGCGCCGCGGAGGCGGCCGCGATGGCGAGCCGGGCGCCGCTGGACCTGCGCGTCAACACGCTAAAATCCAACCGCGACAAGGCGCTGAAGGCGCTTTCTCATCTTCATGCAAAACCGACGCCCTGGTCCGCAACCGGCCTGCGCATCGAGCTTTCGGCCGATGCGCGCAACCCCGGCATCCAGGCGGAGGAGGATTTCATCAAGGGCGCGATTGAAGTGCAGGATGAGGGATCGCAGCTTGCGGCCCAGTTTACCGCGGCAAAACCCGGCGAGCAGGTGATCGATCTCTGCGCCGGCGCCGGCGGCAAGACGCTGGCGCTGGCCGCCCTGATGCAGGGCAAGGGTCGGCTGATCGCAACCGACCGTGACAAGCGCCAGCTCGCGCCGATCCATGAGCGGCTGTCGCGCGCCGGCGTCCACAACGCCGACATCCGCACGCCCAAGGGCGAGGCCGATTCGCTTGCCGACATCCGCAGCACCGCCGACCTCGTCGTGATCGACGCGCCCTGCACCGGAACCGGCACTTGGCGCCGCAACCCCGATGCCAAATGGCGGATGCGCCCCGGTGCGCTGGAGATCCGCCTGCGTGACCAGGCCGAGGTGCTGGAGCGCGCGGTTCCGCTGGTCAAGCCGGGCGGCCGCATCGCCTACATCACCTGCTCGGTGCTGGCGGAGGAGAACGGCGAGCAGGTGAGGGCGTTCGTCGGCCGACATGGCGAGTTCTCGGTTGTCCCGCCCGAGCAGACCGCAAGCGTGCTCTGGGACAAGGCGGAAGCCTTTGGCGAGGCTGCGCTGCAGTCAGCCGAGGGCTGGCTGATGACGCCGCGCCGGACCGGGACGGATGGGTTTTTCGTGTCGGTGCTGAAAAAGACCGGCTGATCGACGTTGTCATTCCGGGGCGCGCGTAGCGCGAGCCCGGAATCCATCGTGCGGCGGTCTCCGCGGGTCCATGGATTCCGGGTTCGCCCTGCGGGCGCCCCGGAATGACATCAAAAACAAAAGCCCCGCAGACCGATCCCGGTCGCGGGGCTTTCGAGTTCCAACGTTCTGCCGGTACGTCCGCGGTCAGAACGGTGCGAGGGCGTTAGCCGACGCGGAGATTGTCAGCCGACGACTTGCCGCTGCGGCGGTCGGCGACGATGTCGAACGAGACCTTCTGACCCTCGTTGAGGGAGGAGAGGCCAGCGCGCTCGACGGCGCTGATGTGAACGAACACGTCCTTCTGGCCGTCATCCGGCTGGATGAAACCATAACCCTTTTGGGTGTTGAACCACTTCACGGTGCCCATAGCCATGGGAATTTCCTTGTTTAGTTAGAGAGGTACGCACGCAGACCGGTACGCAGCATTGCGCCCATAGTCCCTGATGAGTCGATGTTTGGAGAATTCATCTGAAGCGTGCGCGCCCGTCAGCAACGAAGCGAAGCGGCCCAGTCGTTCGGCCAAGTATCGATGATCACAATATAGCGAGAATTTGGGGCCACTTCAAGGCACCACCCGTGGCCCGAAACGTCCCGCCACTTTGCTATTTCGCGGTGCAAATTAACCGTCGGCGCGCTTCAGTCGACGATGAAGAGCGTCGCCCCCGTCGTCGTCGAGGACCGGTGCGCGGCGTCGCCGAAGTCCGATACCTGGTAGCTCATCCCCGCCGTGAGCTTGAATTTGCGCCCGTCGCGCAACTCAGAGTCGAGCTCGCCCGTCAGCACATAGAGCACGTGGCCGCGATCGCACCAGTGATCGGCGAGATAGCCCGGCGAGTACTCCACCATCCGCACGCGGAGTTCGCCGATGTTGAGCGTGCGCCATGTGGCCTCGCCGCTCTCGCCGGGATGCGTGGTCGGCTCAACCTTGCTCCAGTCGGTGACGGTGAAGGGGGAGGTGGGGAGTTTCATGGGGGCGATCCTGTCTCGGAGCCGGCGCCGCTTTTGTTAGCGCACGCTGTTGCCTCCGTCATTGCGGGCGCGAGGCGTTGATCGTCGCCCCGATGTGGCCGCTTTTTCTTGGAGCGCTCGTTAGCGTTGCGACGGCGTTTGCGTTGAACAAATTAGGTAAATATTACTTACCTAAGCGCCTCGTGTCCATGCCCAAAGAAGCATGTGGGCGCTCCACCACCGCGGTTGCGGCCCGCGCGCCGCCAGCGTATTGGCTGGCCATGACAGCAGCACAGAACGACCGCTCCGCGTCGACGCCCTCGGTGGCCTCGGCGCACGACAAGATTCTCATCGTCGACTTCGGCAGCCAGGTGACGCAGCTGATCGCGCGTCGCGTGCGCGAGGACGGCGTCTATTGCGAGATCGTCCCGTTCAACAAGGCGGAAGCCGCCTTCGAGGAGATGAAGCCGAAAGCGGTGATCCTCTCCGGCGGCCCCGAGTCGGTGCATGAAGCCGGCTCACCCCGCGCCCCGCAACTCATCTTCGATTCCGGCGTGCCGGTGATGGGCATCTGCTACGGCCAGATGACCATGGCGGCCCAGTTAGGGGGCGAGGTCGAGGGCGGCCATCATCGCGAATTCGGCCGCGCCGATGTCGAGGTGAAGGCCGAGAGCCAGCTGTTCGCAGACGTCTGGTCGTCAGGCAGCAAGAACCAGGTCTGGATGAGCCATGGCGACCGCATCACCAGGATGCCGCCGGGCTTCTCCGTCGCCGGCACCTCGCCGAACGCGCCCTTCGCAATCATCCAGGATGAGAAGCGCAAATATTACGGCCTGATGTTCCACCCCGAAGTGGTGCACACGCCCGACGGCGCAAAGCTCATCCGCAACTTCGTGCGCAAGATCGCCGGCCTCACCGGCGACTGGACCATGCGCGCCTTCCGCGAGGAGGAGATTGCAAAGATCCGCCAGCAGGTCGGCAAGGGCAGGGTGATCTGCGGCCTCTCCGGCGGCGTCGATTCGGCCGTTGCGGCCGTCTTGATCCACGAGGCCATTGGCGATCAGCTGACCTGTGTGTTCGTCGATCACGGCTTGATGCGCCTCAACGAGGCCGAGCAGGTCGTCGACCTCTTCCGCCACCATTACAACATCCCGCTCGTGCACGTGGACGCCTCCAAGCAATTCCTCGGCGAGTTAGAGGGCGTCACCGACCCCGAAGCCAAGCGCAAGACCATCGGCCGCCTCTTCATCGAGGTGTTCGAGGCTGAGGCCAAGAAGATCGGCGGCGCCGATTTCCTGGCGCAAGGCACGCTCTATCCTGATGTGATCGAGAGCGTCTCCTTCACCGGCGGACCTTCCGTCACCATCAAGTCGCACCACAATGTTGGCGGCCTGCCCGAACGCATGAACATGATGCTCGTCGAGCCCCTGCGCGAGCTGTTCAAGGACGAGGTGCGCAAGCTCGGGCGCGAGCTCGGCCTCCCCGAAATCTTCGTCGGCCGCCACCCGTTCCCGGGTCCGGGCCTTGCCATCCGCTGCCCCGGCGAGATCACCAGGGACAAGCTCGACATCCTGCGCAAGGCGGACGCCGTCTACATCGACCAGATCAGGAAGCACGGCCTCTACGACGAGATCTGGCAGGCTTTTGCGGTGCTGCTCCCGGTAAAGACCGTCGGCGTCATGGGCGACGGCCGCACTTACGATTACGTCGTTGGCCTGCGCGCGGTGACCTCGACCGACGGAATGACCGCGGACTTCTACCAGTTCGACATGAAGTTCTTAGGGGAGACCGCGACGCGCATCATCAACGAGGTGAAGGGCGTGAACCGCGTGGTGTATGATGTGACCAGCAAGCCGCCAGGGACGATCGAGTGGGAGTGATCTGGTTGGTTGGCACGGCCCGAAACCAGAAAGGTGAAACCCTGGAACGCCCGCAGAGATGCGGGCTTCTTCGTTTTCAAGCTGGTGCTTGCGAGCGCCGGCAAGACTCGCGTCGCTGGCACAGGGTCCATCTTTGCCAAGATCGATAGGTAGCGCACCGTCAGCTTGCGGCGGATCTGGCAACACTTTCTCGAGGTCGAAGGAGGAGCTGCGAATGACCATCTCGACAAGCGAAGTGGAACAGTTCTTTGATCGATATGCCCAAGCCTTCAGAGATGGCTTGGACGGTACTCTTGATGAGGAGTTTTTCCGTTCGCTTTTTTCCACCCAATATATCGCTGTAGGACCAAAGGGTGTCATGGCAGGGGACAACGATCACGCTTTTGTCGAGCGGATTTCAAAAGGATACGAGCGCTACCGTCAGATCGGAAACAAGGCGGTCACCGTCTCCGAGATCGAGATGCATTCGATCGATGAAACACATTGCCTTGTCCACGTGGGCTGGAGCAGCGAATTCGAGAAAGATGGCAGGCGTATCGACGTGCCTTTTACCAATGCCTATCTGCTTGAGCAGAATGATGGGCTGCTGAAGGTTTTCGGCTGGATTACGGGTGATGAAGTTCAACTGCTCAAGGACAATGGCCTCTTGTGAGGCTTGCCCAACGGCAGCGCGCCAGAACTTGCATTGATCAAAGAAGCTCGGCGCCGGCTCTTCGAAGCCGGCAGAACGGCCTCTGCGCGTCGAACTCAACCGCAACTCGTCCGTTGCAGGCCGTGCGCGGGGTAGGACATTCCGGCATATTGAGATGGTAATGTGCCGAGGATAGCCTTCAAGGACAGCGCCCGCAGAGAATGCTTAAAACCCTCGACATCGGATGTTCGAGGCAGCTGGAACAAGCGTAGGTTGAAAGCGTTAGCTGCGGGCCGCACTTGATGTCGGGGGCGGAGCTATGTCCGACTTATTACCCAGCGCGTTGGACCTCGCGCGCTTCCAGTTTGCCTTCACGGTGGTCTGGCACTTCCTATTTCCGGCCTTCACCATCGGACTGGCGAGCTATCTTGCTGTGCTCGAAGGGCTGTGGCTGTGGACGGGCCGCGGCGCCTATCTCGATACCTACCGCTATTGGCTGAAGATTTTCGCCGTCGCTTTCGCCATGGGCGTGGTGTCGGGCTTGGTCATGTCATACCAGTTCGGCACGAATTGGTCGGTGTTTGCCGACAAGACATCCCCGGTGCTCGGGCCGCTCCTCGGCTACGAGGTGCTGACGGCATTCTTTCTCGAGGCCGGCTTCCTTGGAGTCATGCTCTTCGGCCTGGGACGCGTTGGCCCGCGCCTGCATTTCGTCGCGACCTGTTTCGTCGCGGGCGGCACCTTGCTCTCGGCCTTCTGGATTCTAGCCGCAAATTCCTGGATGCAGACGCCGGCAGGACACGCGATGGGAGCGGACGGCCAATTCATCCCCGAGAGCTGGCTCGCGATCATCTTCAATCCGTCGTTCCCTTATCGCTTCGCCCACACGGTGACGGCGGCTTACCTGACGACCGCGATGATCGTGGGAGCCGTGGGCGCCTGGCACCTGCTGCGGAACAGGATGAACGAACGCGCACGCATCATGTTTTCAATGGCGATGTGGATGGCCGCGATCGTGGCCCCGCTACAGCTTCTGATCGGCGATCTGCATGGGGTGAATTCGTATCACCACCAGCCCACCAAGGTCGCCGCCATGGAGGGTCACTTCGAGACCGAGCGCCGCGCGCCTTCCATCCTGTTCGGAATGCCGGACGCCGAAGCCGGGGTGACGCGCGGCCAAATTGCCATTCCTGGCTTTGCGAGCCTCTATCTCACGCATAGCCTTGATGGAGAGGTCAAGGGGCTCAAGGCTTTCCCGAAAGACACCTGGCCGACCAACATTCCGCTCGTCTTCTGGGCGTTCCGCATCATGGTCGGCTTGGGGATTCTGATGATCGTGCTCGGCATGGCCTCGCTCGTTCTGCGTTGGCGAGACGCCCTGTACGACACGCCATGGCTGCATCGCTTTGCCGTGGCCATGGGGCCGTCGGGGCTGATCGCTGTGACGGCCGGATGGACGGTGACGGAGGCGGGACGCCAGCCATTCACGGTTTATGGACTGCTGAGGACCGCCGATAGCGTGGCGCCGATCGCAGCGCCGGCGGTGGCCGCGTCTCTGGCGGCATTCGTTGTCGTGTACTTTGTCGTTTTTGGCGCGGGGATTGCTTATCTGTTTCACCTCTTCCGCCAGACCCCTGAAGCCGGCGAGCACGGACCGCCACAAGGCCAGCCGGTCCGCACGGCCGGCATCACGCCGGCGCCAGCCTTGATAGCAGGGTCAGACACGCACAGAGTAGAGCCGCGGCAAGCGGGGATCCGGCCATGAGCATCGACCTCACATTGATTTGGGCGCTGCTGATCGCCACGGCCGTGCTGCTCTACGTCGTGATGGACGGCTTCGACCTCGGCGTCGGCATCCTGTTTCCGGCCGAGGTGGCGAGGCCCGATCGCGATGTCATGGTCAACTCGGTGGCACCGGTCTGGGACGGCAACGAAACCTGGCTCGTCCTCGGTGGCGGCGGATTGTTCGCCGTGTTTCCACTGGCCTACGCGACGATTTTTCCTGCGCTGTACATGCCGCTCATTCTGATGCTGCTGGCGCTGGTGTTCCGCGGAGTAGCCTTCGAAATGCGGTTTCGAGCACGGACGTCGGCTGGTGAAATATGGTGGGACCGCGCCTTCTCCTGGGGCAGCTTTGCGGCCGCATTGCTCCAGGGCGTTTGCCTCGGTGCCATCGTGCAGGGCATCCGCGTGGAGGGGCGTGCTTACGCCGGCGGGTGGTGGGACTGGCTGACACCTTTCTCGGTTTTGACCGGTGTTGCCCTTGTCGTCGGCTACGGCCTGCTCGGCGCGTGCTGGCTGATATGGAAGACCGACGGCGCGCTTCAGGCACGCTGCCGCAACTACGCACGCGTTCTCGGATTTGCGACACTCGGCTTCATCGGCCTCATATCACTGATGATGGTCATCCAAAGCCCTGCGTTCCGGGAGCGATGGCTGACGCTGCCGAACATGCTTTACGCAGCGCCTGTGCCAGGTCTCTTGGCCCTGCTGGCATGGCGCTTTCACCGCGCGCTCGCAAAGGGCGAGGATGGGATGCCGTTCCTGTGCGCGCTGGGCTTTTTCCTGCTGTCCTATGCCGGGCTGGGCATTAGCATGTGGCCGATGATCGTGCCGCCCTCGATTACGATCTGGCAGGCAGCCACGCATCCCAGCAGCCAGTTGTTCCTGCTCGTCGGCGCGGCGGTGCTGGTACCGGTGATCCTTGTCTATACCGGCTACGTCTATTGGATCTTCCGCGGCAAGGTGCGGCACGGCGAGGGATATCACTGATGCTGCGTGTGTCTCGCGCCTGGCGGCAGTTGCTGTGGTTCGTTGCGCTGTGGGCTGCAGGTGTGATCGCGCTGCTGGCGATTGCAGTGCCGATCCGATGGCTGCTGAAGACAGGGTGAGGGAGTTGCCGACCCGCCGGGCCGGCCGCTGCTGCCGTCCTGATCGCGCGGAGACACCCGGCGCAAACGTCGGATCTCCGTCACCTACGCTCGTGATACGACATCCGCATCGCCCCCTTCGGGCGATGGTCGAGCTACGAGGTCGGCCGCCCCAGCCAAGACCGCGACGCCCATCATCAACGAGGTGAAAGCCGTGAAAGGGTGGTGTATGACGTGACCAGCAAGCTGCCTGGGACGATTGAGTGGGAGTAGGGAACCTTCTCGCTGGTGGGAACTGATTTGCACATTGAATACGCTGCCGACTTTGCTGCTGTTCAGGCAGAGGCGGCACTCTTCTTTCCAGCGCCGCTGAATTCAAGGATGCTTTTAGCTAGCTCTTCGACGGCCTTCTTGTTGTTCTGTGCCCAAATAGTGGTAAAGGCTAAGCTCACTGTTTGTGCGGGTATAAGCCCTAACTTCGCGCCGAGTTGCGAAAAAAGCAAATGCGTGTCCTTGTTTGATAAACGAACCTGTTTGCACGCATCCAAAACTCGATCACTTTCAGCAAATTCTTGGAGAAGGGCGACGGACAATTTACCACCGATCGCTGGCCATGCTTCAACGCAGCTGTCGAATACAAATGCTTCCGGTGCGTTGCCTGGAAGACGAAACACACCGTTAGAAAGGTTCTCGTCTTGCTTGGAATCCCCGTCTATCACGCACACCGAAGGCACAGTTATTGCTGGATTGGTATTGTGATAGCTGTTCATCGAGACCGCTGCGCCATCGCCAGCCATCGCGTGAACCTGAAAGTGCTCGATAGGACGATTCGCGCCCTGCCGAAGAATCGATTCCACCCAAATTTTCGCGAAATCGTCCTCAACAAAAACGACGGATGACGTTTCGATCTGCCCGGTAATTGCCCGCAGGGATGCGATATCCAGTTTGCCTTGAAACAATTTGTCCTTCGTTGCCGCCCAGATAGCCTTACTTGGTAGAGGTTGGAGAGCCTCGCCGAAGGGAAGAGCGCAGTCGTGCGAAGATGAAGTGTGGAGGGAACGGCAACCGAGAAAAAAGTTCGCTGCGTTCAAAAAGTCTCTCTTCAAGCGTGCGGAGTAATGGATCAAGGAAGGGCTCCAGATCATCCGAATCTACATTGGTATGATCCGCGACCAAAAGTGTGGCGAGTAGCAAAAGGAGATCATCGTTGTATTCTTGAGAAGGTGCCATCGTTTGATTCCAGCTATCCTGAGTATGATAGCAGCAGGTTGTGAGGGCGCATAGGACATAACAAAAGTAGAGAGCGACGAAACTGATTCCGCACGCTGGTGTCGAGGCGAGGCGAGAGTAGAGTATAGGAAGTCATAATCAACGCAGAACGATAGACCACCCCAGCATGCAACACCGGCCATGCATGCTGACTTCTATGCTAGGATCTTTGTCTCGGAGCAGCTGCATGTCCATCGCCACAACCCTCAGCCACCAGTCCGCACCCCCCATCGAATCCGACCCCGAAACCCTCGGCTGGATGCGCGGCTTTCCGCCGTCGCCCGACCGCCTCATCACCTTCCAGGACGGCTCGTTCCGCAGCTTCCCAGAACTGCGCTGGGCCTGGTGCAACATCCGCCAGCTGGTGCCCACGGTGAACGTCTGGCGCGGGGCGGGGCCGGCATCACCGCTGCCGCGTGCGGAGCAGGACATCGGCGCGGTCGCCTCGACCACGATGGACGGCCGGCCCATGACTTTCGAGAAGATGCTGGAGGAGACCTACACCGACGGCATCGCGGTGCTGCATCGGGGCAGGCTGATCTATGAGCGCTATTTCGGCGCCTTGAAGCCGCACAAGCCGCATATCGGCATGTCCGTGACGAAGTCGTTCACCGGCGTGCTCGCGGGGATTCTGGTCGCCGAGGGCAGGATCGACCCGCAGGCGCCCGTCACGGACTATGTGCCGGAGCTGAAGCCAAGCGCGTTCGGCGATGCGCGTGTGCACGAGGTCATGGATATGACCACGGGGCTCGCCTACACCGAAATCTACACCGACAAGAATTCCGACGTGTGGGGCCTGCGGCGCGCCAACGGCATGGCGCCGATCCCCCCGGGCTATGACGGCCCCACCACCATCTTCGATTTCCTCATCGCGCAGAAGAAGCAGGGCGAGCATGGCAAGGCCTTTGCCTACAAGACCGTCAACACCGACGTACTGGCGTGGATCATCAGGCGCGCCAGCGGCATGACCCTGTCCGACTTCCTGTCGGAACGCATCTGGCAGCCGATTGGCGCGGAGGAGGACGCGTACTACCACGTCGACCGCATCGGCACCGAGAGCGGCGGCGGTGGCCTCTCCACCACGTTGCGCGATCTCGCCCGCTTCGGCGAGACCATGCGCAATCACGGCCGCTTCAACGGCCGCCAGATCGTGCCGTCGCAAGTAGTCGAGGACATCGCGCGCGGCGGCGATCCCGAAAAATTCAAGCCGGCCGGCTACACCACGCTGCCGGGTGCCTCCTACCGCAATCAATGGTGGGTGACGCACAACGCGCACGGCGCCTACATGGCGCGCGGCGTCTACGGCCAGGGCATCTACATCGATCCCAAGGCCGAAATGGTGATCGCACGCTACGCCTCGCATCCGATGGCGGGTAACGCCGCCAACGATCCCGTGACGCTGCCGGCCTACATGGCGCTGGCGAAGGCGCTAGTGACGGGCGGGTAGGGTGGATTAGCCTGCGGTTGCGCGAAGCGCAGCCCGCCGGCGTAATCCACCATCTCTCGCCGCGCCGTGTCGGCAATGGCGGATTACGCCTTCGGCTAATCCGCCCTACGAGCCGGCGAAGGCGCTGATGCCCGGCGGGTAGGGCGTCGCAGCTCGTGCCTCACTCATGCGCCTCCTGCCAATGCGGATAGGTGACATAGGCGGTGACGGCGCCTTGCTCGTGCGAGCGGATCGTGACCGTCTCGCCCTTCGGCATATGGACGATCTCGCCGGGCCCCGCGGTCACGGTGCTGCCGTCGCTCGTGACCGACAGCTTCCCTTCGAGGACGATCATGACATCGTCGACCTTCATCGTCTCCTTGAGATTTTGGTTCGGCGCGTAGCGGCCGAAGCCGATCGTGATAGGTCCGCCGTGGCGCTGGTCGACCAAGTTGGCGACGAAGATATCGCCGTCCTGTCCCGGTGAGCGCTCGAGCGAGGCGTCGGCGATGGCGAATTTGCGAACTTTCATGAGGTCATTCCGTCTTGTGGGGCTGGGGGAGGGCACCGATAGACGCCGTGGCCGTTGTTTGGTTCCGCCTCGCGGGCGGTTTGACGCAGCGGAACGTCGCGCAATATAAGTATTGACTTATATTAGTCGCGATCGATATTTGTTCGGCGGATGAACCACAGGGAGAACCGAAAATGCAGATCGACGTCGCCAGGGTCTTGGGGCTTGTGACGCGCTCGGTGAGGAGCTTGGAGAGAGACGGCAAGCCGGCTAGCGCGGTGACGCTAACGCGGCTCTACGACACCAGCGTCGACGATCTCTGGGACGCCGTGACCAGCAGGGAGCGGATCCCGCGCTGGTTTGCGCCGGTCGAGGGCGACCTCCGGCTCGGCGGACGCTACCAGGTCAAGGGCAATGCCGGCGGCACCATCACGTCCTGCACGCCGCCCACCCATTTCGCCGCGACCTGGGAATTCGGCGGCGCCACGAGCTGGATCGACGTCAGCCTGAAAGCCGAGCGGAGCCAGGCGCGCCTGACGCTTGAGCACACCGCGATCATCGAGGATCATTGGAATCAGTTCGGTCCGGGTGCGGTCGGTATCGGTTGGGACCTCGCGCTTGCGGGACTTGAGCGATATCTTGCGACCGGGGCATCGGTCGATCATGAAACGGCGGAGGCGTGGATGGTCTCGCCCGAGGGCAAGGACTTCATGACGACGAGCGGCGAATATTGGCGTGCGGCGCATGTCGCAAGCGGGGTCGATCCTGACGAGGCGAAGCAGCGCTCGGACCGCACCATCGCATTCTATCGCGGCGAGATGCCGCCCGACATCGTTCATCCCGGCACCGGAAGCTGATGCACGCCTTCGAGGTCCTCGCCGATCCCGTGCGCCGCCGCATCCTCGAGCTGCTCGGCCTCAAGGAGATGGCGTCCGGCGAGGTCGTCGAAGTCATCGGGGCCGAGTTCGGCATCACCCAGGCGGCCGTCTCGCAGCACCTCAAGGTGCTGCGCGAGAGCGGCTTTGCGAGCGTCCGGGCGGAGGCGCAAAGGCGCCTCTATTCGGTCGACGCCGCCGGGCTGCAAGCGGTCGATGCCTGGGTCGGCCAGTTCAGGATTATCTGGGAGCCGAAGCTGGACGCGCTCGCCACCGAGATCGCGCGCGGCAAGCGCGAGCGTCGCAAGGCGCCGATCATCAAGCGGACAGGGAAGAGGGCGTAATCGGGCTCCGTAGCCTGGATGGAGCGCAGCGTAATCCGGGGTGTCCCACACAGGCAGTAGCGTAGGGTAGATTAGCAGGCCGCCGCGAAGCGCAGCGGGCGGCGTAATCCACCATCTCTCTCATTTTGTCGTACTCAGGTGGATTACGCTGCGCTAATCCACCCTACGAATTCCGCGACATCTTCTCGAACTTCTTCACCAGCCGCTCCCGCTTCAGCCGCGACAGCCGCTGAATCCAGAACATGCCGTCGAGCTGGTCGATCTCGTGCTGATGGCAGACAGCTCGCAGGGCTTCGGACTCCTCGGTGTGCATGTTGCCGTCGAGATCCCGATAGCTGATCCGCACCCGCGCGTGTCGCTGCACCTCGTCGTTGATCCCCGGCATCGAGACGCTGCCTTCGCGGTGCATGATCATCTCCGGCGAGACCCATGTGATCTCCGGATTGACGTAGGTCTGCGGACCGTCCTTCGCGTCGAGCTCCAGCACCACGACGCGCAAGGGCACGCCGATATGCGGCGCGGTGATGCCGATGCCGGGCGCGGCGCGCATTGTGTCGAGCAGATCCTGCGCGAGCTCGCGCAAGAAATCGTCGAACGCGGTGACGGGGCGGGCCGGCAGCGCAAGCCGGCGGTCGGGATAGCGCACCATCGGGCGGATGGTCATGCAGGGCTCCTACCACTCACTCACGGATCATTGAAGCATCCTCGCTTGACCGCCTACCTACTGGAAGGTAGCTAAGCGCCATGAGCACCGCTTCCTCGACCGCCGACGACATTCTTGGCTGCGCCCGTACGCTGATCATCGCGGGCGGCTACAACGGCTTCAGTTACGCCGACATCGCCGATGTCGTCGGCATCCGCAAGCCGAGCATCCACCACCACTTTGCCAGCAAGGTCGATCTGGTCCGCACCCTGGTGTCGCGCTATCGCGAGGAGGCCCAGGCAGGGCTGTCGGCGCTCGAGCGCAATGTCGCCGACCCCGCCGAGCAGCTCAAAAGCTACATCGCCTATTGGGAGGCGTGCATCAAGGATGCGACGGCTCCCTTCTGCGTCTGCGCGCTCCTTGCCAGTGAGCTTCCGATTCTGCCCGAGGAAGTGGCGCTCGAAGTCCGCGCGCATTTCCGCTCCGTGTCGTCGTGGCTGGCTTCGGTGATGGAGCGCGGCAAGCGGCAAGGCCGGCTCCATCTCTCCGGCACCGCGCGGGCCGAGGCGGAGGGATTCATGGCAACCGTTCACGGCGCGATGCTGTCGGCGCGGGCCTATGGCGATCCAAAAATCTTCGGGACAATCACCCGGCCGCTGCTGGAGCGGCTTTCCACCAGGCACTGACGAGATCGGCACAGGCCGGGCAGGGCGGTGCTTCGGCGTCGTACGTAAACTACCAACTAGTAGGTAAGGAGCAGAAAATGAGAACCAGCGAGATGGCTTTGGGCGCCGACCAGGCGCAATGGCTGAAGCAGTACTACTTCATGCGTGCCGCGTTTTCCGTCGCTTGGGTCATTGCGGCCCTCGCGATCGCGCCGTCATCGGCAGTGATCGCAGCGACGTTGCTCGTTGCCTATCCGGCCTGGGACGCTGCCGCCAATTATCTCGACGCGCTCTGGAGCGGTGGCTTGAACCAGAACCGCACGCAGGGCCTGAACGTGCTGGTCAGCCTCGCCACGACCATTGCGGTCATCCTGGCCTTGCAGGTCAGCATGAACTGGGTGCTCGGAATCTTCGGAGCCTGGGCGATCCTGTCCGGACTGCTCCAGCTCGGCACGGCCGTGCGGCGCTGGAAGCGTCTCGGCGCGCAATGGGCCATGGTGCTCAGCGGTGGCCAGTCGGCCCTGGCGGGCGGCTTCTTCATCTTCCAGGCCGCGACGCCTGCGGTGCCGTCGATCGCGAATGTCGCGGGCTATGCCGCCGTCGGCGCGATCTACTTCCTGGTCTCGGCGGTCTGGCTCACGGTCGGCGACTGGCGCCGTAGTGCGGCCCTGTGAGCCGCAATGTCACTTACAGATAGCGCGTGCCGTCCTTGTGCAGGAAGCGGCCGTCCGCTGCCGGGCTCATCATGTCGATGTCGGAGCAGGTGATGAGGTCGGCTGGCGAGCGTGAGCCGATCTCGAGATAGACCGCCGTCACGCTCGACCTGTTGATCATGTGATGGCCGTTGCCGCTGGCCTTGGGGAAGGCGGCGCAATCGCCGGCGTGCAGCACGGTTTCGCCGCCATCCTCGATCAGCGTCACTTCGCCTTCGAGAATGTAGACGAACTCGTCCTCGTGCGAATGCCAGTGCCGCTGGCTCGACCAGGTGCCCGGCGGCAGGCGCATCAGGTTGACGCCGAAATCCGACAAGCCTCCGGCATCGCCGAGCCGCTTGCGAATGCGCTCGGCGCAAGGCGCATTGAAAGGCGCCGGATAGCCGGAGCCCTTGCGAGCCGGCACGGTGGCGACGTCGATCTTTGGCATGTGGAACTCCCTGCAATCCACCAACAGACCGGCGGCGCGAAGCATCATCACGATGAACATCGCGGACCAGATCAATATGTGTGGGATGCTGTCATTCTGCGGCTGTTTTGCCCGACGTGTCAAACCGATCTGTGATGATGTCGCGCGAGGACAGGGAGCCGCTGAGCTGTCGTTCCTGGTAGGTAAGTCATTGATCCCGCTGGCGCCGCTACTGTGCATGGGGTTGTTTTTCGAGTTTTGTTGCCAGGTCACGAAAGCGTGCGGCAAAAATGACGCCGGTCTGTCGGCCGGCGCAGTTCCCGATCGTCTTTCACGCGAGACAGACCTGACGGGAGACTGAAATGATTTCTTCCAACTATCGCTGGGTGATCGTCGCCGCCGGCGGCGTGCTTGGCTGCGTCGCGATCGGCGGCATGTTTTCGCTGCCGGTGTTCCTGCAGCCGATCACCAAGGACACCGGCTGGTCGGTGACCGGCATCTCCAGCGCGATGACGATCGGCTTTCTGGCCATGGCCTTCACCAGCATGGCTTGGGGCACGCTGTCCGACCGGTTCGGGCCGCTGCCGGTGGTGCTGACGGGATCGGTCGTGCTGGCGCTCAGCCTGTTCGCGGCGAGCCACGCGACCTCGCTTCTCGTGTTCCAGATCGTGTTCGGCCTGCTGGTCGGCGCCGCTTGCGCTGCGATCTTCGCGCCCATGATGGCGACCGTCACGGGCTGGTTCGACTCCAATCGCGGCCTCGCCGTGTCGCTGGTCTCGGCCGGCATGGGCATGGCGCCGATGACGATGTCGCCGCTGGCGGCCTGGCTCGTCTCCGGCCACGACTGGCGCACCTCGATGCAGATCATCGCGCTCGTGGTCGGCGCCATCATGATCCCGGTCTCGTTCCTGGTGCGCCGTCCGCCGGCGCTCGCGCAAGGTCCGGCCGCGCCCGCCGGCGAAACCGCCGGACAAAACGAGATGTCGATGGGCGAGGCGTTGCGCTCGCCGCAATTCCTGATCCTCCTCGCCACCAACTTCTTCTGCTGCGCGACGCATTCCGGCCCGATCATCCACACCGTCAGCTATGCCGTGAGTTGCGGCATCCCGCTGGTCGCAGCGGTGACGATCTACAGCATCGAGGGATTTGCCGGCCTCGGCGGGCGCATCGCCTTCGGCCTGATGGGCGACCGCTTCGGCGCCAAGCGCGTGCTGGTCTCGGGCCTGCTGCTGCAGGCCTTCGGCGCGCTCGCTTATGTCTTCGCGCAACAGCTGACGACGTTCTATGCGGTCGGCGCGATCTTCGGCTTCATCTATGCCGGCACTATGCCACTCTATGCCGTTCTGATCCGCGAGAACTTCCCGCTCAAGATGATGGGCACGGTGATCGGCGGCACGGCGATGGCCGGCAGCCTCGGCATGGCGACCGGCCCGCTCGCCGGCGGCCTGATCTACGATGCCTTCTCCAGCTATGCCTGGCTCTACATCGCCTCCTGGGCGATGGGCTTAGGGGCCTTCCTGATGGCCATGACGTTCCGCCCCTTCGCAAAGCCGCAAGGCGAGGTGGCGCCCGCGGCGGCGTGAATTCGAGATCGAGGCGTGGCGTCAGAGCTGCGCCTCGATCGCGGCCTTGTCGATCACCGACCAGACCTGCCGGATCTTGCCGTCGAGAAATTCGTAGAAGACGTTTTCGCAGAAGGACACGCGCCGCCCGTTGACCGCAAGACCAACGAATGTCCCGACCGGTGTGCAGTCAAACTTCAATCGGGCGGCGATGCGGGGAGGATCGCAGATCAGCATCTCGATATGGAACTGCAGATCGGGGATCTCCCGAACATCCCTTTCCAGCATCGCGCGATAGCCCGCAAGCCCAAGGGGCCGCGCGTTGTGGGTGGCCTCCTCATGCACGAATTGTCCGAGTGCCGGCCAATCCCGCCGATTCAGGCAAGCGATGTAGGCGCGGTAGATGTCGGCGAGGTCGTCTCTCATCATTATCGAAGCTCCCACGGCCTCGACCAACGCGCGAGGACCGCGAACCGGTCCAGCGTTAGAGGCGCTTTTCGAAGAAGAGGTCCGGATAGGGATCGTCGTTGAACCGCGGGATCTCGCGCCAGCCCGTGCTGCGATAGAGCTGACCGGCTTCGGGCAGTGCGCTGTTGGTGTCGAGCCGCAGCAGCGCGATGCCGAGCTCGCGCGCGGCGCTCTCGGCCGCACCCATCAGGCGGCGGCCGAGCCGCAGCCCGCGCGCGGCGGGCGCGACCCACAGCCGCTTGATCTCGGCGCAGCCGTGATCGGTGCCCTTCAAGCCGACGCAGCCGATCGGCAGCGTGTCCGACATCGCAACGAGGAATGTGCCGCGCGGCCGGCGCATGTCCTTGGCGTCGGGGTCGCGTGACAGCGAGACGTCAAAGCCCTGGCTGAAGCGGCGGCCGAGCTCGGCATAGTACTCGCCGAGGCAGTAGCGCGCTTGCTCGCAGCGCGGATCCGTCTCCTCCAGCGCGACGCGCTCGCGCGTCAGCGCGGAGGCGATCAGGTCCATCGCCGCCAGCAACGCCTCGCGTTGCGAATGTTGCGCGAGGAGGCCTTCGGCCTGCGCGTTGGACAGCGCCTCGTAGGCTGCGAACTCGCGCCGGCCCGCCCGTGTGAGCGTTGCCATGCGCCGCCGCGCATCGTCCTCGCGTGCGGCGGTCTCGATCAGCCCTTCGTCCTCGAGGCTGCGGAGCAGCCGGCTCATCAGCCCGGAATCGAGACCGAGATAGTCGCGGATCTCCGCCACGTCCGATCGCCCGTGCCCGATCGCATTGAGCACGCGCGCGGCACCCAGCGGCCGGCCGCGCCCGAGAAACGACGTATCGAGTGCTCCGACCGCAGAGGTGACGGCGCGGTTGAAGCGGCGAACGCGGGAGACGGGATCGAGCATGATATCTGACTTTAGTCAGATATCGCGGCTTGTCAATCGAGCGAGAGCTGATCGAGTTGCAGTTGCGCGCCTCTTTGTGAGTTGTTCCCGTGTCGCTAGCCGTTACCATGCGGCCGCTCGGGGAGTCTGAATTCACAACGAGCGGAGGCGGCATTGGGCGGGATGGAACGCAAAGCGAAGGGATCGGACCTGTTTGTCGCGGCGTTGGAGAATGAGGGTGTTGACCGCATCTTCGGCATCCCCGGCGAAGAGAATCTCGATCTGGTCGAATCGCTGCGTGCTTCGAGGATCGAGCTGATCCTGACCCGCCACGAGCAGGCCGCGGCCTTCATGGCCGCCACCCACGGGCGGCTGACCGGCAAGCCCGGCGTTTGTCTGTCGACGCTCGGCCCGGGTGCTCTCAACCTGTCGACGGGCGCCGCCTATGCGCATCTCGGTGGCATGCCGATGATCCTGATCACCGGCCAGAAGCCGATCATGAGCAGCCGGCAGGCCCGCTTTCAGATCGTGGACGTGGTGGCGACCATGAAGCCGCTCACGAAACTGTCGCGGCAGATCGTCAGCGCCTCCAGCATCCCGACCGTGGTGCGCGACGCCTTTCGCGTCGCGATGGAGGAGCGGCCCGGGCCGGTGCATCTCGAACTGCCCGAGGACGTTGCCGGGGACGAGGTGCCTGCGGTCCCCGTGATCCCGGTCCATCCGATCGAAATCCCGGTCGCCCATCGCGCCGCGCTCGACCGCGCCGCCGAGATGATCATGGCCGCCAGGCGCCCGCTGGTGATGATGGGCGCTGCGACCAGCCGGCCGCGGTCGACACACGGCATCGCAAGCTTCGTGCGGCGGACCGGCATTCCGTTCTTCACGACTCAGATGGGCAAGGGCACCGTGCCCGGCGGCACCAATCTCTACATGGGCACTGCCGCCTTATCCGAGCGCGACTATGTGCATGATGCCATTGACGCCGCCGACCTGATCGTTGCGATCGGTCACGACCCGATCGAGAAACCGCCCTTCATCATGGGGCCCTCGGGCCCGAAGGTCATTCACGTCAGCTACACGCCGGCGAGCGTCGAGCAGGTCTATTTCCCCGATGCCGAGGTCGTAGGGGACGTCGGCCCGAGCCTGGAGCTGCTGGCGGATCGACTCGAAGGCAAGCTGCCGCAGGCCGCGGCGCTGCTGCCGCTGCGCGAAGAGATACTGAAGCACATCGCCGACCGCGCCACCGAAGCGCGCTGGCCGCCGACGCCGCAGCGCATCGTGCACGACATCCGCCAGGTGATTCCGGAGAACGGCATCGTCGCCCTCGACAACGGCATGTACAAGATCTGGTTTGCGCGCAACTACCGCACCCGCGTCGCCAACACGCTGCTGCTCGACAATGCGCTGGCGACCATGGGCGCCGGCCTGCCGTCGGGGATGATGGCCGCGATGCTCTATCCCGACCGCCGCGTGCTTGCGGTTGCCGGCGACGGCGGCTTCATGATGAACAGCCAGGAGATGGAGACGGCGGTCCGCCTCAAGCTCAACCTGGTCGTGCTGGTGCTGGAGGACAAGGCCTACGGCATGATCCGCTGGAAGCAGGCCGTCGACCGCTTTGCCGATTACGGCATGACGTTTGGCAATCCGGATTTTGCACTATACGCCAAGGCTTATGGCGCCAAGGGTCATCGCATCGAAAGCATCGACAGCTTCGGCACGACGCTCGATGCCGCCTTCAGGGAGGGCGGCGTGCATCTGGTCGTGGTCCCGATCGATTATTCGGAGAACGTGCGGGTGCTGGTCGACGAGTTGCGGGCGCACGAGAAGGCGAAGGCGTGAATTTTGTGCGACGCTCTCACCGTTCGTCATTGCGAGGAGCCCTTGCGACGAAGCAATCCAGACTGTCACCGCGGAAAGATTCTGGATTGCTTCGCTGCGCTCGCAATGACGGAGCCTGTGGCGCACGTCTCGGTTCAACATGACAACCACACTTGTGTTGGGCGTGCCGATCGTCGAAACTCTCCACTACCCAACCAGCCACAGGAATAAAGCATGCCTCGCGTTCGTTGTGTCACCGAGATGGGCATGGGCGTCGACGTCCACGGCAGGGACGCCACCAAGGCGGCCAAGCGCGCGGTCTCCGATGCCATCAGGCATTCCAGCCTCGGCTTCTTCCGGATGATCGGCAAGACCGCGAACGACATGTTCGTGGACGTCACGATCGGCGTGCCGAATCCAGAAGCCGTCGACAAGGAAGCCGTCGCCAAGGAGCTGCCTTACGGCACCGTGACCGTCACCGCGGTCAAGGGCGGGCTGGAGATCCCCTCGGCCACGGAAGTGGCCAACGATCCCATCCTGATCGCCAATGCCGCCGTCATCGTCAGCTTCGACAAGGATTAGGCCGATGTCCGCGAGCGATGAGGCGCTGCTGGATCGCCCGATCTGGAGCGCGTTGACGACGAGCCAGAAGCATCTGGCCGAGGGCGGCCCGCGGGCTCTGCGCTATCCCGTGGACATGACGCCGTTTGCCGATATGGCGGACATGTCCGCGGCAAGTTTTGCGGCGCTCGGCGATCTCATGTCGGGCTCGCAAGTCGCGGTGCTGTTCACGCCCGAGTCCGTCGAAATTCCCGCCGGCTTCAAGGTGCTGCTCGCGGAGCCCGGCGAGCAGTTGATCGGCTCGCCCGCCGACACTTCGCTGCGCGATGCCGAGATCGTCCGCCTCGGCGCGACTGACGTTTCCGCCATGATGGCGCTGACCGAGCTGACCAAACCCGGGCCGTTCGCGGCGCGGACGCATGAGCTCGGCACCTTTCTCGGCATCCGCGCTCGCGGCGAGCTGGTCGCCATGGCCGGCGAGCGGATGAAGCCGGGCAATTTCACCGAGATGACGGCGGTCTGCGTGCATCCCGATCATCGCGGTCGCGGTTACGCACAGGCGTTGCTCGCCGCCATCGCGCGCCAGATCGAGGCGCGCGGCGAAATTCCGTTCCTGCACGTGTTCGCGAGCAATACGTCTGCCATCGCGCTGTACCAGCGGCAGGGCATGCGGATACGGCGCCGGCTGCAGGTCACCGTGCTGATGAAGCAGGGATGAGCTGCACCGTGGGCTTCATATCCTGAGAAATCGCGCTATATCGATTCCAACCACAAATCGGGGGGGAGCACATGGACGCCAGAACGACTGATTTTTCCGCCGTACGGACGGCGATGCAGCGCTACGTCGATCAGGAGATCATTCCCGGCGTATCCTGGGCCGTGCTGCGCGGCCGCGAGGTGGTCGATCAGCAATGCGTGGGCTTTGCCGACCGAGAGGCCAACACTGCGCTGCGGCCCGATCATATCTTCCGGGCGTTCTCCAACACCAAGATCTTCGTCACCTGCGCGATCATGCTGCTGGTCGAGCAAGGCCGCATCGGGCTCGATGACGCAGTCGAAAAATTCCTGCCGCAGCTCGGCAATCGCAAGGTGCTGAAGCAGGGCGCTTCGAGCCTTGCCGATGTCGAGCCGGCGAAGAGTCCGATCACGATCCGCCAGCTCCTGACCCACACCTCCGGCCTCAGCTACGGCATCTTCGATCCCGGCACGGTGCTGTTCAAGGGTTACAACGAGGCGCGCGTGCTCAATCCGCTGACGCCGCTCAGCGACATGATCGACAGGCTCGCCGACCTGCCGCTGTCCTATCACCCTGGCACGGCCTGGGAATATTCCGTGGCGACCGACGTGCTCGGCCGTGTGGTCGAGGTCGTCTCGGGCCAGCCGCTCGATGTCTTCCTGAGGGCGCGCATCTTCGATCCCCTGGGCATGATCGACACCGGCTTCCATGTCCCCGAGGCCCAGCAGGGCAGGCTGGTCGCGCTCTACAACGGCGCCGATGTGCTCGACCCCATGAAGCCCGGCCTCACGCGCGCCGACCATCTGCCTTACCCGCAAGCCTATCGGCGGCCGCTGCCGCGGCTCTCGGGCGGCGGCGGTCTGGTTTCGACCTTGCCGGACATGCTAGCGCTGCTGCGTGCGCTGCTGCCCGGGTCAGATGCGCTGCTGAAGCCGGAGACGCTGCGGCAGATGATGACGAACCAGCTGCCCGCAGGCCAGACCATCCGATTCGCCAATCTCGGGCCGATTCCCGGCAAGGGCTTTGGCCTCGGCGGCGCCGTCACCTTCGCGCCGACGCCGTTCGATCCGCCGAACTCGACAGGTGAATTCCAATGGGGCGGCCTTGCCGGTACCCATTGGTGGATCTGTCCGGAAGCGAACACTGCGGGCGTCCTGATGACCCAGCGCTACATGGGCTTCTGGAATCCGTTCTTCTTCGAGTTCAAGCGCCTTGCCTCTCAGGCGGTCGGAGGTTGACCGCAAAGAATCTTTTACCAGCGCGAATCCTTTTTGGCCGTCGCGTCCTCTTGATGGTCGAGGCAATCGGTCTCGGCCCATATCGGAGGATGTGATGGGATTCTATCGGAAGAACATCGGCGGGCTGCATCAGGTGGGGCGGGTCGTCCTGGGGATTGCGGTGGCGGCTGCGGCGTTCGTTTATCTTGCCGGCGCGACGGCATGGCTGGTCGCGCTCGGTGGCGCCGGCTTCGCGCTGACCGGTCTCGTCGGTTATTGTCCGATGTGCGCGATAGCGGGCATCGGCAAGGGAGGGGTGTCGTGAGCGCGGCGGCGATCTCGCCAAACCTGTTCGAGGCCGCGCGGCTCGGCGATGCCGAGGCGATTGCGCGTCTGCTCGAGACGACGCAGCCGGACATCCGTCGCTATGCGCGGGCGACCTGCCGCAGCTCGGCGGACGCCGAGGATGCGACGCAGGAGGCCCTCTGGATCCTGTTCCGCCACGTCGGCACGATCCGTTCGCTGCTGGCGTTGTCGGCCTGGCTGTTCAGCGTGGTCCGGCGCGAATGCCTGCGGCTCGCGCGCCGGGCCGGCGTTGTGCCGGCGGTCGATGGCGCCGAGGCGGAGGCCGCACTGCTGTTGCGCCCTGAGGCCGATCTGCGGCTCGACGTCGCCGCGGCGTTCGAGGCGCTGCCGCTGCACTATCGTGATGTCGCGCTGATGCGCGACGTCAAGGAGATGACGATCGACGAGATTGCCGCCGCGCTCGGCGCGAGCAGGCAGACCGTGAAGGCGCGGCTGCATCGCGCCCGCGCGTTAATGCGCGAATATCTGACGAGATGAGAGGCGACCGGATTCAAAGAAAGAAAATGGAGTGACGTGGGCGGGAGACGTCGCCTCCCGCCCACGGTTTCGCTTTAGTCCTTCCACGGATCGAACTCGCCTTCGCCGGCCATGGCGACGGCGAATGGCCGCAGCGTGTGCAGCACGCGCACGGTGCCGGCGTGCTGGGCCAGCACGTCCGGCAGGCGGCGATAGGCCATCGGGCTCTCGTCGAGGTCGGCACCGATCAAGGTGACGCCGCGCTCGTTCAGCCAACGGTCCATCTCCTCGCGCGAGAAGCGCCGCTTCGCCTCACGTCGTCCGAACAGGCGGCCGGCGCCGTGCACGGTCGAGTAGAGCGAGGCCTTGGCCTGCGGGCTGTCGACGCCTTCGAGGATGACGGCGTCGTCGCCCATCGAGCCGCCGACGAATCCCTTCTGGCCGGGAAACGCCGGCGTCGCGCCCTTGCGCACCACCCACAAATCCTTGCCGTCGTGGGTCTCACGCCAGGCATAGTTGTGGTGGTTGTGCACGCTCTCGGTGACGCTGCCGCCGATGATCTGGCGGACGCGCTCGACGACCCATTCGCGGCCCGCATAGGCATAGCGCCCGGCGAGCTGCATCGCCGCGATGTAGCGGCGGCCGAGCTCGCTGTCCTCGTCGACGACGGCGGGCGGGACGTTCATGCCGTCCTTGCCGCCGGCAGCCTTGAGGTAGCGCGTCGCGGAGGTGTGCCCGAGACCGCGGCTGCCGAAGTGGACGCCGATCCAGACGAAGCCTTCCTCGTCGCGCATGAGGTCGACATAGTGGTTGCCCGATCCGACCGTGCCGAGCTGCTTCACCGCCTTCTGACGGTAGTCCTCCATGTCGCTTTCGCGCCAGGCCTCGCCGTCGTCGAACAGGTCGTGCTCGGCCCGTTCCGCGTTGGCACGTCCGACGCCGAACGAGATCACCTTGGCGACGTCGCGGATGATCGTGGGAGCGATCCCCGCGATGTCGTCGAAGCGCGTGTCGAGCCGAGCCGCCATGTTGCCGCAGCCAATGTCGAAGCCGACGCCGGAGATGCTGATCTGCTTCTCATAGGCGATCACCCCGCCGACCGGCTGCGCATAGCCGAGATGGCCGTCGGCGCAGATCACGCCGGAGACGACATTGCCGATGGCCATGCAATTGCGCATCTGCGCGATCGTCGCCTCCTCATGCGGGCCGAACACCTTCAGCGGCGCATTCTGGAAACGGGCGTCCTGCGTCCGGAACGCGGCAATCGAGCTCGCGGTCGCATTGGCCTCGCGGGCAAGATGCTCCTTGCGCGCGGCGTCCTTGTACAGGCACCAGGCCGGCTGGCCGCGTCCTTCGCCGACGCGCGAGTCGGGGTCGACACCGGCGGCGAGGCAGAGCTCGCGGGCGCGTTCCATGTAGGGATCGGGTCGTCGCATGGTCGTAGATCCTTGTCATTCCGCGCGCACCATAACGGGGGCGGGCGGATCATTTCAGAGATTTCGCTGGCCCCGGGCGCATCTCGCGTCCGGGGCCATTGTTGTTGCGCGTCAGTTCAACGCCGTCTCGGACGCCGCGATCCACGCGACCACGGCCTCGGAGAAGCCGTTGACGCGGGTCCAGGCGCCGTGACCGACGCCGTGCTGATACGAGGCCACGTTGACCATGGTGCCGCGCGCCCTCGGCTCGGGCACCTGGTCGTGGCTCTGCTCGTCGGTGAAGACGATGAGGCGATCGCCCTTGCAGTCGATCTCCGTCACCGCATTGCCGAGATAGGTTCCGCCATGCGGCTGCGAGTTGATGATCGCATCCCGCAGCGCGAAACCGCGGCGGGGAGGGACCTTCACGACCTCGTTGGAGAAGGTGAAGATCTCGACCTCGTCGCAGATCTCGCGGGCGAGAATGGCAAGGCCACACGCCGCCTCCGCGCGCGTCATTTCCGACTGCGCGGAGAGCGTTGCGAACATCGAGCCGGACACGTCGATCAGGAGCCGGGTGCGGCCCGGAAGCCGCACATGGTCCTTGATTGACTTGAGCATCGCGGCCTCGAGCTCGGGCTCGAAGTCCGGCGCATAGCGTGCCGCCGTGATGAAGCGATAGGGCAGGATACGATCCGTCCGCATCGCCTCGATCGCGCCTGCGATGGTCTCGCGCGGGACCTGCGCATTCTGCATCAGGCGCAGATTGCGCAGTAGCGCCAGGCCGCCGAGCTTTCGCTCGGCGATCAGCCGCTCGAAGGTCTCGCGCTTGCTCTTGCCGGCCGAGAGCGAAACCTCCCAGGTGTCGGGGGAGGCGAGCTCGCCATCGACGAGCTGCTTCCACACCTTCGCCTGATCGGCGTCTTTCGGCTTGGCGTGCACCAGGAACAGAACGTCCCTGATCCGCACCGCGCCGTCGCGGTCCCACTTGGCGAGCTGATAGGCGTCGAACTTGGTCAGCGCGCGGGCAAGACCCTTCTTCATCTGTGCCGAGACCGGCTGGCGCTTGCGCTGCTGCATCGGCCCCAGCGCATCCGCCCAGTAGATCGCGAGCAGCTCCGTCATCTCGTCGGGACGCTGGATCACCTGGGCGAGCGTGTCGGCAACGAGGGTGCGGTGCTTCTCGCTGCGCGCCATCTCGCGGATGACGAGGAGCGGTGCGTGCCGCAGCTTCATCACCTCGCGCGCCTCGATCGCAAGCTGCGCGACGCGCGCGGGCGCGACCTCGGGCACGAGGGCCTTGATGCGGTCGGCGATGGCGACGCCGTCCTCATAGAACTGGTCCTCCCACAGGAGGCAGTTCATCAGCGCGCGCTTCAGCTCCATCTCGGGCGTGAAGCGAATTGCGCGTGCGCCCTCCCGCGTGAAGGCGCGAACGATCTTGTTGAGCCTGACCATGATGGCCTCCTCTTGGGTTGATGGGGATGGAAACGGTGCCGGGGAACAGGCGAGGCTGTACTGCCCTTGCGGGCAAGTCACATGCTCAACCGCTGAGCTACGGACTTTCGTCCGGAAGGAGTCGAACCTTCGACATTGCGATCCGAAGTAACAGCGCTCCTCACCACCGGCGGTGGCTAGGGGACACGATCCGGGAACGGGCGATTGCTGTACCCGACGAGCCGAAGCTCGCCGGAAAGCGCTCTATCCTCTGAGCTACCGGTGCATGGGACACCGGGCGGGATTCGAACCCGCGACCTCTCGCGTTGCAGGCGAAGTAACAGAAATCTTCACCACGGATCGTGATGGGGTTGGCGGGGAACGATCGATGCTGTTGCTGCCCTTGCGGGCGATCCGCCTTTCGGCGCGCAGGGTTCGAACCTGCTCGGCGCTTTCCCGCCTTTACCACGAAGTAACAGACATCTTCACCACCGCCAGGCCAGTGCTTTCGCATCGGCCATTGATGGGTACGCTGGGGAACGGGCGATATCGGCTTTCAGTGACAACAACACAGTCTCTGTCCCCAACGGATAGATCCTGCGCCGGGCCGCGTGCAAGCCTTTTCCGAGGCCGCATCCCGGTGCGTGTGTCAAAGGCGGGAGGCATACCCGCTGTGCCGTGTGGAGAAGTATCCGACATCTTCACCACCAGCGTCGGTTGAGCCGCAATCCCTCACGGCAAACCGAGTTACAAAAATTCGATCGCGGCGCTGTCGACGCGCCGCACATTGCGAACCCACTGGGTTCGCTCTGCCATCGGTGTCCGGCTCATCGCCTCGTTCCCTCCGGCAGGCCCCGCGCACTTGGGCACGCGCCTCTCCAGCGCGAGCCCCGAGATCCGGGTCTCTCGTTCCGGCCATTGCCGGGATGTTCGGTGGGGCCGCGCGGCGGGCAACAAAAAACCCTCCGGAGCGGCAGGCTCGGGAGGGTCCGTGAGAAGCGGACTGTCGATCTTGCGGTCAGGCAAGATCGCTCCCATGAGCCGGGCATGCGCAATCGAACAGCTTTGGGCTATTCGGTATGCGGATAATTCTTTCGTAGCGGTACGACATCGCTCGGTTCATGGTGTCTGTCGCAAACGGAAGTGCTTGCGAGGGCGCGGGACATACGCCCGCAACTTGCGGATGTCAAGCGAGACGCGCGCGGAAACTGAAATTGACGGACGCATGACTTGCAAAAACTATCTGGGGCTCGACGGATTTCGCTTCGGCTGGGTCGCAGCGTGGATCGACGAGCGCGGCGATCAGGGCTTCGATTATTCGCCAAGCCTGATGCGTCTGCTCGCAATCCCGCACGCCCGCGCGATGATCGACATGCCGATCGGACTGAACGCGAGCGGCTACCGCGCCTGCGATTTGCGCGCACGCGAACTGATCGGCCCAGCCGTGTTTCTCGGCGCGCGCCGCGACCTCTGGGCGTTCCACGACATGGCGGCGGCCAATCGCCATTACTGGAAGCACGAAGGCGAGGGCAGGGGCGTGTCGGCGCAGCTCTGGAATATCAGGGACAAGATGAGGGAGGTCGACGAGGCCATGACGCCGGCGCGGCAGGCGACGATCGGCGAAGCGCATCCGGAATTGATCTTCTGGAATCTGGCAGGACGCGTGCGGCTCGAACCGAAGACCTCGCCGCGGGGCCGCGAGCAGCGTATCGCGCTTTTGAGAGGCCGCGGCTTCACTGAGCTCAAGAGATGGCTCACGCTTCGCCACGGCACCGGGATCGGTCGCGACGATCTCATCGACGCCTGTGCCTGCGCTGTCGCAGCGCGCGACAGCACGCAATCCGTTGGTGACGGCAGGATCGATCCGCGCGGACTACGGATGGAGATCAACTTCTGAAGGCGATCAGCCCTGCCGCTCGCCTTTACCTTCCAGCCGGCAGCGACTATTGCGGCTTGGAGTCGAGCGGACGTCTTCGTCGTCCAGTCTTGTTGCTCTCGCTTCGTACTCCTCGGCCATCGCCCGCAACCGCTGCGCCGCTTTGCTGTGCGTGAGATCGTTCGCGACGCGGCGACAGCGTTCGGCGTGGTCGAGCAGGGCGCGTTTCTCGATGTTCATTAAGCGACAACGCGCGAGGGGGCCATTGGTCCCTTTGAGAGCCGCCGGAACAGAGCGATGCCGTCGCAGCGAGATCGGGAAAAAATAGCAATATTTTGTCGTCGCCTGGAACGTGGCGCCTGAGCCGACGTTCTACGCCAGAGGCTGTCGAGGGATATACAATACAATGTACGACGTGTGCCAATTGGCGACCGCGATGCTCGCGGTTGCCTTTACGGCCCTGCTGCTGATCACGGGTCAACGGTTCATCGAGTCTCGGCTGCAGTATGAAGCAATGCCCCCGTTCGTGGCGATGGCGACACTGCCGCCCTAGCACAGCCGGAAGTGACTTGCGCGGTGCGGTACCTTGCCTAGATTGAGCACGCCTCAGTCCATGCACCCAGAGTCCCGAAGTCCGATATGTCCTCCATTCCTGTCCCCAACTGGGACCGTCTGTCAGTCTTTCCGATCACCAGGCGCTGGCCACCCAAGCATCCGGAATTACTTCAGCTCTATTCGCTGCCGACGCCGAACGGCGTCAAGGTTTCGATCATGCTGGAGGAGATCGAGCTTCCTTACGAAGCGTATCTGGTCGACTTCGGCAAGGACGACCAGAAGACGCCCGAATTCCTCTCGCTCAATCCCAACGGTAAGATTCCGGCGATCCTCGATCCCAACGGTCCCCGCGACAGGAAACCATTGGCACTGTTCGAGTCCGGGGCGATCCTGCAATATCTCGCGGAGAAGACCGGCAAGCTGCTGCCGCAGGATGCCGGGCGGCGTTATCAGACGCTGCAGTGGCTGCACTTCCAGATGGGCAGCGTCGGGCCGATGTTCGGTCAGGTCGGCTTCTTCCACAAATTCGCCGGCAAGGATTACGAGGACAAGCGGCCTCGTGACCGCTACGTCGCCGAAGCCAAGCGCCTGCTCGGCGTGATGGATACGCATCTGGCCGGCCGGCAATGGTTCATGGATGACGACTACACCATTGCCGACATCTCCATGCTCGGCTGGGTGCGCAATCTCATCGGCTTTTATGGCGCCGGCGATCTCGTCGAATTCGCCCAGTTCAAGGCGGTCGGCGCCTGGCTCGAACGCGGCCTCGCGCGTCCCGCGGTGCAGCGCGGATTGAACATTCCGGCAAGGCCCTGACAAGGCCCTGAGGCTAGAACAGCCGTCCGCCGTTCGGCACCGGCTTGCTCGGCTGCACCAGCACCACCTTGCCGTCGGCATCGGGGAAGCCGAGCGTCAGCACCTCGGAGACGACCGGGCCGATCTGGCGCGGCGGGAAATTGACGACGGCCGCGACCTGTTGGCCCACGAGACTTTCGAGCGGGTGGTTTTCGGTGATCTGGGCCGAGCTCTTGCGCACGCCGATGGCGGGGCCGAAATCGATCCACAGCCGCCAGGCCGGCTTGCGCGCTTCCGGAAACGGTTTGGCGTCGACGATGGTGCCGACACGGACGTCGACCGCGAGGAATGTGTCGAAGTCGATGGTCGGTGCGGCCGCCGCTGCGGGATCGTGGGTGACGTGCATGGGATGTCCGTTCGGTGGGGTGACGCGTCTCGCGACATTGTCGCGCCACGCGGAGTTTCGTACAACGCCACGCACATCACCGCTACGCCATGCGCGAGGACCGTCTTGCCCACCATCATCTACGGCATCAAGAACTGCGACACCATGAAGAAGGCCCGCGCCTGGCTCGATGGCCATGGCGTGGCTTACGCGTTTCACGACTACAAGGCGGCGGGTGTCGAGAAGGACAGGCTGAAGCAGTGGAGCGACAAGGTCGGTTGGGAGACCCTGCTCAATCGCGCCGGGACGACCTTCAAGAAGCTGCCCGACTCCGACAAGGAAGGCCTCACCGAGAAGAAGGCGCTGGCCTTGATGCTAGCGCAACCATCGATGATCAAGCGGCCGGTGCTCGAAATCGGCGGCAAGCTCTTGGTCGGCTTCAAGCCGGATATCTATGCCAAGGAGGTCGGCGGCAAGGCGCGCTGACGGCTAGTTCAGCTCAATGATCTCGTTGGAGATGGCGCGGCCCGGCTGGTCCGAGAACTCGACCGGATCGGCGGGTGCGATGCGGCCGGGGGCGCGATGAAACAGCTCGCGATCGATCACGGCCCGCAGCTTCGGGCGCGGCAGCGCGTCATTTCCGCGCATCAGATTCTTGATCTCGAAGCCGCCGTCCTCGCAGAAGGTCTTTACTGACGCGATGACGTGGCTGACCCTGCCGTCGGTCAGGAACGGCAGCAGCAGCCGCTCATACGCGACGATTCGGCCATAGGCGTCGTCGACGTCGGCAACGCTGTAGATCGGAAGGCCGCGCGCGACGCATTCATGATAGATCGGCATCACGTATGGTGCGAGCCGCGGCCCGACGTAATCATCGAGCGAAACGCCCTTGCCGGTATGCCCATAGGCGCGCGAGATGCGCGTGCCTTCGCTCTGGATGACCAGACGCGGCGTCGGCGTCGAAAGCTCCACCGTATAATAGATGAGATCCGACAGCTCCTCCTCGAGCCGCGCGGGCTGATACTCCCAGATCGCGGGAGCGATCTGCTGGCGCGCATAAAGTCGCAGCCACGTGTTGAGGAGATCACGCTGGCGGATCGACTTGACGACGGAGGGAGCGGCGCTTGCAAAATCCAAGACAATATTCTCCGCGCGTGAAAACCCTGGGATGATCGGGCTTGCGGGAAAATTTTCGATGAAGGCTGGCGCGGGAGACGAAAGACCGTTAACGACGGCTTGATGGCCGGTGCCTTGCGAACCGGAAAGGCCGGGCAGGCACGACATCGACCTCTGCGACTAAGGGAGCATTTGTACCCCGGCCGGAGGCCTGACCTGCTCAGCTTTCCGCCTTGCCTAACCCCCGTCACCTCCGGCATATTCCGCGCCCGGAGGCGGCGCCCCGGTGGGCTGCAAGTCCTCCGGACAGCCGAAGCAACAAGGACAGCCACGCGCCGCGCGCGGGCAGGGGGAAAACTGTTTGGCCGATGAGTTCATTCTCGAAACGGAAGGCTTGACCAAGGAGTTCGCGGGCTTCTTCGCCGTCCGCGACGTTGCGCTCAAGGTTCGCCGTGGGAGCATTCATGCGTTGATCGGCCCGAACGGGGCCGGCAAGACGACCTGCTTCAATCTTCTGACCAAGTTCCTCAAGCCGTCGGCCGGGAAAATCCTGTACAAAGGGCAGGACATCACCGCGATGGCGCCGGCGGATGTGGCCCGCATGGGGCTGGTCCGTTCGTTCCAGATTTCGGCGGTGTTTCCCCATCTCACCGCGCTCGAGAACGTCCGTGTCGCGCTGCAGCGCCAGCATGGCTCTTCGTTCGATTTCTGGCGCTCCAAGTCGGTGCTCAACCGCTTCAACGACCGCGCGCGCGAGCTGTTGAACGATGTCGGCCTCAACGAGTTTGCCAACACGCCGGCGGTCGAGATGCCCTATGGGCGCAAGCGTGCACTTGAGATTGCGACCACGCTGGCGCTCGACCCGGAGATGATGCTGCTCGACGAGCCGATGGCCGGCATGGGCCACGAGGACATCGACAAGATCGCGGCGCTGATCAAGCGCATCTCCGCGAAATACACCATCCTGATGGTCGAGCATAACTTAAGCGTCGTGGCCAACCTCTCCGATATCATCACCGTGCTGACGCGCGGGCAGGTGCTCGCGCAAGGCCACTACTCCGAGCTCACCAAGGACGAGCGCGTCAAGGAAGCTTACCTGGGAGCCGGTCATGCCTGATACAGCGATCGCCGAGGCTCCGGCCAGGGCTGCGACTGGCGGGAACATCCTGCAAGTCCGCAACTTGGAAGCCTGGTACGGCGAGTCTCACATCCTGCACGGGATCAACTTCGACGTGAACGCGGGCGAGGTCGTCACCCTGCTCGGGCGCAACGGCGCCGGCAAGACGACGACGCTGAAGTCGATCATGGGCATCATCGGCAAGCGCACCGGCTCGGTGAAGTTCAACAACCAGGAGATCATCCGCGCGACCTCCGACAAGATCGCGCGCATGGGCGTCGCCTTCTGTCCGGAAGAGCGGGGCATATTCTCCAGCCTCGACGTCCGCGAGAATTTGATGCTGCCGCCGGTTGTCCGCGAAGGCGGTTTGCCGCTCGACCAGATCTTCGAGCTGTTCCCGAACCTGAAGGAGCGGCTGAACAGCCAGGGCACCAAGCTGTCGGGCGGCGAGCAGCAGATGCTGGCGATCGCGCGCATCCTACGCACCGGCGCGAGCTTCCTGATGCTGGACGAGCCGACCGAGGGTCTTGCACCCGTCATCATCCAGCAGATCGGCCATACCATTGCGCGGCTCAAGAAGGAGGGCTTCACGATCCTCCTGGTCGAGCAGAACTTCCGCTTCGCTTCCACCGTCGCCGACCGCTATTACGTAGTCGAGCACGGCAAGATCATTGACGGGTTTTCCAATTCGGAGCTTGCCGCCAACATGGACAAGCTCCACACCTATCTCGGTGTGTAGCCGAGCAGGCCGGACGATCGAGAGTAACTATCAAAGGAATATTGGGAGGTCGGATTATGAAGCACAGCATTTCGGCAATGTTGCTCGGGACGGCCCTGGCGCTCGGCGCGGCAGGCGGCGCGGTCGCGCAGGACAAGAACATCAAGATCGGCGTGCTGACCGACAATTCAGGACTTTATGCCGATCTCGGTGGCGCCGGCTCGACCGTCGCCGCACAGATGGCGATCGAGGATTCCGGGCTCGCTGCCAAGGGCTGGAAGCTCGACCTGATCTCCGCCGACCATCAGAACAAGCCCGACATCGGCTCCACGATTGCTCGGCAATGGATCGACGTCGAGAAGGTCGACATCTTCATGGATGTCCTGAACTCCGGCGTTGCGCTGGCGGTGAACAACATCGTCAAAGAGAAGAATTCCATCCTGATCAACACAGGTGCGGCGACGTCGGATCTCACCAACGCGCAATGCTCGCCGAATACGGTCCACTGGGTCTATGATACCTATATGCTGGCCAACAGTACCGGGCAGGCGCTGGTGAAGGCGGGCGGCGACACCTGGTATTTTCTCACCGCGGACTACGCCTTTGGCCATGCCCTCGAGCGCGACACCGCGGCGGTGGTGGTGAAGTCGGGCGGCAAGGTGATCGGCAACGTCAAGCATCCCCTGAATACCGCTGACTTCTCGTCCTTCCTGCTTCAGGCGCAGGCCTCCAAAGCCAAGATCATCGGCATGGCGAATGCCGGCGGCGACACCACCAACACCATCAAGCAGGCGTCCGAGTTCGGCATCGTCTCGGGCGGCCAGAAGCTTGCGGGTCTGCTGCTCTTCATCACCGACGTGCACTCGCTCGGTCTGAAGGTGGCGCAGGGCTTGAACTTCACCGAGACCTTCTATTGGGACATGAACGACGGCACGCGCGCCTTCTCCAAACGCTTCTCCGAGCGGATGAAGAACAAGGCGATGCCCTCGATGGTGCAGGCCGGGGTCTATTCGGGCCTGCTGCATTACTTCAAGGCGCTGGAGGCGATGGGCGGCAATCCGCATGACGGGGCCAAGGTGGTCGCCAAGATGAAGGAGATGCCGACCGACGATGCGTTGTTCGGCAAGGGAACGATCCGTGCGGACGGTCGCAAGCTGCATCCGGCCTATCTGTTCGAGGTCAAGAAGCCCGAGGAATCCAAGGCGCCCTGGGATTATTACAAGCTGATCGGCACGACTCCCGGCGACCTGGCCTTCCGGCCGCTGTCGGAAAGCGCCTGTCCGCTGGTGAAGAAGTAACGGTGAACGATGCGGGCCGGCGCCGCAGCGGTGCCGGCCTGTTGTTGAGGAATAGAAGGGACCGGGTGCGGGATCGATGCAGGCTCTCTACGCTCAGCTACTGGTGGGACTGATCAACGGCTCGTTCTACGCGCTGCTCAGTCTCGGGCTTGCCGTCATCTTCGGCATGCTCAACATCATCAATTTCGCCCATGGCGCGCTCTACATGATGGGCGCCTTCGTCGCCTATTTCCTGTTGAACCTCGGCGGCATCAACTATTGGTGGGCGCTGCTGCTGGCGCCGATCATCGTCGGCATCTTCGGCATGATCCTGGAACGGACCATGCTGCAATGGCTGACCGGGCTCGATCATCTCTACGGCCTGCTCCTGACCTTCGGCATCGCGCTGATCGTGCAGGGCGTGTTCCAGAACTATTTCGGCTCCTCGGGCCTGCCTTACGCCATCCCCGACCAGCTCAGGGGCGGCATGAATCTCGGCTTCATGTTCCTGCCGATCTACCGCGGCTGGGTCGTCGTGTTCTCACTGGCGGTGTGCCTTGCGACCTGGTTCCTGATCGAGAAGACGCAGCTCGGCGCCTACCTGCGCGCCGCGACCGAAAATCCGACCTTGGTGCGTGCCTTCGGCATCAACGTGCCGCGCATGATCACGCTCACTTACGGTCTCGGCGTCGGCCTTGCCGCGCTTGCCGGCGTGCTCTCGGCGCCGATCAACCAGGTGCGGCCGCTGATGGGTGCCGACCTCATCATCGTCGTGTTCGCGGTGGTGGTGATCGGCGGCATGGGCTCGATCATGGGCTCCATCATCACCGGCTTTGCGCTCGGCGTGATCGAAGGCCTGACCAAGTATTTCTACCCCGAGGCCTCCAACACCGTCGTGTTCGTGCTGATGGTGCTGGTGCTGCTGGTGAAGCCGACGGGATTGACGGGAAGGGCGGCCTGAGATGACAACCCTGACGGACGACACGCTTCCTGTGACCCCGCGCGCAATGCGCGACGAGATGATTGTATTCGCAGTGATGGCGCTGCTGCTCGCAGCGGTGCCGTTCACGGGCGTCTATCCGTTCTTCGTGATGCAGGCGCTGTGCTTTGCGCTGCTCGCCTGCGCCTTCAATCTGCTGGTCGGCTATGGCGGCTTGCTGTCGTTCGGCCACGCGATGTTCTTAGGCACGGCCGGCTATTGCAGCGCGCATGCGCTGAAGGTCTGGGCGCTGCCGCCCGAGCTCGGCATTCTCGTCGGCGTCGCCGCGGCGTTCGTGCTCTCGATCGTCACCGGCTACATCTCGATCCGACGCCAGGGCATCTATTTCTCGATGATCACGCTGGCGCTGTCGCAGCTCCTGTACTTCATCTATCTCCAGGCCCCGTTCACCCATGGTGAGGACGGCATCCAGGGCATCCCACAGGGACGCATGTTCGGCGTGCTCGATCTGTCCAAGCCGACGGTGCTGTACTATGTCGTGCTGGTCGGCTTCCTCGCCGGCTTCCTCCTGATCTTCCGCATCATCAACTCGCCGTTCGGCGAGGTGCTGAAGTCGATCCGCGAGAACGAGCAGCGCGCGATCTCGCTCGGCTACCGCACCGACCAATACAAGTTCCTGGCCTTCGTGCTGTCGGGGACGCTCGCCGGCCTTGCCGGTGCGCTGAAGGTGTTCGTGGCGCAGAACGCTTCGCTCACCGACGTGCACTGGACGATGTCGGGCGAGGTCGTGCTGATGACGCTGGTCGGCGGGCTCGGCACCGTTTTCGGTCCCGTGGTCGGCGCCTTCGTGATCATCGCCATGCAGCAATATCTGGCCGGCTTCGGCCAGTGGGTGACGGTGATCCAAGGCGCGATCTTCGTGGTCTGCGTGCTCACCTTCCGCCGCGGCGTCGTCGGCGAAATCGCGCATTACTTCCGACGTTCGCTCTAAGTAACTGATATTGCATCGGTTTCATTGATGCATGAAAGCGGTGGATGACCCGGCTCCGCGGGCGTGAGGCGACACGCGCGCGGATCGAAAATGGTCTATGACAGTTTTATGACAGCCCTCACGGGCCTGACCATTTCCAACCGGTAGCCTACCCCCATGATGCGATGGTTTCGTGCGTTCCTGCCCAGGGAAGAGCGGTTCTTCGACCTGTTCGACCGCCATGCCCAGACCGTGATCCAGGGCGCGGTCGCGCTCCAGGGCATGCTCAACGGGGGCGAGGAGACGCCGGTCTATTGCCAGCGCGTCAACCAGTTCGAGAACGACGCCGACAATATCACCCGCGAGGTGCTGACGGCGGTGCGCCGCACCTTCATCACCCCGTTCGACCGCGGCGACATCAAGAACCTGATCACGTCGCTGGACGATGCCATCGACCAGATGCAGCAGACGGCCAAGGCCGTGATGCTGTTCGAGGTGCGCAGTTTCGAGCCGCCGATGCGCGAGATCGGCGGACTCTTGATCGAATGCGCCAATCTGGTCGGCCGTGCGCTGCCGCTGATGCAGGAGATCGGCAAGAACGTCGCCATGCTGACCGCGATCACCGAGGAGCTCGGCAAGCTCGAGGGCCGTGTCGACGATCTCCACGACATCGGCCTGAAGGAGCTGTTCCTCAAGCATCGCGACGGCAATGCGATGGATTTCATCGTAGGGGTCGAGATCTACGACCATCTCGAGAAGGTGGCCGACCGTTTCGATGACGTCGCCAACGAGATCAACAGCATCGTCATCGAGCAAGTGTAGGGCAGGGCCGCCGTGGATGCTGCGTTGGCTTTTCCCGTCCTGGTCGGCCTGATCGCCGTCGCGCTGCTGTTCGATTTCCTGAACGGCCTGCACGACGCCGCCAATTCGATCGCGACCATCGTCTCGACCCGAGTGCTGCGGCCGCAATTCGCGGTGTTTTGGGCCGCGTTCTTCAATTTCATCGCGTTCCTGGTGTTCGGGCTGCACGTCGCCCAGACCATCGGCACCGGCATCATCGATCCCGCGGTCGTCGACGCCCAGGTGATCTTCGCAGCCCTCGTCGGCGCCATCGTCTGGAACCTCGTGACCTGGGCGCTTGGCATTCCATCGTCGTCGTCGCACGCGCTGATCGGCGGGCTCGTCGGCGGCGGCTTGGCCAAGGCCGGTATTTCGGCCGCGGTGTGGAGCGGCCTGTCCAAGACCGTGCTGGCGATCGTGCTGTCGCCGCTGGTTGGCTTCCTGCTCGCAATGGCGCTGGTTGCGATCGTGTCCTGGGCCTCGGTGCGCTCGACGCCGTTCGCGGTCGACCGCGCCTTCCGCATCCTGCAATTCGTCTCCGCTTCGCTCTATTCGCTCGGCCATGGCGGCAACGACGCGCAGAAGACCATGGGCATCATCGCGGTGTTGCTCTATTCGCAGGGCCATCTCGGCAGCGAGTTCTCGGTGCCGTTCTGGGTGGTGCTGTCGTGCCAGGCGGCGATGGCGCTGGGCACGCTGATGGGCGGATGGCGCATCGTCCGCACCATGGGCCTGCGCATCACGAAATTGACCCCGATGCAGGGCTTTTGCGCCGAGACGGGAGGCGCGGTGACCCTGTTCATGGCGACCTATCTCGGGGTTCCCGTCTCGACCACCCACACCATCACCGGCGCCATCGTCGGCGTCGGTGCCGCCCGCCGCGTCTCGGCCGTGCGCTGGAACGTCGCAAGCTCGATCGTCTATGCCTGGGTGATCACGATCCCGGCCTCAGGCATCGTGGCCGCGCTGACCTGGTGGGTGGTCCAGCTCGTCAGGTGACGAGCTTCAGTCCGATGATGCCGGCGACGATCAGGCCGATGCTGGCGAGGCGGAAGGCCGTCGCCGGCTCGCCGAACAGAACCATGCCGAGCGTCGCGGTGCCGACCGCGCCGATGCCGGTCCAGACCGCATAGGCGGTTCCGACGGGCAGGGATTTGAGCGCAAATCCGAGCAGGATGACGCTTCCGGCCATGGCCGCGAGCGTGACCGCGGACGGGACAAGCTTGCTAAAGCCCTCGGTGTATTTCAGGCCGATGGCCCAGGTGATCTCGAGGAGACCGGCGACGAACAGGATGCTCCAGGCCATGACGACCCTCCATTCAAGGCAGGGTCGTCCCCGCGGCTGGTGTGCTGATGGGCAGGGAGGTCGTCCTCCCAAAAGGGGGATATGGGGCTGGCCGGAAACCTTCGCAATCACCAAATGAGGCTTGATCAGGCCCGTTTTCCCTGCCACACGCTCCCGCCATGTCCGACATCGCCGCCACCACAGCCGAATCGCCGGCCCGTTCCCCGCTTGCCGCCGAGGTGGCGAGGCGGCGGACCTTTGCGATCATCTCCCATCCCGACGCCGGCAAGACCACGCTGACCGAAAAGCTGCTGCTGTTCGGCGGCGCTATCAACCTCGCCGGCCAGGTCAAGGCCAAAGGCGAGCGGCGCAACACGCGTTCGGACTGGATGAAGATCGAGCGCGAACGCGGCATCTCGGTGGTGACCTCGGTGATGACCTTCGAGTTCGAAGGCCTCGTCTTCAACCTGCTGGACACGCCGGGCCACGAGGACTTTTCGGAAGATACCTATCGCACGCTGACGGCGGTCGATTCCGCCGTGATGGTGATCGACGCGGCCAAGGGTATCGAGGCGCGCACCCGAAAGCTGTTCGAGGTGTGCCGTCTGCGCGACATCCCGATCATCACCTTCATCAACAAGATGGACCGCGAGAGTCGCGACGTGTTCGAGCTGCTCGACGAGATCGAGAAGACGCTGGCGCTCGACACCACGCCGATGACCTGGCCGGTCGGCCGCGGCCGCGACTTCCTCGGCACCTATGACGTCGTCAATGGCGGCGTGCGCCTGCTCGAAGGCGGCGGCGCCAAGACCGGCGCGGCGCTCGAGATCGAGATCGAAGAGCTCGCCAAGCTCAACGCCAATCTCGACGTCTCCGCCGTGAAGGACGAGCTCGAGCTCGTCACCGAGGCGTCGAAGCCGTTCGAGCTGGACGCGTTCCGCGAAGGCCACCTGACGCCGGTCTATTTCGGCAGCGCGCTGCGTAATTTCGGCGTCGGCGACCTCCTGGAGGGCCTCGGCAAGTTCGCGCCCGAGCCGCGCGCACAGGACAGCGACCAGCGCAAGGTCGAGGCCACCGATCCGCGCATGAGCGCCTTCGTGTTCAAGATCCAGGCCAACATGGATCCCAACCACCGCGACCGCATCGCGTTTGCGCGCCTGTGTTCGGGCAAGCTCAGCCGCGGCATGAAGGCCAAGCTCGTGCGCACCGGCAAGAGCATGCCGCTGTCGAGCCCGCAATTCTTCTTCGCGCAGGACCGCTCGGTCGCGGACGAAGCCTTCGCCGGCGACGTCGTCGGCATTCCCAACCACGGCACGCTGCGCATCGGCGATACGCTGACCGAGGGCGAGGATTTCAACTTCGTCGGCGTGCCGAGCTTCGCGCCGGAAATCGTCCGCCGTGTCCGTCTCACCGACGCGATGAAGGCGAAGAAGCTGAAGGAAGCGCTGCAGCAGATGTCGGAAGAGGGCGTGGTGCAGGTATTCCGCCCTCGCGACGGCGCCCCGGCGCTGGTCGGCGTGGTCGGCGCGCTGCAGCTCGATGTGCTCAAGGCCCGGCTCGAGGCGGAATATTCGCTGCCGGTCGAGTTCGAGGTCAGCGAGTTCCAGCTGGCGCGCTGGGTCTCCTCGGAGGACCGCAAGAAGCTCGACAGCTTCATCGCCGCCAATAATTCGAGCATTGCCGACGACGTCGACGGCGATCCCGTCTATCTCGCCCGGAACGAGTTCTACCTCGGCTACACCAAGGAGCGTGCCGAGGGTATCGAGTTTAGCAACGTCAAGGACGTCAAGAAAAAGGGGTAATGTTTCCCAGACGTTCTCCGTGATGCAGGACGGCAACGCATAGCGAGGTCGACGGTCATGAGGCGGCGCGAATTCATCATGCTCGCTGCAGGCGCGGCGGCCTATCCGCTGAGCACATCCGCGCAGGGGAATGTGCGGCGGATCGGTGTGTTGGCGGGAGGCAGGTCGAGCGATCCGGAGAGCCAGGCCGGCTACCAGAAACTGAGACAGCGTCTGGGCGAGCTCGGTTGGGAACAGGAGCGCAACATCCATATCGAGTATCGCTGGTGGGCCGGCGATCCGAATGTTGCCGATGCCCAGGCGGCGGAGCTCGTGAAGTGGGGGCCGGATGTGCTTCTGGCAATCGGCACTCCCTCTGTGGAAGCCCTGAGGCGACGCGCGCCGACCTTGCCGATCATCTTCACGGTCGTTGCCGATCCCGTGGGTGCCGGTTTCGTTCAAAGTCTGGGCAAGCCAGGCGGAAATATCACGGGCTTCACGACCTTCGAGCCTGAAATGGCGGGCAAGTGGCTGCAATTGCTCAAGCAGGCGGCACCCGCGATACGGAGGGTTGCCGCAATCTTCAATCCGCGAACGGCGCCCATGATCTTGATGCCGTCCGTGGAAGCGGCCATTCCGGCAGTCCAGCTCCAGCTCGTTCCGGCGCCGGCGCACAACGCCGCCGAGCTCGAACAGGCGATTTCCCGCTTTGCAGAGCAGCCAGACGGCGGGCTGCTGATCTTTCCCGACGCATTTCCACTCGTTCATCGGCAATTGATTCTGAACTTGGCGGCCGCGCATCGTCTGCCGGCGATGTATCCGTTCCCGTCCTTCGTCACGGACGGCGGGCTGATGTCTTACGGAGTCTCGATTACGCAGCTCGTCGGTCGCTCGGCGGATTATGTCGACCGCGTCTTGAGAGGAACCCGTCCCGCAGACTTGCCAGTCCAACAACCGAATGAATTCCAGTTCCTGCTCAATCTCAAGACAGCCAATGCGTTGGGGCTGAATTTACCGCCCACGCTGGTGGCGCAAGCGGATCAGATTGTCGAGTGAAGCGAACCATCGCGGCCAGCCTTGAACCTTTCATAGCCGTCGCCACCTGTTGCAAATGCCATTGCGGTCCCGGTACATGTGGCGCTGCATTCTTGTTCTTGCCTTGCTGGCAATGACCTCGATCGCCGCCGACGCGCAGCGACGCCAGATCAATCCGATTCCGTTCGCGCACGAGCCTTGCAGCGTGCTCGACGGCGAGCCCTGCACGCCATCCTATTGCAGCCCGCTCGAGCCCGGCCCCTGTATTCCCGAGATCGACTACCCTTACGGCCAGAACCTCCAGCTCACGATCGAGAGCGTGCCTGTCGAGGCCGACCGCGCCAAATACCGGAAGCCCGATCACGATCTCGACACGATCGGCGACCTCTTCGCCGCGCTGCGCAGCTGCTGGTCGCCGCCATCGGACCATGCGCGCGCAGGCATGCAGATGTCGGTGCGCTTCAGCTTCAACAAGACCGGCGGCCTGATCGGCCCGCCGCGCCTCACATACGCGACTGCGGGCGTGCCGGCGGACACCCGGACGACCTATCTGAACGCCATCAATGCATCGCTGAAGGCCTGTCTGCCGCTGAAATTGACCAGCGGGCTCGGCGGGGCGTTGGCCGGGCGGCCCATCGCGATCCGTTATGTCGACAATCGGGAGCTCGGCAAATAGCGCGCGAGTTGCGACCATCGGCCGATCGATGATACCTCAGTGGCAGGGGGCTGCTTTGCGGGGAGGATGTCGTGGGTCTGCTGGTCATGATCCTGGGGCTGGTGCTGTTTTTTGCGTCCCATATTTTCACAACCAAACGAGAAGCGCGCGCGCAGGCGATCGCGAGGCTGGGCGAGGGGACCTACAAGCTCCTTTATTCGGCGGTCTCACTGGCGGGATTGGTGCTGATCATCTGGGGCTATGCCCATTACCGCAGCTCCGGCTGGATCGACGTCTGGTATCCGCCGAAGGCGATGAAGCACATCGCGTTGGCCTTGATGCTGCCTGCAGTCATCCTCGTGGTGGCGTCCTACATGCGTGGCCGCATCTATGCGACGTTGAAGCATCCGATGCTGGCCGGCATCAAGCTGTGGGCGGCGGCGCATCTGCTCGCCAATGGCGATCTCGGCTCCATCATCCTGTTCGGCTCGTTCCTCGCCTGGGCGGTCTATGACCGCATCTCGCTGAAAGCTCGCACCGACGCCGGCGCCCCGCCGATTCCGGTCGGCGGCCCCACCAACGATCTGATCGCGGTCGCGGTCGGCGTGGTCGCCTATCTGGCCCTGGCCTTCGCGTTTCATCCGGTGGTGATCGGCGTGCCCGTGATCGGGGTCTAGCCGATCAGCGCAAGACGGGGCTCGCCTGACCGTGCGGGGAAGATAACGAGAGCAACAAGCCGAGGGCATCCCCATGGACTGGTCGCAATCTCAGATCCCGCCGATGCGGCTCGAGTCGCGTTTTGGCGAGCGGGTGGTGCCGGCGTTTTGCGATCGGCCATCGAGCCTCTGGGCGATGATCGCGGAGGCGCGCGGCCGCAATGCCGATGGCGAAGCGTTGATCTGCGGCAATGTCCGGCTGAGCTGGCGGCAGGCAGCGGAGCAGGCGGCGCGGATCGCTGCGGGGTTGCGTAAGCTAGGATTGCAGCGCGGCGATCGCCTCGCCATCCTGCTCGGCAACCGCATCGAATTTCCGCTGCTGCTGTTTGCCGCCGCGCATGAGGGGCTCGTCACCGTGCTGCTCAGTACGCGCCAGCAGAAGCCTGAAATCGCCTATGTGCTCGCCGATTGCGGCGCGAAGATCCTGATCCACGAGGCCTCGCTCGCTGAGCGCCTGCCCGACGCAAAGGACGTGCCCGATCTGATCCATCGCATTGCCATCGACGACGAGCCCGCCCGCTCGCATTTCTCTTCGCTCGCCGAAAACGCTCCGGCATCGGCACCGATCGAGGTGAGCGAAGAGGACACCGCGATGATCCTCTACACCTCCGGCACCACGGGCAAGCCGAAGGGCGCGATGCTGGCCCATTGCAACATCGTCCATTCCTCGATGGTGTTCGTATCCTGCCTGCAATTGACGGAAGCCGATCGCTCGATCGCAGCGGTGCCGCTCGGCCATGTCACCGGCGTCGTCGCCAACATTACGACCATGATCCGCTGCGGCGGGACGCTGATCATCATGCCCGAGTTCAAGGCCGCCCATTACCTCAAGCTCGCCTCGCGCGAGCGCGTCACCTACACGGTGATGGTGCCGGCGATGTACAATCTCTGCCTGCTCCAGCCCGATTTCGACGGCTATGATCTCTCGAGCTGGCGCATCGGCGGTTTCGGCGGCGCGCCGATGCCGGTCGCCACCATCGAGAAGCTCAAGGCGAAGATTCCCGGCCTGAAGCTGATGAACTGCTACGGCGCGACCGAGACGACCTCGCCCTCGACCATCATGCCGGGCGAGCTGACCGAGCGCCATATCGACAGCGTCGGTCTGCCGTGTCCCGGCGCGCGCATCGCTGTGATGGGCCCGGACGGGCGCGAGCTGCCTCCCGGCGAGATCGGCGAGCTCTGGATCCAGAGCGCCTCCGTGATCAAGGGCTACTGGAATAACCCGAAGGCCACCGCCGAAAGCTTTACGGGCGGATTCTGGCATTCCGGCGATCTCGGCTCGGTCGATGCGGAAGGCTTCGTTCGCGTGTTCGACCGGCAGAAGGACATGATCAATCGCGGCGGCCTGAAGATCTATTCGGCCGAGGTCGAATCCGTGCTGGCCGGCCATCCCGCCGTGGTCGAGAGCGCGATCATTTCCAGGCCTTGCCCGGTGCTGGGTGAGCGCGTCCACGCCGTGGTGGTGACGCGACAGCCGGTAACCGATACGGACCTGCGCGCCTGGTGCGCCGAGCGCCTGTCCGACTACAAGATTCCCGAAACCATGGCGATCACGGCAGACCCGCTGCCGCGCAACGCCAATGGCAAGGTGCTGAAGCGCCAGCTGCGGGAGCTGCTGGGAGCTTGAGCCGGGCAGGGGCATCCGGGATGTCCCGGGTGGTTAACGCCTTGATCGGGCTCGCTTTGCCTTGCCACCGCCATATCGTTAGGCTACCTCGCCGCCACACGGGGACGGATTCCTGACGCGAACGCTTTGGCGCGCGCACCCGGACGGGCATGGGATTGGCATAAGTGTCTGAATTATTTGACGAAGTCAACGAGGAAGTACGTCGCGAACAGTTCAAGAAGCTGTGGGACAAGTATTCGATCTACTTCATCGCGCTGATGGTGCTGATCGTCGCCGGCGCAGGTGGCTGGCAGGGTTATAGGTACCTGGAGGCCAAGAAGGCCGCCGAGGCGGGCGCCGCTTTCGAGAAGGCCGCCGAGCTGTCCGAGCAGGGCAAGCACGAGGACGCCGAGAAGGCCTTCACCGAGCTCGCCGCGAAGGCGCCGTCCGGCTATCGCACCCTGGCGCGGCTGCGTGCTGCGGCGGAGGCCGCGAGCCGCGATCCCAAGGCGGCCGCGAAGATGTATGACGACATCGCCGCCGACCGCAGCATTGGCGGCGAGTGGCAGGATCTGGCCAAGATCCGCGCCGCGGGGCTCCTGCTCGACAGCGCCGGCTATGCCGACATCCAGCAGCGGCTGGAAGCTTCCGCCGCGCCGAAATCGACCTTCCGCCACACCGCCCGCGAGATGCTGGCGCTGTCGGCCTGGCGTAACAACGACATGACTGCAGCCCGCAAATGGCTCGAGGCGATTGACGGAGACGGCGAAACGCCGCCCGGCCTGCGCTCTCGCGCCGAGGCGCTCCAGGCTTTGTTGCCACCCGTCGCCAAAAGCTGACGACGGTTCTCTGACGTAACGAGACACCAAGATGCGCCGCACGCCACGCTTGATCGCAGCCGCCGTCCTGATCGCCTTCACCGGCGTCCTGGGCGGCTGCTCCAGCTTCGATCCGAGCGACCTGCTCGACTTCCTCGACACCAAGAAGAAGCTGCCGGGCGACCGCAAGCCGGTCTTCCCCGAGGGCGTGCCGGGGCTCGAGCAGGGCGTGCCGAGGGACCTGTACAAAGGCGCACAGCAGCAGCAGCCCGATCCCAACGCACCCGCCGTCGCGGCCCTGCCTGCCGAGCCGGAGCCGGCCAAGCCGGCAAAGGGGGCCAAGGCAAAGAATACCAAGCAGTCCGCCGCGCCGGCCGAGGCACCCGTCGGCGAGGTCGACGGCGAGGCGCAGCCGGAGGCAGCGCCGGCGACGTCCGCTCCGCCGCCCAAGCACAAGATCGTCCGCAGGCGCACCACCGCGCCGCCGCCAGATCAGCCGGCCCAGCAGGTGCAGCCGACCCAGCCCCCGCAGCAGCAATCGCAGAGCGCCTTCCCGGCACCGCTGCCGAGCGGCAGCTTCTCGCGCTGATATTTCCCGTTGCATTGACAGGCGCAGCCTCGGCAGCGCACGAATGACCGATGTCCTTCACGATCGCCATCATCGGCCGGCCCAATGTCGGCAAGTCGACGCTGTTCAACCGCCTGGTTGGGCAGAAGCTCGCGCTGGTCGATGACCTGCCGGGCGTCACCCGCGACCGCCGCGAAGGCGAGGCCAGGCTCGGTGATCTCCGCTTCACCATCATCGATACCGCCGGCCTCGACGAGGGCGCCAAGGGCTCGCTGACCGCGCGCATGCAGGAGCAGACCGAGACCGCGATCGCGCAGGCCGACGCGCTGTTCTTCGTGGTCGACGCCCGCATCGGCCTGACGCCAACCGATCGCGCCTTCGCCGATTTCGCCCGCAAGGCCGACAAGCCGGTGCTGCTGGTCGCCAACAAGAGCGAGGGCAAGCACGGCGATGCCGGCGCAATGGAAGCATTCGCGCTCGGCCTCGGCGATCCCATCCAGATCTCGGCCGAGCACGGCGAGGGCATGGGCGAGCTCTACGATGCGCTGGCCAAGCTGATGCCCGAACCCGTCGAAGAAGACGACGATGAGGACGACGCGCCGATCTCCGAGGAAGAGGCGGCCACGCGCCCGATTCGGGTCGCGATCGTCGGCCGGCCCAATGCCGGCAAGTCGACGCTGATCAACCATCTGCTCGGCGAGGAGCGCCTGCTGACCAGCCCGGAGGCCGGCACCACGCGCGATTCCATCGCAGTCGAGATCAACTGGAAGGGCCGCGATTTCCGCGTCTTCGACACCGCGGGCCTGCGCCGGCGCTCGCGCATCGAGGAGAAGCTGGAAAAGCTGTCGGTTGCGGACGCACTGCGCGCGGTGCGCTTTGCCGAGGTCGTCGTGCTGATGATGGATTCGCAGAACCGCTTCGAGGAGCAGGACCTGCGCATTGCCGACCTGATCGAGCGCGAGGGACGGGCGGTCGTGCTCGCCGTCAACAAATGGGATCTGATGGAGACCAAGGGCGGCGGCGCGATCTCCGGCCTGCGCCGCGATGCCGACCATTGGCTGCCGCAGCTCAAGGGCGTGCCCATCGTCGCCGTCTCGGGCTTGATGGGCGAGGGCATCGATCGCCTGATGCAGGCGATCCAGGACGCCTATGCGATCTGGAACAGGCGCGTGCCTACCTCGGCGCTCAATCGCTGGTTCGAGCAGGCGATCCAGGCCAACCCGCCGCCGGCGGTCTCCGGCCGCAGGCTGAAGCTGAACTACATCACCCAGACCAAGGCCCGGCCGCCGAGCTTCGTGTTGTTCTGCTCGCGTGCCGACGCCGTGCCGCAATCCTACTTGCGCTATCTCACCAATTCCATGCGCGAGACCTTCGAGCTGCCTGGCACGCCGGTGCGCATCACGCTGCGCGAGAAGGCCAATCCCTTCGCGCACAAGCGCAAGCGGCCATCGTGAGCGACGGTGCCGGCGAGGCGGTGGTGCAGGACGCAGCGCCGGCCCCGCGCGGCGCGGTCGCCTTCATCTTCGTCACCATCCTGCTCGACATGGTCGCGCTCGGCGTGATCATGCCGGTCCTGCCGAAGCTGATCGAAAGCTTCGTCGACAACGACACCGCACATGCCGCGCGCATTTTCGGCCTGTTCGGCACCGCCTGGGCCTTGATGCAGTTCGTGTTCTCGCCGGTGCTTGGTGCGCTGTCCGATCGTTTCGGACGCCGGCCGGTGGTGCTGCTGTCGAATTTCGGGCTCGCAGCCGATTACGTCTTGATGGCGCTGGCGCCGTCGCTTGCGTGGCTGTTCATCGGCCGCGTGATCTCCGGCATCACCTCGGCGAGCATCTCGACCGCCTTCGCCTATATCGCCGACATCACGCCGCCGGAACGCCGTGCGGCGGTCTTCGGCCGGATCGGTGCGGCCTTTGGCGCCGGCTTCATCTTGGGGCCAGCGCTCGGCGGCCTGCTCGGCGACATCGATCCGCGCCTGCCGTTTTGGGCCGCGGCGGCCCTGAGCTTCGCCAACGCGCTCTATGGCCTGTTCGTGCTGCCGGAGTCGCTGGCGCCCGACAAGCGCGCGCCGCTGCGCTGGCGCAGCGCCAGTCCTCTCGGGGCGCTGCATCTGCTGCGCTCCGACGCGCTGCTTGCCGCGTTGTCGATCGTCAACTTCATCGCGCAGGTCGCCCATGTCGTGCTGCCCTCGACCTTCGTGCTCTACGCGACCTATCGCTACGGCTGGGATGCCAAGACGGTGGGCTTGACGCTCGCCATGGTCGGCATCTGCGCCATGGTGGTGCAGGGCTTTGCGATCGGCCCCATCGTGCATGCGCTCGGCGAGCGCAACGCGCTCCTGCTCGGCCTCTGCTGTGGCGCGATCGGATTCGTGGTCCTCGGCGCTGCGCCGACCGGACCGCTATCCTGGCTCGGGATTCCCATTCTGGCGCTGTGGGGCATCTCTGGTGCCGCCTCGCAAGCGCTGATGACGCGGCTCGTCGCGCCGGATCAGCAGGGCCAGCTGCAGGGCGCAACCGCGAGCGTGCAGAGCGTGTCGCAGCTCGTCGGCCCGTTCCTATTCACGCTGACATTTTCCTATTTCATCGGCGCCAGCGCGCCGCTGCATCTGCCCGGCGCCCCGTTCCTGCTCGCCGCGGTGCTGATGGTGGTGTGCGTTGCGATCGCGGTGCGGTCGCTCGGCGGGACGAGGACAGTCTCGTAGGGTGGGTTAGCCTCGCGGTTCGCGCGAAGCGCAAACCGCAAGGCGTAACCCACCTCTTTCATTTCCGCGGAGGCGGAAGAGGTGGGTTACGCCAGCGGACTGCGCTTTGCGCAGCCGCATGCTATCCCACCCTACGATCCTACTTCTTCACCAGCGGGCAGTCGCTGTCCTTGAGCGGCTTGGCCGCATCTTCCGGCGCGATGGTGGCGACCAGCTTGTAATAGTCCCACGGCCCCTTCGACTCCTCGGGCTTCTTCACCTCGAACAGATAGGCGGGGATGAGGCGGCGTCCGTCCTGGCGCAGCGGGCCCTTGCCGAACAGCGGATCGTCGGTCGGCAGCTCCTTCATCTTGGCGACGACCTTGGCGCCGTCACGCGGATTGCTGCCGAGCGCTTCCATCGCCTTCAGGTAATGCAGAATCTCGGCGTAGAGGCCCGCAACCGTCATCGAGGGCATCGAGCCCTTGGGCGAGACCTTCTGGAAACGCTTCGACCATTCGCGGGTCTGGTCGTTGAGGTCCCAGTAGAACGACTCGGTGAAGGTCAGGCCCTGCGCGGTCTTCAGGCCGAGCGAGTGCACGTCGTTGATGAACAGCAGCAGCGCGGCGAGCTTCTGGCCGCCCTGGACGATGCCAAACTCGGCGGCCTGCTTGATCGCGTTGGTGGTGTCGCCGCCCGCATTGGCAAGGCCGATGATCTTGGCCTTGGAGGACTGCGCTTGCAGCAGGAAGGAGGAGAAGTCGGCCGTGTTCAGCGGATGCTTGACGCCGCCGAGCACCTTGCCGCCGGTCGCCGTGACGACCGCGCCGGTATCACGCTCCAGCGCATGGCCGAAGGCATAATCCGCGGTGAGGAAGAACCAGCTGTCGCCGCCCGCCTTGGTCAGCGCCTTGCCGGTGCCGTTGGCGAGCATGTAGGTGTCGTAGGTGAAGGACACGGTGTTGGGCGTGCAGGCCTTGCCGGTGAGGTCGGCGGTGGCCGCACCCGAATTGAGCAGCACCGCATTCTTTTCCCTGACGAGGTTGCTCACCGCGAGCGCGACGCCGGAGCTCGGCGTGTCGGCGATGGCGTCGACCTTGTCGGCGTCGATCCATTGCCGGGCGATGTTGACGCCGATGTCGGGCTTGTTCTGGTGATCGCCGGAGAGCACCTCGATGGTCCAGCCCTTGGCCTTCAGGCCGGAATCCTCGACCGCCATCTTCACTGCCGCCACCGAGTTCGGGCCGCCGATGTCGGCATAGAGGCTCGACATGTCGTTGAGCACGCCGATCTTGATGGTCTTGTCTTGCGCGAAGGCGGATGTGGCAAAGCCGAAAGCGGCACAGGCCAGAAGAGCCGCGGCGCGGCGTGCGGGCATCGTCATAAAGGCTTCCTCCATTGTCAAATATGCGGACGGCTCTCTTCGGGAGCCTTATTCCAATTGACGCTCTACCGTGTCCCATGACCGACGGCAATGCACCTAAAGCCGGATGACGCTGCGTCGTAGCGTCATCCATCGGTTAACTTTTGGGCAAAATGCGTTGAGACGCTATTTCAGCGCGTTCGATGTCGGCTTGAAATTCTAAATGTGCTTTCCGGTATCGAACTCGGCGGTACGGACATTACCGCCGGCATGACGTCCAAGGCGTCGGAGGGCAATCAGGCCGGCGCGCGGAAGCTCATCAGGGTGCGGGTCTTGTAATCGTAGAATTTGCCGGTCTCGGTCCAGTCGGGCGCGCACAGCGGCACGATGAATTCTGCGACCTGCTCGGGCGTGTCGAGCGTCGCCGGATCCTCGCCGGGCATCAGGGTGGCCCGCATGCGGGTGCGCACCGGGCCCGGATTGAACAGGTTGACGCGCAGCTTCGTGTTTGCGGTTTCCTGCGCCCAGGCACGTGCCAGCGTCTCCAGTGCGGCCTTGGAGGCCGCGTAGGGGCTGACGTAAGCGGTGGCCTTGTTGGCGGCACCCGAGGTGATGAACACGGCGCGGCCCGCATCGGATTGCCTGAGCAGCGGTTCCATGCAGCGGATCAGCTGGAAGTTCGCGGAAACGTTCACCGCGATCACGTCGTTGAAGGTCTTCAGCTCGATATGGCCGATCGGCGAGGAGGGACCGAGCACGCCGGCGTTGCCGACCAGGATGTCGAGCTTGCCGTAGCGCTCGTGCAGGCCGGCGCCGAGACGCGCGATGCCGTCGGAATCGGTGAGGTTGAGCGGCACCAGGGTGGCACTGCCACCCTCTTTCCGGATCTCGTCGTCGAGCTCCTCGAGCCCTCCTTGCGTACGCGCCGTCGCAACGATGTGCGCGCCGGCTTTGGCCAGTGCGATTGCGGTGGCATAGCCGATGCCGCGCGAGGCGCCGGTGACGAGAGCGATGCGGTCAGCGAGGGGCTTTGTCATGGTGGGGTTTTACAGCCGTGGACGGCTGGGACAAGGCCGGCCGTGACGGAATTTTGCCCCGCGGCCGCCTTACTGAATGTTGTTGCTGTTGGGTCCATTTCCCGAGCTATCAGGCGTCACCTTCAGGCCTTGCCTGAAGGCGAAGACAATGAAGCCGATCAACACCAGTCCGCAGACTATGGCGATGGCAACCTGCATCGTCGCGGCCTCGCGTCAGCTCGCCTCCGCCAGCAGCGACAATTGCCGCGGCTGCGGCTCGGTCTGGGTCTGGTCGGTGAGGTGGGTCGGATAGACGCCGGTGAAGCAGTGATCCGCAAACTTCGGATTGGCGGGGTCGCGGCCCGGCTCGCCCATGGCGCGGTACATGCCGTCGATCGACAGGAAGGCGAGCGAGTCGGCGCCGATGAGCTCGCGCATCTCCTCCAGCGTATGCGTCGCCGCCAGGAGGCCGCCGCGGTCGGGCAGGTCGATGCCGTAATAATCGGGATAGAGGATGGGGGGCGAAGCGAGGCGGAAGTGCACTTCCTTGGCACCGGCATCGCGCATCATGCGCACGATCTTCTTGGAGGTGGTGCCGCGCACCAGCGAGTCGTCGATCAGGATGATGCGCTTGCCTTCGATCGCGGCACGGTTGGCCGAGTGCTTCATGCGCACGCCGGATTCGCGGATCGCCTGCGTCGGCTGGATGAAGGTGCGGCCGACATAATGGTTACGGATGATGCCGAGCTCGAACGGCACGCCGGAATACTGGCTGTAGCCGACCGCGGCCGGCACGCCGGAATCCGGCACCGGCACCACGACGTCGACCGGAACGTGGCTCTCGCGCGCGAGCTGCGCGCCGAAATTCTTGCGCACCTCGTAGACCGAGCGGCCGTGCACGATGGAATCCGGCCGCGAGAAGTAGATGTATTCGAAGATGCAGGGGCGCGGCGCCATCGGCGGGAACGGCTTGTGGATGTCCTGGCCGTTCTCGTCGAACACGATGACTTCGCCGGGCTCGATGTCGCGCACGAAGCGGGCGCCGATGATGTCGAGGGCGCAAGTCTCCGAGGTCAGGATCGGACAGCCGTCGAGTTCGCCGAGCACCAGCGGGCGGATGCCGCGCGGATCGCGCGCGCCGACCAGCTTCTTGTTGGTCAGCGAGACCAGCGCATAGGCGCCCTCGATCTCGCGCAGCGCGTCGATGTAGCGCTCGATGAAGCGGACGCGCTTGGAGCGCGCCACCAGGTGCAGGATCACCTCGGTGTCGGAGGTCGATTGCATCATCGCGCCGTTCTTGACGAGCTCGCGGCGCAACGTCAGGCCGTTGGAGAGGTTGCCGTTGTGAGCGACCGCGAGACCGCCGGCATTGAGCTCGGCGAACAGCGGCTGCACGTTGCGCAGGATGGTCGCGCCGGTCGTGGCGTAGCGGACATGGCCGACCGCGACATTGCCGGGCAGGCGGTCGATCACCTCGCGGCGGGAGAAGGTGTCGCCGACGAGGCCGAGGCGGCGTTCGGAGTGGAAGCGGCTGCCGTCGTAGGAGACGATGCCGGCGGCCTCCTGGCCGCGGTGCTGGAGCGCGTGAAGGCCGAGCGCGGTGATGGCGGCCGCATCAGGGTGGCCGTAGATGCCGAAGACGCCGCATTCCTCGCGCAGCGTATCGCCTTCCAGATCGTCCTGAAGCTCAAGCGCCGCCGGGCCTGGACCGGCGTTTGGATCGAGATCAAGCAGGGCGTCCTGGTCAGGGTGTCGCATCTCGTTCTCGCCTCTCTTTTGGGGCCCTATCAACGCGCCGCAGGTTTCTCGATCAGCTTTTTCATGCCGTCACGAGCCGACTTACTGTACCCGTCGCCACTGCCCGAAGGCTGCTGCTCGGATTCAGCTTGATCATCATCTGGTTTGTTTTTCTTGAATCTCTTCAAGATGGTGTTCTCGGGGTCGTCAGGCAAGAGGGCCATCAGCCAATCGCCGGTTCCCTGCAGCACGACGCGGGACTTGGCCCCGCTGACCCAGTCGGGGCGCTGCTTGTCCGGCACCAGCCAGGTGAAGAACAGGAACGCGACCACGACGATCAAAAGCCCGCGAGCCAGCCCAAACAGGAAGCCGAGGGTCCGATCCAGCGCGCCGATCCGCGAATCCAGGATCATGTCGGAGATCCGGACCGTGATGACGGAGACCACGACCAGGGTGCCGATGAACACGCCGGCCACGACGACGACGCTCGCCACCGTGTCGTTGTTGAAATAGGTCTTGGCGGTCGGCAGCAGCTTCGAGAACGAATACAGCGTCACGATCGCCGCGGCACCCCAGGCCGCGATCGACAGGATTTCGCGCATGAAGCCGCGAACCATCGCGAGCAGGCCCGAGATCAGCATCACACCGAGCAGGATCAGGTCGAGGATGGTTACTGGCATCGGCTGGTCTGGTCCGCTCGTACTTCAAAGGTGCTCTAGCGAATCGGTGCTTGGCCGCTGCCCTAAAAGAAGGGCGGACGGCGTTCCCGGCAAGGCCGCAACCACGCAATCCCATGCTGCTTTTGTGACGGCTGTATAGCGGCGGAGGCCTCCGGCGTCACCTCCACCTAACCCTCTCCGCGGCGGAATCTGGCCGGTGTGGCATTTTTCTCTGGCTGTGCACCGGATTCGCCCCGGCGGGAGCCCCGCGCTGCGATCTCGGCCACCAATGTCGTCAGGCTGTTCACCGCGTTCAGGGACAGTCCGGCATCGCCGCCCGCATCGCCCCGTGCCGATTCGGGCAGCACGGCGCGCTGGAAGCCGAGCTTTGCCGCTTCCTTGAGCCGGGCCGGGGTCTGCGCCACCGGGCGCACCACGCCCGACAGCGAGATTTCGCCGAAATAGACGGCATCGGTGGGTAACTGCGCATTAACCAGCGACGACACCAGGGCCGCGGCGGCGGCGAGGTCGGCCGCGGGCTCGTGGATGCGAAGGCCGCCGGCAACGTTCAGATAGACGTCGTGGCCGGACAGCTTGACCCCGCAATGGGCCTCCAGCACCGCCAGCACCATTGAGAGCCGGCTCGGATCCCAGCCAACCACGGCCCGGCGCGGGGTGCCGAGCGAGGTCGGGGCCACCAGTGCCTGCAATTCGACCAGCACGGGCCTCGTGCCCTCGATGCCGGCAAAGACCGCGGTACCGGGCGTGCCGAGGTCGCGCTCCGACAGGAACAGCTCGGACGGGTTGGTGACCTCGCGCAGGCCGAGGCCCGTCATCTCGAACACGCCGATCTCGTCGGTCGGTCCGAAGCGGTTCTTCACCGCGCGCAGGATGCGGAATTGCTGCGAGCCTTCGCCCTCGAACGACATCACCGCATCGACCATGTGCTCGACCACGCGGGGGCCGGCGATCTGGCCGTCCTTGGTGACGTGGCCGACCAGGATGATGGCGGCCCCGGTCTTTTTGGCGAAGCGGATCAGCGCCTGCGCCGAGGCGCGCACCTGCGTCACCGTGCCGGGTGCGGATTCCACCGTGTCGGTCCACATGGTCTGGATCGAGTCGATCACGATCAGCCGGGGCACCGCGCCCTCCGACAGCGTCGAGACGATGTCCTCGACCGAGGTCTCGGCCGCGAGCTGCACCGGCGCGTCCGACAGCCCGAGCCGCTCGGCGCGCAGGCGCACCTGGGCGACCGCCTCTTCGCCGGAGATGTAGACGACGCGGTGGCCGGCGCGCGCGAGCAGGCTGGTCGCTTGCGTCAGCAGCGTCGACTTGCCGATGCCGGGATCGCCGCCGACCAGCAGCACCGAGCCGCGCACGAAGCCGCCGCCGGTGACGCGGTCGAGCTCGGTCATCCCCGAGGACAGGCGCGGCGCATCCGGGCTCTTTCCGGCGAGACTCTCCAGCGCGAAGGTTCTTCCCTTGCGCTTGGAGCGGATCGACACCGGCACGCTTCCGCTGGTGTCTTCTTCCGCCAGCGTATTCCACTCGCCGCAGGACTCGCACTTGCCCTGCCAGCGGTTATAGGCCGCGCCGCAGTTCTGGCAGACGAAGGACAGTGTGGATTTGGCCATGGGGAGCGCGAGTCGCGGGTTTCAGATGTGCTGATAGCACGGATTGGCAGGCCGATCGCCGGCGCTTCGAGTATCTCAATTCGGCACGGGAGATATACCTTTCGTTAGCCCTGCGCCGCTGTGCCCGGTGCGATTTTGCCAATTCTTAGCGGACGTGGGTCCAATCTCGGAACCAATGGGGGCGGCGAAATTGACGAGATTCCTGCGAATATTGCTCGCGGCGGGCATGGCCTGCGGCGTCTTCGGGTCCGTTGGCGGTAGCATCGCCAGGCCCCTCAACATCGTCTTCGTCAATCCCGGCAAGTCCGGCGAGGTTTATTGGGACATGGTCGCGCAGACCATGCAGGCCGCCGGCCGCAAGCTCGATGCCCATGTCGAGGTGCTGACCAGCGAGCGGAACCACCGCACCATGCAGGAGCTCGGCTTCGGCGTGGTGGTCCGTCCCGACAAGCCCGACTTCCTCATCCTGTCGAACGAGGAATCCGCCGCCGTTCCCATCCTGGAGGCGGCCGAAGCCGCGGGCGTCAAGACGCTGCTGCTTTCGAACACGCTGATCGGCGAGGACGCGGTGCGCCTTGGACCGCCCAGGCAAAAGCTCAAGACCTGGCTCGGCGACATCACGACCGATCTTCAGACCGCGGGCGCGCGGATGGCCAATGCGCTGATCACGGCGGCGCGTGCCGAGAAATGGCAGAGCGCGGACGGCAAGATCCACATTCTCGGCATCGGTGGCGACGAGACCACGCCCGCCTCGATCGCCCGCAACGCCGGCCTCACGCTCGCGGTGGATGCTGCGTCCGACGTCGTGGTGGACCGCATGCTGTTCGCCAACTGGACGAAGTCCGAGGCCGAGCGGGTCACGGCAAATTACCTGAGCTGGGCCGCGCGCAAGCAGATCCGGCCCGCCGGGATCTGGGCCGGAAACGATCCGATGGCGCTCGGCGCGCTGCGCGCGACGATCGCCGCCGGCCTCGTGCCCGGCGAGAACATCCAGGTGGTCGGCCTCAACTGGTCGGAGGATGCGCTGCGCGAGATCAAGGCGGGCCGCATGCTCCTGACCGATGGCGGGCATTTCCTGCTCGGCGGCTGGTCCGTCGTTCTCCTGCGCGATTATGCCGATGGCTGCGATTTTGCTGCCGTCTCGCCCCGCGTCGAGGTCAAGACGTCGGCGATCACGCGCGACAATCTCGCTTCGGTCGCCGACCTCATCAAGACCCGTGCGTTCGACCGGATCGACTTCGCGCGGTTCCGGGCGAAGGCCTGGCGCTGCGGTCAATATGACTTTTCCCTCGATGCGCTCATCTCGTCGCTGCCGGTCGCCGAAGGCGTTGCCGACTGATGCGCAAGGATGAGGCGATGACCGAGCCGGATCGCAACGAGCAGGCAGCGCCGCCGCGCTTGCGCTCGGTCGTCCACGCGATGATCTGGGCCACCGTGCCCGTTCTGCTGCTGGTGCAATTGCTCGCCTCCGCCGGCGTCGAGGCATCGAGCTTCTGGTCGCAGCTCAGGCAACTCGACGCCCGCATGGCCCGCGTCGCCGAGAGCCGGGCCGAGCTGATCGCCGAGCCGCTCTGGAAGATGCGCTACGACCAGGTCACGGGCGTGCTCAACGAGATCATGCACGACGAGACCATTGCGGCGGCGGCCGTCTATGACGATACCGGCGCTGCGATCGCCCGCGTGGTCGCGCGCCCCCAAGGCCAGTCGGTCGCCGAAGTCTCGCACCCGATACACTACAGCAACGGCAATATGGCCGTTCAGGCCGGCCGCATCGCCATCGCCTATTCGCGTGCGACGCTGTACGCGGATGCGGGCAGCCGCCTGCTGCTGATGCTCGTCGTCGGGCTGCTGGCAACGTTCGCGACCCTGATCGCCATGCGCATCTCCGCCAACATCTTCATCGGCCGGCCGCTCGCGGCCATGATGTCGGCGATCCAGCGCAGCAAGCAGGACGGCCGGGCCTATCCGGCCGATGTCACGTCCTCGAACGAATTCGGGCAGCTCGCGCGCGCTTTCAACGCCATGCAGCACACGACGTCCGGCGCGCTGGACCGGCTCGGGCACATGGCGACGCACGATCCGCTCACCGGGCTGCCGAACCGGCGCTCCCTGACCGAGCGCCTCGCCGTGACGAGCCAGAATGGAGGCGCGCCGGATACGCTGGTCGCGTTCTGCTTCATCGATCTCGACGACTTCAAGGGCATCAACGACACCTTCGGTCACGAGGCCGGCGATGCGTTCCTGGTCCAGATTTCGCAGCGCCTTCGTCGCGCGGTCGAAGCCGAGGACTGGGTCGCAAGGCTCGGCGGCGACGAGTTCGTCGTCATTCGCCCCGAGGTGAGCGACGAGCGGGCCGCGCACGCATTCGCTCAACGCGTGCTCGATGCCATTTCCGAGCCGATCCGCCTCCATGACAAGCAGGTGGTGCCGCGCGCCAGCATCGGCCTTGCCGTGCGCCACGCCGACGATCCGGAACTGTCGCATCTGCCGACGCTCGCCGACATCGCGCTCTATCACGCCAAGAGCAAGGCGCCCGGCACGGTCGCCGTGCTGGACGAAGCGCTTCAGCGCGACTATCGCCGCCGCAGGGATCTCGAGCTCGCAATTCCCACCGGCTTCGCCGAGGGCCAATTCGAGGTCTGGTACCAGAGCCAGGTCGATCTCGATAGCCACGAGGTCGTCGGTCTGGAAGCGCTGATCCGCTGGCGCCATCCCGAGCACGGCGTGATCGGCCCCGGCGAATTCCTGCCGCTGATCGAGCGCAGCGGGAACAATGCGCGGCTGACCCGCTACGTGCTGACCGATGCCTGCCGGGCCTTGCAGCAATTGGCCGCTGCGGGCAGGCCGCAGCTGCGGATCGCGATCAATCTGCCGCCGTCCGAGCTTGCCGACCACTCGCTCGCCGCCGAGCTGCGCGCGACCTGTGCGCGCTTCGGTGTCGCGGCATCGATGCTCGAGCTCGAGATCACGGAAGGGTCGCTGATCAACAACATCGCCAGCGCCTCCGAAACGCTGCATCGCCTGCGGCGCCTGGGAGCCACGATCGCGCTCGACGATTTCGGCACGGGCTACTCTTCGCTCGCCCATCTGCGCCGGTTTCCGCTCGACAAGGTGAAGATCGACAAGGCGTTCATCAGCGAGATCCCCGACAGCGCCGAGGACAAGGCCATTGTCGGCGTCATCGCCTCGCTCGCCGCCACGCTGGGACTGACATTGGTCGCCGAAGGCATCGAGCGCGCCGAGCAGGCGGAGGCCATGCGCGAGATCGGAGTGCGGCTCGGGCAGGGGTTCCTCTATCAGCGGCCGCAGCCACTCGAGGCCGTGCTGCAATGGCTCGACGGGCAGCCGGCCGTGGCGAGCCGCGTCGTCTCTGACAGCCCATCGATCACCTCCGAATTCGCCGTCTGAGTTGCGGCTGGGTCACGGCTGCGTTGCGGTCCAGAGCATCGAGAGCCCCGCTGCGATCATGATCGCGTCCATCAGCAGGCGGAAGGTTTCCGGCCTCAGATGCAGCACGAAGCGTTTGGCGATGAAGGCGCCCGACATCAGTGAGGCGCCCGCGATCAGACCCTTGATGAAGACCTGCCCGGTCAGGGCGCCGAAACGCTCGAAAGTCACCGACTTCGCGAAATAGAGCCCCAGCGAGGAGGCCGCTTCGGTGGCGAGGAACGCGCCCTTGGACAGGCCATAGAACAAGAACAAGGGCACGCTGAGCGGCCCGGTCGAGACCACGATGCCGGTGAGATAGCCGATCAGCGCGCCGCCGATGGCGAGATGCCAGAGATTGGCCTTGAGCTCGTGCCGCGCCAGAAAGTGCCGCACCGGCACCATCGCGATCAGGAAGAGGCCGATGGTGAGATCGACGGCATGCGAGGGCAGTGCCAGCAGCGTCCGCGCGCCGAGCGCCGCCGCCGGGATGCCCGTGACCGAATAGGCCGCGCAGGCCCGCCAATCGACCTCGCGCCACCAGGCCAGGATCCGCGAAAAATTCGCCATGACGGAGGCCACCGCCATGATCGGCACGGCCTCCTTCGGCCCATAGGCATAGACCAGCACCGGCATCAGCATGATCGACGAGCCGGTGCCGACGATGCCGGAGATGGTGCCGGCGACGAGGCCGACGGCGAGGACGAAGAGAAAGGCCAAAACAGCCTCCAGGAATCGGGAGAGTTTAGCCGCGGGCAGCGATGCGGGCGATCAGTCCTACGCGAGGGAGCCCATCGCGCTGCGCATGGGCATGCCGGTCTGGGCGCCGGCCTTGAGGCATTTCAAAGCCGCCGCTTCGCAACTCACTTCGAGCGCGCGTTGCAGCGACACGCCTTCGCTGATCATCGCCGCAAAGGCGCCGACGAAGGTGTCGCCGGCGCCGGTCGTGTCCACCGGCGTGATGCGCTGGGCGGGCGCCCGCAGGCGGGTGCCTTCCGCCGTCACGGCGAGCGCGCCTTGTGCGCCGGCGGTGACAATGCAGGTGAGGTTGCCGGACTTCGCGAGTCCGGCGCTTGCGGCTTCGTAGTCGGCGGACGCCAGGCCGATGGCGGTGGCGGCGTCGCGCGCCTCGTGCTCGTTGACGAGGAGATAGTCGGTAACGGCGAGAAGCTCGGTGACCATCTCACGCGTCATCTGCTCCGGAACGGGTGCAAGGTTCCAGATGACGGTGCCGGAGGCCGCGGCGGTTCTTCGGGCAGCTTCCAGCGCGTGCGCAAAGGGCACCTCCATCTGAAGCACTAGTACGGTGCCCAAATTGAACAGCTCGCTCGCAAGATCGCCGGCACGCGCCGTCATGTTGGCGCCGCTCGCCACCGTGATTGCGTTCTCGCCGGCCTGATCGACGGTGATGAAAGCGCAGCCGGTCGGCTCGTCGGCTCTGATGACGCGGTCGGCGTCGACGCCGTTGGCTCTGAGGTTCTCGATCGCGCTGTCGCCAAATCCGTCCCGGCCGACGCGGCCAGCCATGCTCACGCGTCCAGGCCCGGCGATCCGCGCGGCGGCAACGGCCTGATTGGCACCCTTGCCGCCGAAATGCGTCCGGTAGGACGGCGCCAGCACCGTTCGGCCGGGACCTGGAATCACCGGGACCTGCGCGACCAGATCGATGTTTAGCGATCCGAACACCAGGATCATGGCGGAGAGCCCTCAGCCTTCCTCGTCCATGACGCGCAGCTTCTCGACGCGGCGGCGGAAATCCTCGTCGGTGGAGAATTCGGCGGACAGGTACGACGACACGAGATCGACAGCGAGCCAGGCGCCGACGATCTGCGCGCCGATGCACATGACGTTGACGTCGTCATGCTCGACGCTCTGATGCGCGGAGTGGACGTCGTGGCAGACCGCGGCGCGGATGCCCTTCATCTTGTTGGCGGCGATCGAGGCGCCAACGCCGGTGCCGCACACCATGATGCCGCGCGCGGCTTCGCCCGACGTCACCTTCGCCGCCACGGCGCGGGCGATGTCGGGGAAATCCACCGGCTTGTCGTCATAGGAGCCGACGTCGATGACCTCGTGGCCGAGCTTGCGGATGTGGTCGATGACGGTCTGTTTGAGCGGCCAGCCGGCGTGGTCGGATCCGATGACGAGACGCATTCTTTGTCCTTCTTGATCTTTGCATTGATCGTGACAGCCGCGCGCGGCTGTCACGATGTCTTTCCCCGTGGTTCAGCTGCGCATGTCCGCCGGCAGATCGACGCCGTGGAATTTCTTGTAGATGGCGTTGAGCTTGCCGTTCTTGACGTTGTCGGTGATCCAGGCGTTGAGCTTGTCCATCAGCGGCTGCTCACCCTTCTTCAGGCCGATCGCGAGGTCGAAGGTCGCCAGCGGAATCCGGGACTCGAACACGCGCGAGGGATTCTTCACGCCGATCTGGTTGATGATTGTCGCGGACGAGCCGACGCAGTCGACCTGGCCCGACACCGCCGCCGTCACCATGGTGGCATCGTCGTCATAGCGTGCGATCTTGAGGTCCTTGTCCTTCATGTTGGACAAGGTTGTGTCCTGCGTGGTGCCGCGCGAGACGCCGATCGACTTGTCCTTCAGGTCCGGCCAGTCCTTCACGGTCGACGATTTCAGGCAGCCGACGTCGGATTGCAGCGTCGCATAGCGCTTGGTGAAGTCGATCACCTTGGCACGCTCGGCCGTCACCGACAGGGTCGAGATGATGATGTCGGCCTTGCCGGTCAGGACGTTCGGGATGCGGGTCGCACCGGTGGTCTGGATGAATTCCAGCTCGAGGCCCCAATCCTTGGCGAGCATCTGCGCCACTTCGACATCGGAGCCCGTCGGCTTCATGGTGGAATCCATCATGCCCGAGGGCGGGATGGCGAGGTCGGTCGATATGCGGATCTTCTTCGCCTTCATGATGTCGTCGAGCAGATCGGCCGACGCGGGCGTTGCCGCCATCATGATGAGGCCGCACAACGCGGCGGCAGTCCCCAGCACCATTCTGTTGGTCATCCCTTGGTTCTCCTCTCCCTGTTATGATTTTAGGTTCCCCGTCCCCACGAATTGCGTGAGTTCGGGCGTGGTCGGCGACGTCAGGATCGAGGCAGGTCCGGTCTCGTGGACCTTGCCTCGATGCATGAACACGATCCGGTCGGCGATGCCCTTGGCGAAGCCCATTTCGTGGGTAACCATCACCATGGTCATGCCGTCAGCCGCGAGCTGTTCGATCACCTTCAGCACTTCGCCGGTGAGTTCGGGATCGAGCGCGGAGGTGACCTCGTCGAACAGCATCACCTTCGGCTGCATGGCGAGCGAGCGGGCGATTGCGGCGCGCTGCTGCTGGCCGCCCGAGAGCTGCTCGGGATAGGCGTGCAGCTTTTCATCCAGCCCGACCTGCGCCAGAACTTTTCGTGCGAGATCCTTGGCCTGCGACGTCGCCATGCCCTTCACCGCGCAGGGCGCGAGCGTGATGTTCTGCTCGATGGTGAGGTGCGGAAACAGATTGTAGCTCTGGAACACGATGCCGACGTCCTGGCGTAGCGCACGCAAGTTCACGTCGGGACGGTCGACGCGATGCCCGCAGACCACGATCTGGCCGCCGTCGACCTTCTCGAAGCGGTCGATGCAGCGCAGCGCCGTGCTCTTGCCGGAGCCGGAGCGGCCGATCAGGGCGAGCACCTCGCCACGTGCAACGGCAAAGGAGACGCCGTCGAGCACGCGGAGCGCGCCAAAGCTCTTCTGCACGTTGTGGAGCGACACGATCGGTTCGGAGGAGGGGGCGTTTTGCTGCATGTCAGGCTGGCGCGAGGTTGGACCTGCCACGTCCCATCCGCCGTTCCAGCCTCTGGCTGAACAGCGACAGGGGATAGCACATGGCGAAGTAGGTGACGGCGATGATGGCGTAGATGGCGAACGGTTCGAACAGCGAGTTGTTGACGATCTGGCCTGAGCGCATCAGCTCGACGAAGCCGACCACGGACGCGAGCGAGGTGTTCTTGATGATCTGCACCATGAAGCCGACGGTCGGCGGCGTCGCGATGCGGATCGCCTGCGGCAGGATCACCTTGACCATGCGCTGGGTGCGGCTCAGCGCCAGGCCTTCGGCGGCTTCCCATTGCGGCTTCGGCACAGACTGGATGCAGCCGCGCCAGATCTCGCCGAGATAGGCCGCGACGTAGAGCGTCAGCGAGGCACCGGCCGCGACCAGCGGCGAGACCTTCAGGCCGATCGCGGCAATACCGAAATAGCCGAGGAACAGGATGACGAGCAGCGGCGTGCCCTGGATCAACTGGACATAGATCGCACTGGCGAGCCGCACCGATTTCAGCGGCGAGATGCGCGCCAGTGCGATCACGAAGCCGACGATGCCGCCGCCGATCAGCGCGATCAGCGACAGACCGATGGTCCACAGCGCGCCCTGGCCGAGGAACATCAGGTGATTGATGTTGAGATGTCCGCCCATGGTCATCTCACAACGGCGTGCCGAGCCGGCGCCGGCGCGGAAACAGGAGGAGGCCGAGGCCCCAGAAGCCGGCACGCATCACCAGCGACAGGATGACGTAGAGCACGGCGACGATGATGTAGGTCTCGAACGCGCGATAGGTGTCCGACTGGATGTAGTTGGCGACCGCGGTGAGCTCCTCGGCCGAGATCTGCGAGCAGACCGAGGAGGCCAGCATCAGGAGCACGAACTGGCTGGTGAGCGCAGGATAGACCTTCTCGACCGCCGGCAGCAGGATGATGTGCCAGTAGATCTGGAAGCGCGACAGCGCCAGCCCCTCGGCGGCCTCGATCTGCCCGCGCGGGATCGCCTCGAAGCCGGCCCGCATGATCTCAGCGGTGTAGGCGCCGACATTGATGGTCAGCGCCGCCACCGCCACCGTGAAGGCGGAGTATTTCAGGCCGAGGCTGGCGAGGCCGAAATAGACCAGGAAGATCTGCACCAGCAGCGGGGTGTTGCGGATGGTCTCGACATAGACTTTGCAGGCACCTGCAATCAGCGAATTGTGTGTGCCGCGTCCGACCGCCGCGAGCGTGCCGAGCAAAGCGCCTAGCACGGTCGCGAAGAATGCCAACTCAAGCGTGAGGACGGCGCCGGCCAGAAAGCTCGGCCAACGCTCCAGCACTGCGGGAAAGTCGAGTTGGAGGCTCATCGTTCCAGGGTCAGCCGGTGGTCTGGTTGGTCATGCGGTCATAGACGCGGAACAGCGCTTGGTTGCCGTTGCTGCCTTCGCCATGGGCGCGCGCGTCGACATATTGGCTGGTGACGAGCGCGGTGCCAGGCAGGGGCACGTTCAGGGCCTGTGCGTGCTCCTGCACCAGGCGAAGGTCTTTGAGCTGCAGATCGATCCGGAAGCCCGCGGAAACGTCGCCGGCGATCATCGCGGGGCCGAGCTTGTCCAGCATCCAGGAAGCGGCGGAGCCGCCGAGCAGCACCCGGCGGAGCAGGTTGAGATCGAGGCCCGAAGCGCGGCCGAGCGCGAGCGCCTCGCAGATCGCCTGGATGTTGATGCCGCAGATCAGCTGATTGCAGAGCTTGACGGTCTGGCCGGCGCCGGATGCGCCGACATGGGTGATGGTCGTGCCCATCGCGCGGAAGAACGGCTCGGCCTTGGCGAACGTGTCCGCATCGCCGCCGGCCATGATCGAGAGCGCGGCGTTCCTGGCGCCCACCGGCCCGCCGGAGACCGGCGCGTCGATGAAGCCGACGCCTGTCTTCTGCAGGTCCGAATGGATGCGGCGGACGGCGACCGGCGAGATCGTGCTCATGTCGACGATCAGCTTGCCCGGCGGCGGGGAATTCAGCAGGCCCTGCTCGCCGTAGATCGTCGCCTCGACGTGCGGCGTGTCGGGCAGCATGGTGATGACGATATCGGTGCCTTGCGCGGCATCGGCAGGGCTTTTGGCACGCGTCGCGCCTTCCTTGACGCTGTCGGCCAGCGCGGCTTCGTTCAGATCGAAGACGCGGACCGCGTGGCCCGCCGCCTGCAGGTTGCGCACCATCTCCCGCCCCATCGTGCCGATGCCGATGAAGCCGACCTTGCCCTTGTCGTTCCGTCCCATGTCGTCAGTCCGTTTCTTGTTTAATTGGCGTCTTGATTGAAGGGCTGTGCGCGATCAGCCCGAGGCACTTGTCTTGTCGATGTCGCCGACGACGGCGCGTCTGCGGTATTCGTCGCCGATGGCGAAATGCTTGCGCAGCGTCGCATCCGCGCGCTCGGGATCGCGCGCAATGAGGGCTTCGAAGATGCGGCGGTGATCGTCGACAAGGTAGGTCTTCATCGACGGGAAGGCCTGCACCAGCTCGCGGCGGCTGCGATGCGAATGTGTCAACAGGCCCGCCATGGAGGCGTGCAGCACGCTCAGCGTCTCCGAATGTGAGGCGACGACGATCGCGCGGTGGAAGTCGAAATCGGCCATGCCGCCGGCATCGGCTTCGTCGATGGTCTCGCCGATCTTCGTCAGCGCGCGCTGCAGCCGTTCGAAATCGGCGATGTTGGCGCGCTCGCAGGCGAGCCGGATCGCCTGGCATTCGATCGCGACGCGCGCCTGCATGACGTCCTCGAGCATGTCGGCCTGCTGGGCGAGGGCGAAGGTGAAGAAGTCGTTCAGCACCGAGACATCTGGCCGCGTCACGACGGTGCCGATGCGGTCGCGGATCTCGACGATCCCGAGGACGGTGAGGGCGCGCAGCGCCTCGCGGACGATTGGCCGGCTGACGCCGAGCAGGGTGGCGAGCTCGCGCTCCGAAATCAGGCGGTCGCCCGGCCTGAGCGAGCCGGTAAGCAGGCGCTCGCGCAGGAAGGCAAACACCTTCTCGAACCCCTTTTCGCCGTCGGCGGCTCGCTTGAACTCCATCCCCGTCTCTTTGGTCTGATCGTGGTCAGACCAGTATGCTTACCAGGCCGCGGAGGTCAAGAGGCTTCCCTCCGAGGGATCAGCGGGGCGAGCTCGATCGCGGAGCACCGCAATGATGAGGCTTCATGGCGCCGCGCCGGCTCGGTTTGCATCTTTCGTCTGACGGCTCAGCCTTGAACGTTCCGACCGGCTCTCCTCGCGTGCTCCTGATGTTCGACGGACGCAAGGAGCTCCAGTTGGCTCGCCAGAGCGAGATAGGCGTTGGAAACGCTCAGAAGCACATTGGCGAGGCGCTTCGCCGATGTGGCATCATTCGCGCGCGCTCGATATTGCTCCGCAAGCTTGCGACAATCGTCGGGTTTGAGCATTCAGCCCCCAAAGAGAGCTGAACACCGCGTCGCGGTCCGGGTTCCTAATCGCGAGGCCCACTCTAGCTATACAGACGTCGTCGGTTGCGGCACACGCTCCGAGTTGCCATCATCCGTGCAAACCGCGATCATGGTGCAGTGACCCTCACGTCTCTCAAAAGCAACGTCCGACTCCTTTACGAGGGCGCAACGCCGGACGGCGTGCGCTTCCGTTATGCGCTGCTCATCTTCGATATCGTGACGGTGCTGTTCATTATTGCGACCTCGTTCCTGCCGCCCAGTGACATCGTCGAGACGCTCGATGTCCTGTTCGGCGTCATTCTGCTTGCGGACTTCTCCGCCCGGCTCCTGGTCGATCAACATCCGTTTCAAAAATTCACCCAGCTCGCGACCTGGGCTGACATGGTTGCGATCGTGTCCTTCCTGGCACCCCTTGCCGGCGAGGCGGGCGGCTTTCTCCGGATTTTGCGGACGTTGGGCCTGCTTCGCGACTACCAGATGCTGGTGAGGCTGCGCATCGATTCCCCGTTCTTTCGTCGCAACGAAGAGGTCATCTTCGCCGTCACGAACCTCGCCGTTTTCATCTTCGTGATGACCGGGATCGTTTACGAGACCCAGAAGTTTCGCAACGACGAGATCCGGAACTATGCCGATGCCCTGTATTTCACCGTCACGGCGCTGACGACGACCGGCTTCGGCGACATCACGCTGGCGGGTACGTTCGGTCGTCTGATCACCGTCGTGATCATGATTTTCGGCGTGACGCTGTTCTTCAATCTCGCCCGCGCGCTCCTCAGTCCCCACAAGGTGCGGTTTCCATGCCCGACGTGCGGGCTCCAGAGGCACGATGCCGATGCGGTGCATTGCAAGGCTTGCGGCACCGTCCTCAACATTCCCGATGAAGGGGCGATCTGAAGAGCCCTCGGCGCCACGTGGACGCCTTCGATGGTGACATCATGCCAGTGTTTTGCCCGACGGATCAACTTTGATTTCGGTTTACCCGTAAGTAATTGAGCGGACTGGGGCCAGCTACTGTGCATGGGGTTGTTTTCAGGTTTTATCGGGCGGCCCGCTGCTGACTGCGTTTGGGTCACCGCAACACCACCCACGCCGGCGCGTGATCGCTGGCGCCGTCCTCGCCGCGGATCTTCTTGTCGACGCCGGTTTTGGCGAGGCGCGGGGCGAGGGCAGGGCTGAGCAGGAGATGGTCGAGCCGCAGGCCCGCATCGCGTGGCCAGCGGTTCCGCTTGTAGTCCCAGAACGTGTAGATGCGCTCGTCCGGATGCAGCTCGCGGATCGCGTCGCACCAGCCTTGCTGGACCAGCGCGGCAAAGGCTGCGCGGCTCTTCGGCTGGATCAGCGCATCCTTGTCCCATGAGCGCGTCGGATAGATGTCGATCTCGGTGGGCGCGACATTGTAGTCGCCGGCGAGCACCACCGGCAGGTCCTGCTTGATGAAGGTGTTGGCGTGGCGCCGCAGCCGCGCGAACCAGTCGAGCTTGTAGTCGAATTTCGGTCCCGGCTGCGGATTGCCGTTGGGCAGATAGATGCTGGTGACGATGACGCCGCGTACGGCGGCCTCGATGTAGCGCGCTTCGAGATCGGCAGGCTTTCCCGGCAAACGGTCGCGCGTCAGCACGGGCTCGGCATTGCGGGCGAGGATGGCGACGCCGTTCCAGGTCTTTTGTCCACGCCACACCGCGCCATAGCCGGCCCTTTCGATGGCGGCTGCCGGAAATTCGCCATCACTTGCCTTCAACTCCTGGAGCGCGACGACATCGGGCTTCGCCATTCGCAGCCATGCCAACAGATTGGGCAGGCGGCGGTTGATGTTGTTGATGTTGAATGTCGCGATCTTCATCTAGAGCTACCGGCTCTGCCTTTCGTCCCCGGAGATACAATGTCCAAACTGAGCTTTGCCGCTACCGCCTTCGTCGTCGCGTTCTCCGGGGCCACGGCACAGTCAGCCGAAACGCGCGGCGCGTGCAAGGCTGACTACGACAAATTCTGCGCCGGCATCGCGCCGGGTGGCGGCATCGTCGCCTGTCTCAACGCCAAGCGCGACCAGCTCAGCGCCACCTGCAAGACGGCGCTGGACAGCAGAAAGAAGAAGTAGGTGCGGATGGTTTAACTTGGCAGCGGCGGCAACGCCGACGGCTGTTCGATCGACGGTGGGGAAGGCGGCTGCCCCGCGTTCGAGGCGGGCTTCGGCTTCGTCAGCGGCTCCTCGACATTGCCACCCTTGTAGACGCGGGCATAGCGGCGGCCGAGGCTGGTCAGCACCTCATAACCGATCGTGCCGAAATGGTGCGCGAGCTCGTCGACGGTGATGCCTTCGCCGAGCAGCGTCACCATGTGCCCGCGCCGCACCGCGTTCGGCGGCAGATCGGTGATGTCGATCGCGATCAGGTCCATGGAGATGCGGCCCGCGACAGGGCAGCGCTTGCCGGCCACGATGACATCGGCGCCGCGGGTGCCGTCGTTGGAGCTGGCGGCGCGGAAATAGCCGTCGGCATAGCCGACTGCGATGATCGCCAGTTTCGTCGGCCGCCGCGCGGTCCAGGTGCCGCCATAGCCGACGGTCTCGCCGCGATCGATGGTGCGGATCTGCACGATGCGCGCCTTGAGGTCGACGACCTGCTGCATGGGATTGTCGGCCTCCGGCGTTGGGTTGACGCCGTAGAGCGCAGCTCCCGGGCGCACCAGGTCGAACTGGAAGGGCGCGCCGAGGAAGATGCCGGAGGAGTTGGCGAGTGCCGCCGGCACGCCTGTGAACTCGCTGGCGATGCTGCGGAAGGCCGCGAGCTGTCTGGCATTGATCGGGCTGTTGAGCTGCTCGGCCGAGACCAGATGGCTCATCACCAGCGTGATGCCGTGGTCGCCGGCGTTGATGCGGGGGATGATGGCCTGCGCTTCCGACAGCGTCAGCCCGAGCCGGTTCATGCCGGTGTCGATGTGAACAGCGGCGCCCCCGTTCCAGCCGGTGCGGCGGCAGAACACGTCCCATTCGGCGAGTTCGTTGAGATCGCCGATCACCGGACGGCAATTGATCTTGGCGTAGTGCTCGCCGGTGTTCTGGAAATAGCCGCCGAGCACGTAGATCGTGGGCTCCGGAACGGCGGCGCGCACCTTGCGCGCTTCCTCGATGGTGGCGACGAAGAAGGTCTTGCAACCGGCTTTGCTAAGGGCGCGCGACACCTGCTCGGCGCCGCAGCCATAGGCGTCGGCCTTGATCACCGCCGAACATTCGGCCGGCACCGCGGTCTTCTCGAGCTTGCGCCAATTGGCGATGATCGCATCGAGATCGACGGTCAGCACGCCGCCGAAGGCGGCGAGCGCGGCAGCCTGGTTGGCCTCCGGGGAGAGTGGGCCGGATTGCGGGATTGATTTCGGGGCGGACGCCATTGTCATGGCGTCGTTTTACGCAAGAGACGGGCCCCGTTCAACCCGGGGAACAATCTAGTAGTCGCTGCGGTCCGGCAGTTGGCCGTCATGCGCGAGGTCGCCGAAGCGCGTGACCGAGGCATCGAAGTGCAGCTCGACGGTGCCGGTCGGACCGTGGCGCTGCTTGCCGATGATGACTTCGGCGCGGCCCACGGTGCGTTCCATGTCGGCCTGCCATTTGGCATGCTCTTCGGTGCCGGGGCGCGGCTCCTTCATGGCGAGGTAATATTCCTCGCGGAACACGAACAGCACGACGTCGGCGTCCTGCTCGATCGAGCCGGATTCACGCAAGTCCGACAGCTGCGGCCGCTTGTCGTCGCGCGATTCCACCTGACGCGAGAGCTGCGACAGCGCGATCACGGGAACGTTGAGCTCCTTGGCCAGCGCCTTCAGGCTGGTCGTGATCTCCGTGATTTCCTGCACGCGACTGTCGCTGGCGCGCTTGCCCGAGCCCGAGAGCAGCTGGATGTAGTCGATCACCAGGAGATCGAGGCCCTTCTGGCGCTTGAGCCGGCGCGCGCGCGCCATCAGCTGCGCGATGGAGAGGCCGCCGGTGGCGTCGACGTAGAACGGCAGCGACTGCAGCTCGATCGAGACCTGCCGGATCTTCTCGAAATCGGCCTCCGTGATGCCGCCGCGGCGGATGTGGGAGGAGGGAATGCCGGTGCGCTCGGCCACGATACGCGTGGCGAGCTGGTCGGCCGACATTTCGCAGGAGAAGAAGCCGATCACGCCGCCATTGGCGGCCTTCATGGTGCCGTCGGCCTGAAGCTCCGGCACGTAGGCCTGCGCGACGTTGTAGGCGATGTTGGTCGCCAGCGACGTCTTGCCCATGCCGGGGCGTCCCGCGACGATGATGAGGTCGGAATGCTGCAGGCCGCCCATCTTGGTGTCGAGGTCGCGCAGGCCCGTCGAAATGCCCGACAGCTTGCCGTCGCGCTGGAATGCCTTGGCCGCGAGATCGACCGCGACCGTGAGCGCCTGCGAGAATTTCTGGAAGCCGCCGTCATAGCGGCCGGACTCGGCGAGCTCGTACAGCTTGCGCTCGGCGTCCTCGATCTGCGCCCGCGGTTGGAAGTCGACCGGGGCGTCATAGGCGACGTTGACCATGTCCTCGCCGATGCCGATCAGGTCGCGGCGCAAGGACAGATCGTAGATGGTGCGGCCATAGTCCTGGGCGTTGATGATGGTGGTGGCTTCGGCCGCAAGCCGCGCCAGGTATTGTCCGATGGTCATGCCGCCGACATCGGTATCGGCCGGCAGGAACGTCTTCAGCGTGACCGGGGTGGCGATCTTGCCCATCCGGATCAGGCTGCCGGCGGTCTCGAAGATGGTCTGGTGCAGCGGCTCGAAGAAGTGCTTGGCCTCCAGGAAGTCGGAGACGCGGTAGAAGGCGTCGTTGTTGACCAGGATTGCGCCCAGAAGGCTCTGTTCCGCCTCGATATTGTGCGGTGCGCTCCGATAGGCGGGAGTTCCGGCATCGGGCGCGAGTTTGAGAACGTTCGAATCAGTCAGTGCCATGGTCGGACGTGCTTAGCAATTTTCTTGGGCGGATGCGGGGCCGGGATAAAGCGCCGCCGCAGGTCAAAGCGGAAGCAAAAGCTGACCGCTATCAACCGCTCAGTTAAAATGGTGGATGATTAGCAGTCGCAGCACGCGCCGCGCTTGACTGGATTTTGGCGGAGCTCGCTCGGCGCAGAGGGCTGTGATCGCGCCGCGGAAAAATCCTGAAACCCGTGAACCCTGGGGGCTGACGCGCAGACCTACCGAGAGGCGCCCAAAATGACGCACGCTGACCGATTCGGCTCGGCTTCAGACCAGCAGGAGGTAGACCAGCGCAACCAGAGCCGCCCCAACGCCGGTGACGATCAGGGCGTAATCGGTGCGGAGGTCGTCCTGCACGTCGAATGAGGTTTGGGTCTCTTTGCTCATGGCGACGGTCTAAGCCAGGCCCGACCAGACTTCTGTGAACCAGATCACATCTCCCCGGATTCTTTCGGGTGTCATGTCGGAACAGGCGGATGGGCAGGGGATTATCTCATTCCCCGCCAACAGGGATACGAGGCGAGCGATGCAGCCAGAACGGCAGCACCAGAACTGGCGAAGCGAGGCAGGCAGCCGGCTTTGGCTGTCGGGGCTGATCGCGGCTATGAAGCACGCGGAGCGGCCCGAGGTCCGTCGCCAGCCGGTCGCCCCCGAAATCCTGCTGGAATTGCGGGCGCAATTGGCGTTAACGGCGTCTTTCCGGACGTCCGGGATTTCGACCCTGCGTCACTAGGATCCGGACCTATTCACCAGCCAGCTTGAGCTTCGGCATGGCCGCGCCCTCCCGGGCCCGCAGCCGGGCTTCTTCCTGCGGGATATAGTCGCGGGTCATCGGCACCACGCCCTGGCGACGGGTGATCTGGATCTGGAAGTTCATCATGGCTTGCTTGCGGAACGTCATCTCGCAGGCCGCGAGGTAAAATTCCCACATCAAGGCGAAGCGCTCGTCGTAGAGCTGCACGGCTTCCTCGCGCCGCGCCATGAACCGCTCGCGCCAGGCCTTCAGCGTCTCGGCGTAGTGCAGGCGCAGAATCTCGATGTCGCAGACCAGCAGGCCCGCGCGCTCGATCGCCGGCAGCACCTCCGAGAGCGCGGGGATGTAGCCGCCGGGGAAGATGTATTTGGCGATCCAGGGATTGGTCGAATCCGGGCCCTGCGAACGGCCGATCGAATGCAGCAGCATGACGCCGTCTTCCTTCAGCAGCTCGGCGCAGCGCTGGAAGTAGGCGTCGTAGAATCTCGCCCCGACATGTTCGAACATGCCGACGGAGACGATGCGGTCGAACGTACCTTCGACGTCGCGATAATCCTGGAGCTGGAATCTGGCCGAGCCCGTCAGGCCCTTTTCGGCGGCGCGCGCATTGGCGACCTCCAGCTGCTCGGTCGACAGCGTGATGCCGGTGACGTCGGCGCTCGCGATCTCGGCGAGATAGAGCCCGAGGCCACCCCAGCCGGAGCCGATGTCGAGCACGCGCTGGCCATTGCTGACGAGAAGTTTCGCCGCGATGTGCCGCTTCTTGGCAAGCTGCGCGTCGTCCAGCGACATCTCGGGCGTCTCGAAATAGGCGCAGCTATATTGCTTGTCGGCATCGAGAAACAGCGAATAGAGGCGGCCGTCGAGATCGTAATGATGAGCGACGTTTTGACGGGAGCGCGGGCGGGGATTGAACTGCTTGAGGTGCCGCGTCAGGTAGCGCAGGTGCCACCACGGCTTTGCCCACTGCGGCAATGGGTCGGGTTGATCGAGCAGGATCGCGAGGGCATCAGCTATGGTGCCGCGCTCGACCACGAACTCGCCGTTCATGTAGGCCTCGCCCAGCCCCAGCTCGGGATTGACGAGGACCCTCCGCTCGGAGTCGGCGGTGACGAAGCGGACTGCGACCGGCTCGCCGGAGCCGTCGCCGACGGTGAACTTCGACCCGCTCGCGCTGGTCACCGTCAACGACCCGCGGCGGATGAATTGGGACAGAAATCGACGCAACAATCGGTCCATCGGCAATCCTCTCGAGCGAACCCGAAAGATGCGACTACCCGGCCTTTATAACTGACGCCCAGGCGCCGCAGCGGTTCCTATGCGTTTGCATTCAAATCTAGCGAGCCGGTTCCGGCTGCGCTATTGCACTGTGTTCAAAGTAGATATTCGAAAACCGCTTAATCACATCCTTGCGCGCGGACCTGCTTCCATTCGCGGCTCAATCGGTTAAAAGGTGACCGCCGCCGCGCCGGATGCCGGCTGCATTTGCGGAAATTCAACGGAGATGATGGGAATGTCGAGCCGAGCGCTCAGCCTCGCGACGGTGTTGCTTCTGATTGGCTTCGGTGCGGCTAATTCCGTTCTTGCGCAGGCGACGAACCTCGAGGCTGGCAAGACCCCGTCGCAGCTGTTCTCGCAGACCTGCAATGTCTGCCACAAGAGCCCGCGCGGGCTGCTGAAGTCCGTGTCGCCCGGCTCGCTGCCGGGATTCCTGCGCCAGCACTACACGACGAGTTCGGATATGGCGGGCGTCCTCTCCGCCTATCTGATCTCGAACGGTGCCACCGACACGCGCTATCAGGCCAAGGACGCCAAGAAGGACGGCGCCGCGCCTGAACAACAGGGTCGACGCCAGCGCGCGCAGGATGCCGCGAGGCCGGAGGGCGAGGGCGCTGCTCCTGCCGCCGAGGGTACGCGCCAGAAGCGTGCGGCGCGGCCGGCCGAGGAGGGTGCCAAGCCGGAGGGAGAGGCTGCGCCCGAGGCACGCAAAGGCAAGCGGCGCGCCAAGCCCGGCACGGAGGAAGCCCCGAAGGTCGATGCCGCGGCGCCGGCGACCGACGACAAGAAGAGCGAGCCGAAGCCGGAGCCCGTCAAGCCTGACAGCGCCAAGGTCGAGCCGCGCAGCGAGACGCCGGCGCCGCGGCCCGATCCGATCCCGCAGGTGACGCCGGCCGCTCCAGCCGCCGCCAAGCCCGCTGAGCCGGCCGCGCCCAAGCCGGTGGAAGAGGCTGCTCCGAAACCTGCCGAGCCGGCCCCCGCGGCCAAGCCGCAGGAACAGGCGCCGCCCGCGACCGCTGCAGCCCCGCCGCCGCCGGCGCCGCCTGCGTCCTCCGGTCCGCCGGTGCCGCCGATCTCGCGCTAAGTCATCCGGATCTTTCGATCGACGATGCGAAGGCCGCGCCCATCCGCGGCCTTCGCATCGTCTTGACCGTCATTAGAGTAGTACTCTAGAGTATTGCTCTAGGAGGCGCCCATGACGGCGAGCGTACGAGACGATCTGTTGGCGGCCGGCCTTGCCGTGTTCGACCGCGTCGGCTTCGAAGCCGCGACGGTGGCTGCGATCCGTACCCGCGCGCGGGCTTCCAACGGCAGCTTCTTCCACGTTTTCGGTTCGAAGAAAGAACTTGCCGGTGCGTTGTTTCTGGAGGTCTTGCGGCACTATCACGCCGCGATACTGGCCGCGCTCGATCCCGGCCCCGACGCCGAGCGGGGCATCGATCGCCTGATCCGGGCGCATCTCGACTGGGTCGTCACCAGCCGGCGCGAGGCGCGCTACCTCTTCGAGATCTCGCGCAGCGAGTGGGGCGAAGACGTGCGCGACGCCCAGCGGGCGCAGAATGCGCGGCTTGCCGAAGGCATTGAGCGCTGGCGCGCGCCGCTGGTGGCAAGCGGCGAACTTCTGCCGATGACACCGGTGATGTTCGTCAGCCAGCTGATCGGTCCGGCGCAGATCTTCTGCCGCGCCTTCCTGTCGGGTCGCGAGCGAACCGATCCGCGCATCGAGGCGGACACGCTGATCGCCTGCGCCAATCGTGCGCTGAGGCCGTTCGATCGCATCAACAAGCAATAAGGGGAGATCGCATGCGGGCCGAAGCTGATCCGGAATTTGCGCCGATTGCCGAGCGCATCCACGCCAATATCGGCCGGCAGGGTTTCATGAACCTGGTCGGCGCCGAGCTCTCCGAATTGTCGCGCGGCACCTGCACCATCGCCGTGGAGCGCCGGCCGGAGCTGTTACAGCAGCACGGCTTCTTCCATGGCGGCGTCACCGCCTTCCTGGTCGACAACGCCACCACGATCGCAGCCGCCACGTCGCGCGGCCAGCCGGCGCTGACGGCGGAATACAAGCTCAATCTGTTGTCGCCCGCGGTCGGCGAGAAGCTGATCTGCCGCGCCCGGGTGATCAAGCCGGGCCGCCAGGTCGCGGTGGTCGCCGCCGACGTGTTCTGCGTCAGCGACGGCGTCGAGAAGCATACGGCCACCGCGCTGGCCTCGATCGCGATGCTGAGCGAGGACGTCGCTGCCAAAACGAAAAGCCCGGCCGCGTGAGGCAGCCGGGCTTTGATCGGGATCGTCATCCGGGTCTGGTCTTGCGGACCGTCCCGGAATGACGAGTTGAGCTGCTTACTTCTCTTCCGCAGCCGGCGCCGGCGCGACCTCGTCGTGCTGGGCTTCCGGATCGAAGAACTCGCCGGCGGCGGCGATCGCCTCGGCGGCCGCATCGCGATCCTCATTGCGGGTCGAGATGTCCTCGCCGCGGTTGATGCGCTCGGCCTCGTCCTGGCTGCGGGCAACCGTGACGGTGATCTCGACCTCGACTTCGGGATGAACGGCAACGGTGATCGAGTGCTTGCCGATGGTCTTGATCGGCGCGTCGAGCTGGATCTGCGGACGGGCGAGCGAAACGCCGTCGGCTTCGAACGCGAGCACGATGTCACGCACGTTGACCGAGCCGAACAGCTGGCCGGCTTCCGAGGCCTGGCGGATCACGATGATGTTCTTGCCCTCGATCTTCTCGGCGACCTTGGACGCCTCGGCCTTCGAGGCGAGGTTGCGCGCTTCGAGCTCGGCCTTCATGCCGTCATACTTGGCCCGGTTGTCGGCGGTGGCGCGCAGCGCCTTGCCGCGCTTGAGCAGGAAATTGCGAGCGTAGCCGTCGCGAACCTTCACGACTTCGCCCATCTGGCCGAGCTTGTTGACGCGTTCCAGCAAAATGACTTCCATATTCGTTCTCCTTTTGAAGTGCTCTCGAAGGTTTCAGTTTCGGGGTTGAACTCAAGGTGTAGGCAGTGGCGGCGGCTGCCGGCTGCGCAGGAAGCGTTCGCGCAAGCCAAACAAGGCATCCGCAAGCCCAAGGATTACCATCGCGACCACGGGCCATCCGAACACGACCACGGCGGCGTAGGTCGAGCCGAGCCAGAACGTGCGGCCGTTCAGCGCGAGCGTCAGCGTATGCAATACGGCGAAACCGGCCAGCGCATAACTCATCATCAGCGCGGCGGTGGCGATCTGCGCCACGATGCCAAGCAGCCCCCCGGTGAAGCAGAAGGCGAGGGAGATGCACAGCACCACCAGCGTCATCTGCGGCAGCTCGGTGGTCTTGAGGTCCGGCCAGGGACGGCGCAGCCGGCCCGACGTCGCGGTCACCTTGGCGCTGAGCCAGAGGTTGAGAGTGAGCGTCATCGTCGCGGCAATCGTGGCGGCGGCGGGTGCGATGCGCACCAGCGCGTCGACGAACTGGCTGGCTTCGCCCGAAGTTTGCGGGTCGGTGGCGCGCAGGAGGCGCGTCAGGCCACGGCGCAACGTGCCGGTGATGGTCTCCGCGTCGGTCCCGAGAGTGAGCAAAGCGGCCATCGTGGTCAGCGTCGCGAAGCCTGCAATCCAGAGCAGGATGCGGCCGACCGGGTACCACTCGACGTCCGGCTCCGCGGAGGGCGCTGTGCCGGTGGCAGGCGCGGCGCTTCCCACCTGACGTCCGAGCAGGACGAGATGGCCGAGCCACCACGCCGGCAACGCGACGGTGACGGCGAAGGCGATGCAGTAGGGCAGGCCGAACAGGGCGCCGAGGCCGATCGCGGCGGCGATGCCGCCGAGGCTCGCGCAAAGCGGGCCCCAGCCGATCGCGGCGACCATCAGGGGGAGCGGAGCGAGATAGAACAGGACGAGCGCGATCAGCGCCCCCGAGATGATCGAGGCGAACATCAGGGCCGACGCAGCGCCGGCGATCAAGGCTATCAGTGCAAAGGCCATCATCAGCTGTCCCGCTCCCTTCGAGCGGTTAGAGGCGTCGCTTGCCCCAACCATCGGCGACCGGACGACCCGGAAGCCTTATGAGTTCGAAAAGTCGCGACCGGCGGCGCTAGCCGCCGCCGGTCGAATTGGTCGTATCAGCGAATGACGTAGGGCAGGAGGCCCAGGAAGCGCGCGCGCTTGATGGCGCGGGCGAGCTCACGCTGCTTCTTCGCGGACACCGCGGTGATGCGGCTCGGCACGATCTTGCCGCGCTCGGAGACGTAACGCATCAGCAGCTTGGAGTCCTTGTAGTCGATCTTCGGAGCATTGGCGCCCGTGAACGGGCAGCTCTTGCGACGACGGAAAAACGGGCGGCGTGCACCAGCTTCAGCCATGATTCTTACTCCCCATCCGTGGTTTCAGCTTCATCGCGCGGACGGCGCGGACCGCGATCGCCGCGGAAACCGCCCTCGCGGTCGCCACGGAAGCCGCCTTCACGCTCGCCGCGGAAGCCACCGCCGCGATCGTCACGCTCGCGGTCGCGATCGGCCTTGCGCATCATCGCGGACGGGCCTTCCTCGAGCTCCTCGACGCGGACGCTGAGATAGCGGATCACGTCTTCGCTGATGCGCTCCTGGCGCTCGATCTCGGCGATCGCCGCGGACGGCGCGTCGATGTTGAGCAGCACGAAGTGCGCCTTGCGGTTCTTGTTCATGCGGTAGGTGAGGGAGCGCACGCCCCAATTCTCGGTCTTGGTGATCTTGCCGCCGAGACCTTCGACGATACCGGTCATCTGCGCAGTCAGCTCTTCGACCTGCTGCGGGCTCGCGTCCTGACGCGCGAGAAAAACATGCTCGTAAAGAGGCATGGTCGTCCTTTCCTCATGTTGGCGCATCGCCCGGCGTCAAACCCTTAAGAGGCCTTCGGAAAGGACTCTGGGATCAAGCTCAGAAGGCGGAAACACGGGACGACGGGCCGACTGGCCCTGCCACACCAAAATCACGAATGATTTGCTGAGACCGTCCGTTCAGCTCCCGGCCGGGGTCTGCGGATGGGCGCCTTATACGGATTTTGGTCGGCTTTGCAAGGTGGAGGGGCATCTTCGAGCCGAGCCGGTCCGCCCTCCAACGGGAACAAGAACCCCATCCTCCATACCAAGATTCGGCTTGATCTGTTTGTTTGTATAACATACAAATAATTCAGCGGAGAGGATCCCATGGCAGAAGCGTCGGCCGATGCGCCGCTCGAAGCGGCAGGCGACCCCAAGCACGCCGCGCGCGCGACGCGCTCGGCCGGCCGCAAGATGCGGTCACTGCTCCTGGATGCTGCGAGCCCGCTGTTTCGGGAGCGGGGGCTGTCAGGCACGTCGATTACCGACATCGCGGCCGCCGCGGACGCGTTCCCGAGCCAGATCACCTATTACTTCCGCACCAAGGAGGCGCTGTTTGTCGAATGCGCCTGCCGCGATCTGTTGTATCTGGCACGGGCCACCGAGCAGGCGGCGCTCAAGGCGCGCACGCCCGGGGAATACACCCACGCGCTGGCCGAGACCGTGACGGCGAGCGATTCGGTCGCCTTCTTCGCCGAGGCGCTGACGCTGACGCGGCGTCGCCAGGATCTCGCGCCGCTGGTGGAGCGCACCATCGAGCGCCTGCACAGCGAGGGTACGCGCGCTTATGCGGGGCAGGTCGCGCGGCACGGCTGGCGCTCGCTGCGCGCGCCCGACGAAAGCTCGCGGCGGTTCTGGGCCGTCGCCATCGGCGTCATTCTCGAGGGCTACGCGATGGGCCGCTCGCCCGAGGCGCTCTGCGCCGAGATGCTGCGCGTGCTGGGCGAGCAGGCGAAATCCACTGAAGACACCGCCCGCCTGCGTCTCGTCGAGGCGCGCGAGGCATCCGACAATTCCAATGGAAAGGGTTAGGCCATGACCGCGCTTCGCATGCGTGCCCGCGATTTCCTGACCGACGATCAATTGGCCGAGGTGCGCCAGCGCGCGACGTGGAAAGGCGCTGCGCTGATCGCGCACGCCTGGACGCTGATCATTGCAGCCATCGCGCTGGTCGCGTGGTGGCCCAATCCGCTCACCTATATCTTCGCCGTCGCCATCATCGGCTCGCGCCAGCTCGGCCTTGCGATCCTGATGCATGACGGCGCACATGGTTGCCTGTCCGCCGACGAGAAAACCAATCTGACGCTGAGCCAGTGGTTCTGCGCCTATCCGCTGTTTGCGGAGACGCGCAGCTACCGGCGCTATCACCTTCAGCACCATGCGCGCACCCAGCAGGAGGACGACCCCGACCTCGTGCTGTCGGCGCCGTTTCCGATCACCAAGTTGAGCTATCGCCGCAAGTTCATCCGCGACATCACCGGGCAGACCGGCTACCAGCAGCGCAAGGCGCAGTTGCTCAACGCGCTCGGGCCAAAGGACTGGTCATGGCGGCAACGTGCAGCGCATTTCTGGGAGACGCTCGGCCCGCAATGTGTGGTCAACGGGATCATGTTTGCCGCGCTCGCCGCGGCCGGCGTGTGGTGGGCCTATCCGCTGCTCTGGCTGGTGCCGCTCTTGACGTGGATGATGGTCATCACCCGCATCCGCAATATCGCCGAGCACGCCGTCGTCCCCGATAGCAGCGACCCCTTGCGCAACACGCGCACGACGCATGCCAATTTTCTCGAGCGCCTGTTCATCGCGCCGTATTACGTGAACTATCACCTCGAGCATCATCTGTTGTTCTACGTGCCCTGCTACAATCTGCCGAAGGTGCACCGGCTGCTGAGTGCGAGCCGGTACGCCGATCGCATGGAAGTGCAGCCGAACTACGCTTCGGTGCTGCGGCTGGCCACGGCAAAGCCGAACCGCGAGGATCGGCCGGGGCAACTGGTGAACAGTGCGCGCCGAGCGCGGGCAGGAGCGGACGTCGATGCCAACCAGACCGCCGGCGGGTTTTGAGGGGCTTATTCCCCGTTGAATGCTGCTCCAAGTTCCCGTCTCGGCTTGACAGTGCGGCCCCGGACGGTGTCTACGGCCCCCTTTGGAGCATGATCCGGAACCATGGCCCAAGGAACCACGGCCTAAGGCCGGGCGTAAATCGGCTGCCGGTTCAGAACAGGGATCATGCCTGACAGCAGGGAGCGCCGATGACGGCTGCATTCACATTTCCTGGGCAGGGTTCCCAGGCTGTCGGCATGGGCAAGGCCCTGGCCGACGCCTTTCCGGTGGCGCGCGCCGTATTCGACGAGGTCGATGCCGCGCTCGGGGAGAAGCTGACCGGCATCATCTGGGAAGGTCCGGCCGAAACTCTCCAGCTCACCGAGAACGCCCAGCCGGCGCTGATGGCCGTGTCTATCGCGACCTTGCGCGTGCTCGAGGCCGAGGCTGGTTTTTCCGTAGGACGAGACGCTGCCTTCGTCGCGGGCCACTCGCTCGGTGAATATTCGGCGCTGGCGGCGGCCGGCAGCCTGACGGTTTCGGATACCGCGCGTCTGCTTCGCACCCGCGGTCTCGCAATGCAAAAGGCGGTCCCGGTCGGCGCCGGCGCGATGGCCGCGCTGCTCGGTCTCGACTACGAGGCCGCCATGGAGGTCGCGGGCGAGGCGGCGCAGGGGCAGGTCTGCCAGGCCGCCAACGACAATGGCGGCGGCCAGGTCGTCGTCTCCGGCGACAAGGCTGCGGTCGATCGCGCCGTCGAGATCGCCAAGGCCAAGGGCGCCAAGCGCGCGATGCTGCTGCCGGTGTCCGCCCCGTTCCATTGCAAGTTGATGCAGCCGGCTGCGGATGCCATGGCGGAGGCGCTGTCGAAGGTTACGATCAAGGCGCCGGCCGCCCCGCTGGTGTCGAACGTGCTGGCGAGCGCCATCACCGGTCCCGACGAGATCCGCCGCCGCCTGGTCGAGCAGGTCACCGGCACAGTGCGCTGGCGCGAGTCGGTGGCTTACATGGCCGGGCAGGGCGTCACCCGCTTCTTCGAGATCGGCGCCGGCAAGGTGCTGACCGGTCTCGTCAAGCGTATCGCGGACGGTGCCGTCGGCATTGCGGTCGGCGGCCCGAACGATATTGCCGCCGCCAAGGATGCATTGGCCGCTGCGAAGCAGGCTTAAAGGAGTCCATCAATGTTCGATCTGACTGGCCGAAAGGCGCTCGTCACCGGCGCGACCGGCGGCATTGGCGGCGCGATCGCGCAGGCGCTGCACGCGCAGGGCGCCACCGTCGCCATTTCAGGGACGCGCAAGGAGGTGCTGGACGAGCTTGCCGGCAAGCTCGGCGAGCGCGCCCACGTGCTGCCCTGCAATCTCTCCAAGGCCGATGAGGTCGAGGCGCTGGTGCCCGCTGCGGAAGCGGCGATGGGCCAGGTCGACATTCTCATCGCCAATGCCGGCATCACGCGCGACAATCTCTTCGTGCAGCTTCGCGACGAGGACTGGGACGAGGTTATCAACGTCAATCTGACCGCGACCTTCCGCTTGGCGCGCGCCGCGACCAAGCTGATGATGCGCAAGCGCTTCGGCCGCATCGTCGCCATCACCTCGGTGGTCGGCGTCACCGGCAATCCCGGGCAGGGCAATTATACGGCGTCGAAAGCCGGCCTGATCGGCATGATCAAGACGTTAGGGGCCGAATACGCCAAGCGTGGCGTGACCGCGAACTGCATCGCGCCGGGCTTCATCAAGACGCCGATGACCGATGCGCTCAACGACAAGCAGCGCGAAACGATTCTCACCAAGGTTCCGGCCGCCCGCCTGGGGACGCCCGAGGACATCGCAGCGGCCGCTGTCTATCTGAGCTCGAACGAAGCAGCCTACGTCACCGGGCAGACCATCCACGTCAACGGCGGCATGGCCATGATCTGACGTCTCGTGCCGCGTCGCCTGTCGCGGCGGTGCGGCATGCGGCAAACGGCCGTTTCCGGAGCGAAATGAGGCTTGTAGTCAAGGCAATTGAAGTATGATAACCGGACCTCCAACGGATGGGCAAAGAACGCCATTGCAGGTTTTTGAAACCCTGTATATTGGCGATGCGGAGCCTTTGGCCGTCGTTCGCCGGGGCCTCCATCGGTTAGGATGGGCCAAATCAAAGTTCGTAAGCGAAGGCAGTCAAACGACCACGACGGCTCGTATCGTCCCGGGGGGTCGGGTCTACAGGGAACAACACGAGGTTAAGCAATGAGTGACATTGGCGAGCGGGTTAAGAAGATCGTGGTCGAACACCTTGGTGTTGAACCCGAGAAGGTTGTCGACAACGCGAGCTTCATCGACGACCTCGGCGCCGACAGTCTGGATACCGTCGAGCTGGTGATGGCGTTCGAAGAGGAATTCGGTTGCGAGATTCCGGACGACGCTGCGGAAACGATTCTCACCGTCGGCGACGCTACGAAGTTTCTCGAGAAGAACGCGAAGAGCTAAGGCTCTTCAATTTCGCGGGGACAACATTGAAACCGGACGGGCCGCTTCGCAGCGGTCAGCCGGTTTCTTGTTATTGGCCGTGAATCTTTCGATGCGGAGTTTTCGGATATGAGGCGGGTTGTCGTCACGGGTCTCGGCATGGTCTCGCCACTCGGCTGTGGCGTCGAGCCGACCTGGAAGCGCATCCTCAACGGCGAAAGCGGTGCGCGCAGGATCGAGAGCTTCGATGTCTCCGATCTGCAGACCAAGATCGCCTGCACGGTCGTGCGCGGCGACGGCTCGAACGGCAGCTTCAATCCGGACAAGTGGATGGAGCCGAAGGACCAGCGCAAGGTCGACGACTTCATCATCTTCGGCATGGCCGCGGCCGGCCAGGCGCTCGACGACGCCAACTGGCATCCCGAGACCGAAGAGGACAAATGCGCGACCGGCACCATGATCGGCTCCGGCATCGGCGGCCTCAACGGCATCGCCGATACCGCGATCCTGCTGAAGGAGCGCGGGCCGCGCCGGGTGTCGCCGTTCTTCATTCCCGGCCGCTTGATCAATCTCGCCTCCGGCTACGTCTCGATCGCGCACGGGCTGAAGGGGCCGAACCATTCGGTGGTCACGGCATGCTCGACCGGCGCGCATGCGGTTGGCGATGCCGCCCGCCTGATCGCGCTGGGCGATGCCGACGTGATGGTCGCGGGCGGCGCCGAGTCGCCGATCAGCCGCATCGGCATCGCCGGCTTCAACGCCGCGCGCGCGCTGTCGACCGGTTTCAACGAGACTCCCGAAAAGGCCTCGCGTCCCTACGATAAAGACCGCGACGGCTTCGTGATGGGCGAGGGCGCCGGCGTCCTCGTGCTGGAGGAGCTGGAGCACGCTAGGCGGCGCGGCGCGAAGATCTATGCCGAGGTGATCGGCTATGGTCTGTCGGGTGATGCCTATCACATCACCTCGCCGTCGCCCGACGGCGATGGCGGCTTCCGCAGCATGTCGGCCGCGCTCAAGCGTGCCGGGCTGACGCCGTCCGATCTCGATTACATCAACGCGCACGGGACCTCGACGCCGCTCGGCGACGAGATCGAGCTCGGCGCGGTCGAGCGTCTGCTCGGCAACGCCGCCTCCAAGGTCGCGATGTCCTCGACCAAGTCGTCGACCGGCCATCTGCTCGGCGCGGCCGGTGCGATCGAAGCGATTTTCGCGATTCTGGCGATTCGCGATAATGTCGTGCCGCCGACGATCAATCTCGACAATCCGTCGGTCGAGACCGCGATCGATCTCGTGCCGCACAAGTCGAAGCAGCGTGAGGTCAACGTCGCGTTGTCGAACTCTTTTGGTTTTGGCGGTACCAATGCGTCGGTGATCGTCCGGCGCCTAGTCAGTTAGTTTGTGTTTGAGACGAATCCACCGTTTTGCCGTATTCGGCGATAGTCATGGACGTGGGCGCGTGCGTTTTTGGCAGGGCAAGCGATTGTCGGGCCGCTATTGAACCGGCAGGATTCAGGTTGTTTCGATGAGTGAAAGGCCGCCCATTTCACCCCGGAGTCCGCGGGCCGCGCTCGAGCCCGAGCAACTTCCGCCGCCGCCCAAGCGGTCGGACCGCGCGCGCAATCCGTTCGTCGTCGTCGGCAACGCCATCATCACGCTTCTGCTGATCGCCATGCTCGGCGCCGGCGGCGTCTATTATTACGGCCGCCAGGTGCTCGAGGCGCCCGGACCGCTGAAGGAGGACAAGATCGTCAACATCCCGCAGCGTGCGGGCAAGCGCGACATCGCCGAGACGCTGAACCGGGAAGGCGTGACTGACGTCAATCCCTGGGTGTTCATCGCCAGCGTCGCCGCGTTGAAGGCGAGCTCGGACCTCAAGCCGGGTGAGTATTCCTTCCAGAAGAACGCCTCGCTGCGCGACGTCATCGGCACCATCGTCGAGGGCAAGGTGGTGCAGCACGCCGTGACGATTCCCGAAGGCCTGACCTCCGAGCAGATCGTGGCGCGGCTGTCCGACAACGACATCTTCACCGGCAGCGTGCGCGAGCTGCCGCGCGAAGGCACGCTGCTCCCGGAGACCTACAAATTCCCACGCGGCACCCCGCGCGAGCAGGTGGTCCAGCGCATGCAGCAGGCGCACAAGCGTGTGCTGTCGGAGATCTGGGAGCGCCGCAATCAGGACATTCCGGTCAAGACGCCGGAGCAGCTAGTCACGCTGGCGTCCATCATCGAGAAGGAAACCGGCAAGGCGGACGAGCGCAGCCGCGTCGCCGCGGTGTTCGTCAACCGGCTGAAGCAGCGGATCAAGCTGCAGTCCGATCCGACCATCATCTACGGCCTCGTCGGCGGCAAGGGAACGCTGGGCCGGCCGATCAAACGCAGCGAGATCACGCAGCCCTCGCCCTACAACACCTATGTGATCGACGGCCTGCCGCCGGGCCCGATCTCCAATCCGGGCCGCGCCTCGCTCGAAGCTGCCGCCAACCCGGCCCGCACCCGCGACCTCTATTTCGTCGCCGACGGCACCGGCGGGCATGCCTTTACCGAAACCTACGACGCGCACCAGAAGAACGTCGCCAAGCTCCGCGCGATGGAGAAGCAGATCCAGAACGACACGGTCGAGCCGCCCGAGGACGCGCAGCCGCCGGCCGTTGCCGCGCCTGGCGCTGCCGACGCGCCGACCGCGGCCACGCCGGCACGGCCCAATCAGCAGAAGAGGCCGCCGGCAGCGCGCCCGGCTGCTCCAGCCAATCCCCCACCGGCCCGGCAGGGCGCGGTGCAGGGCTCGCCGCCGGTGGTTCAGCGCTGAGCCTTGCGCGCAGACCGGCTTGCGGACATTGCCGATTCCACTTTCCGGCAAAATAGTCTTAAGATTCGCGTGGCTTGATAGCCTCGCGAATCCCGTGTTCCTGGAGAATTTGAACTGATGGCGCTGTCGTCCATGACCGGCTTTGCGAGATGCCACGGCGCAAGCGGGCCGTATACGTTCGAATGGGAGTTGAAGTCGGTCAATGCCAAGGGCTTCGACTTGCGCGTGCGGCTGCCGCAGGGGTTTGATGAGCTCGAGGCCCATGCCAAGAAGCGCGCGGGCGAGCTGCTCTCACGCGGCACCGTCTATGCCAATCTCACCGTCAAGCGCACCAATGCCGCCGCCACCGTCCGCATCAACGAGGACGTGCTCAACGCGGTGCTGAAGGCCGCCGCGCTGATCTCGGGGAAGGTCGACGCGGTGGCGCCGAGCATCGACGGCCTGCTCGCCATCAAGGGCGTCGTCGAGGTAGCCGAGCCCGAGGGCGACGAGGAGGAGGACAAGGCAGCGCGCGCCGCGGCCGCCGAGGCCTTCGACAAGGCGCTCGACGAGCTCGTTGCGATGCGCAAGCGCGAGGGCACGTCGCTTGGGCAGATCCTGACCCAGCGCGTCGACGAGATCGAGCAGCTGGCGAAGAGAGCGGAGGCCGCGCCCGGCCGCAAGCCGGAGGCGATCAAGGCGAAGCTCGCTGAGCAGATCGCAGCGCTGCTCGACACCTCCGATCGTTTCGACTCCGACCGCCTGATGCAGGAGGCGATCCTGATCGCGACCAAGGCCGACATCCGCGAGGAGCTCGACCGCATCGCCTCCCACATCACGCAGGCGCGCGAGCTGATCGGCAAGGGCGGCCCGATCGGGCGCAAGCTGGATTTCCTTGCGCAGGAGTTTCACCGCGAGGTCAACACCTGCTGCTCGAAGTCGAACGACATCGAGTTGACCAACACGGGCCTCGCCATGAAGAACGTGGTCGAGCAGTTCCGCGAGCAGGTGCAGAATCTGGAGTGATCGATGACGACGGGCGGTCACGGAACTGACGGTGTCGAGCGGCGCGGATTGATGTTCGTGCTGTCCTCGCCATCAGGCGCGGGCAAGACGACGCTGTCGCGCATGCTGATCGATCGGATGCCGGGCTTGAAAATGTCGGTATCTGCGACCACGCGCGCGATGCGGCCGGGCGAGGTCAACGGCAAGGACTATACGTTTGTCGACAAGGCGACGTTCGATGCCATGGTGAAGGCCGACGAACTGCTGGAATGGGCGACGGTGTTCGACAACAGCTACGGCACGCCGCGCGGCCCCGTGGATGCGGCGTTGTCGGCCGGCCAGGATGTGCTGTTCGACATCGACTGGCAGGGCACCCAGCAATTGAAGCAGAAGGCGCGCGCCGATGTCGTCAGCGTCTTCATCCTGCCGCCCTCGGCGGCCGACCTCGAGAAGCGCCTGCATTCGCGCGCGCAGGATTCCGACGAGGTGATCCGCAAGCGCATGAGCCGCGCCAGCGACGAGATGAGTCACTGGGCCGAGTACGACTACATCGTGATCAACCACGCGGTCGACGAAGCCTTCGCCGAGGTGCAGTCGATCCTGAAGGCCGAGCGCCTCAAGCGCGAGCGGCGGATTGGCCTCGTAGGCTTCGTGCGAAGTTTGCAAGGTCAGCTTCAAGGTTAGGCCGCGACAGGCGCGGCCCTTCCTTCGCCAGCTGCTCCAGCATAGTCGTGATCGCGTCGACATCGACGGCATCGGTATCCCGACCTGCCGGCGCGTCATCGCGATCCGCCTCAATTTCGTTGGCGGCAAGCTTGGGTGCAGCAGCCCGATCGAACAACTTGGTCTCGACCTTGTCGCTTCTGGACTCGACCGGTTTTGCGGCCGGAGCGACGGCACGTTGCCTGCGCGCGTCGATCAGCTCGATCTCGCGGCCGATCGCGGCGAGTTTCGTCACTTGTCTTGTCGGTTGCGGACGTGCCGCATCGAAGTCGATCGGGCGGGGCGGCTGGGCGGCGGCCGGCGGTGAATCGCGCCAGGGCGCGTGGCTTCCGTCATGGTCCTGCGGCGCCCAATCGTCCCAATGCCCGCGGCGGTCGGCGGCCCTGGCGCGGACGCGTCCGCCGGCGAAGCGGTAGATGACGCTGGCGAGGATGCCGGCGAGCGCCAGCGCACCGCCGATCACAAGCATCAGCATCTGCAGCGAACCGCCGGACTTGTCAGTCGTGCCATCGGCCGCGGGCGGGAGCGGAGCAGGGGATTTTGACAGCTTCGCGTTTGGCTGCGCGGCTGCTGCAACCGTGGTTTCCGCCGGCTGATGCGCTGGCGCGGTGGACGCTGTGGAGGCCTCGGGCCAGCGCGCGGTCACGGCCGGCTGCTGCGCGTTGGTTTCGGCGACGCTGCTCGGCGGCTGCGGCGCGACCGCGGGTGCATTCGCTGCAGCCGGCGCGGGCGCGGCCATGTTCGGCGTGCCCGCTGCGGCACTCGTCTGCGGCGCGATATATTCCGCGCGCGCGTTCTGCACGGCCTGCGGCGGTGCTGCATCCGGCTCGGATGTATCGGTCGTCGCCTGCGCGGTCTGTGCGGCTTTGCCGCCAGCTGCGCGCAGATACCAGCACTTGCGCTTCGTCGTGCGATCGAGGCGGTAGTACCAGTGCTGGCCCTGCGGCGCGGCATCCTTCGGCGAAGCCAGGCAGTCGGGCGCCGCGGCGGCCGTGCTCGATGGCGTCGGCGCGTTCTGCGATACCGCGGCCAATGGCGCGCCCGCGAGGATGCTGGCGACGAGGGTCGAAATGAACTTTGCGGTGCGGTTGCCCATCCTGGTCTCCCGGTTACGCATGACGCAACTCTTAACCATCCCTTTGTCATCAAAGACTTGGGTGGCAATGAGCCGCAAATCCGGAGAGGATGTGGCTTGAATCGGGCCTGCGCGACGTTCGTTCCGCCCCCGGATGAGACTCTCCCAACGTCACGATCAGAGTTCCACGCCACGACCTGAGCCGGTTGACACGATCATAAGTCAGCACTAATCATTAGTAGTAACTTATGACAAGTCGAACAAGCGTGGCATGGGGCGGTGAGTGTCTATGGCTAAGGACAGCGCACAACTGGCCGCACTCGGCGATCCCACCCGCAGGCGGATATTCGAGCTTGTCGGTGCACGGCCACGCACGGTCGCCGAGATCACGCGACAGCTGCCCGTGTCCCAGTCGGCCGTCTCACAGCATCTCAAGGTGCTGCGCGAATCCCGCTTGGTTCGTGCAGAGCCGAAGGGCGCCAGCAACGTCTATTACGTCGATCCGGCGGGACTCGGCCAGATGCGAGCCTGGCTCGACCGGTTCTGGAGCGACACGTTGGCCGCTTACAAACTAGCCGTCGAAAAACCATCGGAGGGATCCAGATGAACACACGTGTATCGATTGCGCCCGTCAAACATTCCATCGTCGTCGAGGCGCCGATCGAGCGCGCGTTCAAGGTCTTCACCGAAGACTTCGGCAGCTTCAAGCCGCGCGAGCACAATCTGCTCGCCGTTCCCATCGCAGAGACCGTATTCGAACCTCGGGTGGGCGGAAGCATTTATGATCGGGGGATCGACGGCAGCGAATGCCGCTGGGCGCGCGTGTTGGCGTTCGAACCACCCAATCGAGTCCTCTTGAGCTGGGACATCAGCCCGCGCTGGCAAATCGAGACCGATCCCGCCAAGACGAGTGAATGGGAGGTCCGGTTCATTGCGGAGACACCAAGCCGGACCCGCTTGGAGCTGGAGCACCGTCACCTCGATCGGCATGGCGAGGGCTGGGAAGGCGTCCGCGGCGGCGTTGACAGCGATCAGGGTTGGCCGCTCTATCTGCGGCAGTTTGCCGAACTGATTGCCGCCAAGCGTTGACGCGCTTCCTTCCGACGCCGCGTCATGACGAGGAGAGGCCCTGTCGGGCCTTGCTCCGATCGGGCCCGGAAACTTCTCACCTCCGCAGCCGTTATTCGCGGCTGAGGAGACGTCATGCCGGTCAAGGATCAGATCAAGAACTTCGCCAAGAAGCTGGTAGAGGAGCAGCCCGATGCAGCGACGCTGCGGGGGCTGGTACGGGCCCGCAAGCCCACGGCCATGCACTTTCGCGATGACGGCATCGTGCCGAACCATCCGCGCTTCCCGGCGCTGCTCTATCGCGGCGCGGTGAAGCTGAACGGTCGGCGCTTTCCGCCCGAGGTCGTCATCGACACGCTGTTCGACACCAATGGCTGGGGCCGGTCGTGGCGCGACACCGTGTACGACTTCGTCCACTATCATTCGCAGATCCATGAAGTGATGGGCGTGGCGCGCGGCACGGCGAGGATCGAGTGCGGCGGGATCAAGGGCCGCATCCTGAAACTGAAAGCCGGGGACGTGCTGGTCCTGCCCGCGGGCACCGGCCACCGGCTGATCGAATCCAGCCGGGACTTTATGGTCGTCGGCGCCTACCCGCAGGACGGCACCTATGACGAGTGCACCGACACACGCCAGCGTCCCGACGCGGTCAACCGCATCGCCAAGGTCCGCAAGCCGAAGACGGATCCCGTGCTGGGGAGCGGCGGACCACTGCTCGCCGCGTGGCGGTCCGCTCAGCTTAGATAATCAGGCGAGAAATCCGCAAGTCTGCGCAGCTCGTCGGGCTGGAGCAGTTCGATCTCGCTGCCGTCCCAGGCGATCAACCCGCGATGCCTCAGCTCCTGGATGGTGCGGTTGACGTGGACGATCGACAGTCCGCAGGCGTCCGCGACGTGACGCTGCGTCATCGGCATCTGGAAGCAGTTGCGCTTGACGAGGCCGACGATCTCCAGCCTTGCGGCGAGCTCGCAGATGAGGTGCGCGACCTTGGGCAGCGCCGCCTGCGCGCCGAGGCGGGCGATCCATTGCCGCGAGATGGCCGCGTCGATCAGCGTCTCGCGCCAGAAGACGCGGGTCAGGTGGATCGAGCTGTCGAGCAGCTGGCGGAGCTGGCTGTGGGCGACGGTGCCGACGATGGTCGGGCCGAGCCCCACGAGATCCGCGTCCATCGGCGAGACCAGCAGCGTGTGCAGGCATGGCATGTCGCCGGGAACATGGAAGGCGAGGGTCTGGCTGCGATCGCCGACGATGCGCGACTGGTAGAGGAAGCCGCTGACGACGAAGACGCAGCGGCTCGCGGCCTCGCCTTGGCGCAGCACGATCTCGCCATCCGCGACCTGGCGCAGCGTGGACGGCAAGCCCGCGATCTGGCGGCGCTCGTCCTCGGACAGGCCTTCGATCGTCTGCAGACGGACGATGAATTTCGGATGTGGCATGGGCCTCGCGTGCAGCTTCAGCCGTCCCGCGGCACGGACGCCTCGGCCAGGCGACGCGACAGTTTCGCAAGCGTCCAGTCGGAAACCGGCACGGAGCGGAACTCGCGGATCGCGCGAGCGAGCTCCTGATCCGACATCGGCCGGACCGGCTCCCTCAGCGTTCCCTTCAGCAAGGCGTCACTGATGCTGTCCAGATGCTCGCCGGCATCGGATGCGAACAGGCGCCGGATGCGCTCCAGGAGAGTGGTGCTTTTCATGTTAAGGCCGGCTGGTCCGAATGGGGGGAATGGGGTGGCTGCGATCGATGCGTCGCAAGCCGGTTAGCAACCTGTGCTTCCGATCTGCGTTCTAGTCCGCTGAACGCAAGCCGGACGTATCATTTGATAGAACCGGCGCGATTTTTGGCGGCTCCATGGAAAAAGCTCACGACGTGCTGATACGGAACCTCGGCGAGCACACCGGGCTCGCAGAGGAGGATATGGGCGAGATTCGCGCGTTGACCTTCATGCTGCGCGATTTCGCACCTAATGAGGATTTCATCCGTCAAGGCGACGAGCCCGAGCATTCCGCTTTGGTCGTCTCCGGCATGGTTGCCCGTTATCACCTGCTCGGCAGCGGGCGGCGGCAATATCTGGCGTTCCATCTCACCGGCGACCTTCCGGATGCGCAGGGGTTGTTCATCGACCAGATGGATCACGGGCTCAGTGCGCTCGGGCCGGCGTCGGTGGCGTTCATCCCGCACCGCGAATTGTTCATCGCGTTCCGGCGGCGGCCGACCTTCGCCCTCGCGGTCTGGCGCGAGACGCTGCGCGATGCCGCGATCTTTCGCGAGGCCATCACCAACAACAGTGCCCGGCCGATGCAGACCCGCATGGCGCACTTGTTTTGCGAGCTGTTTTACCGCGCCCGCGCGGCGCAGCTGGTGCGCGGCAATCGTTGCCGCATGCCGATCAGTCTCACGCAACTCGGCGAGACGCTCGGCATGGCGATCGCGACGGTGAACCGGACGCTCGCCGATCTCAGGCGCAGCGGCGCGATGGATCTTCGTGATGGCGAGCTGGTCGTGCTGAAATGGCGCGAGCTGCAGCGGCTCGGCGATTTCAGTCCGACCTATCTGCATCTGAAGCGGCAGTCGCCGCCGCATGCGTGAGGCGGAGGCATCAACCCTCCGCGGGTGCCGCTCCACCGCGCACCTCGTGGAAATGCTTCTTCACCCAATCGTTACAGCAGCAGGCTCTCGCTTCGAGCGCTGCTGCGTCGAGGATCAGGATGGCGCCGCGGCGGGTCGCGAGGATGCGCCGCGCCTTGAACATCTGGATGACGCGGCTGGCATAGCTGCGGGAGACGCCCAGCATGCCGGCGAGCTGCTCGTGGGTGAGAGGAATCTCGGCTCCGCCGATATGTTCCTGCGCGGACATGATCCACTTGGCGGCCCGCTGCTCGATCGAATGCGCAGCGTTGCAAGCCGCAGTCTGCAAGAGCTGCGCGAACTGGCAGTCGGCATAGCGCGCGAAGGCCTCCTGGAGCGTCGCCGATCTCTGCTGCGCCTGCTCGAGCGCGCGCAACGGCAGCCGCACCAGGGTGCCGCCAAACTTCACGACCATGCGCGAATAGGCGAGCGAAGGGCTGGGGCCGGCGGCGATGCCGACCGCGCCCTCGCGCCCCACCAGCAGGCTTTCGACCTCGCGATCGTCCTCGACCGGCACGGCGAACGACACCAGCGCGGGACCGCATGGAAAATGGACCGCGGCGACGTCGTCGCCGGCGTGATGCAGGACGTAGCTCGCCTCGACGTCGATCGGCTGGAGGTGAGGCGCGAGCAGTTCGAAATCCTGATGATTGAGCTGCCGGAGCAGATCGTTCTGGGGCCGACCGGTCACATTGTGTTCTCTTGGGCGGGCCGGGAATCGGCGCCAGCGGCAAACCTACGTTTCCGCGGCGGAACCGACGGTTCCAAAGTGCACACAACGGACGTTCGAACGTTGAAAACCAGAGCACGGCGTCGCGGCTTCAGCGGGCTGGGCGGCAGAGAGGATCGTCAGCCGCAGCGGACTTCGCGATCCCCCGTCAGCCGGCCCTGTGCGCAGCGGCGCGGTAAGCGTCGATCGCCCGGTTGGCGAGCATCAATTGCCGGCGCTCACCGGTTCGAAGCTGCGCCTCGATGGCGTCGAGCAGGAAGTTCGCGCTCGCGTCCGGTGGCCCGAGCTCGCCGCTCTTCTCCAGGCAGCTCCAGGCGATGAAGAATGCGCTTTCGACGGTGCAACGGATCGACATGCGCAGCCAACGCGGCGCGGCCGCAGGCGTTCCGTGCGGCGGGCGAGACTTGCATCGGACCCGCCGCGCCGCGGTCAGTTCTTCAGGACGATGCGGCCGACGACCTTGCCGGCACGCAATTCGTCGATCCACTTCTGCACGTCGCCCATCGGCTCCTCGCGCATCGGCGTCGGCTTGATCTTGCCGGCGCGGGCGAGCGCCATCAGCTCATGAGCCTCCGCGAGCGTGCCGACCATGAAACCTTCGATGGTCATGCGCTTGTAGACCCATTGCACCATCGGCAGCGTGAACTGGCCGCCCATCAGGCCGGAGACCACGATCTTGCCGCCGCGCGCGGCAACCGCGACGGCAAAGGCCATCGACTTCTCGTTGCCGGCGAAATCGACGACCTCGTCGAAGCCGCCCTCGGTCTCTTTCAGGATGCGTTTGATCACGTCGGGCTCGGCCGGATCGTAGGCGACGGCTGCACCGTTCTTGAGTGCGGTCTCGCGCGCGGCCGGCGAAAGGTCGGCAACCGTGATCGGCTGCTTGAACATCGCCTGCGCGAACGACAGGCCCATCATGCCGACGCCGCCGAGACCGATCAGCAGCAAATTGCGCTGGCGCGGACGGTCGACCAGGCGCTTGAGCGCGCCATAGGCGGTGACGCCGGAACACATCAAGGTCGCAGCCTGGTTGACGGGCAGGGGATCGTAGTCGAGCAGGTACTTGGCGTCGGGGACCAGCACGTGGGTGGCGAAGCCGCCGTCGATGGAGACGCCAAGGAAGCGTTGCTTCACACAAAGATTCTCGTCGCCATTGGCGCAGTCGCGGCACTGGCCGCAGCCGATCCACGGAAACACCGCCTTCTTGGCGCCGACGAGGCTGGCCGGAACATCGGGGCCGACCTCGTCGACGACGCCCGCGATCTCGTGGCCGAGCGTGAAGGGCAGCGTCATGCCGCGCGTGGTGTCGAGCTTCTTGCCGCCGCCGAGATCGGCATAGCCGTCCTGGATGTGGAGATCGGAATGGCAAAGACCGCAGCGCTCGATGCGGACCAAGACCTCACGGCCCTGCGGCTTGGGCGTCTCGACGATGGTCTCGCACAGCGGCGCATCGAACTTGACCAGGGACTGCCGACGCATCAACGCCATTTTCTTTCCTCCGGAATTCTTGGTTACTCAGTTTTCGCTGCGTATATCCGCCAATTCACGCGCCATGGCAACAAAGCCGGAGATGGGAATGGTCTCGGCGCGCCGCGTCGCGTCGACGCCGGCGGCTCGTGCAAGCCGCGCCGGATCGACATTCAGTGATTTCAGGCTTTGCCGCAGCATTTTCCGGCGCTGGCCGAAGGCGGCGGCGGCGACCTGTTCGAGCATCCTGCGATCGCAGGCAAGCGGCTCTGCGCGCGGCTTGAGACGCACGACGGAGGAGGTCACCTTCGGCGGCGGCACGAAGGCGGACGGCGCAATGTCGAACAGGATCTTGGTCTCGCAGCGCCAATTGGCGAGCACGCCGAGCCGGCCATAGGCCTCCTCGTCCTCGCGCGCGACGATGCGCTCGCCGACCTCGCGCTGGAACATCAGCACCATCATCTCGTACCAGGGCGGCCAGGGCTCGGTAACGAGCCAGTTGATGAGAAGCTGGGTCGCGATGTTGTAGGGCAGGTTGGCGACGATCTTGGCGCGTTCGCCCGCGAGCAGCGGGCGTGGATCGAAGGTCATGGCATCGCCATGCACGATCTCGAGTCTGCCCGGGTAGCGCGCGGAAATATCCTGCAAGGCGGGGATCGCGCGCTCGTCGTGCTCGATGGCGATGACGCGGCGGGCGCCGAGCGCGAGCAGCGCCCGCGTCAGCCCGCCCGGGCCGGGGCCGATCTCGACGATGGTGGAATCCTCGAGCGGTGCGGCCGCACGCGCGATGCGCGCGGTGAGATTGAGGTCCAGCAGGAAGTTCTGGCCGAGCGATTTGCGCGCCGACAGCGCGTGCTGGCGAATGACCTCGCGCAGCGGCGGGAGGTCGTCGATCGCGCTCATCAGCTTTGCGAGGCGGCCATGCGGCTGGCGAGCCGCAGCGCGGCGATCAGGCTCGCCGGATTGGCCTTGCCCGTGCCGGCGATGTCGAAGGCGGTGCCGTGATCGGGCGATGTGCGGATGAAGGGCAGTCCGAGCGTGACGTTGACGGCGTCGTCGAAGGCGACGGTCTTGATCGGGATCAGCGCCTGGTCGTGATACATGCAGACCGCGCAATCATAGGTCCGTCGCGCCGCCTCGTGGAACATGGTGTCGGCGGGCAGCGGCCCTCTGGCCTCGATGCCGTCGTTGCGCAGCGCTTTCAGCGCCGGGACGATGACGGTCTGCTCCTCGTGGCCGAGCGAGCCGTCCTCGCCGGCATGGGGATTGAGACCGGAGACCGCGATGCGCGGCCTTGCGATGCCGAAGCGGGACTTCAGCTCGGTGGCGACGATGCGGACGGTCGAGACGATCAGCTCGCTGGTGAGCTCGCCCAGCGCATCGCGCAGCGAGACGTGGATGGTCACGGGCACGACGGCGAGCTGGGGCGACCACAGCATCATCACCGGCTGCGGCACGCGGCCGTTCTCCGCGGCGAGCTCGGCGAGGAATTCGGTATGGCCGGGATGACGGAAGCCGGCGCGGTAGAGCACGCTCTTGGCGATCGGGTTGGTGACGACGGCGCCGGCACGGCCCGCGCGCACGTCGAGGACCGCCTGCCGGATCGAGGCGAGCGCGGCCGGCGCGCTGGATGAATCGGGCTTGCCGGGCTCGGCGGTGGCGCGCTCGCCGGTCGCGACCACGGGCAGGGCGTCCGTGAACGCGGAACCCGCTTCACTGGGGCCCACCGCGGCGATCCTGATATCGGCGCCGAGTGCCTTGGCGCGGCGCGCGATCAGGGCCTCGTCGCCGAGCAGATAGAAGGCGGGCAGGTTCAGCTCGCCCCGCCTGAGCCAGGCCGCGATCGTGATGTCGGGGCCGATGCCGGCGGGCTCTCCCAGGGTGAGGGCAAGGGGCTTGGCTGCAAGGGGCTTGGCTGCAAGGGGCTTGGTTGCAAGAGGCTTGGCTGCGGACTCGGTTGAGGGCTCTGAGAAGTGCTTGGCCATCAGCGGTTGCGATATTCGATCATCGCCGCCTTGCGCAGCTCGTCGAGATAGGCCTTCTGCGTCTTCTCGTACTTCTCCTGATACATCTTCTCGCGGACCTCACGCTTCTTCGGCGTGTCGATCATGGTCGGCTTGCGCGAGCACAGCACCACCATCTCGATGCCGTTCTTGGTCATCTCGGGCGCGGTCAGGCGGCCGATCGGGGTGTCATCGAGCACCTTGCGCAGCGGCTCCGGCAGCTCCGCGGTGGTCTTGGTGACGGTGTCGCGGATGGTCGCGTTCGGGGTCGAGCGGAACAGCGAATTGGCCTCCTCGCAGCTCCCGACGCGGGCCCGATAGGACTCGGCTTCTTTCTTCCGGGTTTCCAGGAACGCCGCCGACGAGCCGCGCGGCACGATCAGCACGATCGGCTGCATCTTGTACTCGGTGCCCTCGATCTGAAGCTTTTCGCCGGTCTGCGCCTGCACGGCCTGCGCGACGTCGCGCTCGCCGACCAGCAGCTTCTCCTTGAAGCGGCCGCGCACGAGGCTGCCCCAGACCATCTCGGCCCTCATGCGGCTCTTCAGCGTCTCCGGGCGGACTCCCTTGGATTCGAGCGACTTGGTGAGCTGATCCGGCGTGATGCGCATGCGCTGCGCCATGCCGTCATAGGACTGGTTGATGTCGGACACGCTGGGATCGACGCCGTATTTCTTGCCTTCCTTGATCTTGACCTTGTCGTCGATCAGCACGTTGATGACCTCCTGCCGGCTGGGGGTCTTCTGTGTCGACAGCTGGTCGAGCTTGATGCGCTGCTCGATGTCGAAATCGGTGATGGGATCGCCGTTGACCATCACGGCGATGTTCTGCGCGCGCGACGGCGAGGGCAGGGCGGCCAAGATCAGCCCGGCACCGATGGCGAGAAGGAGGCGGAAGACAGGCAATGGCGTCGTCATGATGTCGCTCGCATGTCGGCCGCGTCGAGATAGGGCAAACGCGGCCGGCACTTCAAACCATTTACTGGAGGCCGGTGGAACCGCTGGTCGTCGATGAGTTCGCCAGCGTGCGCAGGCCGATTTGGAACATGAACGCGTGGCTCAGCGTGGGCGGTGCGGTGCCCGCCGAATAGCTATACGAAGTTACGTAATTCGCCGCCAGCACGAAGCAATCGTCGACATAGCCGGCACCGAGCACATATTGGTTGATCTTGTTGGCCTCGAGGTCCCAGCGCGCCGAGCCCGACACCACCCAGTTGGTCGCGACCTTCAGCGAGCCCGTCGTCAGGATGCCTTCGCGGCGGGTCAGATAGCCCAGCTCCGGCTGCTCTGCGTAATTGCCGTACAACACGCTGACCGACCAGCGATTGAAGTTGGCGCGGCCTTCCGCCTCGAAGCGCTGCACGTTCCAGGTCTGCTCGTCCATGCGGGAGCGGACGCTGAACGTGTAGGTGCTGTTCGGCGAGTAGTTGGCGCTCGCAACGTAATCCGACCGCGGCTTGTCGAGGCCGGAGTTGAGGCCGGTATTGATGGCATCCTGCACCGTGAAGGAGTTCAGGCCGAATAGGTGGTAGGACTGGCCGAACAGCACCTTAACGGCGCCGCCCCTGTCGAACTGCGTGGTGGACTGCACGCCGACATTGGCGCGGCCGCCGCCCTCGACCCGGTCGTAGCCGGAGAACTTGTCGACGCTGAACAGGTTCGAGGCGTCGAACACCAGGCTCTGGGCGTCCTCGTTCGGCAGCCTGCCGGCATAGGTCTCGTTCGGCCGGATGATGATCTGCGCGATCGGCTCGAGGGTGGTCGAGCCCCAGGGCTGAACGTTGATGAAGGGATAGCGGTACTCCAGGCCCACGGTCGGCATCAGGCGGAACGCCTCGGTGTCGCCGACGGGCAGGTAGTTCGACACGCCGGGCTGGTTGGAGACCGAGGACCTGATCGCGTCGGCACGCAGGCTCGCGAACGGCGTCCAGATCTGGCCGAACGGGTCGGTGAAGGACTTGCGCCACTGCGCTTCCGCGGTGAGGCGGGTGTAGGTGCCGGGGAAGCCGCGCAGCAGGCACTGCGAGGGCATCCGCGCCAGCGGATCGGCCGATGCCGTGGTGCACAGGCTGTTGGTGTTGGCGAGCGTCGTGATCGGGTCGAACACCGCTTCGTCGCGCGACAGGTTCACGAAATTGGTCTTGTAGCTGAACTCGCCGCCGAAGACGGGATAGTTGAGCACGTTGGAATAGTCGATCACCGGGTAGACGATCGGCACCTGGCTCTGGTTGCCCGAATAGCTCAGCCAGTACATCGTGCGCGCATCGAAGAAGCTGCGGTTGCCGACGCCGGTCAGATAGAGCTGCGACAGCGCTTCCGTCGGCAGCAACAGGAACGAGCCGAGCGGATCGCGGTACTGGTAGAGCCGGTAGTCCGAAAAGAAGTAGTAGTCGGACATCAGCACGCCGTCCCAGCCCCAGACCCATTTGTCGTTGAGGGCGAACTGACCCTTGGTGTCGATGGCGCCGCGGAACTCGCGGTCGCCGGGCAGCCCCGCGAATGCTCCGGGATCGAGCTGGTAGATGCCGTAGGCACGGATCTGATAGGCGCCGTCGATCAGGCGCTGGCGGAATTCGCCCTGCAGCAGCGCGCCTTGCCGCGACAAGAAGCGCGGGGTGATGGTCGCGTCCATGTCGGGCGCAATCGCCCAGTAATAGGGAACCTCGACGCCATAGCCCGTTCTGTCCGTGCCGGAAATATAACCCGGCATCAGGAAGCCGGATTTACGCTTCACGGTCGGGTCGGGCGTCGAGAAATAGGGCATGTAGGCGAGCGGCACGCCGAAGAACTCGATCTGTGCCGTCTCGAAATACAGCATCTTCTCCTGCTGGTCGTGGATGATGCGGGCACCCTTGACCTGCCACAGCGGCGGCTTCTTCGGATCGTCCTTACACGGCGCGCAGGCCGTGTAGACGCCATTCTCGAACACCGTGTAATTGCCGCTGGAGCGGTCGGCGCGGCTCGCGGCCATGCGGGTCTGGTCCGCCGTGTCCACGCGCAGCGAATCGACGAAACCGTCGCGGTAATCGTCGGAGAGATCCAGGATCTCGGCATAGGTGATCTTGCCGTCGGCATCCGTCATGCGGATGTTGCCCTCGGCATGCAGCCGCTTGGTCTTCTGGTCGTAGATGACCCGGTCGGCCTCGACGCTGGTGCCGTTGTAGAACAGCTGCACGTTACCGACCGCGGAGACGCGCGAGTTGTTGTAGTCGTAGTTCACCTCGGTGGCCTGAACCAGCATCTGGTTGTCGTTGGGGGCCTTTGGCGGCTTCGCACGCGGCGGCAGCGGATTGTAGGTGAAGCTCTGGGCCTTCGCCGGCGCCACGGCGGCAGCGTCGATCAAGCCGCCGAGCGAGGCAGCCGCGACGGCGGCAATCAGGAGCCTGCGGACGGACAAGTCGCGCCCGTTCGCGCGCACCCATGTGCGCCGCGTCAAACGAGACACGTGCCCTCGGCGGACGGCAGTCACTATCCGTCCTCCTGATAGAGCAAGGCCAAAAAGCCGGTGAGGCCGCCCACCACAACGGGCAACCACGCCGCAGCGATCGGATGCATCAACTCAGCCTTGCTCAAGTCCTCAGTTACTTTCGACAGAACGTAGAGCAGAAAGCCTGCGCCCACGCCACTCAAAACCATCTTCTGCACGCCGCCCATCCGGAAGAAGCGCAACGACACGGAGGCCGCGAGCATCACCATGGCTGCGAGCAAAAACGGCTGTGCCAGAAGCTTCTGATACTGGAGTCGGTATCCGGCTGTCGCGAAGCCCGAGCTTTCGGAGGAGCGGATGTAGCTCGGTAGTTGCCAAAAGGACACAGTCTCGGGGGTGGAAAAGCTGTTCCGGACCTGCGCCTCGGTCAGCGTGGTCGGAATTTCCAGGGTGGCCTGGTCGATCGGCGGTCCGTCCAGCGAGAAGCGGCGGACGCCCTTGAACAGCCAGCGGCCGGCATCCAGCGTCGCCTCGCGCGCCTCGACCCGCTCCTTGAAGTGCTGGTCCTGGTCGAACCGGAACAGCGTCAGCCCGGTCAGCCGGATGCCCTGCTGCTCGCTGCGCGCCGCATTGATGATGGTCTGCCCGTCGCTGGTCATCTGGTTGAGCCAGAAGCCGGAGGCGTCCTGGATGCCGCCGCCGGGTGCGGAGCCGAACAGCTCGGCCTCCATGCGCTTGGACAGCTCGCGCAAATTGGCCGACATCGGATTGTAGGCGACGGTGGCGATCACGCCGATCAGGAGCGCACTGCCGAGCGCGGGCGCGATGAACTGCCAGGCGGAGATGCCCGCGGCGCGCGCCACCACGAGCTCGAGCCGGCGGGAGAGGGCGAGATAGCAGGTCATGGCGCCGATCAGCATGCAGAACGGCGTCAGCTTCTCCAGGAGCTGCGGCACCCGGAACAGCGAGGTCTCGGCCACCATGAGCGCGGAGGCGGATGCAAGGCCCGAGGTCTTGCGCACCATCTCGATGTAGTCGACCAGCACCAGCAGCAGGAAAATGCCGCCGAAGACGCCGAGCGCCGCGACCACGAAGCGGCCGGCGAAATAGCGCCCCAGTGTGTTGGTGAGCATGCTCATGCGGTGGCCGGACGTCCGAACAGCCGTGCGATCCGTGCATTCGACCGGTTGATGGCCTCCATCAGGCCGGGAGGCGGCTCGACCACGACACCGCGGATGATCATCCACAGCCCGACGCCGATGGCGCCGAAAACCATCGCATATTGAGCCAGCACCGCGCCCGGCGACTTCACCGCCATCACCGAGCAGGCGAAACCGGCCATGCGCAGGCCGAACACCGCCACGATCGAGGAGGCGATGGAGAAGTTGCGGCTCTGGCGAGTGGTGCGCGGCGCTCCGAGAAAGGCAAAGGTCAGCACCGCAAAGGCGAACGGATACATCGGCGCGAGCAGGCTGTCATGCAAGGCCGCGCGGAACTGCCCTGGAATCTGCTTGTAGACGGGATCGTTGTCGGATGGCGAGAACAGCTCCCAGAGATAGCGCTCGCGGATGCCGAGGGTGACGTCGCGGCCCTTGGCGAATTTCGACATGTCGAAGCCGTAGCGGCCGAAGGCCACGAGCGCCGGATCGCGCTTGCCCGCCTCGAAGCGCTGGAGATTGCCGGTTTCCAGCACCAGGAACGAGCCGGTCTCGTTCTTTACGACCTCGCCGTGCTCGGCGACGATCGAGACGCGCTCGTTCGGATCGCGGCGGTCGTCGATGAAGATGCCGGCGAGGATGCCGCCCGGTTGGCGTTCGCGAATCCGGATCGTGAGGTTCTCGTCGAGCCGGGCGAAGCGGCCGGGCTGCAGGATGTTGGTGAGCACGTCCGCGGTGATCTCGGCATCCCACTGCTTGATGCGCCGCATCCCGTCTGGGGCGAGATAGGCCGCGATGAAGGCGACCAGCAGCGCCACCACGCAGGTGGCATACAAGAACGGAACGAACAGCCGGATCGGCGAGAAGCCGGCGGCATTCATCACGATGATCTCGGAATCGGTCGCGAGCTTGTTCAGTGTGTGCGAGATCGCGATCATCAGCGCGATCGGCGAGATGATCAGGACCAGGGCCGGGATCACGAGGCTGGTGATGCCGAGGAAGGTGAGGATGGTCTGACCCTGGCTCGTCATCAGGTCGATGCCGCGCAACGCCTGCGTAATCCAGATCACGCCGGTGAGGCTGACCAGGACCAGCGCAAACGACGCCAGCGTCGTGCGGAAGATATACCTATCGATCGACCCCATGCGCTACCGCACGAATTCCCACCAAGCCCCAATTCCGATCGGAATTCCGGCTGCCCAACCAATCCCCGATCAGGGGATCCCCAAGGTCGGCCAACAGCTCTTCCGCCAGTTCATCCTCTCACTACCATCCCTTTGATCCGTCAACAAAATGGCTGCCCCGTGGCACCCTCATCATATGGTTAATATTTCGCTGTTGTGGCGTGGGGGCCACGGCGGAGCTTGGCATCTGCCGGGCGGGTGGCCCATAGTGGGGGACGCCTCAGTGAATCGCCGTTCAGCTCCGGTTGTGGCTGGAACGCCCGAACGACGAAAAGCCCCATCTTTTGGAGGAGTTATCCATGTCCGATGCCATCAAGGTCGGCTTTGTCCCGCTGTCTGCCGCCCCTCGTGGCATCCTGGTCGTGTTCTGCGACGACGGGCTGAAGCTCGGTCCGGCGACGGTCAAGGCCCTCGGCGGCGCTGCCGAGATTGTGAAGCGCGCGGCGGCTGCGGCCGCCTTCAAGGGCAAGAGTGGTGCTGCGCTGGACATTCTGGCGCCGGAGGGGGTGAAGGCGACCCGGCTGATCGTGATCGGCGCCGGCAAGGCGACCGGCCTCAAGGCCAACGATTTCCTCAAGTTCGGCGGGGTGGCGGCCAGCAAGCTGCCCGCCGGCACCAGCGCGATGACCATCCTGGCGGAGCTGCCGGGTGGCGCCCTGACCAGCGAGCAGGCGGTTGCGATCGCCTCGGGCCTGCGCTTACGCGCTTACAAGTTCGATCGCTACAAAACCAAGAAGAAGGACGGCGAGGAGGGCGGCGCGCGCGCCGACGTCTCGCTTGCGGTCGGCGATGCCGGTGCGGCGAAGAAAGCGTTCGCCGCGGCCGGCCATGTCGTCGACGGTGTGATCATCGCACGCGACTTCGTCAACGAGCCGCCGAACGTGCTTTTCCCGGAGGAGTTCGCCCGCAGAGCGGGTCAGCTCCGCAAGCTCGGCGTCAAGGTCGAGGTGCTCGACGTCAAGGCGATGCAGAAGCTCGGCATGGGCGCGCTGCTCGGTGTCGGCCAGGGTTCGGCGCGGCCGAGCCGCACCGTGATCATGCGCTGGGACGGCGCCAAGAAGGGCGAGGCCCCCGTCGCCTTCGTCGGCAAGGGCGTCTGCTTCGACACCGGCGGCATCTCGATCAAGCCGGCCGGCAGCATGGAGGACATGAAGGGCGACATGGGCGGCGCGGCCTGCGTCGTCGGCCTGATGCATGCGCTCGCCGCGCGCAAGGCGAAGGTCAACGCGGTCGGCGCCATCGGCCTCGTCGAGAACATGCCCGACGGCAACGCGCAGCGGCCGGGCGACATCGTCACCTCGATGTCCGGCCAGACCATCGAGATCATCAACACCGACGCCGAGGGCCGCCTCGTGCTCGCCGACGTGCTTTGGTATGTCGCCAAGAAAGTGAAGCCGAAATTCATGGTGGATCTTGCGACGCTGACCGGCGCCATCATGGTGGCGCTCGGCACCGAGCATGCCGGCATGTTCTCCAACAACGACGAACTGGCCGACCGGCTGCTCACGGCAGGCATCGAGAGCGGGGAGAAGGTCTGGCGCATGCCGCTCGGCCCGGAATACGACAAGCTGATCGATTCCCAGTTCGCCGACATGAAGAACACCGGCGGCCGCCATGGCGGCTCGATCACCGCCGCGCAGTTCTTGCAGCGCTTCGTCGACGGCGTGCCCTGGGCCCATCTCGACATCGCCGGCACCGCCATGGGCGCGCCGAAGACCGACATCAACCAGAGCTGGGGCAGCGGCTACGGCGTTCGCCTGCTGGACCGCCTAGTCGCCGACCATTACGAGCGCAAATGACCCGACATGACTGAAGTGCTGTTTTACCATCTGCAAAACATGACGGTGGAGAATGTGTTGCCGCCGCTTCTCGAGAAATCGCTCGAGCGCGGCTGGCGCGTCGTGGTGCAGTCGACCTCGGAGGAGCGCGCCGATGCGCTCGACTCGCACTTGTGGACCTATCGCGACGATTCATTCCTGCCGCACGCGACATGGCGGGTGAACGATGTGGCCGACCAGCCGATCGTGCTGGCGATCGAGGGCGGCAATCCCAACGGGGCCAATGTCCGCTTCCTGGTCGACAACGCCGCGCTGCCGGAGGACGCCCAGGGCTATGAGCGCATGGTGCTGCTGTTCAATGGCGACGATCCCGACGCGCTTGCGCTCGCCCGCACGGCCTGGACGGATTGCAAGGCGCGGGGATTTGATGTCACCTATTGGCAGGCCGACGACCGCGGCCGGTGGCAGAAGCGCAATTAGCCGCAATTAATGATAATTTGCAGTTTTCGGGCGATGCTGGCTTCGGCCACCTTCATGCCGCAAAGGGATGTTGGGACAATCGCTTAGGGCTGGTCCTTCACGTGGGGAATTCGTTTATCGTGCGACATCAAAAGCTTCCCGGCTCGCTCTTGATTGCGTTGGCTGCCGTAGCACCGCTGGTCGCGGGCTGCGCGGGCGGGGCCGATTTGCTGTCGAAGGATGCCGAATGGTTCCAGAAACCCGGCCGCCTCTTCATCAAGAACATCTCGATCGAATCGCCGCCGCTGACCCCCGACAAGCCGGTGCGGGCTGAGGATCTCGTCAGCGCCGACGGCGCCTGTCCCGGCATGGCGCCGCCGCCCGGACCGGCCGATGCCAATGCCTCGACGACGCCCGCGCCGATCGGCGGCACGGTCGCGCTCGGCCACACCGAATGCGACGTGGTGCGCGGCATCGGCGCGCCCTCGACCGTCAACCTGTCCAACGACGCTGGCGGCCGCCGCGTCGCCGTCGTCACCTGGACCACCGGTCCGCGCGCCGGCATCTACACGTTCACCGCTGGACGTCTGTCCTCGATCGAAGGCAATCCGGACCCGCAGCCGGTGCCGAGGGCGGCCAAGGGGAAGAAGAAGCAGGCATAGGCGGGGATCACTTCCGCAGCAGTGAAAGAATCTTCGCACTCAGAGGATCGGCTTGGTGCTCAAGCGATCAGGCTCGCGAACGCGGAAACCGCCCTTCATCTTGAAGCCGTCACGCATATTGAGACCGAGCAGAACGATGTTCGTTGCTCCGGCGGCCAGTTCGAGAGCCTGCACGGCGTAGAACGCGGTGTCGAACTCCGCGGCCTTCGCCTTGGAGGCAAGAAACAACGCGGCGGGAATCAGAATCAGGATGCCGTTGCCGGCAATGAACGGCATGCGTTTGATCTTCGCACCGATCAGGCCGGCGCGCCGCTGCTTTGCCAGGACGAATCCCGAGCCTCCCGTCGCCGCAAGCATCGGAATGAGCAGCAGGAAGCCCCACGGTATGGCGGTCTTCACCATGGCTATGGTCTCGTGTGACGCAAACAGCTCGGTGAGAGCCGTGGAAAGCCAGAAAGTCGCAATGGTGATCAGTGCGACCGCTCCCGCGACTGGGTGGATGATCTTGGTCATGGGTCTGCCGTTTTCGAAGCGAGCTACGCGACGCAGATGCCGGGCACCGCGACTTTCTGGAACAGGTGCGGGGAGGCGACCGCGGATGCAGGGTAAGCCGAGATCTTCGGCCTGAACTCGGGGTGCGTGAACGCAGCCCGGAAGTCGGCATTCGTCTGCCAAACTGCGTAGTTCAGATACGTGGGGCTTTCGCCGATCGCCCGATGAAGTTGGGTGGAGATGAAGCCGGGCTGCCGCTTCATGAAGGCGGCATCGTCCTGCCAGACCTGGAGAAAGCTTTGTTCGTCGGCCTTGTCGAGCGTGAACAGATTCACCAGCACCAAAGGGCCGGTGTCGATGCCGAGCTGACGCTCGATGGGAAAGTCAGGGTCCAGTGGGCGTAAGCGTGCCATGACGAACTCCGTCGAGATGGTTTTATGGTGTCTATATGGTACTATATGCAATCTAGTAATTTGACATCATGATGTCAATAACTGTCTATGGTGACGGATGCGGAAATCCCAACGGACGCCGGCCGGCGATGCCCTGACGAACCTCATGCTTGACTTGTTCCGGCTGAACAGCCTGCTCCTGACCGCAGGGGACCGTTTGGTGGCCCCGCTCGGGCTCACCAGCGCCCGCTGGCAGATTCTCGGCGCCATCGTGCAGGCAGAGCGACCGCAGCCGGTAGCCTGGCTCGCCCGCGATCTCGGCGGCAATCGCCAGAACGTGCAGCGGATCGTCAACGACCTCCATGCGGAAGGCCTCGTTGCCTTCGAGGCCAATCCGCATCACCGCCGCGCACAGCTCGTCGTCCTCACCGACAAGGGGCGGCGCGCTTTCGACGCCGCCATGGCTTTGCAGATGCCGTGGGTCAACAGCCTTTCCGAAGGGCTTGCGGTCAAGGATCTGCAAACGGTTCATCGCATCGTCGCGGCACTCCGTAACAAGCTCGAGAGCGATGCCGAGCAGCAGACGTAGCCCTTGAGCGAACGGCAAGGTCGCGCGCAGGTTACATCGAATGCGATGTGTGGCTCCCGAACGCGGATGCAGTCCAGGTCATCAACCCGCTTTCCGGCCCTTGATCGCGGTCGCCGAGGCATGAAAGGTGATCGCGCCGGTCGCGCTTGCCGGCAGTCGCGCCTGGAGTCGACGTTTGAGCTCCGCACCCTCGGCCTCCGATAGCTTTCCCACGATGCCGGTCGGGCTGCTCACGACCATGGACAGCCAGTAGTCGTCGAAGTCAGAGAACGTTCGATCGACCACCAGTTCGCGGGTTTCGATATCGCGTAGACCGAGCTCCGCCCAGAGCGCCTTCAGCGCCTCGAAACGCGAGATCTCTGCACTCGGCGGGCGCGCTGCCGGAATGCCAAGCGCATCCAACTCCTCCCACAATGGTTGCGTGGGCGTGCCGCCGCGCAAAATATCCCAAGTGTAGGACGCGACCAGGCCGCCCGGCTTGGCGACGCGGACCATTTCCGCGGCGCCCTTGCGCGGATCGGGGACGAAGAACAACACCAGCGCCATCACCGCGATGTCGAAGCGGTTGGCCTCATAGGGCAGGGCCATCGCATCGCCGATCGAGAGCTCGACCTGCTTTGCCGCCAACTTTTCGCGCGCCGTTGCAATCTGCGCATCGGAGGGATCGATCGCGCAAACCGACGAAGGGGCACCTCTTGCAAGAAGGAGTTCGGTGAACGCGCCATTGCCGGCACCGACGTCCACCCAGGCTAGTCCCGGACGGGGCGCGAGCCAGTCGAGAAACAGGTTGCCGGCCGATCGGCTCCAGGGCGACATGAAGCGCTCGTAAGCCGCGCCGTCGGTGAATTTGATCGGTTCGGGCGATGACATCCGGGATCTCCTTGAAACTACCTATTCAAAATAAGAGCGCCTACCTCGTACCATGAAGCCGCACGATGTGCGACGTGCCTCGGCCAGCGGAAGCTTGAGCCCGAACAGGTGGAGCTCCGGACGTGCCATTCAGGTCCGGCCGGCTTTCAGCTCCGCATCGAATGTCTGTTCAACGTCTCGGACGGATTCTCGCCGAAAAGGACGCGATAATAGGCCGAGAACCTGCTGAAATCGGAGAAGCCCTGCCTGAAGGCAACCTCCGCCACGGTGACGCCGGTTGCAGCTCCGTGTTGCAGAAGCAGCCGCGCCTCGCACAACCGCTTCTGCCGAAGGTATCTCATTGGCGGAATGCCGAGGACTTCGTCGAAGGCTCTGTGCAGCGCGCGTCGGGACACGCGCAGATACGCGAGAAGCTCAGAGATGTGAATTGGAGCGTCGCCCGAAGCGTCGAGATACTCCTGCGCTCGTCTCACCAGCCGTTGCGGTGAAGAGACGAAGACGGCCGACTGTTCCGAGTTCGCAATCGCGTAGCACGCGCTTTCGATGATGGCCCGCTTCCAGTACTCCGCCTCGGACGGACCCAGTTTGCCAGCGCATCGGTCGAAGCCGGCCATGATGCTTCTCAGCACGCGGGCCGGAGCGTCGCCCGTTTCAGGGTTGGTGTGGAACGCGCTTCTTCCCAGCCATGCTGTCGGCTCGCTGAACCGGCTGTCGGGTCCGAAGAACCGAGCCATATCCTCCGTCGAGACAGAGATGGCGCCAAAGGAAACGCCCGCGACGTAGCGGCTTTGATGCTCCACGCCGGGAGACCAGATCCGAATGCCGCCGATCCCTCGCTGGGAGCTGCGTCGCCGATTGACCTGCGTCAGGAACCCGATCGTCACTCGGTCGTCGCTGTAGACGCCGCGCGAAATCACCCCGTGCGAGAACGTGCCAAACCCGAGCGATAGTCCGGCGACGCTCGCGTGCTTCAGATGTCCTTGCATGCGGCCGGGCTGGATCTGGATGATCTCTGCGCTGCTCGTGGGCGTCGCGGCGCGAAGTTGCTCGAACCCGTTGATCGTAATCTCGCGGCAACTGATCGTGCTGCCGCCACGGCCCTGATCGATGATCCCAACGACGCCCGGCATCTCTTGCACTCTGGCTCGGCACCCTAAGCTTCGCTTTCATTGCGACGAAAAAGCGGCGTGGGCAATTTGCCTCGAATTGCGCTCACAACATCCAGTTGAAAATCCTTCATTTTTCGACGGAAGGCGGCAAGGCGTCGCATCGGCACAAACTGCACATCACAGCGGGAGGGAGGTGAGCTATCCTAGATGTGCAACCGCTGCGAGATGAAGCCGAAAGGTCGCAAAGGAGGAGCAAGGGGAAGGAAGACGAGAGGCTGACATAGGCGCTCGCACGATCTGTGAGCCGATAAGAAAATTGGAGGGCCTGACAATGCCGACATTTCGCATGACGTTCGATCACGGGCCTGCCGTGAACTTCCGGATTTCTCTCCTGATCTTGGTAGCTATTTGCTGCGCCGTTCCGAGCGCAGTTCGAGCAGCGCCCTTGACGCCTGACCCGTCAGCCTTCCAGTTCCAAGACGACCTCACACAGGTGCGTGCCGCTGTGCATCGCCGCGGCGCAGCGGTCGGACCACGCGGAGGGGCCGCGGTCCGCAGCGGCACGGCGGTCGTCGGGCCGCGCGGCAATGCCGCGGTGCGACGAACGACCGTTGTTCGGCCTGGCTATCATGGCGGTGGCGTACGTTGGGCGCGTCCTGGCTGGTACCGCTGGCCGGTCGGTGGCGCCATCGCAGCCGGTGCCGCGATCGGCTTCGTAACGGCAGCGACAGCAGCTGCTTGGGCCGGCGCGGCGCCGGCGCCCGGGATGTGCTGGTACTACACGGATCCGTCCCGCACCCAGGGCTTCTGGGACTATTGCCCCCAATAGATGGTTCAGGCCGACCCCCCGCATTGTGGGGGTCGCTTCATCGTCTCATTATCGGAGTGAAGCAATGATCTCTCGCGATGCGCGACAATCTCCAGCGACCCCCGACACTGCCTCCGCTGGCCCTGATAGACGCCAGCTCATGTTGGCCGGCTCTGCCCTAGCATGGCTCGGGTGGTCGCCTGGTGTCATTCCCGCCGCGGCCGCGCAATCCTCAACCGGCACACAACCCAAGCCTGCAACAGCCGCGACCAAGGCAGCCAACGATGCGCTCAGGAAGTACCTCAATTTCGATGACAAGGAAGACTTCGAGAACGCCGCGCGCGGCCTGATCGCCAAGCCCGAAACGCTGACAATCCGCGACGAGAAGGGCGGCATCGTCTGGGATCTGGAAACCTACAAGAAGTTCATCGATGTCGACAAGCCGGCGCCGGACACCGTGAATCCGAGCTTGTGGCGCAACGCGCAGCTCTGCATGCAGTATGGTCTGTTCAAGGTCCATGATCGCATTTTTCAGGTCCGCGGCTACGACCTCGCCAATGTCACTTTCGTCCAAGGTGAGACGGGGTGGATCATCCTCGACACCGGGAGCAATCTTGAGACGGGCAGGGCGGCCTACGACATCGTTAGCCAGCACCTCGGCAAGCGGCCCGTGCTGGCCGTGGTTTACAGCCACAGCCACGGTGACCATTTTGGTGGCGTGCGCGGTCTCGTCGACGAAGCGGATGTCAGGGCGGGCAAGGTGCAGATCTTCGCACCGCAGAACTTCACCGAGCATGCGATCAGCGAGTTCGTCATCGCCGGCAATGCGATGGGCCGCCGCGGCATTTACATGTACGGACCTCTGCTGGCCCGCAACGCCCAAGGCGGCGTCAACGCCGGTCTGGGCCAGACCATCGGGCACGGCAATTCGGGACTGATCCTACCCACACGGGAGATCAAAAAGACCGGCGAGGAGATCGTCATCGATGGCGTCCGGATGGTGTTCCAGCTGACGCCGGGCACGGAGGCGCCGGCCGAGATGAACACCTACCTGCCTCAGTTCCGCGCGATGTGGATGGCCGAGAACACCACCAACACGATGCACAACGTTCTCACCTTGCGCGGCGCGCAGGTCCGCAATGCCCTGAACTGGGCCAAGTACATCAACGAGACCATCGATCTCTACGGCGAGGGAACGGACGTCAAATTCCAGGCCCATCACTGGCCGATGTGGGGCAACGACAAGATCATCGCGTACTGGAAGAAGCAGCGCGACCTCTACAAATACATGCACGACCAGTCGGTGAGCCTGATGAACCGCGGCTACACCGGCGTCGAGATCTCCAACATCATCAAGCTGCCGCCCGAGCTCGACAAGGCCTGGTTCAACCGCGGCTACTACGGCTCGCTGAAGCACGACAGCCGCGCCGTGTACCAGTTCTACATGGGCTTCTATGACGGCAATCCGACAACCCTCGACCAATTGCCTCCTGAGGAAGCCGCGAAGAAGTACGTCGACTACATGGGTGGCGCCACCTCGGTGCTGCAGAAAGCCAAGGCGGACTTCGACAAGGGAGAATATCGCTGGGTCGCCGAGGCGCTGAAGCATGTGGTCTTCGCCGATTCCAACAACAAGGAGGCGAAGGAGCTTCTGGCCGACAGCTACGAGCAGATGGGCTATCAGGCGGAATCCGGGCCCTGGCGTTCGGTGTACCTGCAGGGCGCGCTGGAGCTTCGGCACGGGCTGCCGAGCGCCGGCAGCATCGACACCGCTGGCCCCGACACCATCAGGGCGATGCCGCCGGAAATGACCTTCGACTATCTGGCCGTGCAGCTCGACGCGCAGAAGGCGGCGGGCAAAAAGCTTTCGGTCACAATGGACTTCAGCGACCTGAGGGAAGCCTACGCTCTCGTCGTCGAGAACAGCGTGCTGAACTACTCGAAGAAGCCGGCGTCGACAGACGCGAAGCTGACGCTGAGCAAAGCCACATTCGACCGGATCCAGGCCGGCGAGATCACAGCGGACAAGGCTATCGCTTCCGGCGACATCAAGGTCGAAGGTCGAAAGGAGGCGGTGACTGAGTTCGTCGGCTTATTCGAGAAGCCGCCGTTCTGGTTCAACATCGTGACGCCGTGAGCTTCATGCCGTGAACGGACTCGATCTCCTCTCCTGGGTCGTCTTGACCATTCTGGTCGTTGTCATCGTTTTGGTGGTCTGGCTCCTGGGATCCTTGCCAGGTCACGTGGCCAGGCGGCGCGGGCACCCGTGGGCCGAGGCGGTGGGCGTCGCTCGCTGGATCACGCTGATCTTCGGCTTCGCGCGGTGGCCGATCGCGATGATCTGGGCCTATGTCGACGTGCCGGCGCGGCTACCGGCGGAGCCCAAGCCAATCCTCAACTACGTCGTTCCGTTCTGAATGGAGGGCACCATGAGAACAAAGGCATCATTCGCGGCTGTGGCGACCCTCGGATGGGCGATCATTTCGCTTCCATCCCAAGCCTTGGCGGACGCCGGCGGTGTCGGCTTCTGGCTCCCCGGCATCTTCGGCAGCCTGGCCGCCGCGCCGACGGTGCCGGGCTGGGCCTATGCTTCGATCTATCTGCACCTGCAGGCCGATGCGGGAGCCACCAAGAATTTCGTTACGAGCGGCGGAGCCAGCGGTTCCGTCGTCACCGGGCTGAACGCGCATGGCGATGCGCTCGCCATCGGCATCACCTACGTCTCACCGACTCCCGTGCTTGGCGGGCAAGCCGCGATCTCGTTGATCACTGCGCCCGGCAATGTCGGTGTCGGCATCGACGCCACGCTGACCGGCCCCGCCGGAAATGTCATTTCAGGGGGCAGAAGCGACAATCGGACCACGCTCTCTGATGTGTTCTACCAAGGCACGCTGAAATGGAATCAGGGCGTCCACAACGAGATGGTCTACATCACCAGCAATATCCCGAGCGGCACCTACGATCCGACCCGGCTCGCGAATCTCAATCTCGGCTTTGTCGCCTGGGATGCAGGAGCCGGCTACACCTACTTCGACCCGAAGACCGGCCATGAATTCTCGGTCGTCGGCGGACTGACCTACAGCCTGCCCAATCCGTATCTGCAGTATCAGAACGGCATCGACTTCCACGTGGACTGGGCGGCGTCACAATTTCTGGGCAAGCACTTTCAGATTGGCGTAGCCGGCTACTTCTACCAGCAGATCACCGATGATTCCGGTCCCGGTGCCAAGCTCGGAGGTTTTCGGGGACGCGCGATTGGTATCGGACCGCAGGTCGGCTTCATCATTCCGATGTCTGACGGCTACCAGGGATATCTGAACATCAAGGGCTACAAGGACGTGGAGGTCGAGAACCGCGCAAGCACTTGGAGCACATGGGTGACGTTCGCGGTTTCGGCGGCGCCACCAGAGCCGGCCTCGACAAAAACAGCGGCTCGCAAGCGCTGACCGTAATCCTTTGCCGCGCGCCCCGGAATGCGCTTTGATGGCGCAAACAAACAATCCGGAGGAAACTAATGCGGTTCATAGCCCTCGTATCGGCTCTGCTCGTGTCGTCTGGCGCGGCGTTCGCCCAGGACTATCCGACCCGGCCCATCACCATGCTGGTTCCATTCGCCGCGGGCGGGCCGACCGACACCATCGCGCGCCTGACCGCGGCCGGCATGGCGAAATCGCTGGGACAGCAGGTCATCGTCGAGAACGCGACCGGTGCCGGCGGCACCATCGGCACGACCCGCGCTGCGCGCGCCCAACCGGACGGCTACACGCTGCTGATCCATCACGTCGGCATCTCCACAGCGGCGACGCTCTACCGCAACCTCAGCTACGACACCAAGACGGCCTTTGCGCCGATCGGGCTCGTGACCAACGCGCCGATGACCATCATTGCGCGGCCCGATTTCCCGGCCAACACGCTCAAGGAGCTCGTCGCCTATGCCCAGCAGCAGGGCGACAAGCTGACCTACGCCAACGCCGGCCTGGGTGCGGCCTCCCATCTGTGCGGCATGCTGTTCATGACCGCGATCCAGAAGCAGCTCACCACGGTGCCCTACAAGGGCAACGGCCCGATCATGAACGACCTACTCGGCAAGCAGATCGATCTCACCTGCGACCAGGCGACCAACACCACCGGGCCGATCACGGCCAAGCAGGTCAAGGCCTACGCGATCACCACCAAGGAGCGGCTGAAGAGCCTGCCCGATCTGCCGACGGCCGACGAGGCCGGCCTCAAAGGCTTCGAGCTCGGTGTCTGGCACGGCATCTATGCGCCCAAGGGAACGCCGCCGGCGGTCGTTCAGAAGCTGACCGCGGCGCTGCAGACCGCGCTCAGAGATCCTGCGCTGATCGCCCGATTCAACGACATCAACACCGAGCCGGTCCCGCAGGACAAGGCGACGCCGGAGGCGTTGGGTGCGATGCTGGCGAGCGAGATCGACCGCTGGGCGCCGATCATCAAGGCGGCCGGGCAATACGCGGATTGAGTTATGGCGCCCCGCTGGGCTTGCCGGCCGAGCGGGCAAAAAGCAACTCCTTCAAAGGCTAGTTCGCCGGTGCCATCATGCCGGTACTGTGCATGGGGTTGTTTTGCACGTTTGGTTGGAGTGCGGTGGAGACGTTAGCCCGCCGCCTCGTCGAACTGCGCGCTCGCCTCGAGCCATTGCTCCTCGGCGCGTGCCAGCGCGTCGGCGGCATTGGCACGCGCCTTGGACAGCTGCGCCGCCTGCTTGGGATCGCGCGTGAAAATGTCGGGCAGGGCCAGCGCCGTGTCGATCTTGGCGATGATCTCGCTCACGCGGGCGATCTCGGCCTCGGCTTCGGCGATGCGCTTCTTCAGCGAGCCGCGATTGTCCGCTTTCGGCCGCTGCGGCTTCTCAGGCGGCGCACTGCGCTCGCGCGGGGCTTCCGCGTTGCGCGTGGACAGCACCAGGCGGCGATACTCGTCGAGGTCGCCGTCGTAATTGGTCACGGTGCGATCGGCCACGATCCAGAGCCGATCGGCGCAGGCCTCGATCAGGTAGCGGTCGTGCGAGACCATGATCACCGCGCCGGGAAACTCATTGATCGCCTCCGCAAGCGCGCCGCGGCTGTCGATGTCGAGATGGTTGGTCGGCTCGTCCAGGATGATCATGTTGGGGCCGAAGAAGGTCGCAAGGCCCAGGAGAAGGCGCGCCTTCTCGCCTCCTGACAATTTGCCGGCCTTGGTATCGGCCGCCTTGCCGGAGAAGCCGATCGCGCCGGCGCGCGCCCGCACCTTGGCTTCGGGCGCATCGCCCATCAGCTTGCGGACGTGGTCGTAGGCGGAGGCGTCCTCGTTGAGCTCGTCGAGCTGGTGCTGCGCGAAATAGGCGATCGACAGCTTGTCCGCGCGCGTCACCTTGCCCGAGAACGGCGCGAGCCGTCCGGCGAGCAGTTTTACAAGCGTCGACTTGCCGTTGCCGTTGGCGCCGAGCAGCGCGATGCGGTCGTCGTTGTCGATGCGCAAGGTGACGCGATTGAGCACGGGGCTCGCCGGGTCGTAGCCGACCGAGGCGTTGTCGACGGCGATGATCGGCGGCGACAGAATCTTTTCCGGCGCCGGGAAGCTGATCTCGCGCACGTCCTCGGTGACCAGCGCCGTGATCGGCTTCAGCCGCTCCAGCATCTTGACGCGCGACTGTGCTTGCCGGGCTTTCGATGCCTTGGCCTTGAAACGATCGACGAAGGACTGCAGGCGAGCGCGCTCGGCCTCCTGGCGCTTGACCGCCTTGGCGTCGAGCAGCTCGCGCGCGGCGCGCTGCTCTTCAAACGAGGAGTAGCTGCCCTTGTAGAGCGTGAGCTTGCCGCGCTCCAGGTGCAGGATCTGGTCGACCGAGCTTTCCAGGAGGTCGCGGTCGTGGCTGATCACGATCACGGTGCGCGGATAATGCGCAAGGTGATCCTCCAGCCACAGCGTGCCTTCGAGGTCGAGATAATTGGTGGGCTCGTCGAGCAGCAGAAGGTCGGGCGCCGCGAACAGCGTTGCGGCGAGCGCGACGCGCATGCGCCAGCCGCCGGAGAACTCGGCGCAGGGGCGGAGCTGATCGGCGGCGGAGAAGCCGAGGCCGGAGAGGATCGCGGCCGCGCGGCTCGGCGCCGAGTGCGCGTCGATGTCGACGAGGCGGGTCTGGATCTCGGCGATGCGGTGCGGATCGGTCGCGTGCTCGGCTTCATTGAGCAGCGCGTCGCGTTCGAGGTCGGCCTTGAGCACGACCGAGATCAGGCTTTCGGGACCGTTCGGCGCTTCCTGCGCAAGGCTGCCGATGCGCCAGCGCGGCGGCAGGGTGACCGAGCCGTGCTCCGCCGCAAGTTCGCCGCGGATCACCTTGAACAGCGTCGACTTGCCGGTGCCGTTGCGTCCGACCAGGCCGACGCGCGATCCGGGCGTGATCTGCACGGAACTCTGGTCGATCAAAAGGCGTCCGGCGAGGCGGATAGAGAAGTCGGTGATGGCGAGCATGCGGCCTTGTCACCGCAAGGCGCGGCGAACGCAACTCGTTTTTCCGTTAGTGCGTCTCGCGCTCGCGCCGCCGCAGCTCGTTCAGGAGCTTCTCGAGATGGGTCGGCAGGCGCGGCTCGGGCCGGAGGCTCTGCTGCAGCCGTTCGCCCACGGCATCGCAAATCGAGCGGCTGGTGCGCCGGTCGATCTGTTCGCTGTCATTGGCAAAAGGCCCAGCCATCGCAAGGTTCCGTGTTCTCGAAGTAAAGACACGGTACCAAGTCATTGCCGGCCAAATGGTTTCGCTGGCTGTAGGGAAAGCAGGGCATTCTCGTAAAAATTGTATGAGCGGCGCCTTGTACACTCAAGGCAAAGCCCCGGCGGGGGGAGCGCCGGGGCTTCTCTTGGAAGGTACCTTGGGGGGCTTAGGTAGCCTTCGGAAGGTGCTGACGGATTCAGTAGCAGCGGTTGATCAGCCGCCAGCGGGGTCCCCAGGGGGTCGGGACCAGCCGGCGCACATAGCAGCCGCCATAACCGTAGGAGACGGGACCGCCGGCGTAGAAGCGCGGTCCGCCCCAGCCATGGCCGTGGTGATGGCCGTGGTGATGGTGCGCGTGCCCGTGGTGCCGGCCACCGCCATGCCCGCCGCCTTGCCAATGAGCGGAGGCCGAGGTCGGCGCCAGCGCAGCTCCCAGCGCGACTGCGGCGACAGCGGCAAGCGAAAGTTTCCTCAACATGGTTATCTCCTGAAGACTGCCAGCGCGGGGCTATCGCGCCGATGGAAAGGCCGCCGAAACGGTCCGCCTGAGGTCAGGCTTCGGTTTCGATGGGCCCAACCTTACGCCGGGGAAGCTGAACCGGATCCTGACAGCGGTTTCAGATTGGGTTCATCTGGGTGAAATTGTCGTCATCCAGCGGATCGGAGCCATCCCCTCGCGGAAACCGCCTATGAGGCTGTTCCGCGGTCGCTTGCCGTCCGGCGAAGGCGCCGATATAAGCCCCGCAACCCCGAACCCCCGCTTTCTCCCCAAGGACAAGATCATGGCCATCGAACGCACTTTCTCGATCATCAAGCCCGACGCGACCGAGCGTAATCTGACCGGCGCAGTCAACGCCGTGATCGAGAAGGCGGGCCTGCGCATTGTCGCGCAGAAGCGCATCCGCATGACCAAGGAGCAGGCAGAGACCTTCTATGCCGTCCACAAGGCGCGCCCCTTCTTCGGCGAGCTCGTCGAATTCATGACCTCCGGCCCGGTCGTGGTTCAGGTCCTGGAAGGTGAGGGCGCGATCGCCAAGTACCGCGAGGTGATGGGCGCGACCGATCCGTCCAAGGCTGCCGAGGGCACCGTGCGCAAGCTCTACGCCAAGTCGATCGGCGAGAACTCGGTGCACGGTTCGGATGCGCCGGAGACCGCCGCGATCGAGATCGCGCAGTTCTTCTCGGGTAACGAGATCGTCGGCTGATCCAGTCGGCAGACTAGAGGCGACCGGCGAAGGGACTCATTGTGGACTGGCTCTGGCAGATCTTCGATCCCGCTACGATCGGGACCTTCTTTACCCAGTTCCGCAACGAGATGGCCGCACCGACTTTCTGGATCGCGGTCGGCAAGATCATCTGGATCAACATCCTGCTCTCCGGCGACAACGCGCTGGTGATTGCGCTCGCGTGCCGCGGTCTGTCGCCGCGGCATCGGCTCTGGGGCATGATCTTCGGCGCCGGCGCAGCGGTGATGCTCCGGATCATCTTCACCGGCATCGTCGCCACCCTGATGGAGCTGCCGTACCTCAAGCTGGTCGGCGGCCTTGCGCTGATCGTGATCGCGGCAAAGCTCCTGGTGCCGGAGAACGAGGACGAGAACGACGTCGACGCTGCCGCGCATCTGTGGCACGCCATCCAGATCGTCGTGGTGGCCGACATCGTCATGAGTCTCGATAACGTCATTGCTGTCGCTGCCGCAGCCAATGGCAGCATGCCGCTGCTGATCCTCGGCCTTACCATCAGCGTGCCGTTGATCGTCGCCGGCGCCGCGCTGATCATGGCACTGCTCACAAAGCTCCCGGTGCTGGTCTGGGCCGGTGCGGCGCTGCTCGGCTGGATCGCGGGCGAGGTGATGGCGACCGATCCCGGGGTCACGCCGCGGCTGCATGCGCTGCTCGAGGGGCCGTTCGGCGCCTCGCTCGACGCCATGCTCGGGGTCTTGCGCATCCCGCCGCAATTCGGCCATGGCGGGGCCGGCGGCGAGTATTTCTGTGCTGTGATCGGAGTCGTCGTCGTGCTGGTGGTCGGCACCATCTGGCGCCGGCGCAGTCTCACCGCGGCTGCCCTCGAATCCTCCGAACGGCACGCCAAGGCCTCCACGGAGTGACGTTGAAGCGCTGATCGGTGCGGCCGCCCCTCCAGCGATGAGAGGCGTCCACATCACTGAGGCCGCTTCCCGCGTTGGCAGGACGCGAGCGATCACCGGCCACGGGTTCGGCCGAGTCCTCCCATCATTGCATTCGTATGACCGGCGCGCATCACGCTTCGCGAAAGCTCGCGTCGCGCGCGCGTGCGCGCGGGCGTTGCGTGGAGAGTGGTCGTTCGCAACCCTCACGCGATTTAGACCTTGTCTTATTATAAACTACTAAGATTCAAGGGTGCTTTCGTTGACTCGACGAGGGTTCCCACGGCACCTCGCCCCGACGTTCATGTTCATGAAATCGGAAGGTGCGATGTCGTCGAAAGTGTTTTGTCGTCCTGTTGCCGTTCTTGCCGCTCGCATCAAGACGCTTCTGACGTGCGCCAGCCCGAGGGCCTTCACGGTTTCCGTGGTCTCCATTGCCTTGTGCAGCGACGGCGTCCTGCACGCCAGCAGCGCGCAGAGCGCTGCGCCCCAGGCCGTGGGGGGAAGCACGTTGCCGGCGGTGACCGTCACCGCAGACGCGCCGAAGCCGCGCGCGCGTCCACGAGCCAATCCAGTCAGGAGGGCGGGCCGCGGCGCGCCCGCGAACGAGCGGGCTAAATTGCAGGCGGAAGCGACCCCGACGGCTGCGAGGCCCGGTGCACTGCCGCGGACTTACGCAGGCGGGCAGGTGGCACGTGGAGGCCAGGTCGGTTTGCTCGGCAACAAGGATTTCATGGATACGCCCTTCAACATCACAAGCTACACGGCGAAGAAGATCGAAGATCAACAGGCCGTCACCGTCGCCGACGTCGTCAGCAACGATCCCTCGGTCCGTTTCACCGGCCAGACCGGCGGCATTCTCGATTCCTTCTTCATCCGCGGCTTTCCGATCGGGGAAGGCAATGTCGGGGAAATCGCCTTCCACGGCGTCTATGGCGTTGCACCGAACTACCGCGTGTTCACCGATTACGTCGAGCGCATCGAGATCGTCAAAGGCCCGACCGCGCTGCTCTACGGGATGGCGCCGAACAGCAGTGTCGGCGGCACCATCAACATCGTTCCGAAGCGTGCCGGGGATGTCGATCTCACGCGGGTCACGACTGACTACGCGTCAAACACCCAGCTCGGCACGCATCTCGACGTCAGCCGGCGGTTCGGCGAGAACCGCGAATTCGGCATTCGCGTCAATGGCAGCTATCACAACGGCGATACGCCGTTGGACAATCAGTCCCGCGAGGCGCATGTCGGCTCCGCAGCGTTCGATTATCGCGGCGAGAAGTTCAGGGCCTCGCTCGATTTCATCGATCAGGAGGAAAAGTTCGACGCGCCGACGAGACCGTTCCTGGTCGCAACCGGCGTCGCCGTTCCGACCGCGCCGGTCGGGCGGCGCAACGTCACGCAATCCTGGGAATTTGCCAAGGTTCACGACAACTCGCTTCTGGCGCGCGCCGAATACGACGTGACTGACGCAGTGACGGTGTTCGCCAATGTCGGCGGCGGCAGGACCCAGGTCGACCGTCTGTTCGGGACGCCGACGATCCTGAACGCGGCTGGCAACACCACATCGACGCCGGGACGGGCGAAATTCGACATCGAGAGGAACGTGGCCGACGCCGGCGTGCGGGCCCGGATCGAGACCGGCGCGATCAGCCATGCCGTGAGCTTGCAGGGCAGCTACTACATGGACGAGGTTGCGCGCGGCTTGGTGAACGGCACGCCGGTGCTGTCCAACATCTATGCGCCGATCGCCCGTCCCCAGCAGTTCGTTGCGGCTCCCGCGACCGTGCCGCGGCTGTCGGACACCGAGCTGACCGGCATTGCGCTGGCTGACACCATGTCGGTTCTCCAGGAGCGGCTTCAGCTGACGGTCGGCGTCAGGCAGCAGGGCGTTAGGTCGAACAACTACAACACCACCACGGGCGCCGTGAGCTCGGCCTATGACCAGACGGCGTTCACACCGATGGTCGGCGTGGTCGTCAAGCCCTGGAGCAACGTTTCGCTCTACGCCAACTATATCGAAGGGCTCAGCAAGGGCGACACCGCGCCGACGACGGCCGCAAATCAGGGCGAGGTCCTTGCGCCGTATCTGAGCAAGCAGAAGGAAGCAGGCATCAAGGTCGATTTCGGCACGCTCGCGACCACGATCAGCCTGTTCGAGATCACCAAGCCGTCGGGGCAGACGGGTGCCGGCAACGTCTTCCGGGCTGATCAGGAGCAGCGCAATCGCGGCGTGGAATTCACGGTGTTCGGAGAAGTGCAACCGGGCATTCGCGTTCTTGGCGGCGTGACGTTGATCGACGCGGAGCTGACGAAGACGAGCACGCTGGCCAATCTCGGCAAGACGCCGATCGGAGTGCCCGAGGTGCAGGCCAATCTGTCCGCCGAATGGGACACCCCGTTCGCACCGGGGCTGACATTGGTCGCCAACACCATCTATACCGGGCACCAATATCTGAATGGGGCAAACACGCAGGTTGTTCCGGCCTGGACGAGGCTCGATCTGGGCGCGCGCTACACCACGCGCATCAACAACCGGCCAGTGACGGTTCGCGCCCTGGTCCAGAATGTGTTCGACACCAACTACTGGGCTGGCGTCGCGAGCTTCTCTGCGCTAGCGCAAGGCTCGCCCCGAACCCTGCTCTTGTCGATGTCGACCGACTTCTGAGCTTTGGCCTCCTCGGGCCGGCTGCGGAGCTGGATCAGGCGCAGACGACGGGTGCTCTGAATGGACCACACAATCAGGGCGCCACGTCGAGGCGGCTCGGCGCCCGCCCGATCCAGGATGATGCCCGGACGCGTGCAGCGCGCGCTGCTGTGGGTGCACCGTTGGTTCGGATTGATCGGCGGCATCGTCGTGGTGCTGATCGGCCTGACTGGAAGCTTCATCGTCTTCTACCGGGAGATCGATGTCGCCCTGAATCCGGCGCTCTATGCGCCCGCCGGTCCGGAGCAGAGCGTCACGTTAGCGGAGGTGATGCACGCCGCCGCGGCAGCGGATCCCGCGCCGATCGCGACGATCCTGGCGCCAGACCGGACCTGGCCGGTCTGGATCGTGATCCATTCGCACGAGACCACGCCAGGCAGCTACCCGAACCGGTGGACGACCATGGTCGATCCTTCCAACGGCAAGGTGCTCGGGCGGCGTGACTACGCCAACGCGTTCGCGCTCAAGGTTTACCGTCTCCATTTCACGCTGCTGCTCTACGAGTTCTGGGGCAAGGAACTGGTCGGCGTGGCCGGGTTCGTGCTGCTCGGCTTGGCGGTCTCGGGTCTCTTCCTTTGGTGGCCGAAGCCGGGGCGATTTTGGCGATCGATCTCGGTGCGCAAGAACGTCTCGCTGCTTCGATTTGTTCTGGACCTTCACGGTGCGGCAGGCTTTTGGGCGCTGGCCGTGCTCTTGTTGATCTCGATCACCGGCGTCGGCATCGTTTTTCCCGACCTGGTGCGGCCCATCGTCGGCCTCGTGTCGCAGCCGACGCCTGATCGCTCGCCGCGAGTCGAAATGCCGCCTCCGGCAGGGACGCCGGTGCTCTCACCTGACGCGATCATGCGACGCGCGCAAGAGGTCAAGCCCGGTGCGACGGTCGCCATGCTCAATCCGCCGACCGCAACGCGCAACACCTGGCGGGTGCAATTTCGTCCTGATGGAGCTGATCCCGCGGTGCGGTCGCGTGGAGCGATCTGGCTCGATCCGTGGAGCGGCGCTGTGGTGCACGACCGCACGCCGGGCACCATGTCGATGGGGGACCGCTATCTGGCCGAGCAGCTCTGGCTCCACAATGGCGCGACGTTCGGATTCGCAGGACGCCTGCTGGTGTTCGCGGCCGGCTTCGCACCGCTAGTCCTCTTCGTCAGCGGCGCGATGATGTGGCTCAAGAGACGGCCCGGGAAGATGAGGCCCGGCTGAGAGGTCAGCGCCTGACGATTGAACCGGCGCGGCCAACCAGGCGGGCGAGCTGACGGAAGCGGCTGCCGACGCGGTCGGCGACGAGGTCGCCGAGCCGGTGCTCGAACACCAGCATCAATTTGCGGCCCTGGCTGCGGAAATGCGTGGCTGGCAGGACGCCGGGACGTGCGGCCGAGATCAGATGCGCGACGCGGAACGCGGCGCCCAGGAGGCGCGCGCGTTCGAGCTGGGCCGGCGTCAGCAGCTCCTGCATGGTGACCGGCGGCTGGTTTTCCTCGCTGAGGCCGGCATAGCGATAGAACACCGACAGGCCGACGAAGGCGCGTTCGGTGTGGGTGATCGCGCCGAAATTGCCGTTGACGACGAGGCTGAGCGTCTGCTCGCCGCGATGATCGGGATGCACGCGCCAGCCGATGTCGGAGAGCAGGCACGCGGTGTGGCGGAGGCGGCGGTCCACTTCCGTCTCGCGCAGCTTGACGACGCGCACCAAGCGGTCGGTCCAGGCAATCAGCTCGCGCGCGTGCCTGGCCGAACGCGACAGCAGCTGGTTCAGCTCCTCCGCCGCGCAGATCAGCCCGTCCTTGTTGCGTTCGGTCTCGGGCAGCTTCTCGTGCAGCAGGCCCTCGCGCACGCCGAAGGTGGAGAACACGATGTTCTTTGGCTTCGCGACGCGGATGATGTGCTCGAGCACCAGCGCCGCGTAGGTGAGGAGAGGGCGCCGCGCATCGGCGACGATCTCGATGTCGGCAAGCATGTCGGCGGCGGCGAGGCGCCGCAGGCGGCGCGAGAAGTCGAGCGCCTCGGCAGCCGGAATGGAATAGCCGTGCATCACCTGGAGCGGATAGCCGCTCTGGATGATGTGGATGCGCGCGAGCGCGCGCCAGGTGCCGCCGACGGCATAGAAGGTGCGACCGCGGCCGGCAGTGAGTAACTGGACCCCGTCGATCTCCTCGCGCACGATGCGGTCGGCGCGCTTGAGCGATTTGTGGGCGAGGTCCTGCAGTGCGAGGCCGCCGAGCGGCAGCGTCACGCCGCTGCGTACGGCGTTCCTGCGCACGTCGATCAGCTCGAGCGAGCCGCCGCCGAGGTCGCCGACGATGCCGTCTGGATGGTGGATGCCGGAGATCACGCCGAGCGCGGACAGTCGTGCTTCGCGCGAGCCCGACAGGATCTCGATCTTCACCGCGCAGATCCGCTCGGCCCTGGCGATGAAATCGGGGCCGTTGGAGGCGTCGCGGCATGCGGCGGTCGCGATCGCGAACACGCGTCCGACCTTCATCACCCGGCACAGCGCGCGAAACCGTTTCAGCGAGGTCAGCGCCTTGTCGATGGCGTCGGGCGCGAGCAGGCCCGTGCTCTGCACCTCGCGCCCGAGGCCGCACAGCGTCTTCTCGTTGAAGATCGGGATCAGGCTGCGCGCCAGCGCCTCGTAGACGACGAGGCGGACCGAGTTGGAGCCTATGTCGATAACCGCGACGCTCGAGCCGCGCTTGCGCGGCCGCTTCACGTCGCAAATCCCCGATCAGGATTGATGACGTTCGTTCCGGCGCGTGAGACGACGCGGCGAGGATTCCTTGAGCGACTTTCCACGGCCAGACAGACTCGGATTCGTCATGAAGTAGTTGTGGACGTTGAAAGGCTCCTCGCCCTTCGCGGTCTTCATACGCGTTGAAGACCCATCCGGCAACAACTGCCAGCTCTGCTCATTGTCCTTCAGGTTCGCGACCATGATCTGTTCGAGAACCTGCTGATGCACCGTCGGATTTTGCAGCGGACACAGCACCTCGACGCGGCGGTCGAGGTTGCGCGGCATCATGTCGGCGGACGAGATATACACAGCCGCTTTCGCGCTCGGCAGTCCCTGGCCCATGCCGAAGCAGTAGATTCGGCCATGTTCCAGGAAGCGGCCGATGATCGACTTGACGCGGATGTTCTCCGACAGACCGGGAATGCCGGGCCTGAGGCAGCAGATGCCGCGCACCACGAGCTCGACCTGGACACCGGCCTGCGAGGCCTCGTAGAGCGCGTCGATGATATCAGGGTCGACCAGCGCGTTCATCTTCATCCAGACCGCGCCGGGACGGCCATGCCGCGCATGTGCGGTCTCGCCCTGGATGTGCTCGATGATGCGCTTGCGCAAGGTCAGCGGCGACACCGCCATTTTTTCCAGATCGCTCGGCGCGGCATAGCCGGTGATGAAATTGAACACGCGCGCGGCATCGCGGCCGATCGTCGGGTCCGAGGTGAAGTAGGAGAGATCGGTGTAGATGCGCGCGGTGACCGGGTGATAATTGCCGGTGCCGGTATGGACGTAGGTCGTCAGGCTGCCGCCCTCGCGGCGCACCACCATCGAGAGCTTCGCGTGCGTCTTCAATTCGAGGAAGCCGTAGACGACCTGCACGCCGGCGCGTTCGAGATCGCGTGCCCAGCGGATGTTGGCTTCTTCGTCGAACCGCGCTTTCAGCTCGATCAGCGCGGTGACTGATTTGCCGGCTTCGGCCGCTTCGGCCAGCGCGCGCACGATCGGTGAATTGTTGGAGGTGCGGTAGAGCGTCTGCTTGATCGCAACGACGTCGGGGTCGCGCGTGGCCTGCTGCAGGAATTGCACCACCACGTCGAACGACTCGTAGGGATGGTGGACGATCAGGTCCTTCTGCCGGATCGCGGCGAAGATGTCGCCGCCATGCTCGCGCACGCGTTCGGGGTGGCGCGGCACGTAAGGGGTGAATTCGAGGTCGGGCCGGTCGAGGCGGGTGAGCTGCGAGAGCTCGTTCATCGCCTGCACGCCGTCGACCAGGAAGATCTCGTCGTCGGCGGCGGAGAGCGCGTGCTGCACGAAGCTGCGCAGCTGCTCCGGCATCTTGGCGTCGATCTCGAGCCGGATCACCGATCCGCGGCGGCGGCGCTTCAGTGCGGTCTCGAACAGGCGGACGAGATCTTCGGCCTCCTCCTCGATTTCGAGCTCGGAGTCGCGGATGATCCGGAAGGCGCCTTGGCCGTGCAGATTGTAGCCGGGGAACAGGCGGTTGATGAACAGGGCGGTGGCCTGCTCCAGCGAGATCAGGCGCACCGTGCCATCCGCCGGCAGGCGGATGAAGCGGTCGATCTTGCCGGGCATGCGGATCAGCGCGTTCATCTGCTTGCCGTCGGCAGCGCGCGTGAGCTGCAGTGCGATGGTGAAGCCGAGGCTCGGAATGAACGGGAAAGGGTGGGCCGGATCGATCGCCAGCGGGGTCAGGAGAGGGAACACGTTGTGGAGGAAGTAGTCCTCGATCCAGGTTCGTTCCGCCTTTGTGACGTCCTTGCCGTCGACCAGCACGATGCCGACCTCGGCCAACGTGGCGCGCAGGTCGCGCCAGATCGCCTGCTGGTCGGAGGCGAGCTGGGAGACGGTGCGGTTGATCAGCGCCAGCTGCTCGGACGGCGTCAGGCCGTCGGGGCTGCGCTCGGCGATGCCCTCGCGGACCTGGGCCTTGATGCCGGCGACCCGAACCATGAAGAACTCGTCGAGGTTATTGGCCGAAATCGACAGGAATCGCACCCGCTCCAGCACGGGGTGGCTCGGGTTGACCGATTCCTCCAGGACGCGGCGGTTGAAATGCAGCCAGGACAGCTCGCGGTTGATGAACCGCTCGGGACTGGACGCGATCGCCGGAAGGCTCTCGGTTTCCGGGGCTTTCTCTTTCGTTTCAACAGCTTGCGCAGAGTCCATCAGAAGTCGGTCCATCCAGTTCACCCCAATTGCGACTCAAGCGCAAAAATCGGCGGGAGCATGTGTTAGAGCGATGACGTTTCGATGACATTGATGTTCCGCCCCCGCGCCGCGTCAAGCGGGCCCGCGAGCTTGTCAGGCGTCCCGGAGCAGCTCAGCGGCCAGCGCCCGGGTGACGGGACGGCCGAGCCGTAGGGCTTCGCTGTCGAGCAGCTCGACGGCCCGCCGGGCGGCAGCCGAGGACCGCTCCAGGCGCGTCGCGAGGTAGCCGACCACGCTCTCGTCCACATTGAGCTGGCGGTCGGCGCAGAACTTGACGATGAGGCCGCGGAACAGCTGGTCGTCGGGAGGCAGCAGCGTGACCGCCGGAACGGCCCGCAGGCGCGAGCGCAGGTCGCGAAGCTCGATCGGAAGCGCGGCCGGCGCCTCGCGGCCGGTGAACAGGACGTAGGCGCCGTCCTCGCGGGCGAGGTTCATCAGGTGAAACAGGGCACGCTCGTCGAAGTCCCCAGCCTTGAGATCCTCGACCACCAGCGCGCCGGTGGCGAGCGCGCCGGGCACGTCCGTCGCGGTCAGCGCATTGGCGGTGGTCGAGCGGGCGCCGGCTTCCTCGGCCCAGATCGCGGCCAGATGGCTCTTGCCGCTTCCTTCCGGGCCCGCCAGCCACATGATCCGGTTCGGCCATTCCGGCCAGCCGTCGATGAGGCCTAGACCGGCCGCATTGGCGGGGCCTTCGAGGAAGTTGTCCCGGCTGAGGCTCTCCGCATGCGGAAGCGCAAACGCCAATTGTCGGGGATGAACGCGGCCTGCCACGCTTGCTCTGCTCCATGCCGGCGCGCCGGCCCGCTTGTAGAGATTCGACTTGATGGTGCGGGACTTGGCCTTTTGCTGGGCTGCTTCCCCGCTCATTTGGCCTCGATCGTGCTCATGTGCCGCAGCCACTCGACGAGATAGAGCGACACGGAGGAGAGCGTGAAGACCGTGACGAGACCCATCAGGATGACATCATAAGGCGCGGGCTTGAAGCCGAAGGCAAGCGCCGCCAGCACCAAAGCTGCGAATGCCACTTGTGCCACCGTGTTGAGCTTGGAGACTTTCGACGGCTTCATCTCGACCGGCCGGTCGAACAACCAGGACACGATCACGGCGGCGACAATCATGATGTCGCGCGAGACCACCAGGATCACGATCCAGCGCGGGATCGCGCCCCAGATGCCGAGCGCCATGTAGATCGAGACCAGCAGCGCCTTGTCGGCGAGCGGATCGAGCAGGGCGCCGAGCTCGCTCGTCATGTTGAAGCGCTTGGCCAAAAAGCCGTCCACGGCATCGCTGATGCCGGCGATCAGGAAGACGGCGAACGCCACCTCCATTTGGCTCGACACGATGGCCCAGACGATGATCGGGACCAGCATGATGCGGCCCAAGGTAATGATATTCGGAATACTCACGAAAGCGCTTCCCGGCACCGGTTCTGACCTCAAATCCGGCCCGTTGCAGGCTGAACCGGTTGATATGTCTACATAGTATAGCGGGGAGCGCCATGCGAGCCATTGCGCGTCCCCGGAATTCAACGTAACCAGCCGCAAACCCACTGGAAATCGGGCATGACCGACCGCAAAAACGGCCTCACTTACGCCGATTCAGGCGTCGATATCGACGCGGGCAACCGCCTGGTCGACCTGATCAAGCCGATGGTGCGCGCCACCGCGCGGCCGGGCGCCGATGCCGAGATCGGCGGCTTCGGCGGCCTGTTCGACCTCAAGGCGGCCGGCTTCAAGGATCCGGTCCTCGTGGCCGCGACCGACGGTGTCGGTACCAAAGTCAAGATCGCGATCGAGACCGGCCTGCATGGCGGCATCGGCATCGACCTCGTCGCCATGAGCGTCAACGACATCGTGGTCCAGGGCGCCGAGCCACTGTTTTTCCTGGACTATTTCGCCTGCGGCAAGCTCGATCCGGAGGCCACGGCCGCCATCGTCGCGGGCGTTGCGGAGGGATGCCGCGAATCCGGCTGCGCTTTGATCGGCGGGGAGACTGCCGAAATGCCCGGCCTCTACAAGGACGGCGACTACGATCTCGGCGGCTTTGCCGTCGGCGCCGCCGAGCGCGGTACGTTGTTGCCGCGCAAGGACATCGCCGCGGGCGATGCCGTGATCGGTCTCGCTTCGTCCGGCGTGCATTCCAACGGCTTCTCGCTGGTCCGCAAGATCGTCGAGCAGTCGGGCCTCGGCTTCGAGGCGCAGGCGCCGTTCGCGCCGGTGATGACGCTCGGCGGCGCGCTGCTGACGCCGACCAGGCTGTACGTGAAATCCTGCCTGCGCGCGATCCGCGAGACCGGGGCGGTGAAGGGGCTCGCCCACATCACCGGCGGCGGCTTCACCGACAACATCCCGCGCGTGCTGCCGAAGCATCTCGGTGTCGGCATCGACCTGGCACGCCTGCCGGTGCTGCCGGTGTTCAAATGGCTGGCGGCCCAAGCCGGCATCGCCGAGCTGGAAATGCTGCGCACCTTCAATTGCGGCATCGGCATGATCGCGATCGTCGAGCCCGACAAGGTCGACAAGGTCGTCGAAGTCTTCACCGACGCAGGCGAGACCGTGGCGCAGCTCGGCACCGTGATTCCGGCCGAGGGCGAGCACCGCGTCGTCTATAACGGCCACCTCGACATGGCGCTATAATGACTGGCGCCGTGATGAAGCGCCGCGTCGCCATCCTGATTTCCGGGCGCGGCTCCAACATGGCTGCGCTGATCAGGGCAGCCGCCGCCGCGGATTTCCCGGCGGAGATCTCGCTCGTCATCTCTAACAAGGCGGATGCGCCCGGCCTCGAACGCGCCCGGGCGAGCGGCGTGACCACCGAGGTGATCGAAAGCAAGCCGTTCGGCAGGGACCGCGCCGGCTTCGAGACGGTGCTGCAGGCCGCGCTCGACAAGCACGGCATCGAGCTGATTTGTCTCGGCGGCTTCATGCGCCTGTTCACGGCCGAGTTCACCAAGGCCTGGTACGGGCGGATGCTCAACATCCATCCCTCGCTGCTGCCATCGTTCCCCGGCCTCGACCCGCACGGCCAGGCCCTGCGCGCCGGCGTCAAGCTCTCCGGCGCGACGGTCCACTTCGTCATTCCCGAGACCGATGCCGGCCCGATCGTGATGCAGGGCGCGGTTCCCGTCAGCGACCACGATACCGCGGAGACGCTGTCCGAGCGCATCCTCGAAGTCGAGCACCGCATCTATCCCGAGGCGCTGCGGCTGCTCGCGGCCGGCAAGGTCCGCATCGAGGGCGATGTCTGCAAGACGGCGGGAAGCGCAGCGTCGGAGAATTTTTTGGTATCGCCGGTGGTGAGTTAGACAGCTCGGGACTCAGGAGCCGTAGAGCAGTCGATCGACCAGTCTGCCGACTTGCCGGGGGTGATCGAACACACCCGCGAATGCCTCGTCGGGAGGGTCCGAGCCGAAAACATCGAACGGCGTGAGTGCCTTCTCGTCGCACGACGAAGCTGGGCGTTGGAGTTCGTCGGCCGTCGTCTCTGGTCGATTGGTGATATTCGTTGCTCCAGCTAAGCGCTGTTTTGCTGCAGTTCGAAACAAAATCCCCCGGCAGAGCCGGGGGCAACGTCATGATCGCTCGCATGACGCGAGAGACATCAGGAAACCTTGAGGTTCTCCGCGGATGATTTGCCGCGGTTCTCCACGAGGTCGAATTCAACCACCTGGTTCTCGTTGAGGGTGGAAAGTCCGGCACGCTCGACGGCGGAGATGTGGACGAACACGTCCTTGTCGCTGCCATTCGGCTTGATGAACCCATAGCCCTTTGTCGGGTTGAACCATTTGACGGTGCCCTTTTGCGGCATCGCTCGTCTCCTCCACTAGATATAAAAACGACGCGGCCGCTTTTTCGCGTGCCACGCCACAAACGGGCTCCCCGAAGTCTGTTCGAGTCTTGAGGCGCAATGTCGCGAAACGCACAGCAAACGGCCAATTCCGATTGTGAACGTTATTGCAACATGAAATTCGCCGGCTAGCAAGCCGCGCGCGGATTTCAAGAGCAAGCCAGGTGCCTTCAAGCGCAATTTGCGACCTGTGGCAGCAGAACCACAATCGGTGCAATAGCCTCGGCCGTTATGCGCCAACCGGTTGACCCCTCGTGGCAGTTCGGCCCAAATCGCCGCAAGCGCCGCAGACCGTGTTGCATTTTTGCGCGCCCGCCACTTCGCTTTCGGGATTCATCGCATGCGCTGCGCCGCGCAGCTCTTCGGGAGACGGCAGACGATCGGGCTGGACCGCGTCCGGCGGATCGTGGCTGCGCTCGCGATGGCGTTTGCGCTGGTCGTGACGATGGCGGCCGTGAGCCCCGGCTTCGCGCAAAGCACGCCCACACCGACCCCGACGCCCACGCCGACACCCACGCCGTCACCGACCCCGATTCCGTCGCCGACCTCGACCAATCAAAATCAGTCAGCCGGCAACAGCATGCTCAATTTCGGCTCAGGCTTTCTGGAGCGGCTCGGCAACCAGGCTTCGGGCGGCGTCAGCCGGGCGTTCCGCACCAATCCGGGCGGCGGCGGCGCCTCGGTGGCTGCGGAAGATCCGCGCTACCGCACCTGGTTCGAGGGCTATGGCCTGTCGGTTCGCACCGAAGCGCAAGGCGACTTCGTCGGCGACAAGCGCAAGACCTTCGGCGGCGTTGCCGGCTTTGGCGCGCGGCTCGCACCCGGCGTCAACATCGGATTCTCCGTCGACCACAGCCACACCGACATCGACGTGCCGCTGGCGCTGCAATCCGCAACCCTCGATCTCACCCAGCTCGGCTTCAGCGGCTCCGTCGACAAGGGCCCGTGGACCTGGGCCTTTGCCGTGGTGCACGGCTTCGGCAAGGTCCATTCCAGCCGCGATACCGGCCTTGGCCTTGCGACCGCGCGCTATCGCGCCGCCGTGGACGGCGCGCTGACCGAGATCAGCTATTACTGGACCAAGGACGAGATGCGCATCGTGCCCAAGGGCGCGCTGGAATATGTGCGTGCCACCAGCGCCGCGTTCCAGGAGACCGGCGGGCTCGATCCGCTCAACGTCGGCTCGTCGGCGCTCTCGCGCGCGCGCATCATGCTCGGGGCCGAGGTCGGCCGCTATTTCATCATCGACCAGAAGATCCTGGACCTCTCGGCCTACGGCAAGTTCGTCGACAATTTCCACCAGGACCTCGGATCCATCCAGGTCAGTCTGGGCGCCCAGAACGTCATCGTCCCCGGCATCGGCGAGAGCCGTTACGGCGCGGATGCCGGCGCCTCGGCTTCGCTCAGCCTGACCAACGTGGCGAGGCTCTACGTCAATTACGACGGCAAATTTCGCAACGAGCTCACCTCGCACCAGGGCACGCTCGGCTTCGAATACAAATGGTGAGCTGACGCTCGCCTGCGTTAAGTCGGCGCCGTCGCCACGTATCCCGCCAGGCCAAAGCCCTCGCGCGCCGCCGTCATCATCGGCACCAGCGCGTTCGGATGGATGAACTCGTCGCGGAAGCACGGATAGGTCCTGGCATCGAAGATCTTCTTCAGCCAGTCGACCACGATCTTGTGCCGCTCGGAGCTGCGGAACTCCTTGTGATAGGTGAGCCAGAGATCGGCGTGATGGCTGACGCCGAGATCGACCGCAACGAGCGGCGCACCGAGCGCGATCGATACCGTCGGCAGGAAGCCGATGCCGGCGCCGCGCTCCACCGCGTAGAGCACGCCCACCGACGAATTGGTCTTGATCCCGACGATGCCTTCGAGCGACTTCAGCCCGAGCACGCGGGCATAGGCGCCGTCGTCGACCTGCGGCGCGCTCTGCTTGATGATGCGGTGATTGTTCAGTTCGGCGAGCGTTGCCGGCACGCCGTAGAGGCTTTCATACTCCTTGGAGACGAAGGGATAGATGTGGAGGCGGCCGAGCTTGGCGACGATCAGATCGGGATTGGTCGGCGGCTCGAGCTGGATCGCGATATCGGATTCGAGCCGCGCGACGTCGGCCTGCTCCATCGCGCAGCGCAGATCGACCGTGATCTTGCGGTACGTCTTCTGGAAGTCGATCAGCCGCGGCAGGATCCAGAAATTGCCGGGGCCTTCCGTCACCGCGACGCGAACGGTGCCCGAGGTGTCGTTCGAGGACCGCGCCGCGCGGCGGAAGACGTTGAAGGCATGACGCTCCATATGCGTGACGTCGGCGATCATCGCGGCGCCTTCATCGCTGAGCGTCAGCCCGCTCTGGTCGCGCAGGAACAGCTTGCACCCAATGCTCTCCTCGAGCCGGTCGATGCGGCGCATCAGCGTGGTGGAGGTGAGGCCGAGCTCTTCGGCGGCATTCCGAAAACTTTTAAATTTTGCGCACGCTAAAAACAGCTTCAAATCATCCCAGGACGCGCCCAGGGCTTCTTCACGGTGCTGCATCATCGCAGCACCCCGGTGCAATAACTGCTGCATACTCCTGATCCCCAACCGCTAAGCTCGTCGTAGCGGGGCATGAAAGCCTCGAACGATAGAGGCGCGACATGAGTATGGAAAGGGGCACGTTTGCCGCAAGGCATGATTTCGATGCCTTGCCGTTGAGCCCGGACGTCGACGTCCGCTGTGCGCAATTTTCCGAAATTGGAGCGCTTTCGGAGATGGCGCACCGGCTGGTGCCGGGCGTGCAGATCGGGACGGCGGAGCTTGCCAAATATTACGTCTTCGATCCCCAGAGCATCCTGACATTCAGCCGCAAAGGCAAGCTCGTCGGCGGCATGGCCTTCCTGTTTCTCAATGACCGCGGACATGACGCGCTGCTGCTCGACGAGATTTGCCTCACCGCGCCCGAGACGCGTTATCTCGCATCGGCAGACGAAGACGTCGCTGCCATCTACATCTGGGCGATCGCGGCGACGGGCCGCGGCATCGCCGGTCTCGGTAAGGCCGCGGCTCATCTGCGGCAGATAAGGTTTCGCGATGCGGATTGCTATGCGCAGCCGTCAACGGTGGCCGGACGCGACATCATGAAGGCGACAGGCTTTGCGCCCGTCCCGAGCTTCCAACCCGACCTTTGGTGCTACGAGCGGCCCTGGCATCGACAGCCGATACGCATGCCGGGAGCGATCATCCAATCAAGGAGCTTTGCAGATGCACGGTACTAGGATTCCAGTCGCCAAGCCCTGTTCCCGCGCCATCACCATCCGCCTCGCGCGCGACCCAAGCGATCTCATGCTGGTGACCGCCATCCGCTCGGCGGTCTACCTCGCCGAGCAGGATTGTCCGTTCGAGGAGGAGTTCGACGGCAACGACATGGTCGCGGCGCATTTCATCGGCTTCGTCGGCAACGAGCCTGCGGGCTGCCTGCGGGTGCGCTTCTTCGGCGATTTCGCCAAGGTGGAGCGGCTTGCGGTGCGTCACCAATATCGGCGCTCGCGCGTCTCGTTCAAGCTGGTGCAGGCCAGTGTCGATTATGTGAAGCGCAAGGGCTTTCGCAAGATCTACGGCCAGGCGCAGGACCGGCTGGTCGATTTCTGGGCCCATTTCGGCGCCAAGCCGCTCGGTCACAACCGCAAGATCACGTTCTCGGATTTCTCCTACACGGAGATGCTGCTGGAGATCGAGCCGGGCCCGGACGCCATCACGCTGGATAGCGATCCCTATGTGATTATTCGTCCCGAGGGCGATTGGGACCGTCCTGGCGTGCTCGATGCCTCGGCCGGGCGGGCGGTGACCTCGCCGCTGCGGGACCTCGCGCTCGCCGACCGCTGAAACAGGTGCAGCTGCGCGCAACTCGATGCTGGTTTCAATGCACGATGATCCGCCGATCCTGGTCTGTGCGGATCTTCAGGTCGAGTACCTGACTCCCGGCCGCCGTCACGTTATCCGCGACGGCGATGCGACGGCGGCGCGCTGCCTGGAACTCCTGACGCTGTGGCGCAGCAATCTATGGCCGGTGATGCATCTGAAGCGCATCGCGCAGGCGGCCTGGTTCAATCCGTCATCCAGGCTGACCGATTGGATCGCGGAGACCAGGCCACAACCGGGCGAGATGACGTTCGAGCACCCGCTGCCGTCCGCCTACAGCTCGTCGCGGTTTGGCGGCCACATGTCCGCTATCCGCACCACACGCTGCATCCTGATCGGCTTTTCCCTGGACGAGACCATCCTGGCCACTGCCGTCGAGGGGTTTCACCGCAGTCATCGCTACCATGTGATCACCGACGCGGTGGCTTGCCGGCAGCCGGGCACGGACGATGCCGCGGCCTACCGGCATGCGGTAGTGGATGTCATTGCGAATTTTGCTACAATCCAGTCCAGCGCCGAACTGATCAGAACCAGCGGCGCCGTTGCGGTGTAGGCGGCCGCGGCCGGTCGATGGGGTTGAGAATTGTCGCGGGGAGACGAGCTCAAGGAGCTGGCGAGCGATCTGTCGCATGCCGCCGAGAAGGCGCGCAGGCTTGGGCTGCCTACCACGGTCTACTTGCTCTCGATGGCGCTGATGGAGGTGAGGGAAGCCGTTTCCGCCACCGACGAAGTGGACGACGACGGCGCGGCGTGAGAGCTGCCCAGCCCGATTCTGCGATCCGCGGTCCTGTCATGTGCGGCTTTGTGCATCGCTGCTGAGCGCTTGCCGCCGACGAATTGGCATTGCAAGTTTTGCGTCGTGGCAATAGCCAAGTACTTGAGACAAGTACTCGCCATCGAGTGATGACGCCGGCCCGCCGGCGGCGTGACGCTTTTAGGGATCATCGCAAATGTCCATGCTGCCCAATTCGCAAGAGGCCCGGGATGTGGCCTATCAGCTCCATCCCTACACCAATGCGCGCACGCATCAGCAGGCCGGTCCGCTGGTGATCGAGCGCGGCGAGGGGCCTTACGTCTTCGACGCGTCGGGCAAGCGCTATTTCGAAGCCATGGCGGGCCTGTGGAGCGTCGGGCTCGGCTTCAACGAGAAGCGACTGGTCGAGGCGGCGCACAAGCAGATGCAGGCGCTGCCGTTCTACCATACGTTCTCCGCCAAATCGCACGGTCCGTCGATCGACCTCGCCGAGAAGCTGGTCGCGCTCGCGCCGGTGCCCATGAGCAAGGTGTTCTTCACCAATTCCGGCTCGGAAGCGAACGACACCGTGTTGAAGCTGATCGCCTATCGCTCCAACGCGCTGGGCCAACCGCAGCGCAAGAAGGTGATCAGCCGCCTGCGTGCCTATCACGGCGTCACCATCGCATCCGCCAGCCTCACGGGCCTGCCGAACAACCATCGCTCGTTCGACCTGCCGCTGCCGAACATCCTGCATACGGGCTCGCCGCACTTCTACAAGGACGGCGCCCCCGGCGAGAGCGAGGAAGCCTTCGCCACGCGCCGGGCCGAGGAGCTCGACGCCCTGATCCAGAAGGAAGGGCCGGATACGATCGCGGCGTTCTTCGGCGAGCCGGTGATGGGGGCGGGCGGTGTCGTGGTGCCGCCGGCGACCTATTGGGACAAGATCCAGAAGGTCCTGAAGAAGTACGACATTCTCCTGGTCGCCGACGAGGTGATCTGCGGTTTCGGCCGCACTGGCAAGATGTTCGGCTGCGAGACCTACGGCATCAAGCCCGATGCGATCGTCGTCTCCAAGCAGATCACATCGAGCTATTTCCCGCTCTCGGCGATCATCCTGAACGACCGCATGTTCGAGCCGATCGCGGACGAGAGCAACAAGATCGGCGTGCTCGGCCACGGCTTCACCGCGGGCGGCCATCCGGTCGGCTCGGCGATTGCGCTGGAGAACCTCAAGATCATCGAGGAGCGCGGCCTCGTCGCACACGCGGCCGAGCTCGGTGGCTACATGCAGGGCCGCTTGCGTGAACTCGCCAGCCACCCGCTGGTCGGCGAGGTCCGCGGCGTCGGCATGATCGCCGCGCTCGAGCTCGTGCTCGACAAGGCGCGCAAGACCGCCGCCACTACGCCGGGCGCCGTCGGCGGCATCGCCAGCCGCATGCTCCAGGAGCGCGGCGTGATCTCGCGCAACATGCTCGATGCCATCGCGATCTGCCCGCCGCTGATCACGACCAAGGCCCAGATCGACGAACTGGTGGACGCGATCTCCGGCGTGCTGAACGACATGAAGAGCGAAGTGGCGAAGCTGACGCCGGCGTAAGGCTTCGTCGCTCTCTCCGTCGTCATTGCGAGGAGCTCTTGCGACGAAGCAATCCAGACTGTTTCCGACGAGGAATTCTGGATTGCTTCCCTGAACCTGTCATCGGGCCCGCGCTTCGCGCGGAGCCGTTGGCTCGCAATGACGGGAAATCGGCGCGACAGCGTGCCCCTACGCCCGCTGCACCCCGATCACGCGGCCTTTCTCGATCGCGAGCGCGAGCTCGCCGCGCTTGAGCTTCAGCGCGGCGTCGCCGAACAGCTCGCGGCGCCAACCGCGCAAGGCGGGCACGTCGGCCTCATCGTCCGCCGCGATCTCCTCTAAGTCGTCGACGGTCGCGATCACCTTGCTTGCGACTGCGTGGCGCTCGGCGGTCATCCGCAACAGCACCTTCAACAGCTCGACGATGGCGGCGCCGTTGGAATTGTTGCGCGGTTTCTCCAGCTTGGGCAGCTTCGAGAAGTCCCGCGCCAGCCCCCGCTCGACCGCGGCGATGATGTCCGCGCCCCATTTGGATTTCTCGAACCCCTTCGGCACCGAGCGAAGGTGGGCGAGCTTCTCCAGCGTGGTCGGCGCGTGGGTCGCGATGTCGGTGACGGCTTCGTCGCGCAGCACGCGGCCGCGCGGCACGTCGCGGCTCTGCGCCTCCTGTTCGCGCCAGGCCGCGACCTCCATCAGCACCGCGAGGTCTTTGGGCTTGCGGACCCGCGTCTTCAGGCGCTCCCAGGCGCGCTCGGGATGGAAATCATAGGTGCGGGGGGAGGTCAGGACCTCCATCTCGATGGAGACCCATTCGCTGCGGCGGCGTTTCTTCAGGTCGGCGTCGAGCGCGGCGAACACGTCGCGCAGATGGGTGACGTCGGAGACCGCGTAATGCATCTGCTCCTTGGTCAGCGGCCGGCGCGACCAGTCGGTGAAGCGGTGGGTCTTGTCCGGGCGGTGGCCGGTGACCTTCTCGACCAGGGCGTCATAGGCGATGCTGTCGCCGTAACCGAGCACCATCGCAGCGACCTGGGTGTCGAACACCGGGTGCGGGATGATGCCCGCCTGGTGCCAGATGATCTCAATGTCCTGGCGGGCGGCGTGAAACACCTTGAGCACGCCCTCGTTGCCCATCAGCTCGAAGAACGGCTTGAGATCGATCCCCTCGGCCAGGGTGTCGATGACCACGGCTTCCTCGGCGCTGGCCATCTGCACCACGCACAGCAGCGGGTAGTAAGTGGTCTCGCGCAGGAATTCGGTATCGACTGTTATGACGGGGTGCTTGGCCAGCCGGCTGCAGGCAGCCGCGAGGTCAGCGGTGGTGGTAATTAAATCCATGAACGGCCCATGACACTTGGTATCAGCCGTTCCGCCGAAAGTGCTGTGATGTCAAGGGGCTCTAAGCGAATTCGAGCCTTGCATCGGGCCGGAATCGTCCCTTTCCGACGAAATTCCTATTCGTAACGGATCCGGTGCGAGGATTTGCGGGCGCAGGGCAGCGCCACCACGATCACGCACATGGCGACCAAGGCCAATCCCAGGAACTCGAAAACCAACAGATCCACGGCGAAATCTCCAGAAACATTGATAGATTTGTCGGGGCGGCGTTGAGGGTCTGTTAATTCTCGTGGTTACCGGCGCCAGGCCGGGCCGGATGGTGGACGAGAAGTTAATTGGGCGCAGCCATGGTCACGCCATCAGCTTCGGCAAGCCGGTCGCGAGGATGTCCACGGCAGCGCGCACCTTCGGCGGCAGCCGGGGTGAGCGCGGCCAGAGAGCGTGGCACTCGTAGAGGAATTGGGGCTGACTGCTGAAGAGATTGACCAGCGCACCCGTGTCGAGGCGCTCGCGGACCAGCCAATAGGGTAGCCAGGCGAGACCCATGCCTTGTGCCGCGGCATCGGCAATCGCCTCCAGGTCGTCAAGTCGGAGCCGGCCCGATGGCATGATCTCGCGCGGAGGCGCGCCCTCCTGCGGAAAGAGCCACGGCCGGACACGCCCTGAGCCGCGATAGATGATCGCTTGATGGGCGGCGAGATCTTCGAGCGATTTCGGCCTGCCGCTCGTGCGCAAATACGACCGCGCGCCACATACCACCATGCGCTGGCTTGCGATGCGCCGTGCGATCAGGCCGGACTGGTCGTCGAGATCGCCGGTTCGGATTGCCAGATCGTAGCCGGCCTCGACGATGTCGGCAATCGGATCGCCGAACGAGAGGTCGAGTTCGAGATGCGGATATTTCCGCGCGAGCTTCATCAGCAACGGCGCAATGCAGTGCCGTCCCAGCAGGGCCGGCATGGTGACGCGCAGCCTGCCGCGCGGCTCCGACAGCTGGTCGGCAACGACGCTATCTGCGGCTTCGGCCTCGCTCAGCACCGCGCGGCAGCGTTCGTAGTAGGCCTGGCCGGCGTCGGTCAGGCTCTGGCGCCGCGTGGTGCGGTTGAGGAGCCGCGCCCCGAGGCGCTCTTCGAGGAAACGGACGTGCTTGCCAACCATCGGCCCCGACATCTCCAGGGCATCGGCCGCAGCCGCGAACGAGCCGAGATCGACGGCTCTGACGAAGACGGCCATGCTGGTCAGGCGGTCCATGATTGAAAACTCCTGGTTTCGACTTTTGGCTTGCTTGGGCGATTTATTCTCTTCGCACGGATCGGCATAGCTCTATTCAGTTCAACTGTTTTGGAGTGCATCCATGGCCCGCGCCGTTCGCTTTTATCGCCATGGTGGTCCCGACGTGCTGCGCATCGAAACCATCGATGTTCCGCCACCGGCGACGGGCGAGGTGCAGATCCGGGTCAAGGCACTCGGCCTCAATCGCGCCGAGGCCTTGTTGCGAGCGGGGACCTATATCGAGCGCGCGACATTTCCATCTGGGCTGGGTCTCGAGGCGGCCGGCATCGTCGAAGCGGTCGGGGACGATGTGACGAGCTTTGTGCCGGGCGATATCGTGAGCATCGTGCCGCCGCTGTCGATGGTGCGACGGCCGGCCTATGCCGAGCTCGCGACGTTTCCGGCCGAACTCATCGTGAAACATCCGCCGGAGCTCGGCTTCAAGAAGGCGGCGGCCGTGTGGATGCAGTATCTGACGGCCTACGGCGCTTTGGTCGACATCGCCCGACTTGGTCGAGGGGACATCGTCGCCATCACCGCTGCATCCAGCAGCGTCGGGATTGCGGCGATTCAGATTGCGAACCGGGTCGGCGCGACCGCGGTCGCGCTGACGCGGACCTCGGCCAAGCTTGGGGCCTTGCGCGATGCCGGCGCGGCCCATGTCGTCGCCTCGGACGAAGACGACATTCGGGCGCGGCTGGAGGCGATCGCCGGATCTAACGGGGTCCGCGTCGTCTTCGACGCCGTCGGTGGTCCCGCGTTCGAGCCGCTGACCGCGGCCATGTCGCCGGGCGGAATCCTGATCGAATATGGTGGATTGAGTCCTGAGCCGACGCCGTTTCCGCTCTTCAACGTGTTGACGAAGAGCCTGGTGTTGCGCGGCTACCTCGTGCACGAGATCATCCGCAATCCCGCGCGCCTCGCGCAGGCCAAGGCGTTCATTCTCGACGGGCTGTCGGATCGCACGTTGCAGCCTGTCATCGCCCGAACGTTCCGCTTCGAGGACATCGTCGAAGCGCATCGGTTTCTGGAGTCGAACGATCAGTTCGGCAAGATCGTGGTGACGATCTGATCGAGCACATTCCCAACGCATTCGGCGCCCCGCATGACGGGGCGCCGAAGCTTGTTCGTGCGATGGACTACCGATTTTACGGCAGCTTCAGCGACGTCTCAGCGTTGTACGGCTTGAGCGTCTCGTCGGCGGCTTTCTGGGCAGCGGCGAGGGCTTCCTTCGGCTGCTTCTTGCCGTTGAGGACCAGCATCACCTCGTCCTCGAGGTTCTTGCGCACCGGCACGGTCTTGTAGGTCGCAAACCACGGCTTTGCGACGTCGAGCTGCTCGACGGCGGTCTTGGCGTCCGGGTTCTTGCCCAGGAATTCGACCATCTCCGGCGTCGTGTAGGCGGCCATGTTCGGCGCGAAATAGCCGGTGGCGCGGCTCCACCAGCCGCTCTTCTCGGGCGAGGTCATCCACTTGATCAGCGTCCAGGCGGCCTTCTGCTTGTCGGCCTCAAGCCCGGCCGGCATGATCAGGGAGGCGCCCCCGATCGGCACCGCGTTGCGGACGTTGCGCGGGATGAAGGCGACCTTGTAGGCGAACTTGGCGTTGTCGCGCACGTAAGTGAGCGAGCCCGTCGACAGCATCATCATCGCGGCATTGCCCGAGATGAAGGAGGTGCTGACGGCGGGACCAGGCGTGGCGCCGGGCGTGTGGACCTTGTGCTTGTAAATGAGGTCATTCCACCAGGTCAGTGCACCCAGCATCGAGGGCGTGTCGTAATAGACCTCGCCGCCGAACTCCTCGTTGTAGAAGCGGCCGCCATTGCTCATGGTGAGCGTTTCCATCATCCAGCCGCAATAATCGTAGGCGCAGGGGATTGCGATGCCCCATTGGGTCACCTTGTCGCCCTCGCGCTTGGTCAGCTTCTTGGCCCAGTCGGTGAGCTCGGCCCAGGTCTGCGGCGGCTTGCTCGGATCAAGGCCCGCTTCCTTGGCCTTGTCGGCGTTGATGTAGAGCAGCGGCGTCGAATTGTGGAACGGCACGCCGTAGACCGAGCGGTTGATCACGGCATTGCCGTGCAGCGCCGGGAAGAACTGGCCGAGGAACTGGTCCTTGGTGGTGCCGTCGGCCTTGATCAGCGCATCGAGATTGGTGAGCTCGTTCTCGATCTGCATGTCGAGCAGGAAGTTCGCCGACATGATCACGGCGGCCGGCGGCTTGCCGGCCTTGATCGCGGCGCGCGTCTTGATCAGCGTGTCGTCATAGGAGCCGGTGTAGACGGCAGTCGCCTTGACGTTGGGATGAGTCTCGTTGAACTCCTTGATCAGGGTGCCCATGTCGCGGGCGAGCTTGCCGTCGACGGGGACGGGAAAGAACAGGTCGACCTCGGTCGGACCTTCGGCCTTGGCCGGAACGGCGAGGGCGCCTGCCATGGTGCCTACCATGGCCAGGCCGAGCATGAGCCTGCGGGAGAACAGCATCGGAAAATCTCCTATTTGATGCCTGAGGTGACGAAAGAGCTGATGAAGCGTTTCTGGAAGATCAGGAAGGCGACGAGCAGAGGCGCGATCACCATGAGCGTGCCGGCGGCGATGGTGCCCCAGGCCTGCGTGCCTTCGGCGGTCTTGGTGAAGACGGAGAGGCCGATCGTGAGCGGGCGCTTGTCCGGCGAATTGATCACCATCAGCGGCCACAGGAAGTCGTTCCAGTGGCTGGTCACGGAGATGATGGCGAAGGCCGAGAAGCTCGGCATCGACAGCGGCACGTAGATGTGGCGGATGCGCTGGAACAGACCGGCGCCATCGATCAGCGCGGCGTCTTCCAGCTCGGTCGGAATGGCCTCGAACGCCTGGCGCATCAGGAAGGTGCCGAAGGCCGAGGCGAAGAACGGCATCATCACCCCGGTGAGCGTGTCGTAGAGACCGAGCTGCGCCACCAGTGACAGGTTCGGCACGATCAGCAGCACCGGCACCAGCATCAGCTGCATCAGGAACAGGTGGAAGATCGGCGTCTTGCCGGCGAAATCGAGGCGCGCAAAGGCAAAGCCGGCCAGCGTGATCGTGACGAACTGCACCAGGAGGATGCCGGTGCAGATGATCGTGGTGTTGAGCGTGTAGCGCGGAAAGTCGCCGATCTCCCAGGCGTCCCTGACATTGTCGAGCGTGGGCTTGAGGCTCGGCATCAGCTCGGCCATGGCGTTGATGCCGTCGGAGGCCGGGCGCAGCGTCGCGACGACCATCCACAGGAAGGGGATCAGCCAGACCATCGCGAGCAGCACGGTCAGGGCGAAGCCGAGCTTGGGCGTGATCTCGCCGCGGGTGGCGAGCGGGGCGTCCTTCCACAGCGTATCAAACAGCTTCATGGCCCGCCCTCGCGGCTCGCCATGGTGCGGAAGGACAGCGCGGTGAGGGCCATCAGCGCGGCGAGCGTCAGCAGCGTCGCCGCCGAAGCTTTGCCGATGTCGTAGTGCTCGACCGCCTGCTGGTAGATGTAGAACAGCACGAGGTTGGTCGAATTGGACGGTCCGCCCTGAGTCATGACGAAGACGTGGTCGACCTGCGTCACCGCATTCAGCGTGGCGATGACGGTGACGAACAGGAAGGTGGGCTTGAGCTCCGGCAGGATGATATGGCGCAGCCGCCGATACGGTCCGGCGCCGTCGAGATGCGCCGCCTCCATCACGTCCTCGGGCACGGCCTGGAGGCCGGCGAGGAAGAACAGCATGTAATAGCCGGCGTTCTTCCAGATCGTGATGACCATGATCGCATAGAGCGCGATGTCGGGATCGCCGAGCCAGTTCGGCAGCACCGGCAGCAGCCGGCCGATGTAATAGTCGAGCAGGCCGACATTCGGCAGGAAGATGAACAGGAACAGCGCCGAGGCCGCGACCATCGGGATCAGCACCGGCAGGAACAGCGCGGCGCGCAGCGCGCTGTTCACGGCATGAGTGCGCGCCAGCGCCAGCGCGAACAACAGCGCAAGCGCGATGCTCGGCACTGCCGTGCCGACGGCGTAGATCAAATTGTTGACGACGGCTCCTGCGAAAGCGGGGTCGGCAAGCACCGCGCTGATGTTCTCAAAGCCGACGAAACGCACCGGCGCCTTCGGCGTCGCGCGCTGATAGAGCGCATCGATCAGCACGCGCCCCATCGCGCCATAGGTGAACAGCGCGAGGAAGACCAGCGAGGGCAGGAGCAGCAGATAGGCCGGCAGCGAGGCCTTGAAGCGGCTCGTGAACCGCTTCAGGAGGTGCAGACGCGGTGCCGCCGACGTCGCGACCGGGAGAGCCGCGGGTTCAGCGAGGCTCATCTCATCGCGCCCGGAAATTGAGCGCGTAGTCGCGGCCGTCCACTCCCGCCGGTGGCTCGAAGGGGAAGCGCAGACTCTGGTCGAGGAAATCGTGGCTGTGCACGACGAGGTTCTCGTCGTCGATCAGCACGACGCCGTAGGCCGGCGGCTCGTGGCTGGCGAGATGCTCGCTGGCCGCAACGTCGAGCTCGAACCAGACCTGGTGGTTGGTGCCGCGCAGCGTCGAGAACGGGATCTTGCCGTAGCTGCCGAAGATCGGCCGGTGCACATGGCCGAAGAAAAGGTGGCGGATCCGCGCGCGATAGGGCGCGATGACTTCCGCGAATTCGGCGCTCTGCTTCAGCGCGATCTCGTCCATGGCGTGGACGCCGACCGGGAAGGGCGGATGGTGCATGAACACGACGAATTCCTGGTCGGCGGACGCGGCGGCGAGCGTGCTCGCCAGCCAGCCGAGGCGCTTTGCGCACATCTCGCCGGCATGGCTGGTCTCGTCCAGCGTGTCGAGGAAGACGAACAGGCCGTGCTCGGTGGTGCGCGTGCCCTGCACGAAGCCGTTGGCATCGCGCGGCGCCGCCTTCAGCGCGTCCAGGCAGGTGACGCGCTTGTCGTGATTGCCGACCATCGCGATGTAGGGAATCTTCAACGCCGTCATCGCCTCGGCGAAGTTGGCGTAGGACTCAGGCTCGCCCCAATGGGTGAGATCGCCGGTCACGACCGCAAACGCAGCGTCGGACTGGTGCTTGTTGATGTCGGCGATCGCCGCATCCAGCCGGGCGCGCGGATCGAGGCCGTAGAGCATCGAGCCGGGATTCGCGAGATGCGTGTCGGTGAGGTGGATGAATTTGAAGGGCATGGCGCGCCTAAATCGGGACGGTTGGAGGATCGGCGCCTCCGGCAAGACGGCGCTGTCAGCCCGTTAGAGCGCGTGTGTTTCAGTTTGATGACAGCGGTTCCCCTGGCCTGCTGAACATGTGGACACGCTTCGGCGGGCAGATGCGACGGGGACGGCGCCTCACGATTGCGCTGCAGTGGAGAAGCTACCTTGCCGTGAAGATGCGGTCATGGTTTGCTGGTCCAAGCCTCATTGCATCACGAGTTTCCCCAATGCCGCCGCGAGTCTTCCGCAAGCTGGGATTGCTTGCTTCTCTCTCCGTCCTGCTTGCCGTGTTGAGCACCGGTCCGCGTGCGACCGCGGCCGAGTTCAACTTCGCCCGCTACAAGGAGACCGATCTCGACGAATTCCTGGCGCGCCGGCGGCCCGCCACCGGCATGGACGTCTACCCAATGTCGCCGCTGAAGCTCGATGTCACGCTGGCCTCTCACGGCGAGCCGTGTGCCAACGGAGCGCTCAAGCGGTCTCTGATCATGAGCGGCATGCCCAAGCAGGATGCCGACAGCCTGCAGGCGACCAACTGCATCACGGTGCGCTCCGCCAAGGGGCGCGAGCTCAAGGTCTTCATGCAGGACGTGGTTTACGGGTTTCTCCCGAACGAGGTGCCGGTCGGCGGCAAGCTCTCGCTTTATGCGATCCATGCCTTCACCTCGCCCGACGGGCCGGGACTGCTGGTCAGCGAATTCCTGACCCCGCGCAGCTTTCCACGTGCCGACAAGCCGGCGGACACGACGATGACATCCTGCGGATGCTGGACCCACGACGAGCATCCCGGTGTCGATTTCACCGCCGACAAGCCGGGCGCTCCGGTGGCAGCGATGGCGGACGGCGTTATCGTCAAGATCGAGGCCGGCGAGCAGGCCCCGGCCGATTTTCCCGGGATCGGCGGCTGCGGCCGATACGTCGTGCTCAAGCACACCTATCCCAATGGCGGCATCGTCTACACGCGCTACGTCCAGCTCGGCCGCGTGGTCGGTCCGAAAGGCGAGACACTTAGGGTGGGAGCGACCGTTAAAGCGAAGGACACGATCGGCGAGATCGGCCCGAGCAAGGTGCTGCATTTCGAGCTTCGCCCCGTCGCTCCCGGCAACACGACGACGGACAAGGCCTGGAGCGAACGCTACGGCAAGATGCCGGACATGGAGTGGTCACGCTACGAGACCGTCGATCCTCAGAAATTCGACGTGGCATCGTTCGGCGGCGTCAGGAAGGCGACGAAGTAGGGGGTTAACGATCGATCGTGCGCAAACGCTCGATTTCGGCGATCAGTCTTGGAATGTCCTGCCGCGCGTGAGCGATGAAGTCCTGATCGGCTTCCGTTGCGCCGGTGAGGTAAATATCCTCGCCTTCGGTCTGGATGAAGTCAGATCCGCTGATATTCTCGCGCGTCTCGATGAACGATTTCCACGGACCGGCGGTAGCCTGTTCGCATCGCGCTTTGATCGCCTCGATCTCGTCGGCAGTGAGTGGATCATTCATGTCGGCGACTCTCCGTTGCCCGCTCGATCTCGCTTCGCAACATGGTCGGCCCACCAGCGGATCCAATCGCGCGCATAGGCCCTGTCGACCGGCGTGATCCAGTCGGCATCCTGGAGTGACAGCTGGAAAGCCTCCAACACTTCGCCGACAAATGGTTTGACATCGATCTCCGCGATATCTTGCGCATCAACCTCGACCACAGGGCCCTTTGCGCCGAGGTGCTCGACTGCATGCGCGTGCTCGGTCAGAAAGAGGGGCCGCCCGGATTCCAGCCTCACGAACATCGAGGCGGCCCAGCCGAGGCCGTCGTCCTGATAATGGATCAACGTGAAGCCGAAGCGTTTTGCGAGGTCTGCGATCCGAATTGCGAGGGAGCAGAGCGGCATTTCGGGTCCGGAGAACCGAAAGTCGTCCGGGAGTTGCGTGATCACGACCGATCGCTCTCAGTTCGCTGGACCAGAGTGACCGAGTGGGCGGACGCATTGCTGCCGGAGATCTCGCGTTTGCGCCGCGTTTGCTCGATGTGTCGATAGAGCCTCTGCAATTGATCGGCGGCTTCAACGCTACCTTGCTGGATTGCATGTTTGAGCCAGCGGACGGCCTCGTCCTGATTGGCCTCAACGGACAGCGTGCCCATCCCGTATTTGATGGCCAGCGCGGTCGTGTAAACCGGTCCGGCTCCGAGTTCGACCGCTTTCAGCAGGTGATCGAAGCACCGCCTGTCCTTCTCGAGATAGGGGAGGTTGCCGAGCCTTCGGTCATACGCGCTACTCAATTCGAGATGCGTTTCGACGTCTGCGGGGGCCATGGTAGTTTCGACCTCATCGATCAGACGATCGACCTCATCACGCACGAGGCCTGCATTCTCGCCCATCTTCGCGAGAATCAGCGTGCGGACATGTTGCCTTCCTCGATCGCTTGGCGAACCAGCGTGAGCGCTTCCGAATAGCGTCGGGCAACAAGTAGTTCCGCCACTTCGAGGCGCCATTCGGGATGCATATTCCGCTTGCCTCACGTCCCGCAGAACGTCTGCAACACGCGCTGATCCGGCAGCGGCGGATCGGCGTAGGCTGCATACTCCGGCTGGTCCTCGAACGGCTTCGCCAGCACCTTCACCAGCTCCTCGAACGGCGCGTAATTTTCGTCGTTCACCGCGGCCTGGATCACGGCCTCGACGCGGTGGTTGCGCGGGATGAAGATCGGGTTGACCGCGTGCATGGCGGCCTGCCGCTCGGCTGCGCTCTGTGGCTCCAGCGCGATGCGCGCGCGCCAGCGGCCGGCCCATTCGTCGAAGGCTGCGGGCTCCATGAACTGCGCGCGCACGTCGGCGCCCTCATCGGCCGCGGCGTCGCCCAGCTTGCGGAAGGTGAGGGTGAAATCGGCCTGGTTCTTGGCCATGGCATCCAGCAGGTCCTGGATCAGCGCATCGTCGCCGTCGCGCTCGGTGAACAGGCCGACCTTCCGCCGCAGGCCGGCCTGATAGGCGGCGCTGAACTGATCGGAGAACGCGCCGAGAATGTCCTGCGCCTCGGCCACCGCCTTCTCCTGCTCGTCCGAAAACAGTGGCAGCAGGCATTCGGCGAGGCGCGTCAGATTCCACAAGCCGATGCGCGGCTGGTTAGCATAGGCGTAGCGGCCCATCTCGTCAATCGAGGAGAACACCTGGGCAGGATTGTAGGAATCCATGAAGGCGCACGGACCATAATCGATGGTCTCGCCCGAGATCGAGCTGTTGTCGGTGTTCATCACGCCGTGAATGAAGCCGACCAGCAGCCAGCGCGCGATCAGCTCGGCCTGGCGCGCGACCACGGCGGCGAGCAGCGCGTGATACGGCCGCTCCGCCTGAAGCAGCTCCGGATAGTGACGCGCGATGACGTGGTCGGCGAGCCGGCGGATCGCCTCGGTGTCGCGCCGGACGGCGAAGAACTGGAAGGTGCCGACGCGAATGTGGCTGGAGGCGACGCGGGTCAGCACCGCGCCGGGCAGCGCGGTCTCGCGGATGACATGCTCGCCGGTAACGACCGCGGCGAGCGAGCGCGTGGTCGGGATGCCCAGCGCGTACATGGCCTCGCTGACAATGTATTCGCGCAAGACCGGACCGAGCGCCGCGCGGCCGTCGCCGCGGCGGGAGAATGGGGTGGGGCCGCTTCCCTTGAGCTGGATGTCGCGGCGGACGCCGTCTTTGTCGATGACCTCGCCGAGCAGGATGGCACGGCCGTCGCCGAGCTGCGGCACGAAATGCCCGAACTGGTGCCCGGCATAGGCCATGGCGATGGGATCAGCTCCGGCGGGAACCGTCTTGCCGGCCAGGATCTCGGCGCCATCAGGGGTCTCCAGCACATCAGGATCAAGCCCGAGCTGGACCGCCAGCGGCCGGTTCAGCTTGATCAGCCGGGGGGCGGCGACGGGGGTCGGCGCGACGCGAGCGAAGAAGTTGTCCGGCAGCGCCGAATAGGAGTTCTGGAAGGGGAAATGCACCGTCATGACCTCAAGATAGGGCTGGAACGTCAATCGGCAAAGGTTCGTCCCCGGATAAGCCAAAAATGGGCATCTGAGGTCCAAATCCGGCCGTTCCCTTGGTTGCCGCCCCCGTCCTGCCGGGGTAAACCCTGCCGCAACTTCGGACCGGCCATCACGGGCCGTTCGATTCGCTTCCTTCCGACATTGATTTTGGGACGACCATGCATCGCTACCGGTCACATACATGCGGCGCGCTCCGCGAGAGCAACATCGGCGAGACCATCCGCCTCTCCGGCTGGGTCCATCGCGTCCGCGACCATGGCGGCGTGCTGTTCATCGACCTGCGCGACCATTACGGCCTGACCCAGTGCGTGGTCGACCCGGACTCGCCGGCATTCTCGCTGGCCGAAAAGCTGCGCTCGGAATTCGTGGTCAAGATGGACGGCAAGGTCCGCCGCCGCCCCGATGGCACCGACAATGACGACCTGCCGACCGGCAAGGTCGAGGTCTACATCAGCGAGATCGAGGTGCTGGGACCGGCCGGCGACCTGCCGCTGCCGGTGTTCGGCGACCAGGAATATCCCGAAGACATCCGCCTCAAGTATCGCTTCCTGGATCTGCGTCGCGAGAAGCTGCACCAGAACATCATGACGCGCGTCGAGATCATCAAGTCGATGCGCCGGCGCATGGAGGGGCAGGGCTTCTTCGAGTTCAACACGCCGATCCTGACCGCGTCCTCGCCGGAAGGTGCGCGCGACTTCCTCGTCCCGTCGCGCATCCATCCCGGCAAGTTCTACGCGCTGCCGCAAGCGCCGCAGCAGTACAAGCAGCTGCTGATGATGTCGGGCTTCGACCGCTACTTCCAGATCGCGCCCTGCTTCCGCGACGAGGACCCGCGCGCCGACCGTCTGCCCGGTGAGTTCTACCAGCTCGACGTCGAGATGAGCTTTGTGACGCAGGAAGACGTCTTCGCGGCGATGGAGCCTGTGATCACGGGCGTCTTTGAAGAGTTTGCCAAGGGGAAGCCGGTGACCAAGGGCTGGCGCCGGATTCCGTTCGCCGAGGCGTTGCGCAAGTACGGCAGCGACAAGCCGGACCTGCGCAATCCCATCGAGATGCAGGACATCTCCGAGCATTTCCGCGGCTCCGGCTTCAAGGTGTTCGCGCGCATGCTCGAAGATCCCAAGAACCAGGTCTGGGCGATCCCGGCACCGGGCGGCGGCAGCCGCGCCTTCTGTGACCGCATGAACTCGTGGGCGCAAGGCGAGGGCCAGCCCGGCCTTGGCTACATCATGTGGCGCGAGGGCGGCGAGGGCGCAGGTCCTCTCGCGAACAACATCGGGCCCGAGCGCACCGCCGCGATCCGCGCGCAGCTCGGCGTCAAGGAAGGCGATGCCGCCTTCTTCGTCGCCGGCGATCCCGACAAGTTCTGGAAGTTCTCAGGTCTCGCCCGCAACAAGGTCGGCGAGGATTTGAACCTCACCGACAAGGAGCGGTTCGAGCTCGCCTGGATCGTCGACTTCCCGATGTACGAGTACAACGAGGACGACAAGAAGGTCGACTTCTCGCACAACCCGTTCTCGATGCCGCAGGGCGGCCTGGAGGCGCTGAAGTCGCAGGATCCGCTGACGATCAAGGCGTTCCAGTACGACATCACCTGTAACGGCTACGAGATCGCCTCGGGCGGCATCCGCAACCACGTGCCGGAAGCCATGGTGAAGGCGTTCGAGATTGCAGGTTACGGCGAGCAGGAAGTGGTCGACCGCTTCGGCGGCATGTACCGCGCCTTCCAGTACGGCGCGCCGCCGCATGGCGGTATGGCCGCCGGCGTCGACCGCATCGTGATGCTGCTCTGTGGCACCACGAATCTGCGCGAGATCTCGCTGTTCCCGATGAACCAGCAGGCCATGGACCTCCTGATGGGCGCTCCGTCGGAAGCCACCACAAAACAGCTCCGCGAGCTGCATGTGCGGGTCAACCTGCCGCAGAAGTGAATTTGACGGTTTCTAGTCTGGTGCCCCGGACGCAGCGCGGCACGCGAGTGATGCGCTGCTGAGCTGGGGCCCAAGAATTCCGGTGAACTTGCTCTTTTCGTCTTCGTCGTGTTCAAGTTGACGTTAATCGTGACATCGATCTAAGGTCGCGTCGTGGACGGAGAGCTCAATGAGCAACAGTCGCGTCGCCGCCCTAGTCTTGGCAGTGATTGCGCTGCTTATCGCCGGCATGATGCTCGACTTTTACTGGGACTGCCGCCTCCTGAAGGGGGGAACGATGAAAGACTGCATGCCCGGTCGCCCCGGACCGACGGGACTTCACTGACGACACGAGTTGAAGCCCTCCCGAGCCGCATCCGGGAGATCGAACTACAGCCCCGTCGAGGCCTCGATCCTGAACTGCGCCAGCGCGCTCTGCGGGTCGGTTTGCGAGAGCTGCATCAATTGCATCAACGGCACCTTGGCGCGGGGCGTCAGCTTAATGGTCAGCGTCTGCCCCGGCGCTTCCACGAATCCGGCGAGCGCGTCGACCGCGCCCCTGGCATCGCTATTGGTCCCTGCGATCTTCTCGCCTTGCGCCCTGATCATCGCGACGATGGCGCTGCGGGCAGCATCGCGGCTGACATTCTGCATGCGTGCGAACTGCGCCACGACGAGATCGACCACGCCGCCGTCACGCAGCGAGGCCTCAAGCGCGCCGGTTTCGACCAGCGCTGCCTGACCCATCGCCTGCGCCGGGTCGGTCGTGAACAGGCCGCGCGGCACATTGACGAGCGCGACGCGGGTCTGCAGCCTGGCGAGGTTGCCGAGATCGAGCGTAGCGGGGGCGAGCGCGAACGCGCCCGACGATTCCGTCCAGGCCGCGCCGAGATCCAGATCGATCGCCAGCTTGTCCACGCCTGCCACGATCAGCGGCTGCAGCGCCGGATTGGCGGGATCGGTCGGCGCGACCATCTTCACGACCAGATTGACCTTGCTCGGGATCGGCCCGACGAACTCCCCCCAGTTCAGGCTGATCGTATCGATGGTGAAGAGCTGCCGCGTCGTCTTGTACGGCGAGACCACGCCCTTGATCTCGGCACCTTGGAGCACGCGGAATAGGCCGACCATCTGATCGGGCGAGGGCGGCCGTCCCGGCGTTTGGAGACTCGCCGCCCAGCGCATCAGATTTGCCACGCTGAAGGACTTCAACGCGAAGCGGTCCATCTTGAACTGGCCCTGCGGCATCGGGATGTCGAGGCCCTCCAGCGTTATTCTGTCCTGATCGTATTTGACCGCGTCGAGCCGTCCCGTCCCTTGCGGCGTCTCGGCCGTTTGCCGGCCAATTTCGGCCTTGCCGATCTGGAAGCCGTCGAAGAGGTCGGCCACCTTCTCGATCATGTCACGCGACTGTGCCGGCGTTGGGATCGAGCCGTCGGCCGGCACCAGCGCGATGATCTCGGCCGGCCGGAATTTCGAGGGCCGGATGGCAATGTCGTCGAAGGTGAACCCGTCCACCTGCATGCGCATGCCGGGAGCCGCCGTCACGACATAGGAGTTGACCGAGATGCGCCGATAGATCCTGTGAAAATTGTCGTCGTTCGATCCTTGCGGATCGAGCGCAGCCCTCACGGCGGTTGGGTCGAATTCGTAGATGGCCAGGCCGGACAATTCGCCGGTCATCTTCGCGGGCCTGCCCGGCTGGGTCAGGTCGACCGTAAGGGCGACGCGGTCCATCTTCGCCGTTTCGATCTTGCCCCGGTTGACGTTCTGGATGGACACGCCCGAATAGACATAATCACCGCCGCCGGCATTGCCGCCCGCATCGACGTTGACCTCGAGGGTCGGCACCGCGATCTCCGACGCCGAGATGTTCGCGTATTGCGCGAGGATGAAGCGGTACATGTCCATAATCGAGCCGGTCACCGGCGTGCCCTCTGCGCGGGTCGGGCCGGAAAAATCGCGCGCGGTGATCTGCGGGAGCTTGTAGTTCGCCTTCACGGTGATCCGCTCGGTGGATGTAAAGCCGACCTCGACGCCCGACGCCTCGATGCTGTCGGCCGAGAAACGAGCCTCGTCCGGCTGGCGCACACCGACGGCCGTGATCTTGGCGACCTTCAAGGTGGCGAGCTGCGCCTGGGCAGGCTCGACTTTGATGTCCTCCACCGTCAGCGTCCGGGTCGCGAGCTCGAACCCGATCTTGCCATGGCTCGCCTTGCCCCCACCCGAGCGGATCTGCGCGAACACCGCCTCGACCTCGGCGGTCGCCCGGTTCTGCACATACAGATTGAAGCCGAACCATCCGCCCGCGGCGAGCACCGCTCCCACGACGAGGCCGATCAGGATTCGCTTCATTCCCAGCTCCGATTGCCGATTTTGGATCGCGCAACCTGCCATATTCGCGAAACGCCGCGCGGTCCAGAGAAAGCTATGGTTTCAAATATTTGACGGCGCGCCCTGTTGACGGGGATGCAATCGGATGTTGCCACCGGGCCTTCGGCCGTGCTTCATCCCGTTTCCATGACCCGGAAATACGGTCCGCTTGGGCCGTCGAATCGTGCATTTTCGGGGCCGGTAACGCGAGGCGAGACACCGCATGTCGTCCTATTCTGATGATCTCCACCAGGCGGCGCTCGCCTACCACCGTCTGCCGCGCCCTGGAAAGCTCGAGATCCAGGCAAGCAAGCCGCTTGCCAATCAACGCGACCTCGCGCTGGCCTATTCGCCGGGCGTCGCCGCGGCCTGCACCGAGATCGCCAAGAATCCGGCCGAGGCGGCCACGCTCACCACGCGCGCCAACCTGGTTGCCGTGGTCTCCAACGGCACCGCGGTGCTCGGCCTCGGCAATATCGGTCCGCTGGCCTCCAAGCCGGTGATGGAAGGCAAGGCGGTCCTGTTCAAGAAATTCGCCGGCATCGACGTGTTCGACATCGAGATCGCCGCCGACACCATCGACCGCGTGGTCGAGACCGTGGCCGCGCTGGAGCCGACCTTCGGAGGCATCAATCTGGAGGACATCCGCGGGCCGGAATGCTTCGAGATCGAAGCGCGCTTGAAGGAGCGCATGAAGATTCCGGTCTTCCACGACGACCAGCACGGCACTGCGATCATCGTCGCCGCCGCCATCACCAATGGTTTGAGGCTGAACGGCAAGAAGCTGTCCGAGGTCAAGATCGTCGCGTCGGGGGCAGGGGCCGCGGCGATCGCGACACTCAATCTCCTGGTCTCGATGGGCGCGCAGCGCAAGAACATCTGGGTCTGCGACATCGACGGCCTCGTGCACGAGGGCCGCAACACCTCGATGGACCGCTGGAAGGCGGTCTATGCGCAGAAGACCGACAAGCGCACGCTCGCCGACGTGATCGGCGGCGCCGACATCTTCATCGGACTCTCGGCACCCGGCGTGCTCAAGCCGGAGATGGCCAAGGCGATGGGCGACAAGCCCCTGATCATGGCGCTCGCCAATCCGGTGCCGGAAATCATGCCGGAAGAGGCGCGCAAGGCGCGCCCCGACGCCATGATCTGCACCGGCCGTTCCGACTACCCGAACCAGGTCAACAACGTCCTCTGCTTTCCCTTCATCTTCCGAGGGGCGCTCGATGTCGGCGCCACCGCGATCAACGAGGAGATGAAGCAGGCCGCCGTCGAGGCCATCGCGCAGCTCGCGCGCGAGGCGCCGTCGGATGCCGTCGCGCAGGGTTTCGACACCGGCGAGACGCAGGGCTTCGGTCCGGGCTCGCTGATCCCAAGCCCCTTTGATCCCAGGTTGATCTTGCGCATCGCGCCGGCCGTGGCGAAGGCGGCGATGGAATCGGGCGTCGCAACGCGCCCCATCACCAATTTCGACGAATACACCGCGCTGCTCGAGCGCTTCGCCTTCCGCTCCGGCCTCGTCATGAAGCCGATGTTCGCCAAGGCCAAGACCCAGCCGGTGCGCGTGATCTATGCCGAAGGCGAGGACGAGCGCGTGCTGCGCGCCACGCAAGTCGTGCTGGAGGAAAAGCTGGCGCGGCCGATCCTGGTCGGCCGTCCGTCGGTCGTGGAGGCGCGCATCAAGCGCTTCGGCCTCTCGATCCGGGCCGGCAAGGATTTCGACCTCGTCAATCCCGAGGACGATCCACGCTACCGCTCCTACGTGCAGTCCTATGTCGAGGTCGCCGGTCGCCGCGGCGTGACGCCGGATGCAGCCCGCACCGTGGTGCGCACCAACAATACGGTGATCGCCGCGCTTGCGGTGACGCGCGGGGAAGCAGACGCCATGCTCTGCGGCGTCGAGGGCCGCTACATGAGCCATCTGCGCCACGTCCGCGAGATCGTCGGCTTCTCGCCTGGAATCAGCGACTATGCGGCGCTGGCGCTATTGATCACCAGCAAAGGCGCCTTCTTTATCGCCGACACGCAAGTTCGCCCCAATCCGAGCGCGGAGGAGCTTGCCGAGATCGCATCGCTCGCCGCGGTCCACGTCCAGCGCTTCAACATCAAGCCGAAGATCGCCTTCGTCTCGCATTCGGATTTCGGCAGCTACGACACCGATTCCTCGCGCAAGATGCGGCTGGCGACCCAGCTTCTGAAGGACAAGCATCCGGAGATCGAGGCCGACGGCGAAATGCAGGGCGACACCGCGCTCTCCGCAGCTGCGCGAAGGATGGTGCTGCCGCATTCCAAGCTGGAGGGCGAGGCCAACATCCTGATCATGCCGACCCTGGATACCGCCAACGTCGCCTATCAGATGATCAAGTCGCTCGCGGACGCGCTGCCCGTCGGCCCGATCCTGGTCGGCCCGGCGCGCCCCGCGCATATCCTCACCCCCTCGGTGACGGCACGCGGCATCCTCAACATGACGGCCGTGGCCGTGGTGGAAGCGCAGGAACGCGCCTCGCGGCAGCAGCCGACGTTGTTTACGTAAGGCACCGCTGTCGCGCCGCTGGAGGTGCAATCCTTCTCCCCTTGTGGGAGAAGGTGGCATAGGCGGCCTTCGGCCGCCGTTCTTAGCGACGCCGAAGCGAAGCTTCGGCCGTGGCGCCGGATGAGGGGTTGTTTCCGCGAGTCGGGATCTCGCGAGTTGCCCGTGCCGATAGATACCCCTCATCCGTCTCGCCGCTTCGCGGCGAGCCACCTTCTCCCACAAGGGGGAGAAGGAAAGAGACCGGCAATTTTGAATTCCTATCAGTTCGCCATTTCCCCGTTTGTAAACCGGCGCACGACTCTCCATAATCCCCTTCAAGCGTTCTGCGTTCTGCGCTCTGAGCTTGCCAAGAGGCCGATCATGCCAGCGTTCGTGACTTTCGGGCGAATCCTGTTCGCCGTGCTGTTCATCTACACGGGCGCGACCAAGCTGTTTGCCATCCAGGCCACCGCCGACGTCATCGCAACCAAGCTCGTGGTGCCCGATGTCGTCGCGCCTTATGCCCAGCAGGTCGAGACGGCGACCGCCATGACCACGCCGCAGCTGTTGGCGATCGCGATCGGCGGGCTCGAGATCATTGCAGGGCTGATGATCGCGTTGAATTTCGGCGCGCGTTTCTTCGCGATGCTGCTGATCGTCTACGTCGCCGTCGCGACCGTCCTGTTCTACGATTTTTGGAACATGGCGGCGCCCGACAACGCCAAGATGCTGGTCGACGCGCTCAAGAACCTCTCGATCATCGGCGCGCTCTGCATGATCATCGGCTATGGCCGCACCACGCGTCCGGCCGAGGCGGCCTACGGCGACGTCTAGCGGTCACTCCGCTCTCGGCGGCGCGATCTCGCGCATCCAGCGGGAAATCGTCGCGCTGTTCGCTCCATCGCTGCCGCGCTGTCGGCCGAGCAGGGCGGCCTCCCGTGCGGCGCGGGGCGTGATGCCGTAGGCGGCCTTGAACGAGCGCGTGAAATGCGCGTCGGTGCCAAGCTGCCAGCGCCGTGCCACCTCGCTGATCCGGGGGCCCCGCGCGCCCGAATTGGCGAGGTCGAAGAAGGCGCGGTGCAGTCGGCGGCTGCGGATGTAGTCGGCGATGCCGCCGACCGGGGCGAACAGCCGGTACAGCGAGGCCCGGGACAGGCCGAAATGGGCGGCGATCGAATTGGCCGACAGATCCTCGCTGGCAAGGCCAGCCTCGATATATTGGCGGATCCGCATCAAGGACGGGCTTGCCGCGACGCCATGGTCGGCATCGGCCTCGCCCCGTTCGATTTCGTTGCGAAGGCACGCGGCCAGCAGCGACACCGTGCCCTCGACCACGGATTGGCATTCGTCGAGGCTCATGCGCGGGGCAAATTCGAACAGGGCGGTGAGATGCCCCGCCAGCAATCGCGCGATCACGCTGCTGCCCGGCAGCACCAGGCCATGCAAATCATCGACCCGCAAGAGATGGGCGGCGAACATCGGGCGCGGCACGACCAGCGTGACATTCTCGAACGCCGTCGCCTTGGTCTCCAGCGCCTGGGCGAGATCGAACAGGCAGATGTCGCCGGCGCGTACGCGCATCGGCCGTGTTCCGGCAACGCCGTCATAGCCGCCCTTCAGATAGAGCTGGAGGATGATGTGGTCGACGCCGCTGCGCGCGATCGTTTCGGCCGTCCGGCGGAAACGCTGGCCGCTGGCACGGCTCAGCCCGATCAGCACCGGTCCCATGGCGTAGGAGCTGAGGTCGGCGCGAAACGGGCCCGGTTCGCCGGCGGCGAGCTCGTCCACCTCGAACAGCGTGGCGACGGCTTCCCGCCACGCTGCGATGTTCGCCTCCGTCTCCATCTGATCGGCGCTGAAGCCGAATGCCGGCAGCAGGGACGATATCGGGGCGACATCGTCATTCAATCCGGAAGCGTCCGTCGGACTAGTCGGCGTGCAGTCGTCGCTCATTCTGGCCGTGGGTTAGTTTTTGCTCTTTTGTCTCAGTCTATTGATGCGGTGTGTCGCAGCCGTTGGCCCGTATTGACGCCGCGCCTCGGACGTTGGCTATAGCGCCACGACCGCCGTCGGGGCCGATTTTCGGGTCTCGGCAAATATGCTAGCCGGCTTTGCGCTGGCCGGCGGCGGGACCAATTTTAGCACGGCACATCAGCAATATGCGGAACGGTATGATGTTGCAGGTACTGTGCATGGGGTTGTTTTTCCAGTTTGGGTCGGAGCCGGCGTAAGCGCCGCCACTGCCGGCAGGCTACCCCCGCCGCCACGGGGTCACGGTCACTTCATGCGCCGCGTCGAGGAGGTAGGGCGCACCCGGCCTCATCCCGTGCGCAGCCAGCACCTCGTGAGGCGTCCGCTGGGGCACGCCGACGAAGCAGCCCTCGCCGCCGGGCAGCCGCACATGCGGAGCCTCCGACAGCCAGAACGTGTCGTAGCGGTCCATGAACAGGTCGAACACGACCGGTCCGCCGATGACGGCGACCATGCCGGATGCGACGTCGGCGAAGGCGCAGGCCTGCTCGAAGTTCGCATGCTCAGGATTCCACAGCGTCGCGTTCGGCATCTCCGGATCGACGGTGAGGTCCCTGATCTTGCGGGTCAGGATCAGCCGCTTGCGGCTGGCCGAATTCGGCTGCTGCTCGTGCGAGTTGCGGCCGTGCACGATCAGCGCGGCGCGATCGAGTGCCTGCTCGAAGAACCGCTTGTCACCTTCGAATTTCAACGTCTCAGGCATGATGTGCGACGGATCGGCGAGCATGCCGTCCGCGGAGACGATGACGTAGCCTTCGATACGGAAAGACAAGTGCGACGGCTATTCGGAAACGGTGGTCACCACCGAATTGACCGGGCGCTGACTCACCGTCGGCAGCTTGAGGTCCTTGAGCAGCTCCTGGTCGTATTCCGGCAGCGTCGAGGCCGGGAACTTGGCGCGCATCGCGACCACCTTGTAGCCGCCGGCCTTCAGCCGCTTGAGCAGCTCGGGCAGGGCCTCCGCGGTGTGCTTCTGGAAGTCGTGCATCAGGATGATGCCCTTGCCCTTGGTATCGAGCTTCTTCATCACGGTCTCGACGATCTTCTCGGGCTTGGAAGCCTTGAAGTCGAACGAGTCGATGTCGCAGGAGAAGCTCGCGACATTGCGGTTGCCGAGATAGGTGACCATCTCGGGCGGATGCTGCAGCGCCGGGAAGCGGAAGAACGGCGCGGGCGAGATGCCGCCGAGCGCCCACTTCACCGCCGCAAAGCCCTTCTCGATCTCGTCCTTGCGCTGCGCTTCGTTGAGCTTCTTGTTGTTGAGGTTGGCGTGCGACCAAGTGTGGGCGCCGACGGTGTGGCCGGCTGCGTAGACCTGCTTGAGGACCTCCGGCTCGTAGGTCGCGTGCTTGCCGATGATGAAGAAGATTCCGGTGGTGCATTCGTCCGCGAGCGCCTTCAGCACCGCGGGCGTGTTGCGCGGCCAGGGGCCGTCGTCGAAGGTCAGCACGACCTCCTTGTCGCGCAGGAAGTCGAGCTCCTTGAAATGCTCGAAGCCGAAGCCGGGACCGCCCGTGGTGTCGATCTCGACGGTGCGGGCGACGCCGAGTGCGCCCGGTGTGTTGCAGGCCGCGCGGGCCGGCTGCGGCGGCTGTTTCGGCGGGGGCGGATTGACGAAGCCCGCTGGCGCCGCAGCCGCTGCTGCGGGCGCTGGAGCTGCAGGGGATGTTGCAGCCGCTGGTGTTGCCGCCGGCGCGGCTTGCGGTGCGGCCGCGGGCTTCGCGGCCGGCGTCTGCGACCATGCGGCGCCGGAGAGCGCCACCGACATCGCACCTGCTAAAATCAGTCCTGCCGCCACGCGCATGGTGATGTCCCTCGAGATTGATCCCGTTGTTCCGCCGTGGCTTTTCGCCTGCGGCAAAAACCGTCCTGCCCAAAACAATCCTAGCCTAGATGGTGGGCCATCGCCATTGCAACGGCTGTTTGATGCCGCGTCGCAATTGTGCCCAGCCGGATGGCGTGCACTTGAGTCGTGCACGTGAGTCAAGTGTCGGCCAGGGCCCTTGCAATGGCGGTCTTGATCCGCGTGTCGGCCGGCTCGACGGCGGATGGAAATACCTCGGCGATATAGCCGTCGCGGCCGATCAGGTATTTGTGGAAGTTCCAGCGCGGAACTTCCTTCGGTCGGGCTTCCGCGGCCCATTTGTAGAAGGGATGCGCCCGCGCACCGACCACCGCAGCCTTGGCCGTAATCGGGAAGGTAACGCCATATTGGTGGTGTGCGGTCTGCGTGATCTCGCTGCTGCCACCGGGCTCCTGGCCGCCGAAATCGTTGGACGGCACGCCGATCACGGTGAGCCCGCGCCCGCGAAACTCGTTCCAGATTTCCTGCAGGCCGGCATATTGCGGCGTGTAGCCACAGAGCGAGGCCGTGTTCACCACCAGCAGCGGTTTGCCGGTGAACGTGGCGAGGCGGATGTCGTCGCCTGACAATGCGGGGAAGGAGAAGGCGTAGGCCGAGATCCGGCTCATGGCGCCATCGGCGAGGGCGCGCGTGACAGGCGCGAACGCGCCCGCAAGCGTGACGCTCAGCACGGTTCTGCGATTCATCATGACGGCGTCCCCCGAGATGATCCGAGGGCAGATTACTCCGCCACTGCGGCCTCGCGCGTCAACACCGCGTTATCGGTCCTGCGAGAGAGCTAGTACAGGCGGACGATGAAGTCGGTACCTTCGCCGGTCTCGCCCTGGTTGATGCCCTGGTCGGAGACGATGATCGAGCCGCCTGACGTCAGCATCTCGTTGATTTTCGCCATGGTCTCAGTGGGGACCGAGATGCGGTTGAGGGCTTCGGCTGGGCTGTCCGGCGTCACCACCGGTTTTGCGGCGACGGGGATCACGGCGGCACCGCGCTGGCGGCGCGCCACGCGGTTGTCGTCCTCGCGCGCCACGGAACGGGCGGACACGGGCAGCGACACCACCGACCAGTGCAGCGTGTTGGCATCGGCCTTGTCGAGCTCGGCGGTGAAGACATGCGTGCCGAGCGGCCGGTCGCTCGCGGCGATCGTGACAGGCACCTCGAACAGCGGCGCAAAATTCTGCCGCACATAGAGCTTGGAATCCTTGCGGCTGATGAAGACGGCAATCTGGCCGGCCCGCTTGGGTGTGTCCGGCTTTGCCGCCGGCGCAGGATCGGTGAGGCGGCCCTCGTCCTTCTTTGCATCGGGTGCGGTGGCGAGCGCCGGCGCATCGGGTGCCTTCGCGGCTTCCGTTTTGACCGGGTCGACCTTGTCGGCAGGCTTGTTCTCGGTCGCCGGCTTGGCGGCGTCTTCGGACGCAGGCTTGGCCGCTTCGGCCGTCTTGACCTCGTTGGCCGTCGCCGCGGCTTCCTCGCGCGCAGCCGCATGGCCGGTGGTCACGTCCGACAACACGGTGTGGCCGACCGAGGTGCGCAGCTCGACCACGCTGTCGGCGCTGGCCGTCTTGGTCTCGACCGGCTTGGCTTCGGTCGTGCCCTTATCGGCCTTGTCAGCGACATTGGTCTGCGGCGCGAGGCTCGCGGCGGGCTGCGGCGGCACGCGCATGGAGGCGAGCACGGGATGGGAGAAGCTTTGCGGCGATACCTGGCCGGGCGCCACGATCACGCGCGCGCCCATCCTGGTCCAGTTCCACATCTTCATCGCGAACGCCATGGGCATGCGGATGCAGCCATGCGAGGCCGGATAGCCCGGCAGCGCGCCAGCATGCATCGCGACGCCGGACCAGGTGATCCGCTGCATGTACGGCATCGGCGCGCCGCTATAGAGGTTGGAACGGTGGAATTTGTGCTTCTGGATGATGCTGAACACGCCCATCGGCGTCGAGTGGCCCTTCATGCCCGTCGACACCGGTGATTCCGCGAACACGCCGGCTTTGTCGTAGACCGTCATCTTCTGCCGGTCGATCGAGACGACAATGACGAGTGGCCCTTGCGGCTTGGTGCCGGCTTCCTTCTCGACAACGACGTCCTTCTTGCTTGCGGCGCCGCGCTTTTGCGGCTTCTGGCGCGGTATTTCGGGAAGCCGGTTCGGCCGGGCGTAGTAGGGCCGGTCGGAATAGTCCGTCCAGTAATAAAATGCTGCGTTTGCTTCGCTGGTTGCGCCGATCGCACCCGCCGCCGTCAACATGGCGACCTGCCACAGCCGTGCCGGCTTGGCAGGCGAACCCCACCCGTTCACGCTGTTCATCCTCGAATCCATTATCCAAATCAGACGTTAGTCTCGCAAAGGGAATACGCGTTCACCAGCAGCGCGGTTCTGCCATCAGCTACTTTTGTCCAAGGCGTAGCAAAAAAGCCTCACGGAGCGGTAAACGGCGGCCGGGTCCGCTCCTCTGCCGCCTTCCTGACCGCCGCTTGCGTTCCTACATTGCGGGGACTTGTTAGCGGAGAACTTCATGTCATCTCGTTTCCCCGGTCTTTCGAGCATCCGTCTGAAAGGCCTCGCTTTATTCCTCCTGGCTCTGACCGCGCCAATGGCGTCGGCATCTGCGGCCGACGAACCTGATCTGATCTTCCGCCGCTCTACCGTGTTCAAATGGATGAGCCCGAACGACAAGCTCGCGACCTATGGTCTCGACGATCCCGAAGTCGAAGGCGTCGCCTGTCATTTCACGGTGCCGGAGAAGGGCGGCTTCAAAGGCTGGCTCGGCCTTGCCGAGGAGGTCTCGGATATCTCGCTGGCCTGCCGCCAGGTCGGTCCGGTCAAGTTCAAGCACAAAATGGAGCAGGGCGACGACATGTTCCGCCAGCGCCGGTCGCTGTTCTTCAAGAAGATGCAGATCGTGCGCGGCTGCGACGCCAAGCGCAACGTGCTGGTCTACATGGTCTATTCAGACAAGCTGATCGAAGGCTCGCCCAAGAACTCGACCTCGACCGTGCCGATCATGCCGTGGGGACCTGCGGACGCAAACGTCCAGAAGTGCGGCGAGTTCTTCACGCAATGAGGCGCTCCGCGTTCACTCCTGCAACGCGCTCGCGTTCACCCGGCGGCGATCGCGCGGCGTCGCAAGGCGCGATCCGGTCAGTCGCACGAACGTCTGCGGCGCCGCCTCGAGGCCGCGGCTCGATTGCAGCGCCATTGCGCCGGTGCTGCCGCGAATGATCGGTTGATCTGCGCGCTCCGTCGGTGGATTTTCATCGCGCGGCGTTGCGCGATTTCCCGCCATCATGGCCATCCCTCACGTGAATGCGCCCGATGATCCGGGCGTCTCGGTTTCGATGGCTTGGGTCGTTGCTGAACCAATTCCGGTTCGACAGGATCCAGCCTTCTTTTGCCGCCCTTTCAGCAGAAAAACGTAAAATGCATGTGAAGCGCGCGCGGCGGCCGCGTGACAACGCTTGGGCGGGGTGCACGTCCGTGCCGGCGCCGGAACTTGGCAGGCGACTTTGGCCTGCCGCCAGACCTATCTGAAATAACTGGCATTTTCCGAGAATTGTTTCGTCGCCGTGGCCGGGACGAAACAATTCTCACGAAGACGAAACCATTTTCAGTTTTTCGCGCATCACGCGCGAAACCGCCCATGGTTATCAGGCTGATAAGGACGACGGCGCACCGCCGGCCACAGAATTGGGACACAGATCATGCGCGCGCTCAGCTTCATCCTTGCTTTCGGTTTCGTGCTCGCCGGCTCCTCGTTGGCGGGTGCGCCCGACGGCAATCTCCCCGGTGTCGGTACCTTCCAGTACAGCGGCTCGCCCGTTGCGGTTCCGGCCGCTCAGCCGATCATGGTCGCCGCGCGCTTCTGACTGCACACAACGAAACAGCCGGCAAAACTATCATGTTGCTTCGTCTCTGCGCCGCAGCGTTCGTGTCCCTTCTGACGATCAACTCCGTTCAGGCGCAGGTCCGCTCACCTTCCAGGCTACCCGATCCGCGTGGCGAATTCGTGCGCCAGTGTGCGCCGCACATGCTCGGGCGCTGGCAGCATCCGGAAGCGGTCTGCGGCTGCCTGCACGATCACGCCGCCGCGGCCGTCGAGGATCGCGATCTGCGCGAAGCGCTGCTGCGCGGCATCAGCGAGACCGGCGTGCCCACCATCGAGACAGATTGGGTACCGGCCTCCAAGCACAGCGAGATCGGCCCGACCTTCACCAAGATCGCCAAACCGACCCTGCAGTGCATGTTCGATCCGGCGAAATAGTCCTGGATCCTTACTTCGTTTTCGGTCCGTGCCGGGGCACGCAGGAACTCGTGCGCGAGACTCCCTTGTCGGTCATCTTCGCGCCGCGCACTTCCCTGAGCTGACCGGCGGGGCAGGTTCCGTCATCCACGAGCACGCGCTGGCCGAGCTTCAGATCGCCGATGTCCTGCTCACGTCCGACTGTGGCAGCGCGTGCCGTCGAGACAAGCGCGATGGAGATCAGCAGCGAGAGGCAGGTCGCGTGGCGCAGCAGCATGATGTGAGGTCCCGGAATCGATGCCGCAATCTAGGGAGCGGCGGGCGATTCTGATAGTGAAGCTTCGTCAGGCCCGGCGGGCCGGTTTTCCTTTTGCGGCCAAGGCTGCGCGCGATTCCCTCGCGAGACGTTCCGCGGACGCCACGAGCTGCGGCACGGGATGTCCGGAAAATCCCAGCACGAAGCCGGGCAGGGGACGCCCGCGCGAATAGGTGTCGGCCAATAGCCAGCCTTCGGCGCCAGCCGCCTGCTTGGCCAGCGCCGCCACCGCCGGATCGACGGCAGGATCGAACCGGGCGACAAGATGCAGGCCTTGTGAGGGCACCGGCACCGAAAGCGCGCCACCGGATGCGACTTCCAGCCTCTCGGCGAGCACGTCGCGCGCCTCGCGATAGAGTTTCCGCACGCGCTTCAGATTCGCGGCGAAGGCGCCGGAATTGAGCATGTCCGCCACCGCGCCCTCCATCAGCGTGCCGGGAAAGCGGTCGAGCGCCGCCCGCGCCGTCGTCACGTCCGCGATCAGGCGTTCGGGCAGCGCGCAATAGCCGATGCGCAGGCCCGGAAACAGCGTCTTGGCAAAGGTGCCGAGGTAGATCACGCGCTGGAGCCGATCGATGCCGGCGAGCGACATCAGCGGCGCGCCGTCATAACGGAACTCGCTGTCGTAATCGTCCTCGAGCACGAATGCGCCGGCCTGTTTGGCCCAGTCCAGAAGCTCGAGCCGTCGCGGCATCGACATCTGCACGCCAAGTGGAAACTGGTGCGACGGCGTGACGTAGGCCGCGCGCGCGGACGGCGCCGCGATGCGGCCTTTGGCGACGCGCATCCCGTGTTCGTCCACCGGGACGGGCACGGCGCGATAACCGCAATGGGCGATGGTTTTTCGCGCGGCGGGATAGCCCGGATCCTCGCACCAGACCTGGTCGCTGGATTTCAGGATCGCGCTCAGCACGATGCGCAGCGCGTGCAGCGTGCCCGAGGTCAGCATGATCTGGTCGGGATCGCAACGCAGCCCCCGCGCCGACAACAGATGGTCGGCGATCGCCACGCGCAGCTCGCGGCTGCCGCGAGGGTCGCCATAATGCAGGTGCTCGGTTCCGAATGCGCGCATGCGGCGGCCGACGAAAGCGCGAAAACGCTGCACGGCGCGTTCGTCGATATGGGTGCAGCCAAGCGCAAACGCGCCTTGCTTTGGCGCTTCGAGAACGACCTTCGGCTTGTTCGGCTCGGCGGCGCGCTGGGGTATACGCGCCGCGACGAACGTTCCGGAGCCGACCGTCGCGTCGGCAAAGCCGTCGGCGATCAGGCGCTCATAGGCGGTGACGACGGCGTTGCGGCGGAAGCCGGTCTGCCTGGCCAGCGTCCGCGATGGCGGCAGCGGCTCGCCCGGCCGGACCAGGCCGGAGACGATCATCTCGCACAGTGCCTGATACAGCCGGTGCGCGGCAGAAGCGCCGGCCGTGACGTGAGGGCCGGTGAGGTCGAGCGGAAGCTCGGGCTTGGTTCGGGACGACGAATTGGTCGGAATTTTTTGCATGGAATTGGAACTATCGCAGACCAAATGCGCCGCTACAACTGCTCCGGATTTCTTCCATCCGAGCAGGAGCGGCTGTGAGCCAGACCGAGACCTCGAATTCCTATCCGACATCGGCACGCAACCAGGTGAAGCGCCGGCACGACCGCGGCTTCTATGATCACGACACGGTTCATCGCATCCTGGATTCTTCGATGCTGTGCCACGTCTCCTACGCAATCGACGGCCAGCCCTATTGCACGCCGACCTTCTTCTGGCGCGAGGGCACCAGGCTGTACTGGCACGGATCGAGCGCCAGCCGCATGCTACGCAACCAGAGCAAGGGCGAGCGCGTCTGCCTGACGGTCGCCCATCTCGACAGCCTCGTGCTGGCACGCTGCGGCTTCAACCATTCCGCCGACTACCGCGCCGTGATGGCGTTCGGCACAGCCTATCTCGTCACCGATCCTGATGAGAAGGAGCGCGCGGTGATCGCCATGGTCGATCGCTTCTTCCCGGATCGCACCGCCGGCCTGCGACAGAGCACCATGCAGGAAATCAAGGCGACGTCCTTCATCGCAATGGAAATCGAGGAAGCCTCGGCCAAGATCCGCGCCAAGGGCGTCGCCGACGATGACGAGGACTATGCGCTGCCGATCTATGCGGAGCGCATTCCGGTCCGCACCGTGCTCGGCGCCCCCGAACCGTGCCCGCGCCTGCTCGATGGTGTCAGCCGGCCTGCGACTCTGAACGGCTATTCCGAAGGCCGGCTGCTCGAAGATGCATTGCGGGATGCATATTTTCTGGAGTACCCGAACGGCTGAAATCGGCTAGTTTGCGCGCTCCCTGGGACCATTGGAATGTCTGGAGTCGCCCGAATGAATGCCGAAACGCAGCAGAGGATTCTTGACGCCGTCGACAGCGGCTTCGAGGCTCAGCTCGCAACCACCCGCGATTTCGTCGCGATCCCTTCGACCCGCGGGGCGGAGGGACCATGCCAGGACATGATCGGCGATCTCCTGCGCGAACGTGGCTACGAGGTCGACGACTGGCATATCGACGTCGAGGATTTGAAGGATCTGCGCGGCTTCGGTCCGATCGAGCACGACTTCTCGAAGGCGCGATCCGTGGTGGGAACTTACCGTCCGAGAACCAATGGCGGCAAGTCGCTGATCCTGCAAGGGCACTGCGATGTGGTGCCGGCCGGTCCGCTGGAATTGTGGGAAACGCCGCCATTCGCGCCGGTCATCAAGGACGGCAAGATGTTCGGCCGCGGTGCCTGCGACATGAAGTCCGGGACGATCGGTGCGCTCTATGCGCTGGACGCGATCAAGGCCGCGGGCTTCAGGCCGACGGCGCGGATCCATTTCCAATCGGTGATCGAGGAGGAGAGCACCGGTGTCGGCGCACTCTCGACGCTGCAACGCGGCTATCGCGCGGACGCCTGCTTCATTCCGGAGCCGACCGGCGGCAAGATGGTGCGCTCCCAGGTCGGCGTGATCTGGTTCCGCCTCCGCGTGAAGGGGCATCCGACCCACGTTGCCTTCGCAGGCTCCGGCGCGAACGCGATCATGGCGGCATATCACCTGATCCAGGCGCTGCAAAAGCTCGAGATCGAATGGAACGAGCGGGCCAAGGCCGACCGTCACTTCAAGACGCTCGACCATCCCGTCAACTTCAACGCCGGCATCATCAAGGGCGGCGACTGGGCGTCGAGCGTGCCGGCCTGGTGCGATGTCGACTGCCGGATTGCGGTGTTGCCGGGCTGGTCGATCGCCGATCACCAGAAGGAGATCATGGCTTGCGTCGCCGCCGCTTCGCGCAACCACCGCTTCCTCGCCAACAATCCGCCGCAGGTCGAATGGTCCGGCTTCCTGTCGGAAGGCTATGAGCTGACCAACGCCGCGGAGCCCGAGGCTGCGTTCGGTAAGGCCTTCAACAGGGTCTATGGCGGTACGCCAGAGGACCTCGTCTTCACGGCGCTGACCGACACGCGCTTCTACGGCCTCAACCACGGCATCCCGAGTCTGTGTTTTGGTGCCAGCGGAGGCGAGATGCACGGCTTCAACGAGTTCGTCGACCTGGAGTCATTGAAGAAGGCGACCAAGGCGATGGCGCTGTTCATCGCGGAATGGTGCGGCGTGGAGAAGGCGTAGCGGTCTCCCCATCGCCACTGCGGTAGGGTGGGCAAAGGCGCACTTGCGCCATGCCCACCACCTTTCTCTCCGATGAACCAAGATGGTGGGCACGCTCCGCTTTGCCCACCCTGTACCCTCGTAGCAGTCGCTGCCCAATCCACCGGCTCCCTCAATCCTTTAAGCTTAAAAGAAAGACTAGGATGCCGCCCTGACCGGTGGCAGACTGGCTTCGGTTCGTCGGACGAGTCCTCGGGAGCAACGATGCGCGATTGGGATGACGCTTACGCCAATTCGGCCCACATCCCGGGCTCGGACAAGATGCCGGCGCTGTGGGCGGAGCGGGCGGCGGCCTACCGCGCCGGGCTGAAGGAATTTCGCCCCGACATCGCCTACGGCGCCGGCGAGCGCCAGAGGCTCGATCTGATCCTGCCTGACGGCGACAGCAAGGGTCTCGTCGTCTTCGTCCATGGCGGTTACTGGATGCGCTTCGACAAATCGACCTGGACCGATCTCGCCGAAGGCGCGCGGCACCATGGCTGGACGGTGGCGCTGCCGAGCTACACACTGGCACCAGCTGCCCGCATCTCCGATATCACTGCGGAGATCACCGCCGCGATCGCCAAAGCGGCATCGCTCGTCTCGGGGCCGATCCGGCTCGCCGGCCATTCCGCCGGCGGCCATCTCGTCACACGCATGCTGTGCGGCGACAGCCGGCTCGAGTCCGCCGTCTACAACCGCATCGCCGGTACGCTCTCGATCAGCGGCCTGCACGACTTGCGTCCGCTCCTGAAGACGGGGATGAACGAGACGCTGCGCATGACGATGGAGGAGGCGACGCTGGAAAGCGCGGCGCTGCATCTGCCACGAGGGCGTTCGCCAGTGACGGCCTGGGTCGGCGGCAGCGAGCGGCCCGAATTCATCCGCCAGTCCGATCTGATGGCGAACATCTGGACCGGCTTCGACGTGCCGACGCACCTCGTCGTCGAGCCCGGCCTCAACCATTTCACGGTGATCGACGGGCTCAAGGATCCGTCGTCACAGATCACCGCGCGCCTGATCGGCCTCGATGAATGAGACCAGGGACGATCGATCGAGAGGGCCAGCCATGACGTCCAGCGATTACGATCCCACAAGCGAAGGCGCCGAGACCGATTTCACCCGGCGCATGTCCTACGGTGATTATCTCGCGCTGGACGCGATCCTCGGTGCGCAGCATCCGCTGTCGGAGGCGCATGACGAGATGCTGTTCATCATCCAGCATCAGACCACGGAACTGTGGATGCGGCTCGCCATCCACGAGCTCGCGGCTGCGCGCCGTGCGATCTCACGGGATGAGGTGCAACCCGCGATGAAGATGCTGGCCCGGATGTCGCGTATCTTCGAGCAGCTGAACGGGGCCTGGGACGTGCTGCGCACAATGACGCCCAGCGAGTATACCCGCTTCCGCTCGCAGCTTGGACAATCCTCGGGCTTCCAGTCGCGGCAATACCGGCTGATCGAATTTCTGCTCGGCAACCGCAACCACGCCATGCTGAAGCCGCACGCGCACGATGCGGAGACGATCAAGCTGCTCGAAGCCGAGCTCGGGACGCCGAGCCTCTATGACGAGGTGCTGCGGCTTGCCGACCGCAACGGGCTCAAGATGCCTGCTGCGGTGCTGGCGCGCGACGTTCGCGAAACCCACAGCTTCAACGAAGGCGTGCTGCAGGCCTGGCGTATCGTCTACGAGGCGCCGGAAACCCACTGGATGCTCTACGAACTGGCCGAGAAGCTGGTCGATTTCGAGGATTATTTCCGGCGCTGGCGCTTCAACCACGTCACCACGGTCGAGCGCGTCATCGGCTTCAAGCGTGGTACCGGCGGCACTGGCGGCGTCAGTTATCTCAAGCGCATGCTCGAGGTCGAACTGTTTCCCGAACTCTGGCGCGTGCGTACGATTCTGTAGGGATGTCCATGACCCGGCTTCGCGTCTACGACGATACTAGAGCCTTGTTCCATTTGCCTGACGGCGTGATCTATCTCGACGGCAACTCGCTGGGTGCGCTGCCGCTGGGCGTTGCCGAGCGTGTCAACCGCGTGATCACCGAGGAATGGGGCAACGAGCTGATCCGCGCCTGGAATAGTGCAGGCTGGTATGTGCAGCCGCGCCATGTCGGCGACCGCATCGCGCGGTTGATCGGCGCGGAGGCCGGCTCGGTCATGGTCGGCGACACGCTGTCGCTCAAGGTCTATCAGGCGCTAGCTGCCGCGCTCGACATGAGCGTCTCGCGCAAGGTGATCCTGTCGGATACCGGTAACTTCCCGACTGACCTATACATGGCCGAAGGCCTGATCGCGACGCTCGGACGGGGCCATCAATTGCGCCTGGTAGCACCGGAGGAGATCGAGGACGCATTGTCTGAGGAGATCGCCGTTCTGTACATCACCGAGGTCGACTACCGCACCGGCCGCCGCCACGACATGGCGAAGTTGACAGCGAAAGCGCATGCGCTCGGCATCGTCACGGTCTGGGATCTCGCCCATTCCGCCGGCGCGCTGCCGGTCGATCTCGCCGGGAGCGGCGCCGATTTCGCCGCGGGGTGCACCTACAAATATCTCAACGCCGGCCCCGGCGCACCGGCCTTCCTCTATGTCGCACCGCGCCATGCCGACGGCGCGCGCGCCGCGCTGTCGGGGTGGATGGGCCACGCAAAACCGTTTGCTTTCGAGCTTGCCTATGCGTCCGCGGGCGGCGTCGAGCGCATGCGCGTCGGCACCCCGCCGGTGCTCGCCATGGCGGCGTTGGAGGCCTCGCTCGATATCTGGGACAAGGTCGATATCAAGGAGGTTCGTGCGCGTTCGCTGGCGCTGGGCGATCTCCTGATCGGTGAAGTCGAGCGCCGTTGTCCGCAACTCAAGCTCGTGACGCCGCGCGACCATGAGCGGCGCGGCTCGCAAGTCTCCTTCGCCTTCGCCGGCGGCTACGCCGCGATGCAGGCCCTGATCGCCCGCGGTGTCGTCGGCGACTTTCGCGCGCCCGACATCATGCGCTTCGGCCTCACGCCGCTGTACATCGGCGAGAGTGAGATCGTGCGGGCCGCGGAGATCGTCGAAGAGGTGATTTCAGGGGAGGTGTGGCGACGGCCGGAATATCAGGTCGTGCATGCAGTGACGTGAGGGTGGTCTCGTGCCCCGGACGCAGTGCAGCGCTTCCCGGCTCTGCGCGCCGATGTCAGCATCGCCATTACCTCGGACGTCATTGCTTTGCGGCTTGAAGCAATTCACGTTGAGCCAACAAGAAGTTGGGAGGAGATCCGATGACGCCGCTCGAGAAACTTAAAGCGATGAAGATGCCGTTCGCCGAACTCAAGGGCGTCGAATTTGTCGAGGCGGAGAAGGACCGCGTGGTGGCGCGGATGACGGTCCGGCCCGAACTCTGCACGCTTCACCACACCATCCACGGCGGGGCCGTGATGGCGCTGGCCGATTCCGTCGGCGCGGCAGCGACCGTGATCAATCTGCCCGAGGACGCCAAGGGTACGACCACGCTGGAGAGCAAGACCAATTTCATCGGTGGGGCCAAGGAGGGGGCCACGGTCATCGCCACCGCCACCCCGGTGCACAGGGGTCGGCGGACCCAGGTCTGGACCACCAGATTGGAAACCGAGGACGGCAAATTGGTTGCGGTGGTGACCCAGACCCAGCTGGTCCTGTGAAACTACGGGACTTTGATTTTATTAACGAATTGGTCGCTTCGGTGCCCGAAACTTGGGCAGGTCTCCGTCTTGAAAATCATGGTGCGATGCACAATATAGGAGGCCTAGGGATTCGAACGCCTCCTCGAGGGAACACCAAGAGGAGTTCTGACGTGGTACTTGAAGACGCCGTCCGTACCGTTCCCGGCTATGTGCGGACCCTGATCCAGCAGGAAGAATTGCCGCTCCTGCGCGATCACCTGCTGAGGCTTGATGCCGGCAGCCGGCACGACCGTTTCAACGGCTTTCTCGACGACAGCTTCATCGAGCGCTACGCCGCCCGCTGTGCCGAGGACGGCACCGTCATCGTTGCCTATATCGTCGAAGGCGTGGTGCGCGGCGCGGCCGAGCTGCACCCGCCGGAGGACGGTTCCTTGCCGGAGGTCGCCTTCAGCGTGGAAGCCTCCGCGCGCCGCCAGGGCGTCGGCACCGTGCTGTTCCGCCGCCTGATCGCAGAGGCCCGCTGGAAGGGCTACAAGCAGCTGCGCATCACGACGGGCGCGGACAATCATGCGATGCGGGCGCTCGCCAGGAAGTTCGGGGCCCATCTGGCTTTCCGCCATGGTGAATCGACCGGCACGATCGACCTCGCCAAGACGCCCGAGGCCGAGCTTGCCGATCTCGCGGCCTCGCCGTTCACGGCCGGGCGCGCGCTTCTCAGCTTCAACAGCACGTGCTGGAAGCTGATCTCGAGCATGTACGGCAATCGCGCCGCATAACCGGGAAATTGCGGACAGGAATCAAAAAGCGGACCGGCCAAGCCGGTCCGCTTTCGTGTTCGGTGCGATGAAAGGAATGCTCAGCTGCGCGTGCCGGCGCCGAAGCGGCGGACGACGCGGCGTTCGACCACGACGGAGCGCTGCGCGCCCTGTTCGCCGGCGATCACGCGGGTGGCGGTGATGCGGCTGTTGGAGCGGGCCTGCTTCTTCACCTCGGCCTGGACGACGTCGAGCGGCATCCCCATCAAGGCTGCGGCGATCTCGGCCTGCTGCGCCTGGTCGTCTGTGATGCCGACAGCGGCGAAGATCGCCTCGTCCAGGGTCGGGGGATCGTGGCGGACGCGCCGCGTGCCATATTTGGTATTCCAGTCTGCGCTCATAACGGCCTCATCTTGATGCCGGGATACCTAGTGCCGCCAATGTTGCATTGCAATATGAAATCGGTGCGGCATCTCAGCTATGCACCGGTCTGGTGTCACAGCGGTGACGCAGCACCTGCGCCGACCTCCACCCGTTGCTGAGGCCAACGTTTCAGGGCGGCGTGTCCAGCTTCGGTGAGCCGGTAGATTCCCCGCTCCGTGCGTTCGAACCAGCCATACACATTGTTAAGCAAGATCTTGCCGGCATCGGGGCAGCGTTCGCGCAGCTCGCGCACCGGCTTCGGCCCTTCGGCAAGAGCCGACGCGCAGGCCAGCGCCTGCTGGCGATAGGCCGTCATGATCGGTGCGCGGGTGCTGCCGCCGAGCACGGGGTCGCCCTGGCGGCGCTGATGCTCGGCGACGAGACGCGAGCGCACCTTCGGCTCGCGGCGCGGCGCCGCGGTCGGCGGCTTCACCAGCACTTCGACCTGGCCGCGATCGGTCACGCCGAGCATGCCGAAGCCGAGGCGGCGGCAGAGATTGCGATAGCGTGCGTCGCTCTCGCGTCCCTTGCCGCGCGCGGACATCTTCGCTGCGATCCAAACCTCGTCACCGGCCGGCGCGCGATCGACCGCCTGCAGGATCAGCTCGAGATTAAAGGCAAGCTTGAGCTCGCCGATCACCACCACTGGCGGATCGCCGGCGCTGAGCCCGACGAGATCGCAGCCGCCGATCTCGCCCTTGACCGTGAAGCCGAGCTCTTCGAGGAAGCGTTTGACGGGCAGGTAAAGCGCGGTTTCCAAGGGACGTCCGATCGGAGAATCAGTTGCAGCCAGTCTAGAGCGTTCTCGGCCCCGATTGAATCGGAGCCGGTGCCTCTAACGTTTTGATCGGAACGCGACTACACCCGGCCACCGACCGGGATCAGGGCGCCCGTGACGCCGCTCGCGGCATCGCTGGCGAGGAACAGGATGACTTCGGCGAGCTCCTGCGGCGTCACCCATTTGGAAAAGTCGGCTTTCGGCATCTCGGCGCGGTTGGCCGCGGTGTCGATGATCGAGGGCAGCACCGCGTTGACGGTAACCTTGCCCTTCCACTCGTTTGCGAGGGCCTCGGTCAGGCGATGCACGCCGGCTTTCGACGCGGCATAGGGGCCCATCCCGTTGCCGGCCTGCAGTGCGCCCATGGCGCCGATATTGACGATGCGGCCGGCCTTGGACTTGGCAAGGTGCGGCAACGCCGCACGCGAGGCGTTGAGCGCGGTCAGCACGTTCAGCGCATGCATGCGCTGCCACGTCGCGATATCGCCGTCGCCGACGGTCTCGAAGGCAAAGCCGCCGGCGATGTTGATCAATGCGTCGAGCCGGCCGAAATGCTTTGCCGCCGCATCGACGGCCGTTCTCGCCTGCGCTGGGTCGGACAGGTCAACGCCCCCGATGTCGATGTGGTCAGCGCTTGCGGCGGTTTGCGAAGGTGCGTGATCGATGCCGGCCACGCGCGCGCCGCGTACCAGCGCCGTTTCTGCGACCACCTTGCCGAGCGCGCCGCGTGCGCCCGTCACGATCAAGATCTTGCCTTGCATGATCGTTCTCCCGGCACAGCCGCCCTATGCTTGCAGATAGCGCGCCTTCAGCGCGTCTCGCTCTGCCGTGCCGAGCTTGAGCCCGTCGCGCAAATAGGTTTCGAGATCGCCATATTCGCTGCCGACCGCTTCGAAAGCGGCCGCAAGGTACGAGGCCTCGACGCTGCCGATCGCGTCGAGGACGTCGGCGGGCAGATCGAAGACGTTCGACGGGTCGCGCTTGTAGTGCCGGTTGGTCAAGAGATAATCCTCGGCGATGACCTCGTCCGCCACGCCGAGCGCATGCAGGATCAGCGCGCTGGCGAAGCCGGTGCGGTCCTTGCCGGCGGTGCAGTGAATCACGAGCGGCGCGCGATCTTCCAGCAAATGACCGAACAGCGCGCGGAAGCTGTGCGTGTTGTGGCGCACATAATTGCGATAGGACTCGCGCATGAGCTCGAGCGCCACGGCCGCGGTCAGCGTGCCCTTCGCGAGCTCGGCGCGCAGCCCGGCCACGACGGTCGGTTCGATCGGCAGCGAATGCACCGTGATCTCGTCCACGACGCAGATGCCGGCCGCGCGCTCCTCCAAGCCACGGAAATCGAACGCGCTGCGCACGCCCAACGCGCGGACGACCTCGATGTCGGCAGCGGTAAGCTGGCCGAGATGGTTGGAGCGGAAGATGTGTCGCCAGCGTGTGGTGCGGCCATCAATGGTCGGGTAGCCGCCGAGGTCGCGGAAATTGCTCGCACCTTGCAGGGCGAGATGGCGGGCAGGGGAGTCCTTCAGGGAGGAGTCTTGCATGGGATCAGCTTGGGTTATGGTTCCACCGGATGCACGTTTGGCGTCCTTGCGGTCTATTACAGGGGGGCGATCATGGGCCGGCACAAGGCCATTGTTTTGACGGTCAGCATGCTGGCGGGCGCAATGCTCGGTGCGCGGCAGGCCGATGCGCAGACCTTCCAGACCTACCGCTGCGCCGATGGTACGCAGTTCATCCTGGGCTTTTATGACTACGACAAACGGGCCTTCGTCCAGATCGATGGCCAGCCGGTGACGCTCGCCAAGCGGCTGGCGGTTTCGGGGACGCGCTATTCGGGGGCGGGAGTCACGCTGAGGATTCCCAAGACCGGGCCCGCTACGGTCAAGCACCTGAAGCGGCCGGTTACGGCCTGCGCGGTGGTCGAAAAGCCCGGGATCTAGGCGCGGGCGCGCCTGGAATTAAAAAGGGCCGAAACGCCGTTGTTTCGACCCTTTTTCAAACTGCCGCCGGCCGCTTGCGAAAGCCCGGCACTGTCAGACCAGCAGCTGGCATCAGCGTTCCCATTTGGGCTTGGCTTCGTCGACCGCATCCTGGTGATACCAGCTGTCGCTGCAGATCGAGACGTTCGCGGGCAGCGAAGCCTGATCGGCGGGAAGGCGGGTCTCGCCATAGCGGCGTCCGGCGAGGGCCGCACGGCCGCCGACGGGGAATTGGTAGATCTTTGCAGATCCGTGACTCAGACCATTGTTCATCATTGCGATTCTCCTTGGTCGAAGCGCCTTGGCCTCCATGGTGCGCCCGACTCGTTCGATTGTGGTTACTGGAATCCCCATATCGGCCGCTCATCCCCGATTGGAAAGTGCTGAAAAGGAAATCAGTTTCCGCTCAATTTGTAGGCAGGAAGCCTTCTGCATCCTCCAAGGCACGCTACCGCTGACCAACGCGTGGGCCATTCCGAAGGTTGCTGAGGAGGGGTGGGGGAGTTTGCGAAAGTTACCGGACGTTGATGCGCGTTTCATCGGCAATGCGCGGTCGGCGTCCGCTGCTTCTAAATCAGGCGTTTTCCGCCGGATTTTTGCAGCGCAGCTTCGGGCCAAGGTGCGCGGCTATGACGCACGGTGCCGTGGAGGGCCCGTCTGTGGCGAAGAGGAGGCGGAAGCGGTGGAAAACCGCCCGTACTGCGGCCTTTTGGCACGCGAAATGCTTGGGAAAGGCTGGCCGATGATGGCCGGGTACAAACGTGCGGGGGCCCTCCCGGGCCCCCAACCTTTCGCATCATCTACAGAGAGGCTCAATGACCAAGTACAAGCTCGAGTACATCTGGCTCGACGGATATACGCCGACTCCGAACTTGCGCGGCAAAACTCAGATCAAGGAATTCGCGTCGTTCCCGACGCTCGAGCAGCTTCCGCTCTGGGGCTTCGACGGCTCCTCCACCCAGCAGGCCGAAGGCCACAGCTCCGATTGCGTGCTGAAGCCGGTCGCGGTGTTTCCGGACGGTGCGCGCACCAACGGCGTGCTGGTGATGTGCGAAGTCATGATGCCCGATGGCAAGACCCCGCATCCGTCCAACAAGCGCGCCACCATCCTGGACGATTCCGGCGCCTGGTTCGGCTTCGAGCAGGAATACTTCTTCTACAAGGACGGCCGTCCGCTCGGCTTCCCGACCGCCGGCTATCCCGCGCCGCAAGGCCCGTACTACACCGGCGTCGGCTACTCGAACGTCGGCGACGTCGCCCGCAAGATCGTCGAAGAGCATCTCGACCTGTGCTTGGCTGCCGGCATCAACCATGAAGGCATCAACGCGGAAGTCGCCAAGGGCCAGTGGGAATTCCAGATCTTCGGCAAGGGCTCCAAGACCGCTGCCGACCAGATGTGGATGGCCCGCTACCTGATGCTGCGCCTCACCGAGAAGTACGGCATCGACATCGAATTCCACTGCAAGCCGCTCGGCGACACCGACTGGAACGGCTCGGGCATGCACGCCAACTTCTCGACCGCCTATATGCGCGAAGTCGGCGGCAAGGAGTATTTCGAGGCGCTGATGGCCGCCTTCGAGAAGAACCTGATGGACCACATCGCCGTCTACGGCCCGGACAACGACAAGCGTCTGACCGGCAAGCACGAGACCGCGCCGTGGAACAAGTTCAGCTACGGCGTTGCCGATCGCGGCGCCTCGATCCGCGTTCCGCACTCCTTCGTCAACAACGGCTACAAGGGCTATCTGGAAGACCGCCGTCCGAACTCGCAAGGCGACCCCTACCAGATCGCTTCGCAGATCCTGAAGACGATCTCGTCCGTGCCGACCGACAAGAAGGCCGCGGCCTAAGATCCTCCCGGCCCGGGCTGGGGGCTGGCCCGGGTTGGCTTGCAATCCGCCGGAGCGAAGGCTCCGGCGGATTTTTTGCATTTTGATGATCCCAAGACACCCGGCGCTGCGCCGCGAAACTTGTCCATCGCCGCCGAAAGCGGGATAGAGTGCATCTGGATGCGCGCAGGGCCGGGGACACGGCTGGTGATTGAAGGCTTCTACAAAGTGAGATTTCAGCTCGGCGATACCGTCGGCCGAAGCGTGATGCATGCCGGCGAAGGCAAGATGCTCGGCGGCAATTCGGCCTTCGCCCATATCGGCAGCTACGAGAAGACGGGCAGCGGCGTCGACATCGTGATCAAGACCGTCCGCCATAATCCCGATCCGAGCTACCGCGCCATGGCCGGCACCGACGATGCAACCCTGATCGCGAAGGGCTGGGCCGACGGCGATCTCTATCGCTTCAAAGGCGAGCTCAAGGAGCTGCCGGGCGTTCCGTTTCAGTCGCTGATGACGCCGATCACGGACGAGGAGGTGCCGATCGCCGGCGGCGTCGGCGAAGCCGGCATCAGCGACGGTCTCTACTCCATCCATTTGCGCATGCTCGACGGCCTCGACGGCGGACTGACCGGAGTGATGCTGCTCAACCAGGGCCGCATCCTCGGCGGCGATGCGGCTTTCTACTACCTTGGCAGCTACACCGCCGCGAAGGGACGCTGGAAGGGCCAGATCCTCAACCAGGAGCACACGCCGGCCAAGGACGATCCGATCTTCGGCGGCCACGAGGTCGGCATCGGCTTCTCCGGCAGCTATGACGCGGAGCAGGCGGTGCTGGAGGCAACCGCGCTGGCCGGCAAGCGGAGCTTGCGCCTGACCGCAGCGCTCAAGCTGATGCATCGCGCCTGAGCCACCCATCGCAGACGCGAACCGACTTGAGCCTTGAATTTGCCGGGCCACAGACGCAACGTGACGATCATGCGGACTTTCCTCCTTGCCATGCTCTTTGCGCTCGCCGCGCCCCTGACGGCGCAGGCGCAATCAGCCGATCTCGTGTTGTGCGACCGTCTTGCCGCCGATCCCAGCGATCCCGACAAGCCGGGCGACGTGAAGGGCGTCGCGGAGATCGCTTCCGCCGACATCGCGACCGCGGTCAAGTTCTGCAAGCAGGCGGCAAACGCCTCGCGCCGCGCGATGTTCGAGCTCGGGCGCGCTTACGCGGCGAACCGGCAGACCGCTGAGGCGATCGCTGCCTGGCGCAAGGCGGCCGACAAGGGATCGAGTGCGGCGATGGTCGAGCTCGGTGTTACCTACGCCACCGGCTCGGGCGTCGCCAAGGACGAGGCGCAGGCGCGTAAGCTTTTCGAGAAGGCGGCGCAGGCCGGCAACCCGCGCGGCGTCAGCAATCTCGCAGCGCTCGGTAGCGCAGGTGGCGCCGCGCCGGCCGATCCCGCCCAAGCCCGTGCGCTGCTCGGCAAGGCCGCCGAGACCAATGCGGAAGCGCAGTACCAGCTCGGCCTGATGTTGTCTGAAGGCGATGGCGGCGCAAAGGACGATGTCGCGGCGCGCGCGCTGTTCGAGAAGGCGGCGGCGCAAAACCATCCAGGCGCGCTGGAGCGGATGGGCGCCTTCGCGCAGGAGGGGCGCGGCGGTGCGAAGGACAAGGACGCCGCAAAGGCCTACTACGAGCGCGCCGCCGCGCTCGGCGACGAGGATGCCAAGAAGGCGCTGGAGCGCATTCGCTGTCCCTATGCGATCAAGGACAAGCAGGGCAGGCTGGTCACCACGCTGTGCTTCTAAAGCGCGATGCGATCAGGATGAATCGTCATCGCGCTTTAGCCTATTGTTTGAGCATGATCTTTTCGGAAAACCGCTTCACACTTTTCCGGATCATGCTCTAGTTCACTTCATGTAGTAGGCGAGATCGTTGCGGGCATCGCGGTAGGTGGTCTCGAGATAATGCGGATATTTCCGCGCGGCCTGTTTCACCGCGCGCGCCACGCAATCCTCGAAATCGCCGTTCCAGTCGAAGTGCTTGTTGTAGGCGTCTTCGAATTTGACCGCCGTGATGATGGCTTGCCGGATCGCCTGATCGTCGGCGCGCGGATGAGCGCGCTTCACATAGCCGAACATCGGCCCTTCATGGGCGTGGGCGCGTTCATGGCGGTACTGGATGATGAATTCCTCCGGCGAGAAGGTGCGATTGACCCGCACCTCTTCGGCGGTGGGGCGGCCCGCGATGGCCTCCAGGCGGTAGCGTTGGCGCCAGAGCGCGTAGGCGGCATCGAGCAGCGGCTGCTTCGCGGCGCCGGCGATGATCGCGCTGAGCTCGTCCTCGGCTGATTGCGTGTCCATGCGCGATTGGTCGTGCGTCCGTGGGGGCAGGTTCGAGCCTGGCACCGGTCGGCCGAGGAGCTTTTTTCGGAGGCCGGCAAACAAACCTCCAAAACGACCCCATGCACAGTAGCCAAGTCCCTGAAATCATTGACTGCGGGTTTTACGAAGTGAAGTTTTGACCCGTCGGGCAAAACAGGGGCATAATGGCATCACGGCGGGCGGAGGTCCCCGGGGTGGCGATGCGCGCAAAAGCCGATGGCTTCGCTGTGGCGTCGGTGCTAGGTAGCCCGCAATTCATTTTCGATTTGCAGGTTCAAGACGTTGCTGGACGGGCTCTACAAGGTTGAATACGGCGTCAACGATGGGTTCGGCTGCAGCATCATGTGCCTGCACGACGGAAGGATGCTGGGCGGCAATTCTGGCTTCGCGCATCTCGGTACCTATGTCGAGCGCGACGGCGAGATCATCGCCCAGGTCATCACCGAGCGGCACAACCTCGACCCCAGCTACAAGCCGCTGATGGGCGCCGACGTCGCCTCGATCGGAGCGCGTGGCCGGCTCTACGGCAACCAGATCCGTCTCGAGGGCGGCGCGGACACCATGCCCGGCGCCAGGTTCTGGGCCAATCTCACGCGCCTCGACGACGAAGGCTTGCCGCCGAGCGGAACGGTCGGACCGGGCGGCATCGCCAACGGGCTCTATGGGATGGGCTTGCGCGCTCTCGACGGCGTCGATGCTGGACTGTCCGGCGTGATGCTGCTGATCGACGGGCGCATCCTCGGCGGCGATGCGTTCTTCTACTATCTCGGCGCCTATTCCTCGGCGGACGGCCGCTGGAAGGGCGAGATGCTGAACCAGGAGCACACGCCGGCGAAAGGCGAGAACCCGGTGTTCGGCGGCCTCGAGGTCGGCATCGGCTTCTCCGGGACCTGCACGGAAGACAGCGGCGAGCTCGAAGGCATCGCGCTCGCGGGAAAGCGGAGCGTGCGGCTGACGGCGTCGCTCAAGCTGATGCGAAGAGCGTAGGGCGCCGATCGTTCTGTCGCGTCTGCTCCGGAGGCGACAATCAAGTCGCGCATCTGGATGTCCGCATTGGGCCATAGGCGCCATTAACCAACCACACCTAGCAATTAGCAAGAAAGCGCCGAACCAGTTCGGCGACCTTATCGGTCGCCTCGTCCAACGCGAAATGACCTGCTTCAAGCAGGTGGACCTCCGCGTCAGGCACATCGTCGACGTACGCAGTTGCCCCCGCCACGGTGAACGAAGGATCGTACTTTCCCCAGACCACTAGCATCGGTGGCTGAACTTCGCGAAGCCATTTCTGCCAGCGCGGATAGGATGCGACGTTGCTGCGATAGTCCAGGAACAATTTCGCCTGAATATCCGCCTGACCCGGACGGGAGAGAAACGCGTGCTCGTCGGTCCAGCTATCCGGATCATACCGCTCGGGATGCGGGCTGGTCCCGACATGCCGCAGCCGGGTTGCCTCCAGCGAGGTGAAATTGGCCTTGAGGTTATCGAGTTCGCCGGCCGGATCGGCCCAGTACCTGCGGCGGGCGTCCCACAGCGAACTCAAACCCTGCTCATGCGACACCGCGTTCTGGACAACGATGCTGCGCACCCGTTCGGGATGAGCGAGCGCTAGGCGGAAGCCGACGGGCCCGCCATAGTCCTGAACGAACAGGACATACTTGGCGAGGCCGAGCTTCGTCACAAACGTGTCCATGATCTGCGCGAGCCGGTCGAACGTATAGGTGAAATCGGATGTCGGCGGCGCGCTGCTGTGACCGAAGCCGGGATAATCAGGCGCAATCAGGTGATATCGATCGGCAAGGAGCGGCAGCAACGGCTCCCACATCCGCGATGAGGATGGAAAGCCGTGCAGCAGCAGCACGGTCGGCGCATCGACCGACCCTGCCTCCCTGTAGAAGATCTCGAGGCCTTCGATCTCGATGCTGCGATAGGCGATCGACTGTCGTGTCGAACGCAGATCGCGATTTGTTGCCCGCACGCTCATACCGATCTCCTAACCATAGAGAAACGGCGGGCTGAATTGGATCAGCATGAGCAACGCGATGAGGGCGAGTGCCGCCAGAACACTTGTCTTGCGCATGGTCACATTCTCCTCGTTCGCTCGACGGGATCAGGCTTCGCCATCGACATCGATGATCGCCCCTGCGAATGCGCGCGGCGCCTCCTGGGGCAGATTGTGCCCAATGCCGCCCGAGATGGTCCGATGCTCGTACTTGCCAGAGAATTTTTTGGCGTAGGCGGCCGGCTCCGGGTGCGGCGCGCCGTTGGCGTCGCCTTCCATGGTGATTGTAGGCACGGCGATGGCAGGACCCTGCGCGAGTTTCGCTTCGATGTCCTCGTATCTAGCCTCGCCATCGGCAAGCGCCTGCCGCCAGCGGTAATTGTGAATGACAATCGCGACATGATCCGGATTGTCGAAGGCGCTCGCGCTGCGCTCGAAAGTGGCATCGTCGAAATTCCACTTCGGCGACGCCAGCTGCCAGATCAGCCTGGAGAATTCCCGGCGATACTTGTCATAGCCGAGCTGGCCGCGCTCGGTGGCGAAATAGAACTGGTACCACCATTGCAGTTCCGCTTTCGGCGGCAGCGGCATCTTGCCGGCCTGCTGGCTGCCGATCAGATACCCGCTCACAGATACCATCGCCTTGCAGCGTTCCGGCCACAGCGCCGCCATGATGTTGGCGGTCCGCGCGCCCCAGTCGAAGCCGGCGACAACAGCCTTCTCAATCCTAAGCGCATCGAGTAAAGCGATCATGTCTAGCGCAATCGCCGAAGGCTGACCGTTGCGAAAGGATGTCGGGGAGAGAAACCGCGTCGATCCGTAGCCGCGAAGATACGGGATGATCACGCGATAGCCGGAGCCGGCGAGCAGCGGCGCGACATCGACGAAGCTGTAGATGTCATAGGGCCAGCCGTGCAGCAGCAGGACCGCGGGTCCATTTGTCGGGCCGGTCTCCACATAGCCGACATTGAGCAGGCCAGCATCGATCTGCTTGAGGGCAGAGAAAGCCGTATTCGTGCCCGGCTTGATCGCTGGTAGGCTGCCCGATTTCGTCCGGTTGAGATCCGCATCGGCTGCGGCGGTCAGCTTGGTAAGGCCAGCCTGCGAGGTGCCGGCCAGAGCAAATTGAGCCGTGGCGAGCGTCATCGCGGCGGTGCCGAAGAAGTTGCGGCGCTGAACGTCGATCTTGTCTGACATGGTAATTTTCCTGTCGTTGGCCCGTCCAGCTTTCGGTCGAGCTTGGTTGCGAGCTCACTGTGCAACGACACGGCGATTTCCGCCCGTTAACTGATGTTATTTAGCGCGAAACGGCGCCATTCCGGCGGTTCGCATGCCGGTCCAGCCTTCCGCGGGCGGCCATTAACATCGCTTTACATCTATGAACTCGCGCCGCGCGCGTAGGCGGCGGCACCATGGCCAGGTTGAAACGGGGAGAATTAGACATGATTCCGCTCCTGGCCGAAGCGATCGAAGCTCATGGTGGCGAAAGCCGCTGGCGGGCGCACGGCCGTCTCAGCGCATCGTTCGTCATCACGGGCGAACTCTGGGACCTGAAATGCGTGCACCAGAGTGGCCTTCCAAGGACGGTGCATGTCGATCTGCACCGGCAATGGGCGTCTGTCGACGATATCGGCAAACCTGGACAACGGAGTGACTTCACCCCCGACCGCGTCGCGATCCTGTCCGGCGGCAGCAGGACAATCGCCGAGCGCAGGAACCCGCGCGCATCGTTCGATGGCCACGACATGCGTACCGCCTGGGATCTACTGCACCGGGCCTATTTCGGCGGCTACGCGCTCTGGACTTGCCTGACCGTGCCATTCCTGCTCACGATGCGCGGCTTCACGCTGCGCGAGATCGAACCATGGCGCGAAGGCGCGGAAATCTGGCGCGGATTGCGGGCCGTGTTTCCGGAGAGACTAGCCAGCCACAGCCTCGAGCAGGACTTCTATTTCGGACCCGACATGCTGATCAGGCGCCACGACTATCACGTGCAGATCGCCGGCAATTTTCCTGCCGCCCAATACTTCTCCGAGCCGGTCGTGATCGACGGCATCACGATTCCGACCAGGCAGCGCGCCTATCTGCGCGATCGTGATTTGAAGCCGATCCCGGAAGATCTGATGGTCGGCATAGATCTATCTGTGGTTCGTTTCAGCCCGGCCGAGTCGAATGCCGGATCGTGACCCTATATTGGGCGCATCTCCCATGACCTAACTGTGTATTGATTTGAAGCTCCGCCCGCGACATGCTTCCTCATTGGCCTCGACCGCAGTACTGCTAATTTTCCCGGAATAGTTGTGAAATGCGCGAAATAAACGGCAACGAAGCAACGCGCGCGCCGCGGATTGCATCGCGACGATTGTCGAAGTAGCGGGCGATGCCTTCCAGCCTCCCAGCAAAGCACAGAGGCGCACAGCCATCTCGCGCGAGCGAGCCTGATTCCCTGGGCGTAAGATTCGGCCGGTTTTGTCTTTACGAAAAATCCCGATTGCTCGAAAAAGATCAGGGTCCCGTCAAGATCGGTAGCCGCGCGCTCGACATTCTGTGCCTGCTGGTTGGTCGTGCGGGAGACATTATTCACAAGGACGAGTTGCTGGCGCACGCCTGGCCGAACCTGACGGTGGACGAGGCCAGTCTCCGCGTCCACATCGCAGAGATCCGAAGGGTGCTCGGCGACGGCAAGGACGGTGCGCGCTTCATCACCAACGTACCCAATCGGGGATACTGCTTCGTTGCGACCATCGAACAGCGCCAGCCGGCGCAGGATGCCCCGAAGCCGGCGGCAATGGTCTCGGGCGAACCGTCGTTTCCGCTGCTGCTGACCCGCACGATCGGACGGGAAGATGTGGTTCAGCGCCTCTCGGAGCGATTACTCGCCGAGCAGTTCATTACGCTGCGGGGACCTGGCGGCATCGGGAAGACGACGGTTGCGCTTGCGGTTGCCCACGCATTGTCGGGCCGCGCGCAGGAAGTGCGCTTCGTCGATCTTGGGCCCCTGAAGGAAGGCGACCTTGTTCCAAGCACCGTCGCTTCGGCGCTCAATCTGGTCGTGCAAACCGCGGACCCGACCTCAAGTATCGTGCAATTCCTGGGCGGCCGGCGCGTCGTGCTCATTCTCGACAGCTGCGAGCACGTCATCGAACATGCCGCACGGCTCGCCGAAGCCATCTATCTGCAGGCGCCTGGCACCAGCATTCTTGCCACCAGCCGAGAATCCTTGCTGGTTCAGGGAGAGCAGATCGTCGAGTTGCCGCCGCTCGCAACCCCCCCCGCGGACCAGGCGCTCACATCGGAGGAGATGCTGGCCTATCCGGCGGTCCGACTCTTTACGGAACGAGCGACGGCGGCCGGATACAGCGTGGAGATGAGTCCCGACAATATGCGGCTCCTCGCCGGCATCTGCGAGAAACTCGACGGCATCGCGCTCGCCATCGAGCTCGCGGCCGTTCGCCTCGGCGCGCACGGCCTGCGCGAGATCGATGCGCTGCTGGACGGTCGGCTGAAACTGGAATGGCGGGGGCGTCGTACGGCACCGCCGCGCCACCAGACGCTGAGCGCAATGCTGGACTGGAGCTACAATCTCATCACCGACGCCGAACGGCTGGCGCTTCGGCGGCTTGCCGTGTTCGCCGGGGCGTTCACCCTGGAAGCTGCAATAGCGGTTGCCGGAGCTGAGCCCGACGACGAGCAGGTCATCGACATGATCGGGCAACTCGTCGCCAAGTCCCTGCTGTCAGCCAGGCCAATCAAATCGTCGATGCGGTATCGGTTGCTTGACACCACCCGGACCTACGCGCTGAAAAGGCTCAGCGAAAGCGGCGAGGCCAATACCATCGCGCGACGGCACGCGGAATACGTGATGAGCGCGCTGGTCCGTAGCGGGTCGAACGGAAATGCCCTAGGCCTGCCGGCGCGCTCCGAACTGCTCGGCGACGTGCGTGCCGCGCTGTCATGGGCCTATTCGGATGAAGGTGCGGCAGAATTGCGCGTTCCCTTGAGCGGCGCTAGTGCTCCGCTGCTCGTCGAACTGAACCTGCTCAACGAGTGCAGCCGGGTGGCGCAACGCGCCCTCGGAGCGCTCGACGACACCAACCGCGGCGGAATCTGGGAAATCGAACTGCAATCGGCGCTCGGTCACGCAGCCATGTTCACAGAGCGCAACAGCGAGCAGGCCGAGGCCGCGCTGCTACGAGGGCTCTCCGTCGCAAGGAAATTGTCGGATCGACCCAACCAATTCCGGCTGCTGTCGCGCCTCAACATGTTCTACCGGCGAACCGGCGAATGCGACCGCCTGGTACCGTCCGCGGAGGCGGCCGAGGAAGTGGCACGCGAGATCGGCGATCCCGCAGGACTTGCCGGAGCAAGCGTCCTGCTCGGCGTTTCCCATCATTTGGCCGGCAATCAGATCCTTGCGCAGCATCACCTCGAAAAGGCCATGCAAAACGACATCGCGCTGCGCGTTGCCGGTCCCAGCCACTTCGCCTTTGCGCGCACGCCACGCATTCCGCTGGCGCGAACATTGTGGTTGCGGGGATTTCCTGATCAAGCGGTGGAACTCGCCCGTGCGGTCACCAATGATGCCGCGCCAAAAGACGTTGTGATGTACAGCATCGCGCTGTGCTGGGCTGCATCAGTATTTGGCTGGGTCGGCGATTGGGCGAGCGTGGAAAAATTGACCGCGCGCCTGAGCGAACACGCCTTGATGCACGGCTTCGTTCCGTATCAGGCCGTGGCCGACGGATTCCGTGGTCAGGTGATGGTAGCCCGCGGCGACGTGAAGGACGGCGTCGATCTTCTCCACGACGTGCTGCCCCGCCTGCACGCCGACCGGTACGAACTCTACGCATCCGGGTTCAGCGCCGACCTAGCGCAAGGGCTAGGCCGGCTAGGGCGGGTTGAGGAAGCGCTTGAAGCGCTCGACAACTCGATGTCCCGTACATCCGCCGGCGGTGAGATTTTTGATATGCCGGAGTTGCTCCGGCTTCGCGGCAAGCTGAAGGCCCAGGGCGGCGACGAAGACGGCGCGAGGCAGAGCCTCAAATCATCCATTGAACTCGCCGAGACGCAAGGCGCGTTGTCCTGGCGGCTGCGCTCCGAGATTACGCTGGTCGTGCTTTCCGGCAAACAGGGCAAGAAATCCGCGCTGACGGCTTTAGCCCAGACGTTGGCTCGCTTCAGTGAGGGGCTTGAGACAGCCGATTTGCAGTCGGCTCGCGGCCTGCTCCAGTCCTGATCATTCTCGGTGGGCGACGCTTCGCGTTATCGCGAGGCAAGCAAGCGGCCCAGCGGAGCATAACGCGCTTTTACATCACCTAACGAGCAATCTCCCAGGTTCTGCGCAAGTGTGGCGGCGTCACGAACCGCCTGGCCGGCCATATCGACGGCCCGCAAACCAAGGAGATTAAAATGATCGCGCAGTCCACTTCCGAAACGATCGACCAGGATCGCCGCCAACTGCTGGGTACCGCCGCCATGGGCATCGTCGCCGCGGGAGCCGTCAGCCTTCTGCCGTTGCAGCCCGCCTCGGGCAAGACCGCTGGCGAAATCCGCCCCTTCCACGTCCATGTTCCCGAGGCCACTTTGATCGACCTTCGTCACCGCCTCGGCGCGACGCGGTGGCCGGAGAAGGAGACCGTGACTGACGACAGTCAGGGCGTGCAGCTCGCGACCGTCAAGAAGCTGGTCCAGTACTGGCAGACGGACTACGACTGGCGCAAGGTGGAAGCACGGCTCAATGCACTGCCGCAATTCATCACCGAGATTGACGGGATTGACATCCACTTCATTCACGTTCGGTCCCGGCACGACAATGCGCTGCCGCTGATCGTAACGCATGGCTGGCCCGGCTCGATCATCGAACAGCTGAAGATCGTTGATCGCCTGGTTAATCCCCTTGCCCACGGGGCGGCAGCGTCGGATGCTTTTGACGTGGTGATCCCGTCGATCCCCGGCTACGGGTTTTCCGGCAAGCCCGAGACCACCGGCTGGGATCCGCAGCGCATCGCGCGCGCCTGGATCGTGTTGATGAAGCGGCTCGGCTACATGCGGTTCGTCGCGCAAGGCGGCGACTGGGGCAACGCCATCACCGAACAGATGGCGCTTCTCGGCGCACCCGAACTTGTTGGCATCCACACCAACATGCCTGCAACTGTTCCTGACGACGTTGCGGCTTCGCTCCAGGCCGATGGGAAGCAGCCGTCAGGTCTCTCCGGCGAAGAGCAGAACGCGTGGAACCAGCTCGACTTCTTCTACAAACACGGCCTCGGCTACGCTATCGAAATGGCCAACCGGCCGCAGACGCTGTACGGCATCACGGATTCGCCGGTCGGCCTCGCAGCATGGATCCTCGACCACGATACACGCAGCCATCAGCTTATTGCCCGAGTCTTCGGCGGCGAGACCGCCGGGCTCACGCGGGACGACATCCTCGACAACATAACGCTGTACTGGGTGACGAACACGGCAATGTCATCGGCGCGACTTTATTGGGAGAACAAGCTTCAGTTCTTCCAGCCGAAGAATGTCACTATTCCGGTCGCAGTGAGCGTGTTCCCGGACGAGATCTACGCCGCCCCACGGAGTTGGACGGAACGTGCCTATCCCAAGCTGATCCATTTCAACCGGCTTGATCGCGGCGGACACTTCGCCGCCTGGGAGCAGCCCGAGCTGTTCAGCGCGGAGATGCGCGCCTCGTTCCGCTCTTTGCGTCAATCGTCCTGAAAAAGGAGGCGCGCGAGGATATTGCGCGCCCCCATCAGCACCTGACGCCCCTTGCCACTCAAACCAAACACGGCGTGTTCACCTGATGGCGCCGACAATGGGAGTTTCCAATGAGAATCCTGATGGTCATGACTTCGCACGATCAACTCGGTAACACCGGCCGCAAGACCGGTTTCTGGCTCGAGGAATTTGCGGCGCCCTACTTCACCTTCCTTGATGCCGGCGCGGACATCACCGTAGCTTCGCCCCGGGGCGGTCAGCCGCCGCTCGATCCCGTCAGCGATACGCCGGAAGGTCAGACCGACCTGACCAGGCGATTCAAGCAGGATCCCGCAGCGCAGGCGGTTCTTGCCAATACGCGCAAGCTGTCGCAGATGAAGCCCGCAGACTTTGATGCGGTATTCTATCCGGGTGGTCACGGCCCTATGTGGGACCTCGCCGAGGATCCGGATTCCGTCGCGCTGATCGAAGCCTTCTACAACGCCGGCAAGCCGGTGGCGGCCGTCTGCCATGCGCCGGGCGTGCTCCGGCACGTCACATACAACGGCGAGCCGATCGTGAAGGGCAAGCGCGTGGCCGGATTCACCAACAGTGAGGAAGAAGCGGTTGGGTTGACGAAGGTCGTGCCGTTCCTTGTCGAAGACGAATTGAGGCGGCTGGGCGGGCTATTTGAAAAGGCGCCGGACTGGCAGAGCTTTGTCATCACCGACGGAAGGCTCGTCACCGGCCAGAATCCAGCCTCGTCAAAGGCCGGCGCCGAGGCGCTGCTCAAGCTCCTGAAGCCTGCAGCCACCCGCGGCATCAGGCTGCAACGCCGCACGCCATCTTATTGGCGCGTCACCTTCGACCTTCCGCCGCTGAATATCTTTGGGCCCGAGAACATTCCGCAGCTCAACGAAATCATCACGGCGATCGAGACCGACCCGCAGGTCAAGGTGGTCGTGTTCGACAGCGCGGTCGAGGGCTTCTTCCTGACGCACTACAATTTCTTCGCCCCACTGGAGGAGTCGACGAAGATTCCGCCGGGGGCCACCGGACTGCAGGCGCTACCTGACCTGCTGGTCCGTCTGAGTCGCGCGCCGGTCGCGTCAATCGCCATGGTCCGTGGCCGCGCCACCGGCGTTGGCAGCGAACTGGCGCTGGCAAGCGACATGCGCTTTGCGAGCCGCGAAAATGCGATCCTGTCGCAATGGGAAGTCGGCGCTGGCCTCGTGCCGGGCGGCGGCCCAATGGCGCGGCTCCCGCGCTTGATCGGCCGGGGTCGTGCCCTTGAGGTGCTGCTAGGCGCCGATGACATCAGCGGGGATCTTGCGGAACGCTACGGTTACGTCAATCGATCGCTGACGGACGCAGAACTCGACGGCTTCGTTGACGCCCTGGCCAGACGAATCGCCTCCTTCGACAAGCAAGCGATCGCCGAGACAAAGCGGCTGGTCAACGTCGCGAGCCTGCCGTCGGATGCGGACATCGCGCCCGAATGGGACGCTTTCCTCGCGTCGGTCCAGCGTCCGGCCAGCCAGAGCCGAATCAAGATCCTGCTCGATCGTGGCTTCCATCGGCCGGGCGATGTTGAGAACCGGCTCGGATATCACGTCGGCCGGCTGAACAACTAACCATCCGGAGAATCCGCGACAAGGGGCTGCCCCGAGGCGGCCCCCTCTCAGGTCTTCGCTAGCAGAGGAGAGGTTATGATCCTCGAGCATCAATTGGATGAGGATACATTCCGAGCGATTCTGCCGGAAGAAATTACGTGGGAGCCGTTCCCGGCGTTTCCAGCGGGCGCACGTCTAGCTGTTATGATTGGTCACCCCGCCGAACCGGGGCCGTACCTAATTTGGGTTAAAGTACCGCGCGGAACGAAGCTTATGCCGCACAAGCATCCGGAGGACCGGATCTACACGGTCATATCCGGGGTCTTCTATATCGGCCTTGGAGAAGCCTTCGATGACGACAAGCTCAAGGCCTATCCACCTGGGAGCGTCATTGTCCTCCCGGGCGAGACCTGGCATTTCCACTGGGCGAAATCAGGTGAGTACGTCACGCAGGTCTCGGCGCTCGGTCCGCTCGGCCTCGAGTATCACGACTCGCGAGATGATCCGCGCGGCAGTGCGGGGGCCGCAATCGGAAGCGAGAGGAGCAATGGTCGTCTCTGCGACCACAGCAACTCCGCTTCGGGTGAATTCGCCTATCACATCGATAAGCAGTTCCGTCATACTGCAGTCATCGATCCGCGACGACTGTTCGTCAGCAGGGAACGGATTGAATGAGCGGGTTGTCGCATGACCGCAACGGGTCACAAGCTGCGGTCCGACCGCTCTGCTCGTCCGGTCCGGTTTCTCTCCGAGAGCAGCCGTCGCGGCAGTTCATGGGCAGTTCGGCTGAGGGCCAATGACCTGACATTCGATGCAAAAGCGCTTCGGTCGCTCACGGCGGCGGAAAGGCTCCTGCTATTGGCCCGACGACGTCGCGGCCAGCTGCCGGTCGATGGGATCGAACGAAAATGAAACGAGATGCTACGGGTATATCCGCTTCGGAGCGACCATCCTGGCCGATGAGTATCAATCCGGCGCCGCCATTTGCCACATTCAGAATGATCGGCTCGCCGCTCCATGTCTTGATCGGGTCCATTCCGATGATGAGAAATTCGCCGATAGGCTGGTCGAAATATTGAAGACGCAATTGCGGGCCGACTTCGGCCGCAGCGAGTTCGAGGCCGAACTGCTGGGCGCGTGCGTAAACGTTAGCCAAAGTCACGGTATCGGACGTGAATCCAAGCTGCGCAGGCGATAGATCGAGAAGCTCCACATATGTCTTCCGAGAGCTAACGGTGAACGTCGACCTAGCAAGGATTTCAGCGGCTTGACCACCGACATTGCAGCCCTTGCTATCGAGTTCGTTGCGCAAGGCAAGAGAGTCGGCGAAGGTACCTATTGTGATCGTTTTCCATGTCGCAACGTCGCGCGCGGACTTAATAGGCTGTTGCGACGCCGGAGCCGAGCGCGTCTTGAGCTTCAGCTTGTTTTGCAACACGTCGCGCGCCGCGCATTGAGCGGACGCGGCGCTCGCAAAGGAAATGACGCAGGCCGCCGAGAGTATGGAAGCCAAAAGGTAGAGGAAAGGTCGGCTTGCTTGGTTATGACCTGCCGCGCGCCGGGCTCGGCTTGTGAAAATACACATGGCAAATGACTTTTCTGAAACGTTTGGACCGAAAAAGCCCAATTCCGGCAGCGGACGCTGCGCCGACGCGATGCCCTTCTCTTATCCGGCTTCTTCCAACCGTACTCCGTTTAACTAAGACAGCATGTGAACCAGCTCACAGCCTCCTTCGACGCGTGCTTACGCGCTTACATCACCGGCGCCGAACTTGTGATCAACGGCGGCTACCTGCCGCAATAGCCCGCTGCCACGGCGGTACGCGCGCTCAGCATTGCACGGCATACAGCGCGCGTCCGCCGTGATGCAGCTCGATTGAAAAAAGAGTAGGGAGCACGCTTGGCAACGTCTAAACTATCACAAGAGCCATCGCCCTGACATCATGCTCTGGCGTTCTCGTCTCCTACCGCCCCGCCTCAATCACGCTTTAGTCACCTCACCACCTGAGGAGCAGAAATTGAACCATCCCGCGCCGCCTCGCTCCTCTGGTTGCCTGCTGGCCCTGATCATCCTCGCATCGGTGGCGGCGCCGGTGCCGGCGCACGCACATGTCAAATGGTTTGCGCCCTATATTGTCGGAGCGCCACCACAGTCGATCGGGGCCACGTTGACCAATGTATGGTTCTGGACCGGCATTGCGCTCGTGCTGGCATTCTTCCTCGCGTCACGAGCCATCGAGAAGTCGAGCGCCGGCGAGACGATCCTGCTGGCCATGGATCGCATCACCGACCCTCTCTGGATGCGCCTCGACGACTTCGTGCGCGTCGTCATCGCCGCCTTCTTCGTGGCGATCTTCGCCGTCGGCGGCGTCTACCTGACGCCAGATCTCAAAACGCCGGCCGAATGGGTGTCCTGGACCCAGCTCCTGATCGCCGGGTTGATCTTCTCTCGCAAGACCCAGCCACTTGCGGCTCTCGGGATCATCGCCTTGTGGCTACTCGCGCTGCGCGACTATGATGTCTTCCATTTGCTGGACTACCTGGCGCTTGGAGTCGGTGTCGCCGCCTATCTGGTGTTGGAGGCTTCATCCAATCCGGAATGGCGCAACCATCGCTTCGAGGCGCTGCGCTGGGGCGTCGCCATCGCGCTGATGTGGTCGAGCCTCGAAAAGTTTGCCTATCCCGACTGGTTCTACCCGCTCGTGCAGGAAAAGCCCTTCTTGACCTTCGGCATGCCGCGCGACGTATTTATTCCGATGGCAGGCGTCGCCGAATTCACGATGGGATTCGGCTTGATCTGGACGCCGCTTGTCCGCCGGCTGTCGGCCATCGCTCTTTTCATCATCTTCAACGCAGCCGTCTATCCGTTCGGGCGAACCGACCTGATCGGACACGCGCTCATCATGGCGGTCGTCGTTGCCATTGCTGCCGATCATAGTCGTGAGGTGCATTTCCTGCCCGCACTCAAGCGAAGGCTTGCCGGCGTCCCGGCCGGACTTGCGGCGGCGCTAGTCATTTTCACAACGGGTTACTGGGGACTGCACATTGCGATTTATGGCATCGAAGGAGACATCGGAACGCTGGCTGGAGAGCGGCTGACCCATACGCCGAACCCCGAACATCCGCATGGCATGCACGGCGCTGCGGCGATAGGGTTGACGGCTCCGGATGCCTACCGCGCCGCCATGGACCGCATGCACGGTCCGATGATGCGAGGCATCACCAATGCTGATCCCGATACAGCCTTTGTGCTCGGCATGATCCCTCACCATCAAGGCGCAGTCGACATGGCCGAGATCGTCCTCAAGTTCGGCAAGGATTCTCGAAACCAGCACTTTGCTCGCGAGATCGTCGACACCCAAAGGCGAGAGATCGGCGAGATGCGGACATGGCTCAGTCAGAAGAACATTCCGCAACCGTGAGGAACGGCGATGAGCGCGACAGGCTCCGTCGTCCTGATTGGTCCCGCTTGAGCGCAGCAGATGCTCGGCAGGAACAAACATCACGTCAGTAAGCAGCCAGCTCTTCTATCGATCCAAGCTCTTACGAAAGGACTGAGCAGTCCACAAACGGTGCGGCCAACCCAGCAGTTCGCTCTCCATCACGACAGGCCGGGGGTTACCCCAAGCCGACCGAGGCCAGGTAGCTTGAGCGCCGGGCGTCGGATGTCGATGCCGAGAACGGCGCCGAAGAAATTGATCTCCAGACCTTCGACCCAGCCGAGCGAGAAGCCGATGTATCCGGCAAGCGAGGCGTAGATGCCCGTGCCGGACGCCGTTACGCCGAACCATTTGCCGGTGTACGGGAAGTCCTTGCCGATCGCGGTCGGCGGCAGGACGGCCCGGAGCTCAGGGACGGAATCGAGTGCGGCCTGCACAAAGGTGTTCGAATTGGGCCCAGGCCAGACGCTGTAATCTCCATAGGATCGAAACCTGTAGTTTTCGACCACATGCCTGATCTTCGGGATCAGCGCCTCCGCACGCTCGCCATCGACGGCCACGACGATTTCAGGCACAGCGCCGAACCATCGCCCGTCCGGAGCGAAGCCGTTGGTGCGGATCGGCTCGCCCCAAGCCGTGTAGTCGTACCTTGTGTAGGTCGGCGCATCTTTCTCTTTGACGACGATCCAGGTGTGAATCGCGAAGATGCCGCGCCATCTCACCGTTCTTGCTCCGAACACCCGGATGACGGCCTCACGGTGGTCGGTCGCGGAGGTCAATAGACCCGCGCTGGAGCGGTCGGCCGTCTGCCAGCTCTGGCGGCCATCATCCAGCCAAAAATATCTCGCCGCCGATGCGGCAAGCGGTGCGAAGACGAGGAACAGAAAGATGAGCAACGGCTTTTTCAAGGGAGTGGTACGGCGGGGATCTTCGGCAAACATATAGTTCGCATCGATGTCGACGCCATAGCCGCCGCCCCCGGTCGCCGAACGAGCCTGTCACCTCGGTCGGGCGGGCACGAGATCGATCGAGTTGTTCCGCAACGGATGGAGCACACGCATGGACATGAAGGAAGCCGCGGCAATGACGGAAGCCTCCGGGCTGACGGACGATCAGGGCGGCATGGAGCGGACTTCAGGCCCGCGGCCGGGTTCCGGAGAGCAAGGAGGAGCTTTTGCTCCGCAGGCCCGCACGCCGTCGCCAGAGCCGGCGAAGCGATGGGCCGACCAGTTGCGCGAGGTGACGGTGAGGGCGCCGTTACGGTCCTTGCTCGTCGCTTTCCTGGCCGGAGCATGGATCGCTCGCCGCCGCTAGGAACTGTGACAAGAAGCAAGCGGTTTCAGGCGCTGGCATAGGAAAGGGTGGACGATGAGACTTCTGGTTTTGGCCGCGACTGTCCTTCTGGGCACCATCTCGTTTTCCATGGCGCAAAGCTCAGGAGGCGGTTCGGGAGGTGCTTCCTCCGCTGGAGGGGCGGGCGCAACCGGTTCGGGCGGCGCTGGTGGCTCGACGCTCTCGAACGGGACGACGCTGAGCGGAACCGGCGGTTCGCCGGGGCCCAACACGCTCAATGCAAAAGGGCAGGGAACGACGGGCCAGAGACTCGGCGTGACCCCGTCCGGTCAGGAGGGCGGCGGATCTCGACCGTCTTACAACACGCCAGCCGCAAACGCCGCCGTCCAGCAGCTTGGAAACACCAACACGGGCATCCTTAAGAAGTAGCGGTGATCAAGGCGGCGTGCCCACTCGCTGTGGCGGCGGCGCTTTGACGTTCGCCCTGCAGTGGACCAGGAGCAGGCACCTGCAGGTCCAGATCGTTGAGCGACCGCAAGGGCTGCTCACCTGCATTGCAACTCGAGCCTTTTGAATCGGCCTGTGCAATTTCGGGCCTAATTGAGAAGGTGTTGGCTTCGCAGGAAGCCAATCGCGCTTGCGACGCCGTCTTCGACGCGGATCGCTTCGCCAAGGCGGTTCGCTCGCTGCTGAATCAACGGATTTCCGGTGGCCTCTGCGATCGCGGCGGCCAGCCAATCGGCTGAAAGGTTCCTCACTCCTCTTGATCTTGGTCCGACGCCCAGACCATCGATGCGCCTTCCCCAGAACGGCTGGTCGCCAAAGAAGGGACAAATGATATTCGGCTTGCCAGCTCGAAGCGCAGCCCCCGTAGTGCCGGCCCCGCCGTGATGGACGCAGGCCGACATCAGCGGGAACAACTGCGCATGCGGTGCGCCTTGGATGAAATGGACGTGACTGGCTCCGAGATCGCCTCGAAGAGCACCGCCGCCGACCGCTAGAACGCCGCGTTTCCCAGCCTTGGCCAATGCCTCCAGTACGAGTTTCGTCAGGGACGTCGGGTCGACACCTGGCATGCTGCCAAAGCCCACATAAACAGGCCGCTCATCGCCCTCTACGAAGCGCTGGAGTTGCGGGTCAGGCTGCCAAACGTCGTCGCCTCCCAGGAACCAGTACCCAGTCACCGCGACAGTATTCGGCCAGTCCGGCGGAACGGGCACGACATGCGGACTATAGGCGTAGAGCGTCGCGCGAGGCCGCAGCTTCTTCTCCGGCGTGTTTGCGAGGTGGAGCTCGGTGGCCCGCCATTCCCCGATCATCCCGCGAAAGAGGGCGTAGGCGCTGTGAGCCATCGCGCTGTGCGTGAGTCTGTTGAGGGGGCCAAGCGAGCGGAACGGCACGAGCGGGCTCGCGAACGCTGCTGTCGGTGTGAAGCCAGGCAGGGGAGAAGCCAGAACGGCAGGGCAGGATAACTTTTCTGCGATATGCGCCGCGGCGATGGCCTTCGGGTGATAGATGATCAGTTCTGGACGAAAATCGTCGGGCGGCTTGCCATTCGGCGCTGAGCTGTTGGCGGCCGATCGGCCTGAACTGCTTCAGCATCCTGAAGCCAGCCATAAACCCCGCACCGCCCGCCATTGCCGCCTTGGCTTCCGGGGTTTCCAGGAGGGCGAGATATTCACTCGGAAGATGCGCGAAAGCGATGCCGCGGCTCACGACGAACGATTCGAACTGCGAGGGCGCGGCGATCAGCACTTCGTGCCCGGCCTGCTTCAGACCGAGCGCCAAGGCGAGATAGGGTTGCACGTCGCCGCGGGTGCCTAGTGTATGGATTGCGACTCGCATGCTTCTGACCATTGAGAAATGGATTGGGACGACAACCGCTGCTCAGACAAGCCGCTTCTGATGAAGCTTTGATCTCCCGGAAGGATCAAACTTGCTGGCGGCTCGATAGTTGTTTGTCCCTCCCCAGTTCACTGACCACACCCCACCCATGTGTCGCAATCGGGCGCGAGTTTCTGCTCACTGGTCAGACGCTCCGGTTTCGGGAGATCGAGAGATCGGCCGATAGTGTGACGGCCCGCCAGGCTTTATGTTTGAGCCTCATCGTTCAGCGACGCCAATGAGTGCGGTCGAGTTTATCGGCAGCACCGGACGACCATCGGCCCTGGCCCGCACCTCGGCAATCACCGCAGCCTTTTCGATGTCGTCCAGGCTGGTCCAGTCGGGCGACATGCCAAAGAGCGTGTCAGGCGCGTCGAGCGCCGCGACGTCGAGCAGATAATCATGAGTCACCGTGTCGATCCGGGGATTGCGATAGCCGGCACTGACGAGGGCGCGGGCGAAATCGTCCGGATCGCTCAGGGCCTGAACGGCTTCAGGCATTGCCATGCCCGGCCGATCAGGGAACAGCTTTTGCCGCACTTCGCCCAACAGGAGGAAGGTCGCCGCGCCCCGATCCTGCCAGGTCGCGACCACGCCATGCCCGCCGGAGCGCGTCACCCGTCGCATCTCTGCCAAACCCTTGCGCCAATCGGGGAACATGATGACACCGAAGATCGAAAAGACGGCATCGAAATGCGCGTCGGGCAGGTCGAGCGCCTGTCCGTCCATGACCCGCGCCTCCACATTGGGCAGACCAGCAGCTGCGATGCATCCGACCATGCCGGGCGAGAAGTCGGTCGCCAGGACTCGTGCGCCGGTGCGAGCGGCGGCCAGCGCGAGCGCGCCGGTGCCGGCTGCCACGTCGAGAACATGACTCTGAGGCGTCAGGGTTACGCGCGCCAGCGCAGCCTCCGCAAACAGCGCGGTGAAAGGGTGCGCGGTCTCTCGATAATGCCTGGCTGCGCTGTCCCAGTGGTCCGGATCCTCGAACTGTCGCACTTCCGATCGCTCCCGTGTCATGTAACTTTATATGTAGCATGACTGCGTGCCCTTGCCAATGATGGGATGCATGCGAAAGATCAGCCGATGCGAAACGACAGCCGCCTTTCCCGAATGCTGCATGTGCTGCTCCACATGGCGCGACATGACGGCCCCATGACCTCGGAGGCGATCGGCACGATGCTGGGGACCAATCCGGTCGTCGTTCGCCGCACATTGGCGGGGCTGCGCGATGCGGGCTATGTCCGGTCGGACAAAGGGCATGGCGGTGGGTGGGTCATCGCGTGCGACCTCGAGCGCGTGTCACTTCTCGATGTCTATCGTGCGGTTGGTGGTCCCCGGCTATTTGCGATCGGGAACGAGCATTCCAATCCAGACTGTGCGATCGAGCAACTCGTCAACGCAGCGGTGGACGATGTCCTTCGCGATGCCGAAGCATTGCTGGTCGAACGGTTGGGCGCGGTGAGCCTCGCAGACTTGAGCAAAGGTGTCGACGCGCGCTGCGCAGGCGATCCCAGGTGGCAGCTCGAACGGGTTGGCCGCTAAAGCTCTCTTCTTGTCGTAATTCCGGCTGCTCCGGCCAATGCCGAGAAGTGAAGCGTCTTCTTGCCATGGGGCATTCAGCGAGGCGCGCCGTTCGTCCGCAGGGATCGCACGAAATCGATCACGGCCAGCACCACGACGCAGACAACGATGATGATGAGCGGAATGGCCTTGATCCAGACCAGCAGGATTCCAAGAAATGCGATCATGAGCGCGAGGCCGATGAGTCCGGTGATCAGATTGGTCATCGCACTTTCCTTTTCTCCGCGCCCGGAGCCGAGTTCGATCCGGCGCTCGGGGCGTTGCGCCGACCGCTACCACGCGTGCGCCCGATGGACTTGATCAGCCAGTGCGCCGTGCGCAAGAGGCGGGCGTCGTTGCCGCGGCGGCCGACGAGCTGGACCCCCAGCGGAAGGCCCGTTTCGGAACGCATCAAGGGCAAGCTGATCGCGGGCACGCCGAGATAGGTCCAGAGCGAGCAGAAAGCCGGGTTGCCGGTCGTTTCGATTCCGGGCGCCGCGCCCGGCGCGGCGGGCGTCAGGATGGCGTCGTATTCATCGAAAACGTGGTCCAGGGCCTGGTTGAGCGGCGCAATCCCAGCCAGAGCGTTGCAATAAGCCGCCGCAAGATGCGCGCGGCCGCGCTCGATCGCCTGGCGTAGCCGCGTGCTCAGCCTGTCGCCGCCGCGCTGGTCATCGCGCCGCAGATTGTGCGCCATATCAACTTCCATGATGATGCGGTGCATATCGACGGCCCCGTCGAAGCTCGGCCCAAGCTCGACCTCGCTGCACGCTTCGCCCAAAGCGGGGACGAGCTCGGCAAAGGCTTCACGCGTCTCCGGCTCGGCCTGATCCCAGACCGGAGAGCGCACGAAGGCAAATCGCGGCGGCAACGGCGGCTCGCTCGCCGCGACCGCAGAGAATGGCGGGCGCGCAACAGGCCGGGTGTCCGGATCCTCCGGGTCGAAGTCGACCATGACCTCCGCCAGCAGGGCCGCGTCCTCGACGCTGCGCCCGAACACGCCGACATGATCGAGCGTGCGCGACAATTGGAGCGCGCCGCTGCGTGGAATGAGGCCGTGCGTGGGCTTGAAGCCGACCACGCCGCAGAAGGCGGCAGGGCGGATCACCGAGCCGTTGGTCTGCGAGCCGATGGCACCCGGCACCATCAGCGCCGCGACGGCCGCGGCGGAGCCCGAGGACGATCCGCCGGGGGTGTGATTTGGGTTGTGCGGATTTCGGGTCTTGCCCGGATTGTAGTACGCGTACTCGGTGGTCACCGTCTTGCCGAGGATCACCGCTCCAGCCGCCCGCAGACGCGCCACGGCCGCCGCATCGCGCCGCGGCGTGCGTCCGGCCCACAGCTCCGATCCGAATTCGGTCGGCATGTCGCCGGTGTCGAAGATATCCTTGATGCCCACGGGCACGCCATGCAGCGGGCCTGTGGCCTTGCCGTGCTTGCGATGATCGTCAGCCGCCTCGGCTTGCCGCATCGCGTGGTCGCGATCGAGAAACGCCCACGCCTGGATATCGCGATCGACCTCATCGATGCGCCTGAGGCAGTCGCCGACGAGCTCCACCGAGCTGAGCCGGCCGTCGCGGATGCCTGCCGCGGCGTCCGCGAGGCCGAGCACGTTGAGGCTCATGCGCAGCCTCTCGTCGGTTTGCCGGGTCCGCTCATCGCGCCCCATAGAGATAGCTCGGCAGCCACAATGCGATCCCCGGGAAGATGTAGACCAGTGCCATGGTGAGGAAGACCAGGCCGACGAACGGAAGCGCGCCGGAGAAGATGTCGGTCAGCTTGACCTCGGGCGGCGCCACGCCCTTCAGATAGAAGGCCGCCATCGCGACCGGCGGCGTGTTGAACGCGGTCTGCGTGTTCAGTGCCACCAGGATGCCGAAGAAGATCGGATCGATGCCGTATTGCGGAAGCAGCGGCAGGAAGATCGGCACAAAGATGATGATGATCTCGGTCCATTCCAGCGGCCAGCCGAGCAGAAAGATGATGATCTGGGTCAGCAGCAGGAACTGGATCGGCGAAAGGTTCATCGAAGTGAAGAACTGCTCGACCACCGATTGTCCGCCAAGGACGGCAAACACCGCCGAAAACGTCCAGGATCCAATGAAGAGGTAGCAGACCATCGCCGTGGCGCGCACGGTCAGGTACACGGATTCGCGTATCATCTCGTAGTTGAGCGAACGATAGGCAGCCGCCAGCACGATGCTCATGAGGGCTCCCACCGCGGCCGCTTCCGAGGGCGTCGCCAGCCCAAACAGGATCGCGCCGAGCACCGAAACGATCAGCAACGCGAGCGGCAGGAACGACGTGGCAAGCGCCCAGATGACCTTCGAGGTCGGCACGTCGGTCTGCTCGCGCGGCAGCTTCGGCGCGAGCGCGGGATTGATGATCGCGCGCGTCATCGCATAGAGGACATACAAGCCGGCCAGCATGAACCCCGGAAAGAACGCCGCCGCGTAAAGCTTGACCGCCGAGACGCCGGCAGTCGCCGCATAGACGATCAGGAGAATGCTCGGCGGAATCAGGATGCCGAGGCAGCCACCGGCGCAGACGACGCCCGCCGACAGCTTGGCGTCGTAGCCCGCTCGCAGCATCGCCGGCAATGCCAGCAGCCCCATCAGCGTGACGACGGCACCGACGATGCCGGTGGCGGTCGCGAACATGGCGCAGGTGATCAGCGTGGCCACGGCAAGTGCGCCCGGCACGTTCTTCATCGACAGCTGCAGCGAGTAGAACAGGCGGTCGAGGATGTTTGCGCGCTCGATCAAATAACCCATGAACAGGAATAGCGGAACCGCCACCAGCACGTCGCTGGATGTGACCTCGAACGTCTTCTGCACCAGAAGCGTGAAGATACGGTTCTGAAAGAAGTCCTGACCGGGGGTGTAGTAGGCATAGTAGCCGAACGAGACGCCCATCGCCATCAGCGTGAAGGCGATCGGGAAGCCGAGCATGATGATGAAGATGAAGAGGCCCAGCATCAGCATGCCGAGTTGAGGATCGGTCATGCGCCTGGTCCCTTCTCACTCTGCGGCTCAGCCGCGTGCTGCTGATGTTCGCGGATGACGAGGCTCTCGGTCTCCTCCACGTCGTGCAGGCGCTGCGGCCATCGACCGGTGCGGATGCACAGCACGCAGCGGATGATCTCGGCGACCCCTTGCAGGAACAGAAGGAAGCCGGTGAGCGGGATCAGCGCCTTCAGTGGAAACACGGGAACGCCGGCCGGACTGAAGATGCTGACTTCGCGGAAGCGCACCGACATCTGGGCGTAGTTCCAGCCCGAATACATCAGCGCCGCGATCGCCGGCAGGAAGAACAGGATATACAGGACGAGGTCCATCGTCGCCTGGGTGCGCGGCGACCAGAGGCGGTAGACCACGTCGGCGCGGACATGGCCGTTTCGCGAGAGCGTGTACGCGCCGGCCATCAGGAACATCGCGCCATAGGTGATGTAGCTGATGTCGAAAGCCCAGGTGGTCGGCGCACGCAGCACGTAGCGCACGAACACCTCGTAGCTGACTCCCAGGGTGAGAACGAGGATCAGCCAGGCGAACGCCTTGCCCACCCACGTGCTGAGCTCATCGATGAAGAACAGGAATTTCGTCATGCGAGCTGAACTCGCTGCGAGCAGTCCATCCGGATGTCCCCCTCCAACTCGTGGGCGGCGCTTCAATTGCGCCGCCCTCGCGATAAGACCTGACGCGATCCCCCGCGACAGCCGTCAGACCTTGAGCACGCCCGGGAAGTGATGCTCGAAGGCGCCGCGGTAGTCCGTCGCGTTGTTCATGTTGTAGTAAACCACGCGGCGCACCCATTCCTTCTGCGAATCCATCACCTTCTTCATGAACGGATCCGAGCCGAGCTGGGCGATCAGACCGTCCCACGCCTTGATCTGCGCGTCGAACACAGACTTCGGTGTGCGCTGGACGTTGACCTTGTCCTTGTTGATCAGCTCCTGCAGGTCCTTCGAATAATAATCCATGGCCTTCCATTCGTTGGCGGAGGACACGGCTTCGGCGGCGTATTGCAGGATCGCCTGCTGTTCCTTCGGCAGCGCGTTGAATTTCGTCCGGTTGAACATGATCTCGAAATATTCCGTCGCCTGATGATGGCTGCCCATCATGTAGTTCTTGGCGACATCCTGCGCGCCGAAGCGCCGGTCCGAGGTCGGATTGTTGAACTCGAACCCGTCGATCACGCCGCGCTCCATCGCGGGTACGATCTCGCCGCCGGGCAGCTGCGCGACCGATGCGCCCATCGCCTGGAAGAGATCGGCGGCCAGACCCACCGTGCGATATTTCAAGCCCTTGAGATCGGCGTCGCTGGTGATCGGCTTCTTGAACCAGCCGAGCGGCTGGGTCGGCATCGGCATGGCGAAGAAGCTCTTGATGTTGACGTTCATGATCTTGGTCTGGAGCTCCTCGAACAGCTCCTTGCCGCCGCCGTTGTGGATCCAGCCAAGGCCTTCGTTGGCGTTGAAGCCGAACACCGGGCCGGTGCCGAACAGCGAGGCGGCCTTGTGCTTGCCGTACCAGTACACCGTCACCGTGTGTGCCGCGTCGATCTGGCCGCCATGAACGCCGTCGAAGACCTGGAACGGATGCACGACCGAGCCGCCGACCAGATAGTCAATGCGCAGCCGGCCTCCGGCCATATCGTTGACGCGCTTCACATAATCTTCGGCCATCTCGTTGAAGACATCGGCCTTGCCCCACGAGCCCTGCATCTTCAGGGTCGCTGTCTGCGCCCGGCTGACTTGCGGCATGGCGATGGTGGCAGCGCCGGCCGCGCCGGCGGTCAGCAGGAATTTGCGACGAGTTGTTCTGGTCTTTTCAGACTTTGCAGTCATTGACGTCCTCCCTGGCGGCCTGATTGTTCGAACGCGTTTCGACGCGCTTGTCGTTGTGAACCGCTGGAGGTATGCCGCATTCCAGCGACTTTGATCACAGTTTGGACGCATTGCCGGCATCCGACAAGCCCCGGTGTCGCATTATTGGTCTTAGACGTTCGACTCCAAGCAGCCGGATATTCACGCGCATGTCGCGGCGCAGCAAAGATGCAGCCGGACTTCTGCCAGTGGTGCCCGCCCGATGCGATTCTGGAAAATTTCGCGGCTCCTCAGGGCTCGCGTGCCGTCATAGGATCGGATCATCCGGGCTTCATTTCCAAGCCCGTTCGTTGTGAACTCGACCTTGGCGGCGAAAGCAGATCTGGACATCCAGCCCGGCCGTTGCCGCGAACAAAAGCACAGAGGGGGGATCATCATGCCTGCGTTGTCACGCCGCGATTTCCTGGCACTCTCGACGGCGGCCGCCGCCGTCGGCCTCGCCGCGCCCGCGCGCGGGGCGATGGGGCCGAACGACAAATACGATCTGGTGATCCGCGGCGGCGAGGTGCTCGACCCCAGCCAGTCGCTGCGCGCCAGGCGCGATGTCGGCATCCGCTGGGGCACGATCGAGGCGGTCCAGGAGGCGATCCCGGCGGAGCGCGCGCTGAAGAGCATCGACGCCTCGGGCAAGCTGGTGATGCCCGGCCTGATCGATCTGCATTGTCACGTCTATCCCTACGGCTCGGCGATCGGCATTCCCGCCGACGAGCTGGTCCAGTTCCAGGGCACGACGACCGTCGTGTCGGCGGGCGATGCCGGCGTCAACAATCTGGCGGCGTTGCGCCGCTTCATCGTGGCCCAGACTCGGGCGCGGATGTACGCCTTCGTCCACATCGCCAATAACGGCCTGTCCGCGTTCCCCGTCGCCGAGCTCTACAACATCGATACTGCGCAGACCGAAGCCTGCGCGATGGCACTGGCCGAGAATTCGGACTTCCTCCTCGGGGTAAAAGTGCGCATGTCGGAGAACGTGATCTTCAAGCACGGGCTCGAGCCGCTCAAGCGCGGCATCCAGGCCTGCGAGATGTGCGGCTGGCCGGCGAAGATGATGGTGCATATCGGCGGCGTCGAATCCAAGGAGCTGATGTCGCAGATCCTCGATTTGATGCGCCCGGGCGACGTGCTGACACATGCCTATTCGGGCGCCCCGAACCTGTCGAGCGTCTTCACGAATATCATTCAGGACGGCAAGCTGCTGCCTGCGGCACTCGCGGCCAAGCAGCGCGGCGTCATGTTCGACGTCGGGCATGGCGGCGGCAGCTTCGACTTCACCGTGGCGGAAGTGGCAATCCCCGGCGGATGCGCTCCTGATACCATCTCTTCGGACATCCACGTCTTCTCTGGCAATTCGCCGGGCATTCCCTTCCTTCCCAACGTCATGAGCAAGTTCATGTTGCTCGGCTTTACGCTGGAGCAGGTCGTCGCAATGGCGACGACGGCGCCGGCGAAGATCATCAGCCGCGCGCCGAAGATCGGCACGCTGCAGGTCGGTGCGCCCGCGGACGTTGCGATCATGGAGCTGGTGGAGGGGCCGGTCAGCTTCGTCGACACGCGCAACAATAGGAGGGAAGGGAAAGCCCACCTCAAGCCGATCCAGACCGTCATCAACGGCGTGCCGTTCGGGCGGCCCTATCAGGCGCCGTTCTCAGTAAGATAGAGAGGCGGCGCCGGTCTCAGGTCTCTTCGAGGTTCGGCGAAAAGTTCTTACAGGCCGAGCGTTGATCTCCAGGCCTTCGACCCAGCCGATGGAAAAGCCGACATATCCGGCAAGCGAAGCATAGATGCCCGTGCCGGACGCAGTTAGCCCGACCCATTTGCCCGTAGGCCCCGCACCGAGCGGTCACGAGCGAATGGGCTGAATCCCGGCCTGTCCCGGGCTTCCCCTCACGCCCCGCATGGCCTATGACGCTGCAACGCAAAAATCCCCCAAAAGACACGCATGATCCGCCTCGACAACGTCAGCAAGCAAGCCGGCCACCAGATCCTGTTCATCGAAGCCTCCGCGGCCCTCAACAAGGGGGAGAAGATCGGCCTTGTCGGGCCGAACGGCGCCGGCAAGAGCACGCTGTTCCGGATGATCGCCGGCGAGGAACTGCCCGACGAGGGTCAGGTCTCGATCGATCGCGGCATCACCATCGGCTATTTCAACCAGGACGTCGGCGAGATGTCTGGCCGCAGCGCGGTGGCCGAGGTGATGGATGGCGCAGGCCCCGTCAGCGAGGTTGCGGCCGAGTTGCGCGAGCTCGAGGCCGCCATGGCCGACCCCGACAAGGCCGACCAGATGGACGAGATCATCGCCCGCTATGGCGAGGTGCAGCACCGGTTCGAGGAGCTCGACGGCTATGCGCTCGACGGCCGTGCGCGCGAGGCGCTGGCGGGGCTCGGCTTCAGCCAGGAGATGATGGACGGGGACGTCGGCAAGCTCTCCGGCGGCTGGAAGATGCGCGTGGCGCTGGCGCGTATTCTTCTGATGCGGCCCGACGTGATGCTGCTCGACGAGCCGAGCAACCATCTGGATCTGGAAAGCCTGATCTGGCTGGAAAAATTCCTGCACGATTACGAAGGCACGCTCTTAATGACCTCGCACGACCGCGAGTTCATCAACCGCGTGATCTCCAAGGTGATCGAGATCGATTCCGGCTCGCTCACCACCTACACCGGCGATTACGAATTCTACGAGCAGCAGCGGGCGCAGAACGAGAAGCAGCAGCAGGCGCAGTTCGAGCGCCAGCAGGCCATGCTCGCCAAGGAGATCAAGTTCATCGAGCGCTTCAAGGCGCGCGCCTCGCATGCGGCCCAGGTGCAGAGCCGGGTCAAGAAGCTCGACAAGATCGAGCGGGTCGAGCCGCCGCGCCGCCGCCAGAGCGTCGCGTTCGACTTCCTGCCGGCGCCGCGCTCGGGCGAGGACGTCGTCGCACTCAAGAACGTGCACAAGGGCTATGGCTCAAAGCGCATCTATGACGGGCTGGACTTCATGATCCGCCGTAAGGAGCGCTGGTGCGTGATGGGCGTCAACGGCGCCGGCAAATCGACGCTGCTCAAGCTGGTGGCCGGTGCGAGCGAGCCGGACGAGGGTACGGTGGCGCTGGGCGGCAGCGTCAAGATGGGCTATTTCGCCCAGCACGCGATGGATCTGCTCGACGGCGAGCGCACCGTGTTCCAGTCGCTGGAGGACGCGTTTCCGACCGCTGGGCAGGGCTCCTTGCGCGCGCTCGCCGGCTGCTTCGGCTTCTCCGGCGACGACGTCGAGAAGCGCTGCCGCGTGCTCTCGGGCGGCGAGAAGGCGCGCCTCGTCATGGCCAAGATGCTGTTCGACCCGCCGAACTTCCTGGTGCTGGACGAGCCCACCAACCATCTCGACCTCGCCACCAAGGAAATGCTGATCAATGCGCTGTCGGATTTCGAGGGCACCATGCTGTTCGTCTCGCACGACCGGCATTTCTTGGCGACGCTGTCGAACCGCGTGCTGGAGCTGACGCCTGATGGCATCCACCAATATGGCGGCGGCTACACCGAATATGTCGCGCGCACCGGCCAGGAGGCGCCGGGGTTGCGGAGCTAGTGGTGGGCGGTAGCCCGGATGGAGTGTAGGGCGATTTAGGATTGAGCGTAGCCAACGCTGTTGCTGCGTTCTACGTCAGGTTTTGCCGAAACCAATCCAACCGCTGTGCTTCCTCTTCAGGGGATCGGCGCTCTACGAGCACGTACCCAACAAGTCGATTGGCTTGGTCCGACAAAAATGTGCCGTACCATCCGGCGGTAGCAAATGCCGTGCTTGTCAGGAGCGCTGTCGGACGCAATTTCTCCAGGGCAGACAGCAATGAAGGAAAGCCGTACGTGACAAACCCGGCTTCTGCCGTGGTAGTTTGCCTTATCCTGCAAAGGCGCAAGGACTCCTCTGCCGGCCCAAAGCTAGATTCTTGTCCTGATGGAGCGATTTTGATCAGGTCCGGCTGTTTCAGGAAGCCAAGAGCTGCTTCGGTGTCTTCACTTGCCGGTAGCGAGCCGATGGTCTGAGCTAGCAATTCAACTGTGACAGTCACGGCATGTCTCCGTCCGGATCATGCTCAATAGGTGTAGAACATCCGCTGAATGTCCTTGGTGTCGGTCGTCTTGGTCAACGCCAGCATCAGCAAGATGCGCGCCTTCTGGGGATTGAGCGTATCCGAGACGACGAAGTCGTGCTCATCGTCCTTGGCCTCGCCATTGCGCGCGACGATGCCGTTGCCGACACGGCTGCTGCGAAGGATCACCACGCCCTTCTTGCGGGCATCGTCGAGCGCCGGCTCGACCGCCGGGCGGGCGAGGCTGCCGTCGCCTACGCCGGCATGCACGATCCCCTTGGCGCCGGCGGCGACAAAGGCGTCGATCGCGACCCGGTTCATGTTGGCGTAGCCGTAGACGATGTCGACCTGCGGCAGGACATCGAGCTTGGATACGTCGAATTCGGAATCCGCCGTGTGCCGGCGGGTCGTTTGGCGATAGAAATACGGCTTGTTGCCCTGCATGTAGCCGAGAAAGCCGAGTTCAGGCGTGCGAAAGGTGTCTGCCGTGGACGTGTTGTTCTTGGTGACGTCGCGCGCGGCGTTGATCTGATCGTTGAGGGCGACGAGCACGCCCTTGCCCACGGCCTCTTCACTGCCTGCGAGGATCACCGCATTGAAGAGGTTGATCGGGCCGTCCGCGCTGATCGCGGTCGACGGCCGCATCGCACCGACGACGACCACGGGCTTCTTGCTCTTGACGACCAGATTCAAGAAATAGCTGGTTTCCTCGATCGTGTCGGTCCCGTGCGTGATCACGATCCCGTCCACGTCGTCCTGCGCGAGGAGCGTATTGACGCGCTTGGCGAGCTTCAGCCAATAATCATTGTTCATATTCTCGCTGGCGATCTGGAAGACCTGCTCGCCCTTGACGTTGGCCACCGTTTTCAACTCGGGGACGGCGTTCAAGAGGGTCTCGATGCCCACCGTGGCTGCGGTATACCCGATGACGGTGGTGCTGCTCGCCCCGCTGCCGGCGATCGTGCCGCCGGTTGCGAGAACCATGACGTTGGGCAGGCCGGGGCCTCTCGCGTTGGCAACGTCAACGATCATGAGCAGCGCAAAGAGCACGCTCATTATCGCCATCATGTGATCACGCACGCGGAACTGCAACATCTCGTCCATCCTTTGCTGGAAGCCTCGTTGATGCGCCCCGGTTCGCTCAGCGTCGCATCATCTGTCAGCCGCTGCGTTCTGTCTAGGGTCGCCGCGCGTTTGCTTTACGCGCTCGGCGCGTGTCGGAAACTGGCGGTGCGGAGGCACCAAAAAGCAAATGGCCGGGACATTCTCGCGCGAAGACGCGCTTCTGCCCGGCCATGACGGCATTTCGGTTGTGGCTTTGCTGAAAAAGCCGGGAACGGACTGCGCGTTACGCGCTGGTCTCGCACTTCTTCATGAAGCTGTTCTTGGCGGCGCCGGCGAGCGGCTTGCCGTCTGCGCTGACGGCCTTGGGCGCGCAGGCGTCTTCCTTGCACTTCTTCAGGAACGAGGTCTTGGCGGCGCCGGCCAGCGGCTTGCCGTCCTTGCCGACGGCCTTGCTCTCGCAGGTTTCTTGCGCAAGGGCCGAGCCCGCTGCGAAGGTGGCAACGATCGCAGCGAGGAAAATCCGTTTCATCATGGGGGTCTCCTGAACCAGAAATGGCCGGGAGAGTGGAGCCGGGAATCGTGGCGCAATCAAGCAGGATGAGCACTGGGCCGCCCGGTCGCCCGCTGATTTTTGCGCGCCAGCTCGGAAGATGTCGCCTCTGTTGCAGTGCTCGCTGACCGCATCGGGCGATCCTGCTAGCGTCGGTCCCTTGAGATGGAGAGGAAGCATCGTGATGGACGCCGCGATCCCGCACGACCAGGCAGCCGATCGGCATTCCCACCTGGTTCGACCCCAAGACATGGATTGGCAGAAGACGCGCTTTCCGGGCTGCGAGGCCAAGACGCTACTGTTCGATCGCCGTACGGGGCTGATGACCGCCTTGATGCGTTTTGCGCCAGGATCGGTGCTGCCCGATCACGAACATGTCGGCATCGAGCAGAGCTGGGTGATCGAAGGCGCGCTCGTCGACAAGGAGGGTCCGGCCAAGGGCATTGCCTGCAAGGCCGGCGAATTCATCTGGCGCGAGGCGGGGAGCCGGCATGCCGCTTGGTGCCCCGACGGCGCGTTGATTCTGGCGATCTTCCAGGTGCCGAACAAGTTTTTCGAGGCCGACGGCCGCGTGGTCGATGCCGCTGGCCAGGACTGGGATGAGACCTGGGGGCACACCGCGGCGCAGCGGGCGCAGAGCGCCTGATCGCCTTCACGCGCCGCGCATCAGCAGCGCCTTGAAGTCGGCCCGCGCGCGCTGCGCCTCAGTGCGCGCGACGTCGGAGGCGTCGCCCATGCCGAAATAGCCATGGATCAGGCCGGGGCCCTCATGGTGCTTGACCTTCACGCCGGCGGCCTCCAGCGCCCGCGCATAGGCGGCGCCTTCGTCGCGTAGGGGATCGAACCAGGCGGTGGTCACGACCGCGGGCGCGACGCCGGCCAAGGAGGCGGCCCGCAGCGGCGAGACGCGCCAGTCGCCGGCGTGTGCGGGATCGGCGAGATAATGGCCGCAGAACCATTCCATCGTCGCCCGCGTGAGGAAGTAGCCCTCGGCGTTCTCGCTGCGCGAGGGATAGCGCGCGTTCTCGCGCGCATCGGCATAAGCGCCGACGACGTCGGTGACCGGATAGACCAGCAGTTGCGCGGCGAGCTTGATGCCGGCCTCCCGGCAGGCGATCGCGCTCGTCGCTGCGAGATTGCCGCCGGCGCTGTCGCCGGCAACGCCGAAGCGCGTTGCGTCACCGCCAAATTCCGCGACGCGGCCAAACACGTCGCTGACCGCGGCGAAAGCATCCTCGAAGGCGCCGGGAAAGCGCGTCTCGGGCGGGCGGCGATAGTCGACGGAGACGACGACCGCGCCGGTCTCGATCGCAAGGTTGCGCGCCTGCCGGTCGTGGGTTTCGAGATCGCCCGCAACCCAGCCGCCGCCGTGGAAGAACACCACCGTCGGTGCCGGCGCGGCGCCGACCCGATAGACCCGTGCGGGAAGCAGACCGGCGCCGCCTTTCACCCTGATATCCTCGACGCTATCGACCGGCGGCGGCGGAATGGCGGCACGCGAGGCAGCGAGTGCGCGCAAGGAATCGCGGGCGCTCTGTGGCGTCATGACCGTGGGATCGCGCATCGGCATGAGCGGAATGATCTGGGCGATGACGGGATCGAGCGGTGCGGCCATGGACTTTCCTCACAGGGTTCTTGGTCTTGCTTGGTCCTTAGCATAGGTTTTGCGGGCCGCATCGGCAACCGGCGTGCGTCGCAAGGCCGGACGAACGGGCAGGGAGGTTCACGAGGTGGAATTCGAGACGCTGGTCCAGTCGCGCCGCAGCGTGCGTGGCTTCAAGAACGAGCCGGTGCCGCGCGCGGTGATCGAGGCGATCATCGAGAGCGCCAAGCGCGCGCCCTCGTCGATGAACACCCAGCCCTGGCATGTCCATGTGCTCACGGGTCATCCGCTGGAGGAGGTGCGTCGCCGCAACATGTCGGAGATGGCCGGCGGCGCCAAGGTCAAGCGCGACATCGTCAGCCATGGCGAATACCAGGGCGTGCATCGCACCCGGCAGGTCGACATCGCCAAGAAGCTGTTCGGCGCGATGGGAATCGCACGCGACGACAAGCCGATGCGGCAGGACTGGGTGCTGCGCGGCTTTCGCCAGTTCGACGCGCCGGTCTCGCTGGTGCTGACCTATGACCGCGTGCTCGATCCCGGCGCGGTCTGCCACTTCGATCTCGGCGCGCTCTGCTACGGCATCGTGCTCGCGGCGTGGGACCGCGGGCTCGGCTCGGTCATCAACGGGCAGGGCATCATGCGCTCCGACATCGTGCGCGAGGTCGCCGAGATTCCGGAAGACGAGGTCATCATGACCTGTGTCGCGATGGGCTATCCCGATGACGGCTTTGCCGCGAACGCCGTGCGCTCGGACCGCGAGCACAACCACCAGTTCGTGCGTTACGTGGGTTTTGCCGATTAGCACGAGCAAGAGGAGATTATTCTCTGGCGGAAAATTTTTGGTGCGGTGTCGCGAGTGGCCTCTTGCATTCTCGAAGTCGCGGGAGGAACAATATGCGGACTGAGAGGTTTGTTGCTGGCGCGAGGGAATTGATATGCGGCGGCTGGCTAGCCTGGTTCGGCGGTTCTTCGGTCCGCGACTGCGGCCCAAGATCGACGATGATCCAAGTCTTCCTTTCACACCCGAAGAGTTCGGCCGGCTGATTCGCAGCGGCCGGCACGAGGACATGAAGCTGCTGGCCGACGGGCTGGCCTGCCGCTCCATCCCGCGCCGCGCCAGCCATCGTGCGACGCATTAGGCTGCGCTCGAGACGGGTCACAGCGCTCACCGCGTGAGCGCGACCTGCTTGAACGCGCGGACTAGCGCCTTCTCCAGCTTGCCTGTCATCTCGCACAGAACGTCGTAGGCCTCCGCGCGCGGCATGGTCGGCTTGTAGTGCCGGTGCTCGATCAGGGCTGCGAAGATGTCCGAGATCGTTAGAATCCTGACGATATCGCCAATGCTCTCGGCGCAGAGCGCATCGGGATAGCCGCTCCCGTCGAGGTACTCGTGATGATGGCGGACGGCATCGAGAATCTCCGGCGAGATCCCGTCATGGTCCTTGAGAAACGTATAGCCGGCGGCGGGATGCGTTTCGATCAGCGCGCGCTCGGCGGCATCGAGGCGGCCCGGCTTGTCGAGGATGGCGAGCGGAATCTGCGCCTTGCCGATGTCATGGAACATGGCCGCCGAGTAGAGACGTTCCAGGTCGGCCCTGCCGACGCCAAGGCTCAGACCGAAGTCGATGGCGACACCGGTGACGAGCAGGCAATGCTGATAGGTTCCTTCGTGGTGCCGCCGCACCGTCATGAGCCACTCCGTCAGGCCATGCCGGGTGATGCGATCGGCGATCTGGCGCCCCGCTTCCTTGGTGGCGTTGACGTCAAGCGGCTGGCCCAGGGTGACGGAGGTAAACATGGATGCGATCGCGGTCGCGGCGGTCTCGACGGCAGTGTCGGCCTGCGCGCTCTCGCGCGACGCGGCCGAGAGCGGATCAGGCGGATCGGACAGCGCCGCCAGCAGCCTCGCCCGGTTGATGGTGCCCGGAAGGACCAGTGTCGCTCCAAGCGCATAGGCCTGCGAAACGGCGACATGCGAGGTGTGCTCCAGCAGGAAAATCCGCTTCTTCGCCTTTGCGAGCTTGCCCGCCCGTTTCTTGATCGCCGCGATGTTGTCGACATCGCGAAGCTCGGCGCGAATGACGATGGCGGACGGCACCTCTGACAGCTTGGCCTCGGCGTCCAGCCGCTCGCCCGCGACGGCGAAGCGTTGCTCGAGGAGCGAGCACACACCGGCCAGCTTGTCGGACGTGTCGGCCAGCACATGAACGAATGGGCGCGGCGCTGCAGCGACCGCGACGCCGCCAAGGCTGGTGGGTTTGAGTGTGGTTTGCGCGTTCTGCACGGATATGCCCCGGAATAGCGCGGGCTCCAATCGATGGGTCGAATTCTCGGTCTATTTGGCCTGATCGGAGCTCTGCGCTGCGGCAGCCGGCGCAATCGCCTGCTTCTTCTTGCTTTGTGCGGTGACGAAGTGGATGCCAGCGGTGGTGCCGTCGATCCAGACCAGCTCGCAGCGCCGGTAGGCCAGGCCCGTCGACGACAGCAGCATGAAGAATTCCTTGGCCTGGAGCACGTCCAGCGTGCCCTCGACCTCGACCTTCGCGCCCGTCTGCGAGACGTCGAGCAGGACGCAGCTGCGCCGCCAGGTGCCGTCGGATCCCATGAGATTGACCGGTTGCCTGTGGTCCATTTTCACGCGAAAGGCTTTGCGACCGTCGAACTTCATCGGCTAACCCCCATCTTTTTTGCGTCGCGATGTCCCCGGCCGCACTCCTTGGCGTTTGCGGCAATTTCGCCCCACCGCACCGTCCACTGGCTGGTCGACAGCAGCAGCGTCTCGAAAATGTGCTGCGCGCGTTCGCGCTCGGCGAAAGAAAGCCGTGTGCCGCAGCGGTTGCTCAGGATGGCGAGCGTGGTCTGCCAGTTCAGCCGCGAGGCGCGGCAGGCCATGACGAGACCCTCGCAATCCTCGTCGGTCATGACATGTTCGACGATCTCGATGGGAGCGCCCGAAAGCACCGATAGCGCGGTGATGAGGTTGGCGGTCTCGCCGCGGATGGCGAAGCGGTTCACCGTGGAATCGTTCAGCTTGCCGATGCGGCTGAGTGCAACGATCTCCGGTCGCGCGATCGCATAGGCCGCCGCGGAGGGTAGCTTGGTGACGATGGGTGCGGCCGTTGCGGCTTGAAGCGAGACGGTGGCGTTCGGGCCGATGCCGGATTTCGGCGCCGGTGAGGCCGACAGCAACTTCCGCATGACTGTGTCGGGCGTGTCGGGCCTGAGCGCCAGTGCCTTGGTGAGTTCGTCATCCACCAGGCACTTCTCAACCAGCGCAACGTAAGCGGCTTCGGAGAATCTTGCCTCGCTGTTGCCGATCAGCGCAAGACAAACGCTGGAAGTGCCACCCTTGATCAGCGTCTCCATCACCCGTGGATCGATCGGCGCGCGGCCGGCGATGGCACATTGCTGCCGTACGCCGCTCGCGGCTGCGATCAGTGTGAGATCGGCCGTGGACAGCGACCGCGAGCGGAGCAAAACGGGGCAGGCGACTTCCGGGTCGCGGTGCGAGGCGAGACGTCGCACGGTGTCCGGCGGAGCCGCCCTGAGCTCTGCGAGCGCCGCGCTGACATCGATCAGCGCGCTGGCCTCAACCCGCTCGATCAGTCGCACCAGGACGCCGTCGACCACACCGGCGAGCAATTCCTGGGATCGACCGCGGCTGCTTGTGAGCAGTTGCAAAAGGCCGAAGAGAATGCGGGCGCACCGGTCCAGCGGACACGTTGCGACCGCGTTCTCCAATTCGGCCAGATTGTCGGCAGGCGAATTTGCCGTCATGGCAGGAGCCTGAAATGAAATAAATTGCACAATCAAACGACGGTTATTCCGCCGCAAAGGCGTTAATTTGAATCTTAAATGGCAACGGCTTCGGTATTGGCGCACCGCCTCAATCGCAGGAAACGCTATCGAAATTCGGCGAGACAGGGTTGTCCCGGATTGTTCTTTCAACCGGCCCGTCTCCAATTGATCAGGGCCCGTTAGGATCGATTCTAACGAAATAACCGAAGGAGGCAGCGAACGGCACCCCGCGGCCGGACGCACATTCAGAGCGGCGCGGCATTTTTCATATTTCCATGAACAGCATTGACGATGTGCCGAGGTCGGCACTCAAAACATTTCGTTTTTCAGACGTCGACGAATTTCGAAGCGCCATACGCGGGCTGAATTTCGAATTCACCCCTTTTGTGCGGAAGATTTCGGCTGAGCAGACGATCCTGGCCCTACCGGGCTGCGACGTGAATTTGACGCGCGCGTTTCCGCGGGTGGTTGACGCACAACTCGTGGAGAATTGCACGGCGATCGGCTTCACGATGGATGATCTCAACGTGCCAATTCGCTTTAACGGCTCGCAACGGGCGCGACCCGCCGTGGTCATTGGCAGCGGCGGGGCGGCCTACACCACCATCGAGGAGGTGCAGCGGCAAATCGCCTCGGTGATTTTCCGGCCCGAGGTGAGGGATCGTGGCTGGCCGCCCACGCTCTCGAGCTTCAAGATTTTTGAAATCTCCACGGCCGGCTTGCAGCGGTTGCGCGGCGTGGTTAGGGAGGTGCTGGCCGAGGCGACCGGGCCGATTTCGGCACCGGAGCTCTTGTTGAAGGGCGCGGCGATGAAGGAGTCCCTGCTCGGAGCCGTTGACGAGGCCTTTGCGACGATCGTTCCGGCCCGCTGGACCTTTGCACCCAACGACGGACGGAATTTCAGGCTATTCCAGGACATCCGCGCGCTGCTGTCTGACGACCTGTCGGAGCCGATTTACAGCGATGAGATCGCGCGCAAGCTGGGGCTGTCCGTTCGGACCATGCACGACGTCGTGCGCCGCTATCGCGGCATGAGCCTGCACCGCTATTTGCGTCTGCATCGGCTGTGGCTGGTGCGTCGGCGCCTTCTCGCCGGGGCCGATAGCGTCAAGGCGGTCGCGCTGGCGTATGGCTTCTGGCACCTCAGCGATTTCTCCAGAAGCTACCGCGACCAGTTCGGCGAGACGCCGTCGCAAACACTGGACCGCGGTCGCGGAAGGTAGAACGATAAATCGGGTAGGGCTGGACGCCGGTTTCGTGCTACCGTCCGGCCATGAGCAATCGCATTCTCGTTCTCTACGGTTCTTACCGTTCCGACCGCATGGGCATCCGCCTTGCGAATTTCGTCATCAACCGGCTGCGCGATCGCGGCGAGGACGTCGAATTCATCGACGCCAAGGCGATCGGGCTGCCGATGCTGGACCGGATGTACAAGGAACATCCCAAGGGCTCGGCGCCGGAGGCGCTGGAGAAGCTGGCCGGGCAGATCCGCGGCGCCGACGGATTCGTCTTCGTCACCGGCGAGTACAATTGGGGCATGCAGCCCGGGCTGAAGAACCTCACCGACCATTTCCTGGAGGAATGGTTCTGGCGCCCGGCCGCGATCGTGAGCTATTCGGCCGGCCGGCTATCCGGCGCGCGCGCAGCGACCGCCTGGCACGGCACGCTCTCGGAGATGGGCATGGTGGTGATATCGAGCACCATCGGTGTCGGCCCGATCGCGCAGACGCTGTCGGACGCCGGCGAGCCGATCGGCGACGGCGGCAAGGCTCTGGAGCGCTCGTTTCCGCGCTTCGCCGACGATCTGACCTGGTGGATCGAGGCGGCGAAAGCACAGCGCGCGCGCAAGGCGCCGCCGTATTGAGGTCGCGTAGCCTGGATGGAGCGACAGCGTAATCCAGGGTCTCGCGCGTCAACGGCACTGTCCCGGATTGCGCTGCGCTCGATCCGGGCTACGACTTCGCGTGCTACGCCGCCCGGACCTCACCGAGGAAGCGCTCGAACTGGCCGGCGAGATCGCGCGACTGGGTCGAGAGCTGCTCGGCCGCGCCCAGCACCTCTCTTGCCGCGGCGCCGGTGTCGTCGGCGGCGCCCTGCACGCCGGAGATGTTGCTGTTGACCTCCTGGGTGCCGCGGGCAGCCTCCTGAACGCTGCGGGCGATCTCCTTGGTCGCCGAGCCCTGTTCCTCGATCGCCGCGGCGATGGCGGTGCCGATCTGGTCGATCTCGGCGATGACGTCGGCGACGTTGCGGATTGCCGCCACCGTCTCGTCGCTCGCGGTCTGGATCGCGGTGATCTGCTCGGAGATCTCGGTCGTGGCCTTGGCGGTCTGCCCGGCCAGCGACTTCACTTCGGAGGCGACCACGGCAAAGCCGCGGCCGGCCTCGCCGGCACGGGCGGCTTCGATGGTTGCATTTAGCGCAAGCAGGTTGGTCTGCTCGGCGATGCTCTGGATCAGCGTCACGACGTCGCCGATCTTCTGGGCGCCTTCGGCGAGCGTCCGCGCGGTGTCGCCGGTGCGGCGGGCATTGTCGACGGCACGGGCCGCGATCTCGGTGCTTTGGGCGACCTGACGCCCGATCTCCGCGATCGAGGAGGTCAGCTCTTCGGTGGCGCTCGCGACCGTCTGCACGTTGGTCGAGGTCTGTTCGGAGGCGGCGGCGACCACGGCGGCCTGGCTGTTGGTCTGCGCCGCCGTCGAGGTCATCGACTGCGCGGTGCTTTCCATTGCAGCAGAGGCCCGCGACAGGCCGCCGACCAGCTCGGTCACCTTGGCCTCGAAGGCGCGGGTGAGATCGTCGAGCGCTTGGGCGCGGCGCATCTTGCCGTCGTTCTCGGCCTGCTTCTCGGCCGCGAGCCGATCGGCGCGGATCATGTTGTCCTTGAACACCTGAACGGCCGCGGCCATCGCGCCGATCTCGTCGGAGCGCTCGGCGCCCGGAATGCTCTCCGCAACCTCGCCGTCGGCGAGCCGCGACATGCGCGTCGTCAGGCCGACGATCGGCGCGCAGACGCGGCGGCGAACCGTCACGATGAGGCCGGCGCTGGCGATCAGCACGGCGACAAGGCCGACGAGCGCGATCGTGAAGCTGGTGTGCGCGGCCGACGAAGCGCCGGCGAGAATCTGCTCGGCGTTGTCGTAGAAGGCGTCGCGGACGCCGATGATGGTGCCGAGGCCGCGCTGCGTGGCGGCGTAATAGGTGTCCATGTCGTGTTCGTATTTGCCGGTGATCGCGCCGTCCTTCACCAGCTTGAGCTCGCGGCCGAACTCCTCGACATAGATCGCGTTGAACTTCTCCAGGGCCTCCGCGACATTCGCCGGCGTTGTTGGATTGCCGCGCAATTCCTGCAGCGACATCACGATCTGATCGTTGCGGCCCTGCGAGCGGGCAATGTCGGCCTTCTCGGCGTCGGTCGCCGGCTTCTTTCCGCCGAGGAGGTTCTTGTGCAGGCTGGAATTGAAGCCGCCGACGTCGCGCAGTGTCATCGCGACATTGGCGTAGCTGGCCTGCCGGTAGGCGTCACCGTTCAGGATCGCCATGCGGCGGACCTGCTCGTTGAGCAGCGCAGTCACGCCGCCGTTGAGCACGGCATTGTCGGCGACGATCTTCTTGGCCGCGTCTTTGCGCGCCTCGGCGGGACCCGCCAGCGCCTTGTCGATGGCCTCGCGCAACGCGGTGAACTTCGCGTTGATGCCGTCGATGTTGCTGCCGATCGTGGTGCCGTCGTCGAGCGGGCCGGGCAGCTCCTTGCGCAGTGCATTCATCTTGTCGCGGGCGCGGTCGGTCTGCTTGCGCAGCTTGTCCTGCTCGGCCAGCAGCGCAGGGTCGATGGCCGCGGGTCCGTAAAGGATGTTGGTGGAAAAGCCGCGCTCCGGATTGAGATAGCGCGGGATGTCGCTGACCGCACGGACGATTGCGAGCCGCCCCTGCGCTTCAGTGATCCGTTCCATGGTCTGGTACTTCGTCGCGGCGACGTAGACGGCGAGACCGCCGCCGACGGTCGAGAGCGAGACGATTGCGCTGGTCAGGAGCGTACCGATTTTCATGATCTGTCCGGCAAATAACGGAGAAGTATTTTGCCCGGACGATAGGGCGGCCATGTTAATCTGCGGTTTACGCTCCCTGGCCGGCTCAGCTGTAGGTCGCGCTGACCGATCCCAGCGGACCAAAATCGGCAACGTAGGTCTCGCCAGCCTTGGGCCGGAGCATACCGGTCAGCGTGCCCGTGCTGATCGTCTGGCCGGCCTTGAGACCGATGCCGGTCCGCGACAGCTCGTTGGCAAGCCAGGCCAGCGGCACCAGCGGATGGTCAATCGCCTCTGCAGCGGAGCCGCGGCGCCTCTCGATGCCGTTGCAATTGAGGACGACATCCTGAGTGGCGACGTCGCGGCTGCGCCAGTCGGCGATGGGCTCTCCGAGCACGATCGTTCCTGATCCGGAGCCGTCGGCCATGATCGCCGGCATCGGTGGAAACGCCGCATCGTGAATGAAGCGGCACTCCGCGAGCTCGATGCCGGGATGCAACGAGACGACGGCGTCGCCGACCTCGTCCACCGTATAGGGCTTCGCGCGCGGCGGCAGATCGGCGCCGAGACGCGCCTGGAACTCGACTTCGGGGATCGGGCTGCATTGTCTGGCATGCTCGACGCTAGCGGGCGAGCTCTTGATCAGGGGCGCGAACACCCGCCCATAGATCGGCGCGGAGATGCGAAGCTGACGCTGGAGCCCCGACTTCATGCCCGCGATCTTCCAGCCGACGACATCCCAGCCGAGTTCTTCTTCCACCATCTGCGCGACTTGGTACGCCGTGTCCGCATCCGGTGGGACCAGCCGTTCGTCGAGGCCGCTCTGTTGCCGGCCCTCGCGACGCAAATCGGCGAGCTGACGGGCGAGTTCGCGTTGCCGGGACAAGTCCATTGCGCGTCTCCAATCTATTTGCTTGTGCGGGCGAGGGCGGTTGCGAGGACGATCTCCAGTTCCTCCTGAACCTGATCGAGCGCGTCGGCGCTGCGGCTGGCGCGACACATCGCGACCGTGCCTTCGATCGAGGCGACGACGAGCGTTGCAAGCCGCTCGGCGCGCTCGGCAGCCAGTCCTTCGCGCAACAAGGCTGCCAGCATGATCCGCCGCCAATCGGCGAACACGCCTTCGGCGAGATCGAGCAGGTGCTGCTGCGCGGCCGCGTCGTCCTTGTCACTGGGCTCACCGACATAGCGATCGACCGCCACGGCGAGCACAGGGCAGCCGGCCTCGAAGCCGGTTGCCTCCAACTGGCGGCGCCATGATGCGACAAAAGCCTTGAGGCCGCCGATCACGCCGCGTTCGTTCATGGCTTTCTCCAGAGGAATGGATACCTGCCGGCCGGCGAAGGTCACGGCTTCGGCGATCAATTGCGGCTTGCCGTCGGGGAAGTGGTGGCTGATCGAGCCGCGCGGCGTCGCTGTGTGGCGGACCACGTCGCGCATGCTGGTGGCGTTGACGCCGCGGCGGCTCATCAGGTCGGCGGCGCCGGCGATCATCCTGTCGCGTGTGGTGGCAGTCATCGGGAATCCTGCAATTGGCCATCTCCATCTAGACTATGACACTTGACATAGGCAAGCCGTGCTGAGATATGACGAGTGTCATATTCGTGGAGAGGTGCCGATTTGACCATCATGACCGTCACCGCACCGGCCGGACGGCTCGGCCTGCCGCAGCGCCGGCAGCTTGCGGAAAGCCTGACCGACGCCGTGCTCGAGCCCGAAGTCGGCCAGAAAGCGCCGGCGGCCCGAATGGGGTTCCAGGTGCATTTCCACGACCTGCCGCCCGACAGCATGGCGATCGGCGGCCGGTTGCTGTGCGACCAGGACAAGCCGCGCGACATCATCACCGTCAACATCGCCGTCATGAACGCGGCCTGGCCGGCGGAGGTGCGCGCCGAGGTGATCCGCAACGTGCTGGCGCGACTTGCGGAGGCCTGCGGCATGCCGGCGCCGTCGCCGACCTGGTGGGTCAATTTCGAGATCATCGATGAGGGAAGCTGGGGATCGCGCGGCGGGGTGCTCTCGATCCTTCAGCTGCTGGATTCCGGCGTGTTCACGCCGGCCCGGATCGAGGCGATCCGCGCGGCGCTTCAGCAGCCGGCCTGACTTGCTGCCAACACCAACAATCGGGAGACGAGCACATGAGCGAAGGTCAGATCGGCACCGAGGTGCACGGCCACGTCCTCAAAATCATCATCGCCAACGCCGCGAAGAAGAACGCGTTCACGCCTGCGATGATGGAGCAATTGTCCGATGCACTCACCGAATTGCACCACAACGAGGCCTATCGCGTCGGCGTGGTCTGCGCCGAGGGCGGGGATTTCACTGCAGGTCTCGATATGCCCAAATTCTTCGGTCCCACCGCGGAGAAGCGCAACACCAAGGACGGCAATGTCGACCCGTTCGGGCTCAACAAGCGCTGCCGCAAGCCGATCGTGACGGCAGTGCAGGGTACCGTCTACACCATCGGCATCGAGCTGATGCTCGCCGGTGACATCGTGGTTGCGGCCGACGATGCACGTTTCTGCCAAATGGAGGCGAGGCGCGGCATCGCACCGCTGGGCGGCGCGCATTTCCGTTTCCTATCGCGGGCCGGCTGGGGCGATGCGATGTATCATCTGTTCCTCTGCGACGAGTTTTCGGCGCAGCGCGCGCATGCGATCGGTCTCGTCCAGGAGGTCGTGCCTGCAGGCGAGCAGATCGAGCGGGCGATGACGCTCGCCGCCATGATCGCGCGCAATGCGCCACTCGGCATCCAGGTGACCAAGGAAGCGGCGGCGAACTATGTCGAAGCTGGCGAAGCGGCTGCGATTGCCTACATTCCGAAAATTCGCGATCGTGTGCTCGGCAGTGCCGACGCCAAGGAGGGCATCCAATCCTTCATCGAGCGTCGCGCGGCCATCTTCCAAGGACGTTGATCGGCGCCTGCTAATGCCGAGCCTGATCCAGCCTTTCGAGGATATCCAGCGTAGCGCCATCGCGTTCGCCTGCGAAATATCGGGCGAGCGCCTGATCGAAGACGGGCTCGTCGGAGACCGCGCCGAACAGCGTCATCGACGAGCGGAATTTGGCGTCATCCGGCGCGCCGAGGATCGCGTTGATGGTCCGGCCCTCGACCGCGAGCACCAGCCTGGTGCATTCGATCAGCCGGCCGCCCAGGATAGGGTGGACGAGATAGGCCTCGGCCTCCGCGCGGGAGCCGATGGCATATCGCTGCGACATGGCGCTGGCGCCGAGACCTGCGACCTGGGGGAAGATGAACCACATCCAGTGAGTCTGCTTCCGGCCCCTAGTCAGCTCGCCCAAGATGTCGCCATAGACCGGGTCTTGGGCCTGGACAAAGCGATCGAGATCGAACGGATCGGTCATTGGATACCTTAGGGATACCTTTGGAGGGCCTTGGCGGCCCCGATTATGCCTAACTTTTGGCTCCCAATGTGGTAGCTGGTATAGAGTCTCTCCGGGTGGGGGTGGGTAAGCCCCCGGGGGTCGATTTGGGGATCTGATGGTTTCCGACGCAGCACACGCCGAGAGGCTGTTGTCGCGCCGCCGTGTCGGGCGGGCTGAAACGATTCTGCTGTCTGTGGCCGCGATGGCGCTGGCGCTCGGCGCCGCCGCGTGGGTCGCCGATATCAGCGATTCGACCCCGCTGGTCTCCGCGGCGTTGCCGCCGGCCAATGCCCCCTCATTCGAGGACCGTTTCGCCTCGGCCTCAGCCGGCCCGTCGCCGCGCGAGCTTGGTCTGCGGGTGCTGGAGCGCTCCGCGGTGAATGCGGCCCAGCTCAAGCTGCTGGATGCCAAGGCGATGCTGGCCCAGAAGCTCCAGGGCGACGACTGGCGCTCGATCCTGACCGAGGACGACCGGTACATGACCGAGGAGGCGAGGCGCTCGCAGCGCGCCGACGCCATCCCCATGCCGCGCGCGCGTCCAGTCCAGGCGGACTTCTCCGCTCAGATCGCCTCCAGCCAGGCCTATGCGGACACCAATCTCAGGGTCGACAACCGCAATTTCTTCGAAAAATTCACCGACAAGATCAAGCTGGCCTCGCTGACGCCCGGCGACGGCCTGCTCGGCAGGGGGCCGGACCTCGCCGCGCTCGGCTACGATTCGCGCACCGCGGTCTATGACATCTCGGCCAAGGCGGTCTATCTGCCGAGCGGCGTGGCGCTGGAAGCCCATTCCGGCCTGGGCGCCCTGATGGACAATCCTGACCATGTCGACCGGCGGATGGTCGGCGCGACGCCGCCGGCGATCTACGATCTGAAGCCGCGCGAAAAGCCGTTCCACGGCGTCCGTGCGCTGCGCATGACCCCGGTCGAAGGCACCAGCGCGCTCGGCCGCGTCGGGCTGCTCACGCACAATTACCTGCTCGGGCCGCGCGGCGATTCCAACGGCTGCGTCTCGATCAAGGACTATGATCGGTTCATCAAGGCCTACGACAATGGCGAGTTCAACCGCCTGGTCGTGGTGCCGAGTCTGCGCGGCGCGGCGACCGCCTCGCAGCGCGCGAGCACCGATTCCTGATATTCGCCTGCGACGGCGGGGCTGCCGTTTCCCCTTCGTTAAGCCGTCCTCGTCCAGAAGCAGCCCATGAGCGATCCATCCAATTCCGAGACCCCGCTGCGCACGACGTTCAAGATCAAGCTGAACGGCGACACGCTGGCGATCGCGACCGTCGGTCAGGCCTATCAATTCCTGACCAACTTCAAATCGGTCGAGTGGATGGAATTTCGCTCGCTGCACGAGGACGCCGTCGCGGCCCTGGAAGGCGCCGCCGGTAACGCCATGCTGGCGGTGCAGGCAACCAACGCCGTGCGCGCGCTGTTCGTCAGCGCCAAGCTGCTCTGAGAGAATCTCTCCCTCTGGCCTGATCCGTCGCCCTCGAACCCACTGCAAGGCGGGTGCGACGAAGGCTTGCGCGTCCGCGCCAGGGAGAGGGAATATGAAATTGGCAGAATTCATTGCAGGCATCGACGTTGGCGCGGAGCAACCAACCGAAGCCGCGCTCACCGCCTTCGAGACGTCCATCGGCTGTCGCTTGCCGGACGACTATCGCCGCTTCCTGCTGGCCTGCGCCGGCGGCTATCATCAGGGGGGCGCCGACTTCAACTGGCCGCATGGGGACTGGGCGGGTTCGGTGCAGGAGGTGCTGGGATTGCGGTCCGACGAGTGCTCGCTGGTGCAGACGCGCAAGACGCCGCAATGGCCGACCGTCGATGAGCTGTTGTGGATCATGAGCGACCACGGCGGCAATCCGATCTGCATGACGATCGACAAGGCCCATTTCGGCGAGATCTGGTTCATGGACCACGAGATGGCCGAATACGAAAAGCCCTGGACACTGGCGCAGGCGATGTCCGATCAATGGGGCTATGTCCTGCCGCTAGCACCGACGTTCAGCGATTTCATCGCCGGCCTGTACGAGGAAGCAGCGGCCGCCTGAGGCGAGGCCGGGCCGAGCGGGCGGGTCCGCCGCGACATGCTGGGTCCAGCTGGTCCACGGTATCCGGTGCAAGCCCGACCTTTCTTTTCCGTCGCTTGAACTCCGCTCCCGGAACGGGCAAACGGTTCGCCAAGAAACCGTGGCCCAGGCCATCCATTCGACGCTGAGTTCAAGGGAGACCCATCATGAAACGCCGTACATTCCTCCAAGGTGGTGCGGTCGCCGGCGCGACCACGCTGGTTGCGGCCCCTGCGATCGCGCAGAGCATGCCCGAGATCAAATGGCGCCTGACGTCGAGCTTCCCGAGATCGCTCGACACCATCTACGGCACGGCGCAGACCTTCGCGAAATATGTCGCCGAGGCCACCGACAACAAATTCCAGATCCAGACCTTCTCGGCGGGCGAGCTCGTGCCCGGCCTGCAGGCGCTCGATGCGGTCAGCACCGCATCAGTGGAGATGGCGCAGACGCCGCTCTATTTCTACATCGGCAAGGAGCCGGCGCTGGCCTATGCCACCGGCGCGCCCTTCGGCATGAACCATCGGCATCAGGAATCATGGTGGCACTTCGGGGGCGGCGCCGACCTCACCAACGAAGCGCTCAAACCCTTCAAGGCGCACGCCATCCTCTGCGGCAATTCCGGCACCCAGATGGGCGGCTGGTTCCGCAAGGAGATCAAGTCCGTCGACGACCTGAAGGGCCTGAAATTCCGCATCGCCGGCATGGGTGGCCATGTGCTGGCAAAGCTCGGGGTCGTCCCGCAGCAGATCGCGGGAGGCGATATCTATCCGGCGCTGGAGAAGGGCACGATCGACGCGGTCGAATTCGTCGGTCCCTACGACGACGAGAAGCTCGGCTTCTACAAGGTCGCCAAATACTACTACTTCCCCGGCTGGTGGGAAGGCGGTGCCATGTTGCACATGATCGTCAACGACGAGAAATGGAATTCGCTGCCTAAGCAATATCAGGCGATCGTCAACCAGGCGGGCGCGGCGGCCGGTGCGTGGATGCTCGAGAAATACGACAGCGTGAACCCCGGTGCGCTAAAGCGGCTGATTGCGAACGGCACCGAGCTGAAGGCGTTCCCGCAACCGGTGCTGGAGGCCTGCTACAATGCGACTCAGGACCATCTGAACGAGCTCGCCGCCAAGAGCGACCTGTTCAAGCGGACCAAGGAGAGCCACGACGCGTATATGAAGGAGGTGCTGTTCTATACGCAGATCGCGGAGAATTTCTACGACAACTATCTGCTCAGCAAGACGCGCAGCAAGACCTGAGCGGAAGAGGCGAGGGCGCGGTGTTTACGCCGCGCCCAGCTTCGTAGCCCGGATGGAGCGCAGCGCAATCCGGGAGAGTGCCGGGTGATGCGCGAGACCCGGATTGCACAAACGGGCGGCGCTTTCGCGCCGACCGTTGGCTCCATCCAGGCTACGGGACCGCGCATCCACTCACGTAACCCCACGGAGACATTAACCAGCCATTAACCATATCGGCCGCATCGTTAACCATTCAATAACAGGGAACGAGTCGGCCGCCATGGAGGCTGCAGCAAAGGTTCAACGTCAGATGGTGCGCCTGCGCGGGCGCTCCTATGTGGCTTTCGTGTTCACGCCGACGGTTCCCGTGCAGGACTGGCTGCACGAGATCGACGCCACGATTGCGCGCTCGCCCGGCTTTTTCGCCGGCCGGCCGGTGGTGATCGACCTGTCCTCGGTCGATCTCAGCCAGGCCGGCATCGGCCATCTGCTCACCAGCCTGCAGGACCGCAACATCCGCGTGCTCGGCATCGAGGGCGTGGAGGAGGGAAGGCTGACGCCGATGATGCCGCCGCTGCTGTCGGGCGGACGCAGCTGCGTGGTCGAGCCGAGCGCGCCGAAGAAGGCCGAAGCGAAGGTCGAGACCAAGCCGACGTCGCTGCTGCTTGAAAACCCCGTGCGCTCGGGCCAGACCGTGATCTTCCCGGAAGGCGACGTCACCATTCTCGGCTCGGTCGGCTCGGGCGCCGAGGTCGTCGCCGGCGGCTCAATCCACGTCTACGGCGCGCTGCGCGGCCGCGCCATGGCGGGCGTCAATGGACACACCAGCGCGCGCATCTATTGCCAGAAGATCGAAGCCGAACTGCTTGCAATCGACGGATTTTATCAGACCGCCGAGGACATCGACGAGGCCCTGCGCGGCAAGCCGGCGCAGGCCTGGCTGCAGGGGAATACCATGCGAATTACAGCACTGAACTGACCAGCAAAGGAGACATTTCAGATGAGTAAGGTACTGGTCGTGACATCAGGCAAGGGCGGGGTCGGCAAGACCACGACCACCGCCGCGCTGGGAGCAGCGCTCGCACAGCGCGGCGACAAGGTGGTCGTCGTCGATTTCGACGTCGGCCTGCGCAACCTCGACCTCGTGATGGGCGCCGAACGCCGCGTCGTGTTCGATCTCATCAACGTGGTGCAGGGCGTCGCCAAACTCCCGCAGGCGCTGATCAAGGACAAGCGGCTGGAGAATTTGTGGCTGCTGCCGGCGTCCCAAACCCGCGACAAGGACGCGCTGACGGAGGAGGGCGTCGGCAAGGTCATTGCCGAGTTGCGCAGCCGGTTCGACTGGGTGATCTGCGACAGCCCGGCCGGCATCGAGCGCGGCGCTTCCATGGCGATGCGCTTCGCCGACGAGGCCGTGATCGTCACCAATCCGGAAGTCTCCTCGGTGCGCGATTCCGACCGCATCATCGGCATGCTCGATTCCAAGACGGTGCGGGCCGAGAAGGGCGAGCGCGTCGAGAAGCATATTCTCATCACTCGCTACGATCCCTCACGCGCCGCGCGCGGCGAGATGTTGACCATCGACGACATCCTGGAGATCCTTGCCACGCCCTTGCTCGGCATCATCCCCGAGAGCCAGGACGTGTTGAAGGCCTCCAACGTCGGCACGCCTGTGACTCTGTCGAATGCCGATGGAGCGCCGGCACGAGCCTATATGGACGCCGCCAAGCGCCTCTGCGGCGAGAACGTGACAATGCACGTTCCTGCCGAGCGCAGAGGATTTATGGACCGGCTGCTGCGACGGAGGGCTGCATGAGCATGGGTCTGCTTCGACTCCTCCGCGGCAAGAAGGCCACAGCACCCGTCGCGCGCGAACGGCTGCAGATCCTGCTTGCCCATGAACGTGGAATGCGCGGCCAGCCCGACCTGCTCGGTGTGCTGCGTGAGGAAATTCTCGCTGTCGTGTCCAAACATGTGACGCTGGACCCGACCAAGGTCATCGTCCGGCTCGAACGCGGCGACGAGGTCTCGACCCTCGAGGTCGACATCGAGGTGCCCAACGATTTCGAGGGCAAGAAGGTGGCGGTCGCGTAGGGGACGCGGCCCGCAGACTGCCGTTTTGGGGTGGGTGAGAAGGCGGTCCGCCGGGCATGGCGGGCCGCCTTTGTCTTGCCGTTCACATCGATTGGGACGGAACGCGCCCCGCGCCTCGATCGTTGTGAACCACCCGCGGCAGCGTTGCACCGCGGCAGGTCAGACGGGAGAGCGCCCATGATGTCCGAGGTCCAGGTCCATACACTTGCCCGGCAGATGCTCGAACAGCACGGCTTTGCTGCCATCGCGAAGGCCGCTGAGCAGGCCCAGGCCTGCGAGGGCCGCGGCGAGGCCGATGAGGCCAGGGAATGGCGTCACATCGTGGACGCCATGAAGATCATGCGCGGCCCGCATCAGAGCTGACATCCGAAGGCGCGAGCCCCTTCAACGCTCGCCGCGATCGCCGCCTTGGGAGGAATTGCGGTTCTGTGTCTGCGGCTGCGCGCGCTCGCCCGATTCCTTGCAGGGCAGGGGTTCCCACGAGCCGTCCGGCGCCTGCTGATAGGCACTGCAGGACGGCGAGGTGGACTTTTCCCCACCCTTCTGGGCGTCGGAATTTCTCGCCAGTGCGGGCGCAGTCAGCACCGCGGCGGCTGCAATCGCGCCGGCGAAAACGAAATGGATACTCCGCATGAGGACCTCCTGTTCGAATTCGGAAGGAGGCCGCATGCTGTGAAAAATTATGACGATTTTGGGCCGCGGCAGAGGTTCCGTCGCGGCGTGCTTAACGGGGCGGCGCGCTAGCCACCCTTGCTGCGGATCAGGCCGGCGAGATTGGTCTTCTGGGCTTCGCACCAGCCGGACATGCCGAGGCGGCGCTGGTCCATGTCGGTCGCCTGGGTCGCGATCGCGACCTCCGCCATCAGGTCATCGTCCTGCTTCTCGCCCATCTTGCCGCCGGTATGCAGCCAGGCGATCGCCTTGCGCACCTTCTCGGTGGTGCCGTCGGGCAGGTGCATCTGCTGCGCCCTCTGCACGAGGTCCTGATAGGCGAGATCGGTGTTGGGGCACTCGACCTTGGCGGCGAAGGCCTGCAAGACCATCGTCACATAGGTCGATCGCGGCGGCGCATCGCCCGCGAGGGCCGGCGCGGCCAACAGCAACAGGCCCGTCATCAGAAAACCGGTGCGCATCCCTGGGACCTCCTCCATTTTATCGAGAGGCTAGCGTCCGGCGCGCCGCTCGGCAATGGGATCGGGACACAATTGTCGCCGATCGGCCCAGTAGGCTAACCTGCGCTCCCCAGCATCGGAGCGCGATATGAGCCTGTTCAGCACGCCGTTCGATCCCACACGCGACACCGCGCTCGTCACCGGCGCAGGCAACGGCATCGGCCGCGCGATCGCGCTCGGCCTGGTCGGCGAGGGCGTCCGCACCGTGTTCGCGGATGTCAGCGCGGAGCGGGTGCGTGCCGCGATCGGCGCGAGCGAGAGGCCAGGTCTCGCCGTGCCCTGGGTCGGCAATCTTGCCAGCCTCGAGGCCTGCGATGAGCTGCTGACATCAGCGCATTCCGCGCTGGGCGAGGTCACGCATTTGGTCCACAGCGCCTCGCCGCCGCGGCGCGAGGCGGATCACTTGCTCGCAGTCGATCGCAACACCTGGCAGGAGATGCATGCCGTCAATCTCGATGCCGGCTTTCACCTGGCGCGCGGGCTCGCCAAGCGGCTGATCGCGGCGAAGCGGCCGGGCTCGTTCCTGTTTCTGACCTCGCTACATGCGGGCACGCCGCGCAACCTGGCGCATTACTCGACGGCAAAGGCCGCCATGGCGATGCTGGTGAAGGAGCTGGCCAAGACGCTCGGACGCTACGACATCCGCGTCAACGCGCTGGTCCCCGGCGCGATCGCAGCCGGCGGGTTCGTCGCCGATCCCGCGCTGGCGCGGCACATTCCGCTCGGACGCCTCGGTGAGGCCGGGGATCTCGCACCGATGGCGCTCACGGTGCTGTCGAACAAGCTGTCCGCTTACGTCACCGGCGCAGCCTTCGTCGTCGACGGCGGATTGTCGCTGACGAACTGGTTCGAGGCGCCGGTGCTGGATTAGCCTAGCGCTGCCAGGCCGGCACCGGATCGAGCGGCGTGCGATAGACCTCGTTGTGATCGCGATCGGTGACGCGCACCGCGCAACCTTTCTGCTGCAGTTCGGGCTTCACCTGCGACAGCTCGCAAGCCAATTGGTCGGCGCGATCGGAGGCAACCTCGATGTCTTCGAGGATGATTCCACCCTGGTTCTTGAACTCACCACCAACCACGAGATCGAAAGAATAGTAGGGCATGCGAATTCCCCGGTGTGACGATCTGAGCTTCAGTGCAAGTCTCAACACATGTCGGATGGTACCACTGAGTCGACATCTATCGAATGAACAGAGCGCGCAATCTCTGGGCTTATGGCGCAGAAATGATGTGCAACGTGCGGGCTCGTTAAGAGTTTATTAAATATACCCGCGCGATCATTAGGCATGGAATTGCAGCAGAACCGGGCTCCGGGAACCGGCAGCTGCAAGAGAAGGCCGCCGGCATAGATCCCGACGGCCTTTTCTCTTGAGCGAGACGTCGCTCACCGTAATCGCCCGGAGTTAACGCTTCACATCGACTCGGACAGCGTGCGTGAGCGCGTGACAGCAAGGCTGCGTCGTTGCTCTAAAGCGCGATGCGATCAGGATGAATCGTCATCGCGCTTCAGGTTGTTGTTGTTTGAGCATGATCGTTTCGGAAAACCGCTGCGCACTTTGCGCTTACGCGGCCCTTCGGGTTCGGATCATGCTCTAGCGCAGCGGCATCGGCGGGCGCACGATAGGTCCGTCGTCATCAGCAACGGCTTGCGTCGTCGTGGTCGGCGCAGCCGGCGGCGTGGCGGCGGCGGCCTGCGATAGCGGCGGCGGAGGCGCGAGCGGCGCGGGCGAAGAGGCCGGCATGTAGGTCCGCGTCACAGGCGGCTTGGGCTTGCGAACCGGCGGCGCCGCAGGCTGCGGCGGGAGGGCGGCAGCACGTGCGCGCGGATCGACCGGCGGCCTCGCCTCGGTGACCGGCTTCGGTGCGGGAGGCCTCGCCATCTCACGCGCCATCTGCTCCTGTCCGGCTTTCAACTCGGCGAAGTTGGCCTTGAGCTGCTCGATCTGCTGCGCCATGGCGGCGAGATCGCGTGTCATCGATTGCACCGATTGCGCCGCGTCGACCGACTGTGGTGCCGCGGGCGCAGTCGCAGCTAGCTGAGCCGCGGGCGGCGTCGCAGCTTGATCTGCGGTTTGGTTAGGCGTGGCTTCCGCTGCGGGCGGCGCAGCCTGGGCGGCGGCGACCGGCGCGCTTTGCTGCGGTGTCGCAGACAACAACGAGGTCGTCGGGAGCAGCGAGGTCAGCACCGGCGTCCATTCGGCCAGTAACTGCTTTGCTGTGTCGCCGTGCTTCTCCCAGGCGATGCTGGCGGCCACGCTGGCGCCGGCAAGCAGGAACGTGACGAACGCCCCGCGCAGCCACTTGCCGACCGAGGACCGCTTCTTCATCACGGGACCATCGCTGGACGTGACGCGGACAGCGGTGTCGATCGACGGTGCCGCAGTGGATTTTCCGTAGACGACGTTGATGCTTGGCTCGGGCGCGCGCGCCGGCTCCAGAGTGAACTTCGGCGTGACCTTGGGCTGCGGGGCAAACTTGGGTTCCGGGGCAAACCTGGGCTCCGGACGCGGCGCGATCTCTGGCGCCAGCGCAGGCGACACGCTGGCGGGGCGCGAGGCCCGCACGATCTCGGGCGAGATCTGGACCGCGTCGTGAGGATCGTTGTCCTTGACCGTGTCTTTCACGATCTCATCGACGATTTGCTTGGCGTTCAGCGTCGCGAGCATCGCAGCTCCTTTGAAGCCCAGTGTTCGAGGTTAAGGCATCCGCATTGGCGCGGGGCTGATCCGAGGTGAGGCCATACCCGGTCCCCATGTCGCACGAGTCCAGCCGGGTTTGACCAAAGCAAGGCGAGGGGATGGAGATGATGCGACACTCTTCCGCCCTTTGTGGTGATGGAACCCAATTTGCCGAACACGCGCATGTGTTCCTGCACCGCCTTGTTTTCAGCACGATTTTGGCAATATCTGGTGACGGCGGGGGCGTCGTTATTCCGCTATCGGGGGGCCGGCGGTGCCAAGATCTCTACTCGTTTTGTTCGTCGCAGCCCTGCTGCCGCTGGGCGGCTGCATGCAGACGACACTTTCGCCATCGACGGATGCGAGCATGACGCCGCGCGACCGTCAGTTGCTCGCGCACGCGCCTTACGCCAAGGCGAACGTGCCCCAGCAATATCTGCGTCACATCGTCGATTACCACCGCAAGGAGCAGCCGGGCACGATCCTGGTCGATACCGACGCGCGCTACCTCTATTACGTGCTGCCCGAGGGCAAGGCGATCCGCTACGGCGTTGCGGTCGGCGAGGAAGCCATGGCGTTCTCCGGCGTCGCGCGGGTCGGCCGTTTGGCGGAATGGCCGGACTGGGTCCCCACCGCGGATATCCAGGCGCGGCTCGGTCCCTATCCCGCGCGCGTTCCCGGCGGTCCCGCCAATCCGCTGGGCGCGCGGGGCATCTATCTCTATGTCGGCAACAAGGACACGCTCTATCGCATCCACGGCACCAACCAGCCCGAATATATCGGGCAGGCGATCTCGTCCGGCTGCATCCGGATGCGCAACGAGGACGTCATCGATCTCTACGACCGGGTGAAGCTCAATTCGATGGTCGTGGTGCTGCCGCCGGGGCAGAGCGCGCAGGCCGCGGCGGGCGGGCGCTGGCGCGGCTGAGGTCTGCGCCGGTCAGTTCGAATTTAGGTGCGTTGTCACGCTCTAGTTCTCAGGCCGGGCGACCCGCCATTGCAGCGTCGTGGCGTTGCCGTTGGCGTCGCCCGGCGCCTTGTCGGCGGGCGAGGTGTAGAGCGGGCGATAACGGTAGGCCCACATCTTGCTGCCGTCGTTGCGGTTGATCACGGTGAAGTCGCCGACGGCCCTGGCGTCGGCCGTTGCGGCGAGCGGCACCCAGCTCTCGATGCACTTGCCGTTGCAGTTCGACGTCTTTCCCGTGGTGTCGCGCTCATAATAGTAAAGCGTCATGCCGTTGAGATCGACGAGCTTGGGCCCCTGCTTGGTCAGGATCACCTTCGCGGGTGCCGTTGGCGCCTCGACCTTCGGCGGAGGAGGATCGCCGCCGCCATGGCCCCCTGCGACCGCCTGAACGGTCGAGAGCGCGACGGCCGCGGCCACAACGAGGAACCTGAACATCCGAAACTCCGCCCCGCAAAGTTAATCGCGCGTTAAGCGCCCCAATGCGGCCGAGGTTAGCAGCCGAAGGTTAGTTCCTGGTTTCGTGCGCTGCGACAATTACGGACATGGTCCGAGATCAGAGCTGCGCATCGCGCAGCGGCGCGCGGCTGAGCTCGTTGCCGGCGGCGATCGCCTTGCGCAGCAGCCGCATCAGCTCTTCACTCTCTTTCGCGCTGAGGCCGCGCAGCATGATGCGCTGCGCGGATTCGACGGCCGGGGTGATCTTGCGCAGCGTGCGGCGGCCCTCGTCGGTGATCTCGAGCTCACGCGCGCGGCGGTCGCGGCTGGAGGGGCGCCGCTCCGCGAGGCCCTTCTGGACGAGGCGATCGATCACGCCGGTGATGGTGGTGCGATCGTAGGCGATCAATCCGGCGAGCGTCACCTGATCGAGCCCCGGATTGGCCTTGATGGTTGCAAGCGCGGCGTATTGCACCGGAGTGAGATCGAAGCCGGCGTCCTCGACCTCGGCCAGGAACACCGCGACCGAGATCTGCTGGAAGCGGCGTGCCAGATGTCCGGGCATGTCGTTGTTGTCTTTCACCGAAATCTCCTCCGGGGCAGAGCGGTGCGGATTATTGACAAGTATACTGATAGTCAGCATACTGATCAATAACCAAACAGAATTTGGCGGGAGAGGTGCTCATGCAGTTCCATCTCAATGGATTTCAGCCGGGCGACCCTGAAATCGCCGATCCTGCCGCGCGCGTTCAGGCATCGGGAGCGGCGGGCGCCGTGCCTGGCGAGGTCGATGTCCTCATCGTCGGCTGCGGGCCGGCCGGCCTGACGCTCGCCGCCCAGCTCGCGCAATTCCCCGACATCAGAACCTGCATCGTCGAGCAGAAGCCGGACCGCCTGCTGGTCGGTCAGGCCGACGGAATCGCCTGCCGCACCATGGAGATGTTCCACGCCTATGGCTTCAGCGAGCGTGTGCTGAAGGAAGCCTGTTGGGTCAACGAGACCACGTTCTGGAAGCCGGATGAAGCGGCGCCGGAAAAGATCGTCCGCAGCGGCCGGGTGCAGGACGTCGAGGACGGGCTGTCGGAATTCCCGCACCTCATCCTGAACCAGGCGCGCGTCCATGATTGCTTTCTCGACGTCATGCGCAAATCGCCGGCGAAGCTCGCGCCGTATTACAGTCGGCGCGTGCTTGATGTGAATGTTGATCCGGCCGCCGGCGCCGACCATCATGCCGTGACCGTGCGCCTCGAACGCGTCGATGCCGCGAACGAGGGCAAGGTCGAGACGATCAAGGCCCGCTACGTCGTCGGTTGCGACGGCGCCCGCAGCACGGTGCGCAAGTCGATCGGGCGCGAGCTGCACGGTGATTCCGCCAACCACGCCTGGGGCGTGATGGACGTGCTGGCCGTGACCGATTTTCCGGACATCCGCTTCAAGTCGCTGATCCAGTCGGCCAAGGACGGCAGCCTGCTGATCATTCCGCGCGAAGGCGGCTACATGGTCCGCATCTATGTCGAGCTCGCCAAGCTCGATGTCGGCGAACGCGTTGCCAATCGCAACATCACCGCCGATGACGTGATTGCGAAAGCGCAGCGGGTCCTGAAGCCGCATCGGCTCGAGGTGAAGGAGATCGCCTGGTGGTCCGTCTACGAGATCGGCCAGCGCCTCACCGACAAGTTCGACGACGTGCCGGAGGGCGAGATCGAGACGCGCCAGCCGCGCATCTTCATCGCCGGCGATGCCTGCCACACCCACAGCCCGAAGGCCGGGCAGGGCATGAACGTGTCGATGCAGGATGCCTTCAATCTCGGCTGGAAGCTCGCCGCCGTGCTGCGGAGGCAGTGCGCGCCAAGCCTGTTGCATTCCTATTCGGCCGAGCGCCGGGCAGTCGCGAAGGAGCTGATCGATTTCGATCGCGAATGGGCTGATATCCTCGCCTCCGCCGCCAAGGCCGGCGGCGCCGATGCCGCCAAAACGCAGGACTATTTCGTCCGGCACGGACGTTTTACCGCGGGCACGGCAACGCATTACAGGCCGTCGATGCTCACCGGCGCGGCCACGCATCAGCACCTCGCGCAGGGCCTCATTATCGGCACGCGCTTCCATTCCGCGCCGGTGATCCGGCTGGCGGACGCCAAGCCGGTGCATCTCGGCCATGCCGCACGGGCCGATGGCCGCTTCCGCATCTACGCGTTCTCGCCCGATGAGAACCCGGCAGCGTCGGGCTCGGCCATTCGTGCCTTGTGCAATTTCCTCGCGGAATCCCGGAAGTCACCTATCCGTCGATATACGCCTGTTGGAGCTGACATCGACAGCGTGATCGATCTGCGCGCGGTGTTTCAGCAGGACCATCGCGAGCTCGCCATCGAGGCAATGCCGCCGATGTTGCTCCCGAGCAAAGGCCGTTACGGCTTGTACGACTACGAGAAGATGTTCTGCCCGGATCTCAAGAGCGGCCACGACGTCTTCACGATGCGCGGCATCGATCGGACAGCCGGCTGCATGGTCGTGGTGCGGCCCGACCAGTATGTCGCGACCGTGCTGCCGCTCAACGATTTTGCCGGGCTGGCCTCGTTCTTCGACGCATTCATGCTGCCGGCGAGGTGACGCCGAAAGCGCCGCGCGGGCCGTTCCGCCCGCGTTTCCGCCGCCGAGCTCTGGCTAGCCGCAATGAAAGCCCGGCCTTGGTGCCGGGCTTTCCGCTCCCGCGCGATCGGGTTCCGTGCGCGTACAATTTAAGAAAGTTCTTCGCGGGCAGATTTCATCGATCGTAATATGTCTATCCAAAGCTGTAAGCATCCACTCGGGGCAGCGGGGCACCGGAGGATGACGATGAGACAGAACCAAGCGGAGACGCGCCGTCAGCAAAATGTCGCGAAGCGGTCGATGACCAAGGAGGCCAAGCAGCTGGCCGGCCTGATTGCCGGACTGCGCGAATCCCTCGAGGAGATCCACAAGGAGCGGGCGGGCACCAAGCTGTCGGGCGCAGAAATGGGACTACTCGATGAGCGTCGCAACAATCTGCTGCTCACCATCGCAGCCCTCAATGACCGCCTTTCGGCGGTGCAGGGCCTGATCAATCTCGGCCGCCCGCACATTATCCGCGTGCACTAGCGCCGATCCGAGGCAACGAGATCGGCTCTGTTGCGACGGCACGGGGCCGGCCACAGGCCTCGTGGATGGCACCAAATTGCCACGCTCCCGGCGAATTGCCGCCAAAGCCCGCTGCCACGACAAGGCCGGGTGCAGGGCGACGCAAGGGGATGCGAATTGGCCTACAAGATGGTCGCAGAACGCGACAACGAGAAGTACAGTTTCGCCCGCGAGAGCCGGTTGCTCATCGTGGCGAAGGCGAAAGTGTGGGCGAGCGAGGGGTGGCGGGTGGTCGTCACCGACCAGGATGGCAAGGCCTACGCGCCGTCCGAGCTCGATCAGCTGTCCGCAGCGTGATGGTGGGGCGCGACCTCTTGCTCAGAGTCGGCACCGCGCGCATCAACGCACGGTGGTCTCCGAGAACAGGTTGATGATCACCACCCCTGATACGATCAGCGCGATGCCGACGAAGGCTGCGGCGTCCAGGATCTGACGGAACAGCACGAAGGAGACGGTGGCGGTCAGGATGATGCCGACCCCGCCCCAGATCGCATAGGCGATGCTCAACGGGATCACCCGAATCGCCACCGAGAGCGCGTAGAACGAGGCGACGTAGAACAGCACCATCGCCAGCGTCGGCCAGGGACGGGTGAACTGCGCGGACTGCTGCAGGAACGCCGACGCGGTGACCTCGAACACGATGGCGAGGGCGAGAGCCGTATAGGCGTTGAAGACGGAGGTCATGCGGAGGCTGTGTCCGGGCCGACGGATGGCTGACGTGCGACCGCAAATATCACGCGGGAATGACGAGTCCGCGACAGGACGCAGCGCTTGCGTCGCCCGAAGTTTGACTCTACGGACCTCTTTCATGCTCGTCATCTCCATCCAGAGCCAGGTGGTCCACGGCCATGTCGGCAACAGCGCGGCCGCCTATGCCATGCAGGCGGAGGGCGTGAACGTCGCTGCGGTGCCGACGACGCTGCTGTCCAACCATCCGCGCTATCCGAGCCTGCGCGGACGGGTGCTGGAGACCGAGCTCGTCGCCGATCTCCTGAGGGGAGTCGAGGAGCGCGGCCTGTTCGACGAGGCCGCGGTGGTCGTCACCGGCTATCTCGGCTCGCCCGGCAATGCCGCCGTCATCGCCGATTTCGTCGAGCGGGCGCGCACGCGCAATGGGAAGCTCGTCTATCTCTGCGATCCCGTGATCGGTGACGACGGCCGCGTCTATGTCGCGGACGGCATCCTGGACGTGCTCCGCCACCGGCTGCTGCCGACGGCGAACCTGACGACGCCGAACCAGTTCGAGCTCGAGCTGCTCTCTGGGGCCGCAATTGCCGACGCCGAGAGCCTCAGCGCGGCCTGCGCGGTGCTGGCTGGGGCAGGCACCGACGTCGTCGCCACCGGCTGCACCCTCGCTGACACGGCGGCGGGGCAGGTGGAGACGATCCTGTGCACTGATGGGCGATTGTCGCGCTTTGCGACGCCGCGCCTGCCGATCCGTCCCTACGGCACCGGCGATCTCCTCACCGGTCTGATCGCGGCTCATCTGGCCAAGGGCGAAGCAATGGAGTTGGCGGTACGGCGCGCGGTCGACACGGTCTTTGCCGTGCTGGTGCGCACGCAGGCCGCCGGCTCGGCCGAGATGCGGCTGGTGCCGCTGCCGACGGCAGAGCGCAAGCCGTAAACCGTCAGGTCGCGCGCTTGCCGGCCGATTGCGCCGACTTCTGCGGCTTGGCCGCCGGGCCCTTCTGCTCGCGCGCGACGTCGGCCTTCGGCGGCTTGGCGCTCGCAAGGCCCTGTGTCTTCTTCGGCTTAACGCCGGCAACGTCCTTGCGGTCGGAGGTGCCGCGCTTCGAGATATATTCCTGGCCGTCGATCGGGCCGACATGGGGCGGATCGCGGCCGAGATAGGGTCGGCCGATGCCGTACGCCTTGCCGTTGGCATCGACCCACTTCCACAGGATTTCGGTCGAGACCCAGCGCTGCGCCCTGTTGCTGCCTTGCGTGCTGACGATGTCTGCCGCCATGCCGTGACCGTAGCCGCCGCGCGTGCTGCCGCCGTGATAGGAGCGGTTGGAGGCGGCCTTCAGGCCGCTCGCGATCGACTGGCGATAGTCGTCGCGGAACGCGCTGGTGATGCCCGGCGACAGGCCGGCGGCTTCGGCCGCGAGCATCATGCGGAACAGCTTCTGCTTGAAGCTCTTGTCCATGCCGCCGATGACGTAGTCCATCATCGACATGCCGGCGCGCTCGGCCGCATGCGGATCCTTCCAGGTGAAGTCCTGATCGACCAGCTTGGTGAAGCTGCGCATCACCGTGACGGTCTTGCCCTTGCGCTTGATGGTGACTGCGCGCCGCTCCTGCACCTTCATCGTGTCTTCCTTGGCGGTGCGCTGATAGAGCGCCCAGAGGTAGCGGTCGATGCAGGCCTCCATGACGAAGCATTCGTCGAGCACGGCGATGTTGTCGGCAGGCGGTGACGCCTTGCGCGCAGGCGCAACGGGGTCGCTCGCGATCGCCGCGGCCGACAATGTGTCCGTCGTCACGATCTCGGTGGGATCGGTGGATGCGAGCTTGACGGGCTCCGCCACAGGGGCGGGGGCAACCTCGCTGACGACGGGCTCCGGTTCAGGCAAGATCGGCGGCGCGGGCACGGCTTCCACCGGCAGGATCAGCGCCGGGTCGGCCGAGGCAAGCTTGATGGTGGAGGCGGGCTCTTCCGGCGTTGCCTCTGCCGGCGCGGGAGGGTCGGGCAGCGCAGTGACGGTGGCTGCGATGTCGGCGGTCAAGGCGAAGCGGTCCTCAAGGGTCGCAGCGCGCGGCACGTCGGCGAGGTCGATGCGGCCGAGATCCTTGGCATGATCCTTGGCACGATCCTTGGCGCGCGAGATGGCGGCCGCATTGGCGGCGCTGTTTTCGATGAGCGCAGGCGCATAAGCGGAGAGAGACAATGCCAGCCAGCCGGCGAGAACGGCCGAGGGACACGACACCGCCACCAGAAGAGACCGCCGATCGTTCATGATCCCTGCCTCCAAACGGTCTGCTCGAACAATCTTGCCCGAACAGTGATGATGCAAACAGTCTGTCGAAACAGTCGCACGGAAAGGCACGCAGCACGTCGATTGTTCGGGCCACGGTGTGGCGGCGCAATGGCGCAAATCGGGGAGTGCGGGCTTTTCGGGGCAACTGTGGCCGAGGTGCAACGCCCGGTTCCATTTGACGTTGCCGCAACTTTGTTGCGGCTGGTGCGTTGGAGGCGCCATGACGCATCCCTCGCTTCGTCCCATGGACGCCTTCGACCCCACCGAGCCCGCCATCCTGCACGATCGTCTCTCCGACACGATCATCACCTGGACCGCCGACCAGGCCGAGGACTACCGCCGCGCCAGCCGGCCCGGCGCTGATGGAACCGTGGCCTGGAAGACCTATCTCTTCGACGGCTGGGGCAACGTGCTTGGTGGCTGAGCGGCTCCTCTGGAGGCGCCGCGTCGCAGCCGGCGTGATTCGCCCAAATCCCTGGACGCATTAGGCATAACGTCATGCATTGCATGCGATGTTGCAATGCGGCGGTGTATGTCGCACTGCAGCAAAATACGCCTAAATAGGCTCCGACTATCAAACCTCGGAGCATCACCAATGAACAAAAAGACCTTGTCGATCGCCGCCTTCCTGACGATCGCGGGCGGTACCGCGGCTTTCGCCGCCGAGCTGCCGACCTATGAGGCCAACGGATTCCCGGTTTCCCCGCTGCAGTTGCGCGTGCTCGGTGCCGCACATGTCGAGCAGCAGGTCGCAGCGCCAAGCGCAATCGCCTCGGTCCACCAGGCGAAGGTGCTCAGCCCGCGCAAGGTGAAGACCGCGGACGTGATCACTGGCGCGGGCCGCTAAGCTCGCCGCGCGCGCAGGCTTGACGGCGAGCGGCCGTAGAGTTCGGCGAAGGCGGCGTTGAACCTGCGCAGGCTGCCGAACCCGGCCTGGAATGCGATAGCGGTCATGCTGTCATCGCCGGCATCGAGCAGGCGCTTGGCGCGCTGGACACGCAGTGTCTTGGCGAGCTGCTGCGGCGTAGCGCCGACATGGCGCTCGAACAGGCGCGCCAGGTGACGCGACGAGATGCCGAGCCGCGTCGCGAGATCGACCACCGAGCCTTCATCCAGCGCGCCGTCATCGATGAGCCTCATGGCCCGGGCCACCGTGGAGCGCGTGCCGTTCCAGGCCGGGCAGAAAGGAGCGGTCTCGGGACGGCAGCGCAGGCAGGGCCGGAAGCCGGCGGCCTCGGCAGCCGCAGCCGTCGGATAATAGACCACATTGCGCGCCAGCGGCTGCTTGGCCGGACAGACCGGCCGGCAATAGATGCCCGTGGTCTTCACCGCCGTGAAGAAGCGGCCGTCATAGCGGGGATCGCGGCGCAGGCGCGCGGCGTTGCAGACATCAAAGCTCAACATGATCGCATGGTAGCGCATGGGGGCGGCGGCGGAAGGGCTGCCGGATGACCGAGTCTGATTGTGGCGAGCCGCGGCGCGCCTCGCGGCCTAGAAGGCGGTTCTCATCGCAACACGGCCGGAGACCCCATCGTGACCAGCCCGAGAGACGTCGTACTGAACGCCTGGAAGACCTTTTCGTCACGCGATCCCGAGCGCATCGCGGCACTCTTCACCGAAGACGCCGAATGGATCGCGCCGAAGGGAAATGCCACCGCCGTCGCGCTCGATCATACCGATCACATGGTGGGAGCGCACCAGATCGCCCGCTTCATCGCCAAGGAAATGCACAGGCTGTTTTCGAGCATCGATATCACGTTCCGCGGCGTCTATGTCGACGGCGATGTCGTGATCGTGGAGGAGCGGATGCGCGCCACGCTGCCGGGCGGCAAGCCGTACGAGAACGAGTATTGCTTCGTGTTCGAGGTGGTGGGCGACCGGATCAGGCAAGTGCGGGAATACATGGATACGCGCAAGGGATGGCGGATGGTCTTCGATGAGGGGCTGTAACACGCGTCGTCGGCATCGCCCTCGCGTGACAGCCCTGCAGCCGCGTGGGTTGAGCGGCTCAGCGAGCCGACATATCGAGTGATCCATGGATCAGCGGACGAGCGGCGCCGACGCTCAGAAGAAGGATACCGCGCCGGCACTGCTCGGCGTGGTCTGCGGGCTTGCCGCAGCGCTGTTCTGGGCGCTCGGCTTTGCCGCCACGCGGCACGGCCTCAAGGCCGGCTTCACGCCGGTCGATCTGCTGGTGCATCGCTATGTCTGGTCGGGGATCGCCTTCCTGCCCCTCGTGTTGCGCGCCGGACTCTCCGATCTCTGCGGCATCGGCTGGGGCAGGGGGCTCGTGCTGATGGTGCTCGGCGGTCCCGTGATGTCGCTGATCTCGTACATCGGCTTCCTGTTCGTCCCGCTCGGCCATGGCAGTGTGATCCAGCCCTCTTGCGCCACGCTCGGCGGCCTCCTGCTCGCGGCGGTCGTGCTGAAGGAGCGGATCTCCGCCTCGCGCCTGACTGGCGCGCTCGTCATCGTCGGAGGCCTCGGCGTGATCGGTGCGGAATCAATCGGCCACATCGGTGCCGACGGCATTCAGGGCGATCTCATCTTCGTGCTCGCCGGATTCATGTTCGCCGGCTTCGGCGCGATGCTGCGTCGATGGCGCGTCTCGGCCGTGTCGGCTGCGCTCGTGATCAACGTGCTGTCGCTGCTGCTGGTGCCGGTCTACGTCGCCACGGTGGGCCTCGCCCACATTGCGTCGATCGGCATGACCGAGAACGCGATCCAGGCGCTGGCGCAGGGCGTGCTTGCCGGCCCCGCCGCGCTCTATCTCTACGCCGTCTCGGTCCAGCGTCTCGGCGTCGCCCGCGCCGCGGTGTTTCCGGCCTGCGTGCCCGCGCTGACGCTGCTCACGGGCTGGTTGCTACTTGGCGAGCCGCCCACGATGCTTCAGACGGCAGGCCTCGTGACGGTGCTGTGCGGGTTCTACCTGGCGCAGCGGCAAAGCTAGCGGACCTCACGCCTTCTTCACGAACTCCGACTTCAGATTCATCGCGCCGATGCCGTCGATCTTGCAGGCGATGTTGTGGCCGTCGCTGGCGTCCTGCAGGCGGATGTTGCGTACCTTGGTGCCGCCCTTGACGACCGAGGACGAGCCCTTGATCTTGAGATCCTTGATCACGATGACGCTGTCGCCGTCGGCGAGCAAATTGCCGTTGGCATCGCGCACGCCCGTATCCTGCGCCGTGTCCGCGACCGCGTCCGCCGCGCCGCTCCATTCATGGCCGCATTCCGGGCAGACCCAGAGATCGCGGTCCTGATAGGCGTGCTCAGAATTGCAGGTCGGGCATTTCATCGTGTCGGTCATGACGGGTCTTGTCTCGCGCGTTCGTTCGCGGCGCGACCGTAGAGGCGGGAACCGGGAAAGCAAGCAAAAGCTGCGCACGGCGCGGGCTGGCCGCGCCTGCCGGTGCGATATCACCGGGCGATGCTTGCCGACGCTTTCAATGAGGCAACATCGCCGCCGCGCGTTGAGCTGCATCAACGGCACTGCGCGCAAGGGGCGTACCGTGTCTTCAGGAATGACCGCCGGAGGCAGCGATGGACGACACACTCAGACGAAAAATCCAGACCTTGCTGGACCAGCACCGCACGATGCGGATCGCGACGCTTCGCGCCGATGGCTGGCCGCAAGTAACGACCGTCGGCTATGCCAACGACGGTTTCACCATCTACTTTCTCTGCGGCCCCGACAGCCAGAAGGCGCAGAACATCTCGCGGGACGAGCGCGTGTCGCTGGCGATCGACGACGATCCGGCGCAAGTGATGGAGATCACCGGCCTGTCCATGGCGGCGCGGGCGGTGGCCGTGACCGATCCAGCTGAGGCCGAGAAGGCGATCACACTGGTGATGGCGCGCTATCCCGAGCAGAAGGCGATCGGCCTGCCCATGCCGAAGCCGTCCGAGGTGCGGCTGATCCGTCTCACGCCGACGGTGATCTCGCTGCTCGATTATTCCAAGGGATTCGGCCACACCGACCTCGTGACGTGCTGAGGACGCGAGCTGCGAGCTGGCTTGACGCAGATCAAGCTGGCGTCGTGGTGCACATCTAAGCTGCTCCACGATTCAATGCCGTGAGGTCGGGCGATGTCGCACAATGTTCGAATCTCCATCGGCATCGCCGTCCTGATCGCGCTGTCGGTGCTGTTTCTCTTCAGCGTCGTTCACACCGCCGCCGGGGCGCCGAGGCCCGGCTCGCGCGCGGTCGCCGCAGGTCATCGCCTGGCGCAGGCGTGGTGCCAGTCGTGTCACGCGATCGAGCCGCACATGGCCGGCTTCTTCGAGGAGGCACCGAGCTTCCAATCCATCGCCGACCGCAACGGCACCACCGCGCTCTCGCTCAAGGTGTTCTGGCGGACCAGTCACCAGACCATGCCGAATCTCGTGATCTCGCCGGAGCAGGCCGAGGTGCTATCGGCCTATATCCTGAGCCTGAAGCGCAATTGAGGGCCGGCTCAAGCAAGTGTTGCGAAAACAACCCCATGCACAGTAGCCATCCCCATGGAATTGCTCGGGGTTTTTCCTCACTTCGGTAAAATCGAACAGGATTTGACCCGTCGGGCAAAACAATGGCATGATGCCATCGTGGAACGCGGTCGGGGGCGTCGGGTGCGGCACCATCCCGGATTACGCTTGCGCTCCATCCGGGCTACGCTCGCGCCTCAACTTGCGACGAGCCGCTCATGAGCTTCCTCCTCAACATCGATGTTCCCGACGTGGCGAAAGCCACGACGTTCTACACCGAAGCCTTTGGCCTCTCGGTCGGCCGCCGCTTCGGCGCCGACTTCGTCGAGCTCAACGGCTGGCCCGCACCGGTGTATCTCTTGACCAAGCAGGCCGGCACCATCGGCGCCGGCGGCGACCCCCGCCGCTATGAGCGGCACTGGACGCCGGTGCATATCGACGTCGTCGTCGACGATGTCGACGCGGCCGTCGCGCGTGCCCTCGCTGCGGGTGCGATTCTGGAGGTGCCGGCGAGCGATGCGCCCTATGGGCGGATCGCGATGCTGGCCGATCCGTTCGGGCACGGTTTTTGTCTGTTGGCGTTCAGCGCGCAAGGGTATGACGCGTTGCTGGAAGGTGCGTAGCCTGGATGGAGCGCAAGCGTAGTCCAGCGCCGAGCGTGCCGCGCGACCCCGGATTGCGCTTTGCTCGATCCGGGCTACGCTCGCGCGCGGAAAGCTGCGCCGACATCGGAGCGACATGCCAAAGAAGCTGAAGACCTACCAGACCTCGCTCGGCTTCTACGATCAGGCGATCGCCGCGCCCTCGATGAAGGCGGCGCTTGCCGCCTGGGGCGCCAGCTCCAATCTGTTCCATCAGGGCGTCGCCAGGGAGACCGACGATCCCGATGTCGTCGCCGCGACCATGGCGAAGCCGGGCGTGGTGCTGAGGCGCCCGGTCGGCTCGGACGGCCCGTTCACCGAGAGCGCGGAGCTGCCGACTGATCTCGGCGCAGGTGAGGCCGAGCCCAAGCGCAAGTCCAAGAGCAAGGCCGAGAGCAAACCGACGTCAAAGAAGCGTCCCGCCAGGACGGCCCGGAATGCATCCCGCGAGATCGATGATGCGGCCGCCCGCAAGGCCGCAGCAGCTTTCGAGAAGGAGGAGCGACGGCGCGAGGCAGCGCGTGCCAAGGAGGAGGCCGCCCGCGCCAAGGAGCGTGCACGGCGCGACAAGGCGGTTGCCGCGGCGGAAGCAGCGCTCGACAAAGCAACACGCGAGCACGAAGCGAAGGCCGAGGCGATCGAAGCCGAGCGGGCCGCGCTCGAGGCGCGCGCCGAAGCCGAGCAGGAGCGCTGGGACAAGCAGAGGCACAAGCTGGATCAGGCCCTGCGCCGCGCGCGTGAGTGAGCGGCAGGTGCCGACGTCCGGGACTTCTGCTGCTCATCCAGACCACTCTTGCGTCATACTCGGCCGTCATTGCTAGCGGAGCGAAGCAATCCAGGCTCCCTCCGCGGAAGGACTCTGGATTGCTTCGTCGCAAGTGCTCCTCGCAATGACGGGGAGAGGTCGGAGCGCCAAAGCGCACAGCGCTTATGTCCGCACCTCGCGCGAAATTTGCTTGCCTCGCCTGGCATCCTTTTGCACTCTCCGCGCGAAGGAGACCAACGCATGACCAAGATGACTGCCGCCTGCGCGCTCGGAACCGCCCTGGTGCTGAGCGGCCTTGCAACCTCGGACGCCGAAGCCCGGACGCGGAGAGCCGTCGTCGTTCGCGCGCCGCAAGAGCGGCTCGTCATCACGGCGCCGGTGCTGAGGCCGACGCCTTGGGATTACAACATCGTGCCACGCTATCGTTACCGCCCCGAGCACGACCGGGTCGATCCCTACGGCCCGCCCTTGGTGCCGTCCTATGTGCGCTATGAGGGATGGCGCTGGCCGTATTGGTGGTGAAGGCACCGACCGACGCCAAAACTGATCGGCGCATGCGCTCGGTGAGCTGAGCAGAGGCACGACGTGCATCTGCTCGTCATGATCGCCACTCTCTATCGCAGAGAAGCGAAAGCGGCGGGGCTGCGCCGCCCGTGCTCCTACGGCCGCCCCGGTCCTTGCCTCTGATAACCAGGGGTTGTACGCTGCACTGCAGAAAAGTGCAGTGTAAATGGATCGGCTGAAATGAGCGTGGTTGAGAGCGTGGCGTCCGAGCAGCTTGCGGAGCCGAAAATGCCGCCGGGCGTGCTGACCGAAGGTCCGGTGGTCGACGCCAAGTTTCGCGATTCCTACATCTCGTTCGCCATCATGGTCGGCGGCTCGATCGCGGCGCTGGTCTGGGCCTTCTGGCAAGGCATCGGCTGGGTCGAAGTCTCGGTGTTCGCGGGCACGTTCATCATGTCCACGATCGGCATCGGCTTCATGCATCGCTACTTCGTGCACCGCAGCTTCCGCTGCGGTCCGGTGATGCGGACGATCTTCGCCGCGCTCGCGACCATGGCGGTGCAGGGCTCGATCCTGAAATGGGTGAGCAACCATCGGCGGCACCATCTGCACTCCGACCGGCCCGGCGACGTGCACAGCCCCTATTACGACGGCGGCGGCCATCCCTATACCAGTTTCGCCAAGGGCATGACGCATGCGCAAGGCGGCTGGGTGTGGGACCGCGAGACCACCGATGCCAGCTACTACGCCAAGGACATCCTGGCCGACCCGATCGCGATGTTCTTCACCAGGACGCGCTGGTACTGGTACGCGCTGTCGGCGCTGATCATTCCGGGCGCCATCGGCTACGCGTTTGGCGGCGTGCGCACGATGATCGGCTGCATCCTGTTCGCCGGCCTGTTCCGCAGCTACCTCATGACCATGGCGACCTCGCTGGTCAACTCGGTCTGTCACAGCGACGGCCGCTGGGGCTACCGCCGCTTCGAGACCCATGACGGCACCACCAACGAGCTGGTGACCACGCTGCTCACCTTCGGCGAGGGGCTGCACAACAACCATCACCGCTTTCCGCGCGACGCCTACATCTCGCACGCCTGGTACGAGGTGGACATCAACGGGCTGATCATCCTGGGGCTGGGGAAGCTCGGGCTGGTGCACGATATTTTTGCGGCGGGCGATGCCGGCCGCCATCGTGCTGCGGATGCAGGGCGGGGCGAGCCTGCGCCAGCCGCCGTCGGAAATGCCTTCGACGCCGACGACCGTCGCTCCCCCGGAACGTAATCGTGCCCGCCATGGCCCGGCGCCGATGCGGCGGGGAGTGCACTTCGAACAGGTGCGCGGATAAATTGAAGTTTGATGGCTCGCCGTCTCTGCGTGCAGAGTTGGCGATTGGGTAAAAGTGGCAAAGTGAAGACTGTCAAGAATACATAGAGGTAGAACGGCATTTATCCCCGTAATAAACCCAATACTGCTTGGGGTTTCTTTGCGCGTATTGGGAGGACAGTCATGGCAAGTGTCGAACAATTGCACAGACGGGACGGAGTGAACTTGGTCCAACTCGAAGCCGACATCACTTCGATCCGGTCGGGGAGCTCCATTACTTCAGTTAATCTGCCTGATTACGTCGAGCACACCGCGGGGGTGTCCCGGGTCGGTGCGCTCAGTGCAGAAGCGGTCATTCGCGACTATGAGTCCGCTGCAAAAGAGATCGAGGCCATGGGCACCGAGTTGATCGACGCCGCGCAAAAATGCGAGGCGCTGACGGCCCAGGTTCATGATGCGATCGCCTTCATGCGAGAAACGGCGGCAGGCTATCGTGAAGAGGGACGCAAGATCTTCAAGCGTATCGAAGAATGCGCGCTGTTCACCGAAGACGTTCGCAAGACCTGCGAACAGGTCAAACGCAGAATGGCTGAAGTCTCGGTCGGCCCTTCCGATGAGGAGCTTGCGCCGCAAGAGCCCGAGCTGACGGGGATCGCGGCCAAGGTGACGATGAGCGAGATACGCTGAGGGGAGCGTGGGTGCGTAGGGTGGGTTAGCTGCGCGACTGCGCGAGGCGCAGTTCGCGCAGCGTAACCCACCACCTCTGCCTCCGCGGAAATCAAAGAGGCGGGTTACGCCAGCGGACTGCGCTTCGCGCCGCCGCAGGCTAACCCACCCTACGCACTTCAAATCCAATCGCGCCTTCGAAACGGGCTCACCAATCCGGATCGCCGTAATAGTAAGGGTCGGCCATATAGCGCGGCGGCATCCAGGGGCCTCGCGGCGGCGGCCTCGGCCGCCGTGGCGCGGCGTCCGGTAGGTGCGCCCGGGCACGCGCAGCCGTGTCGTTGCTCACCACGCTGCGCACGACGGGCTTGGCGGGTGCAGAGGCGGATGGCGCCGATGACGCGCTCAATTGCGTTTGCAACGCCTGGACCTGCGCGGCGAGGCGGGCATTGTCCGCCGCGTCCTTCTCCTGCGCGGCCTTGAGCTGCTCGATGGTGGCGGCCTGGTCGCGCAGGGTCTGCTCGCTGCGGCTCTTCAGCTGCTCGAGCTTGTCGTTGATATTCGCAAGCTCGCTCGTGATGGCCTTGAGCGATTGCGCGAGCTCGGACGATGACGGCTCGGCCGCCGTGGCGGCAGGCTTCGGGGCGCTTTCGGTGTCCTTGGGCCCCGGCGGCGCCGGCACCGGGCTCGGCTCATCCGCGGCCGCCCGCAGCACCGTCGCCGGCTGCTCCGGACTTTCCGCGGCGGTCGCTTGCGGGGGTGCGCTCGCGGGTGGAGCCCATCGCGCCATGATGGACTTGCCGATCGATGTCGCCTCGTCGCCATATTGCGATGCGACGGCGGCACCGAGGAGGCCGATCGCCATCACGAGAATAGCCAGTGCGCGCATCATGGCCTTGTCTCCCCTCAGGCCCTGATCGCGTACCTTGGTGTTTAGAACCTTGGCTTCCGGCGTCGGCGTCTTCTTTCCTGACGTGGCGGCTGCCGTCGAGGCGGCGCTTGCGTGCGAGGTCCGCGGGGCTTCGCTGTTGCGTTCCATTCCGGAAACCAGCCGGTCCAGCCGCGCGAGGTCTTCCTCTGCGCTTTTGATCCGGTCGTAGGCCCGCGCCAGCCCACCGTCGGCGCGCGCCTCGTCCGGCTTGGACGCATCAGGCTTGGCGATATCAGGCTTGGCGTTATCGGTCTTGCCGGTATCAGGCTTGGGGTCGTTCGTGTCAGGCATCGATGCGCTCTCCATCCGGTCGGGCGTCAATGGGAGGCAGTCCGATCAAGGATAGGTCTCGCCGCTGTCAGACACAACGCGTGTGCAAAGGAGAAATTATGACGGGCGAGGGAGCGGGCGGCGTGAGGGCGTAGGATGGGTTGTCGCCGCGACTGCGCAAAGCGCATTTCGTAGGGTAGTCGAGCGGATCGAAGCTCATCAACGAATGACGATCCCAGGGGCGTCCAGCCCCGCGGCGCCATGAACGTTCGCTGAGGGGAACGGGCGCTAGTCCATTCCGTTTCCTTTGAGGGGGCTTGTTCGAGGAGGACAACATGAAAGCAACGATCATCGCGCTTTCGGCTGCCGTTGTCATGGCTACCGCACCAGCCGTATTTGCTCAGGGCGTATCGAGCAAGACGCCAGGTCATGAGATGCAGCAAATGGGCAAGAAGGGCGAGCCGGGCGCTTCCAGCTACGCTCCGGGACACAAGAAGAAGCAGCACGCGAAGTCCTCGAAGAGAACCAGCCCCGGCGCGTCGAGCTACGCTCCAGGACGGACTACAGGGCAAACCACAGGTCAAACCACAGGCGCGGGCACCGGGTCGACCACCGGCACGAAGTCAGGGTACTGAACTCCAGGCGGTCCTCAGGCGCGTAGAGTGAGTTAGCTCCGCGACAAAGCGCAGGTCGGGTAGCGCAACCCACCTCTTTAATCTCGGCGGCGGAGAGGTGGTGGGTTACGCCGGCGGACCGCGCTTCGCGCAACCGCCAGCTAACCCACCTTACGTCCCGCGGCGCCGCAATGTGCACCCGTCGTCAGTGACGTATCGTGCGGATTTCGAGCGTGGTCTGGGTGAGCCTGGCCACGAACCCCTCAAGATGCATGACCCTTTCTCTGGTCAATTGTTCATGCAGCTCGGTGATCTTCTGGGATTCGGCGACAAACGAGTCGCAGGCCTGTTTCGCGTACGCCATCTGAAGCTCAAAGGCCTCGACGGGTGAACGCGCCATAGCGAGCTTTCCCAGGAAGCTCCAGGCTTGCTCAAGCGAGGTCCTGATGTAGTCGCTATAGGCGTCGGCAATCGCCTGCGTGCTGGCCTCCAAGGGTTCGACCGGTGCGACGGGTGGGCTTGCAGCGAGCTCCATCCCGGAAGCCTCGTCCGGCAAGGCTGCAGCCGAAGGTATCTCCGCACTGATCGGTCGGCTCGGCTCTTGCCCGGTCTCGTGCCTGGTCTCCGCCGGGGCATCCGGCAATTGATGCCCTGCACTTGCGCGTTGCTCGCCGGCCCCGGCGCGTTGTCCCGCCTTCTTCTTGCCGCCGCGCCGGCCGGATTTGCCCCGTGGCTTGTTGTCCACCGCACTCAACATTGCAAATGGCTCCTGAATATCGATGAAGCCGCGAGCCTCCGTCGCGTTTGCGCTGAAATCGCGATTGTGGGCTGTCGCTTGCGTGGCGGCCATGTGGTGAGATTTTGCCGCTGCATCGTCGACGCATCGGGCAGGAAGTCGCTGGTCGAGATAGCTGCGGGGTGGTCGCCTGTCCTGAGTATCGCTGCGGCGCGATGGCATCGGGTGCGGCAACTCGGTTAACACATTGGTCATTTCTTTGCGGGCATTTTCACGACCTCAGTCAGCAAAGAGGCACCATGTCCGATATCACCATTCCCGGCGGCAAGATCCGTTCCTTCGTCGAGCGGATCGAGAACCTCGACAGCGAGATGCAGGAGTTGAGCGAACAGAAGAAGGAAGTCTTCGCGGAAGCCAAGAGCGAGGGTTTTGACGTGAAGATCCTCAAGGAGATCATCAAGCTGCGCAAGGAAGACAAGAACGAGCGCGACGAGCGCGAAAGCCTGCTCGACCTCTACATGCGCGCGATGGAGACGGCCTCGCCGGAGCAGGCGAAAGCGGCGTGAGACGGGCGGGTTGATCGGTGAGGAGGGCCGCGATCGAAAGGATTGCGGCCGTCATGCGGTAGAAGCCATGCAAGGTGGAGCGCAGCAGAACGGTCGTTCCGGGGGCGCGAAGCGCGAGCCCGGAATCCATTGCGCCACTCGTCGTGCCGCCCGATGGATTCCGGGCTCGCGCCCAAGCGGGCGCGCCCCGGAATGACGGGGTGGCCATCAATAGCGGCCGCCGCTGCCCTTTTGCTGCGTGATCCAGTCCGACAATGATTTCGGTTTCGATTTCACAATCCGGCCCGGTGATGCCTGCGGCTTGTCGCGGACGCCTTTCGCCGGACGGGTGCGCGGCGCTTCCGACTGCCTGACGCCCTTCAAGGCAGCCGCCGATGCCTCAGCGGCTTCCTTCTCCAGGCGCAGCTGTTTCAATCGCGCCATCTTGATGCGTTCTGCCTCGACCTCGGGTCGTTCGGCGAGCTGCGGCTTGTGCTGGGCAAGCTCAGCCGGGACCAGAACACCGAGAATGGTCGTCTCGCCGAGCGCCTTGCAGGCCTCGAGCCGATGCAGTCCCTCGACCAGAACCAGGCGGTCTCCGTCGCGCCGGACGGAAATCGGGACCTGTTGTCCGATCTCCAGCATGCTTTCCGCGATCTCCCCGACGGTCTCGGGCTTGACGGCCTTCTTCTGCTTGGTCGGAACGAAGATCTTCTCGATCGGGAAGCTTTCCGGTTTGGGCATGACTTTACTCCGCTTCTACCGGGCTCGTCGGAACCGATGACGGTGACGGTCGAGTTTAGGAGGGAAGGGCTCGACCGCAAAGGCAATTTCGGCGGTTGGGATTGATGAGCAGGGAAGCCGGAACCAAGCTGCGATCACGGAGGGTAGTGCACTCGATACGGAGCGCATCCAAAAGTGAGCGGAATTGGCTGATTTGGCGATGACAAACCAATTTCGTGCACCGTCGCCGTAACTCGACGGGCCACGATTGCTACTACGAGCTGGTTTGAGAGCTAGAGCCAAATGCCTGTTGGATGGATTGCGTTGTAGCAGTTCCGACAAGTATGGACTGAAGCTCCTTCACATAGGAGGAGAAGCGTTCGATCATCTCGCGAGCACGCGGCCGCTCTTTCGGATCAAGCACGCTGATATAGCCGTTCAACTCGTACTGCAGTCGTCCCCAGCGCCCGCACAACGCAAGGACGAGATCTCGCTCCTTGTGCACTAAGCGTATTGCAGCCCCCTCCGGCTCATGGGTCAGCCTGAGTAATAAAGCCAGTATTTCCTCACCGATAAGGCCGGCCGGATTCGACAGAACACGACTTTGTTGCCGTGCCAGCAACAGTAATTCTTCGAGAATACGATCGTGCTCTAGCTTCTTCTGCTCGTGACGGGGTATCGTCGAGAAACAACAGCTTTAGAAAGTGTCCATCGTTTGAGAATTTAGGAAAATCCATGTCGTAGCCGATTTCAACTATCTCCGAGAGCAGCCGAATTTCAGGAACTCTTATTTCATCGAAATAGCTGCGAGGCTTCGCAAGCACAAAAAACAAATCGATATCTGAGTATTTGCTAGCTTCTAATCGACCGTAAGAACCCGCCGCGTAGATCGTTAGGTGTTCGAAGGCTTTCAGGTGACGAGCCTTTGCTAGCCGTGTGGTCAGCACGTCTAGTTTTGTTTTAGATTCCGTCATCCGCACGTCGAAGCGACGCTGGACGATGTTAGGAAGCTCGATCCCGTCAAATCTGGTCATCACTCCCCCGAATCAGAAGATGAACGTGATTGAAATAGTCGGACTGCATTCGCCGCCCTTTTTTAATCTAATACTACCTAGTTATGTTCAAAAAACCATAAGTTGCAATATGTGAATGAAAGAAGGGCGGCCTCGCGGCCGCCCCTTGCAGATACCTGAGCACGTGCGGGTTCTACTGTCGATCGGCGTTAGCTATCGTCTTACGAACACCCCGTCGTGCTTCCGCAAGTATCGCACTTCATGCACGTCCCATTCCGCACCAGCGTGAAGTTGCCGCACTCCGAGCACATCTCGCCCTCGTAGCCCTTGGCCTTCGCCTCCGCGCGACGCTCGGCCCTGGTCGGAGCCGCGGTCGCGCCGCTGCCGGCCTTGCTCCATTGCAGCGCTTCCAGCTTCTCCGTCGGAGACAGATCGTGCTGGGCTTCCTGCTTCAGGGCGACGGCGCCTTCGATGGCGTCGCCGACGCGGGCGCTAGCGCCGTGGGCGGCCAGCGCCGTGACCCGGCTGCCGCCTGAGGGCGCGCTGTCGTTGCCTTGGCTGACCGCGGCCGAGCCGCCGCGCATCACGACGAGGTTGTCCGTGCGCGAGCGGGTGAGGCCGCGCGAGACCAGCTTGGTCGCGTGCTGGCCGCCGTCCTCGTCCGGCTCCTTGCCTTCCTCGACGCCCTTGCCGAGCGCGTCAAAGCCCGTCTCGTTGGGATCGACATGGGCGAGGTCGAAGCGCGAGAGATAGCTCACCGCGAGCTCGCGGAAGACGTAGTCGAGGATCGAGGTCGCGTACTTGATGCTGTCGTTGCCCTGCACGGGGCCCGCCGGCTCGAAGCGGGTGAAGGTGAAGGCGTCGACATATTCGTCGAGCGGCACGCCGTATTGCAGGCCGAGCGACACCGCGATGGCGAAGTTGTTGATGAAGGAGCGGAGCGCCGCGCCTTCCTTGTGCATGTCGATGAAGATCTCACCGAGACGACCGTCATCGTACTCGCCGGTGCGCAGATACACTTTATGGCCGCCGACGACCGCCTTCTGGGTGTAGCCCTTGCGGCGATCGGGCATCTTCTCGCGCTCGCGCATCACGACGATGCGCTCGACCAGCTTCTCGACGACCTTTTCGGCCACATGCGTGGCGCGCGCCGCCATGGGTTTTTCGTGCAGCAGCTCGACCGCATCGTCCTCGTCCTCATCGTCGCTGATGAGCTGCGAGTTGAGCGGCTGTGAGAGTTTGGAGCCGTCGCGATAGAGCGCGTTGGCCTTCAAGGCGAGCTTCCACGACAGCATGTAGGCGGACTTGCAGTCCTCCACCGTGGCGTCGTTCGGCATGTTGATTGTCTTGGAGATCGCGCCCGAGATGAAAGGCTGCGCCGCCGCCATCATGCGGATGTGGCTCTCGACCGAGAGATAACGCTTGCCGATCTTGCCGCAGGGGTTGGCGCAGTCGAACACCGGATAGTGCTCGGCCTTGAGGTGCGGGGCACCTTCCACCGTCATCGCGCCGCAGATGTGGACGTTGGCGGCCTCGATCTCGCGCTTGGTGAAGCCGACGGCCTGGAGCAGGTCGAAGCCGGGGGCTGCGATCGCCTCCGCGCCGATGCCGAGCTGGTCGCGGATGAAGTCTTCGCCAAAGGTCCACTTGTTGAAGGCGAACTTGATGTCGAAGGCGGTCGGCAGGGCCTTCTCGACCTTGGCGATGGCTTCGTCCGTAAAGCCCTTGGCCTTCAGCGTGGTGACGTTGATGCCGGGGGCATTCGCCAGCGAGCCGTGGCCGACGGCGTAGGCCTCGATCTCCGCGATCTCGCTCTCGCGATAGCCGAGCGCGCGCAGCGCGGCCGGCACGGCGCGGTTGATGATCTTGAAGTAGCCGCCGCCGGCGAGCTTCTTGAACTTGACCAGCGCGAAGTCGGGCTCGATGCCCGTCGTATCGCAGTCCATCACCAGGCCGATCGTGCCGGTCGGCGCGATCACCGTGGTCTGGGCGTTGCGATAGCCGTGCTTCTCGCCGAGCTCGAGCGCCGCATCCCAGGCTGCCTGGGCATGGCTGACGAGGTCGGCTTGCGGGCAGGAGACGAGGTCGAGCGGCACCGGGTTGACGCTGAGCGCCTCATAGCCGTTGGACTGGCCATGCGCCGCGCGGCGGTGGTTGCGGATCACGCGCAGCATATGCGCGGCGTTCTTCTTGTAGCCGGGGAAGGTGCCGAGCTCGGCCGCGATCTCGGCGGAGGTCTTGTAGGTGATGCCGGTCATGACTGCAGTGAGGGCACCGCAGAGCGCGCGGCCTTCCTTGCTGTCATAGGGCAGGCCCATGGTCATCAGCAGGCCGCCGATATTGGCGTAGCCGAGGCCGAGCGTGCGGAACTCGTAGGAGAGCTCGGCGATCGCCTTCGACGGGAACTGCGCCATCATCACGGAGATTTCGAGCACGACGGTCCAGAGCCGGCAGAGATGCTCATAGCCCTCGACGTCGAAGCGCTTGGTGTCGGTGTTGTAGAACGTCAGCAGGTTCGCCGAGGCGAGATTGCACGCCGTGTCGTCCAGGAACATGTATTCCGAGCACGGATTGGACGCGCGGATGTCGCCGGACGCCTTGCAGGTGTGCCAGTCGTTCATCGTGGTGTTGAAGTGCAGGCCGGGATCGGCCGAGGCCCAGGCGGCGTAGCCGATCTTCTCCCAGAGGTCGCGCGCCTTCAGAGTCTTCGTCACCTTCTTCGAGGTGCGGGCGTTGAGATTCCAGTCGCCGTCGGTCTCGACCGCGCGCAGGAAGTCGTCCTTCAGCGAGACCGAGTTGTTGGAGTTCTGGCCCGAAACGGTGAGGTAGGCTTCGCTATCCCAGTCGGTGTCGTAGGTGTCGAACTGGATGTCCTTGTAGCCTTGCTTGGCAAACTGAATGACGCGCTTGATGTAATTGTCGGGCACCAGGCTGCGGCGCGCGAGCTTGATCTCGCGGCGCAGGGCAGGGTTCTTCTCGGGGTCGAAGCAATCGTCGCCCGAGCCTTCGCAGTTGACGCAGGCCTTCAGCACGGCCTTGAGGTGCTTCTGGTTGATCTTGGAGCCCGTGACGAGGGCGGCGACCTTCTGCTCCTCCTTCACCTTCCAGTCGATATAGGTCTCGATGTCGGGGTGATCGACGTCGACGACGACCATCTTGGCGGCGCGGCGCGTGGTGCCGCCGCTCTTGATTGCGCCCGCAGCGCGGTCGCCGATCTTGAGGAAGCTCATCAGCCCGGAGGAGCGGCCGCCGCCGGAGAGCTTTTCGCCTTCGCCGCGCAGGCGCGAGAAGTTGGAGCCGGTGCCGGAGCCGTATTTGAACAGGCGGGCTTCGCGGACCCAGAGGTCCATGATGCCGCCCTCGTTGACGAGGTCGTCGCCGACGCCCTGGATGAAGCAGGCATGCGGCTGCGGATGCTCGTAGGCCGACTTGGACTTGGTCAGCTTGCCCGTGAAGGGGTCGACGTAATAATGGCCCTGGCCGGGGCCGTCGATGCCATAGGCCCAGTGCAGGCCGGTGTTGAACCATTGCGGCGAGTTCGGCGCGACCATCTGCATGGCGAGCATGTAGCGGAGCTCGTCATAGAACGCCTGGGCGTCGTCGTCGCTCGTGAAATAGCCGCCCTTCCAGCCCCAATAGGTCCAGCAGCCGGCGAGGCGGTCGAACACCTGCTTGGCGCTGAGCTCGCTGACATAGCGCTCCTTCTCAGGGAGAGCGGCGAGGGCCTCGGTGTCGGGCACGGAGCGCCACAGGAAGGAGGGGACGGATTCCTCTTCGACCTTCTTCAGGCGCGCGGCAACGCCGGCCTTGCGGAAGTACTTCTGCGCCAGCACGTCGGAGGCGACCTGCGACCACTCGGCCGGGACCTCGACGTTCTCGAGCTTGAACACGACCGAGCCGTCTGGATTGCGAATCTCCGACGTGGTCAGGCGGAATTCGATACCCGCATAAGGTGACTGTCCCGAAGTGGTGTGGCGCCGCTCAATCCGCATGGTCTTGCCCCGTCCTTTTCTTTGACCGGTCCCGCCCCTCGTTGTGGGCGTGCCGGGTCGTCATTGCATCTCGCGGGCGCCTTCAGCCGTTCGGCCTCGGGGCACCGCAGTTCAGCCGGTGGATCCGGCCCTGTTTTTTCCCGGCGCGAGCTCGATGCGTCGCATCGATCATCCTGCCGGCATGTCCACACCCATCCGCCCCCAAGGGGATGTGCGCGACATGCGTTCAACGCCCCACAACGTCACTTCGTCATCGATGCCATCCGAGCCTGTTGCCGGCCCGTTCTGGCGCCCCGAAGAGCCTCTCATTCCGAGGGCAGACAAGCCCTCATCCGCAGCCTTTGGCCGGCTGGCGGAGCTGAAATTTGCGAGACCCTTTGGGGGAGTGCCGGCGGGACGCAAACTCACTCGCGCCGAACGGACCGAAAGCTAGGACTCTCCGTTGCGCCCGTCAAGAACTAGTGCGAGTTCCTGAATCAAATACTAAATATGGTGGATTGCGGGGGATAACAGGGGTCTTCGCCGCGCCTGTCGTGGACCCAAGTATCAGTGAGTCCTCAGGGATTCCCAACTGAAAAAATTTGCATGCCGTGATGACCGGGGCCTTCATCCCGCTGTTCACAGGGCAGGTATATTTTTGAGCAATGGGATTGCGTCAGCAGGACTCACGTAGCCCTACGGACGGTGAGGGCAGGCATGCCCGCCAAAGCGGTGGTGGGACCCGCGAATCCGGGCCAAGGTGACCGCCCGATTTGCCGGACTAGCCGACATGCTTGATTCGACGACGCCGGGCGTGCGGCCGCGCATCGCCCCGGCCGGCCTGATGTTCCTTGCGATCACCTCGATCGGCTGGGGCTTCAACTGGCCGGTGACGAAATTCCTACTTGCCGAGCTGCCGCCTCTGACGCTGCGCGGGGTCACCGGCGTGCTCGGCGCGCTGCTGCTGGCGCTGCTTGCGGTGATCCGCCGGCAAAGCCTGTACGTGGAGGGTGTGATCTGGCCGCGCCTGCTCACCTCGGCCGCGCTCAACGTCACCTGCTGGATGGTGCTGATGGGGCTGGCACTGCTCTGGCTGCCGGCGAGCGAGGCGGCGCTGATCGCCTATACGATGCCGGTCTGGGCCTCGATCCTCGCCTGGCCGGTGCTTGGGGAGCGGCCGACGGTCTTGCGCACGCTTGGGCTGGTGCTGGCTTTCGCAGGGCTTGCCTCGATCATGGGAGGCAACGGCCTTGCCGCCAGCACGGAAAAGCTGCCGGGCATCATCATGGTGCTGGTCGGTGCGTTCGGCTTTGCCCTCGGCACCGTGCTCTCAAAGAAGTACCCGATTCACCTGCCGCCGCTCGCGGCGGCAGCCTGGCAGATCGGGATCGGCTGCCTGCCGATCTCGATCGTCGGCCTCCTGATCGAGACGACGCATTTGTCGCATGTGACGCCGCTCGGCTGGTGGCTGCTGGTCTATTCGGTCGTCGGGCAGTTCTGCATCGCCTATGTCAGCTGGTTCGCAGCACTGGCGCGCCTGCCGGCCTCGGTCGCCGCGATCGGCACCATGGCGGTGCCGGTGATCGGCGTCGTGGCCTCGGCGGTCGCGCTTGGCGAGCCGCTCGGGGCAGGGCAGATCGCGGGGCTGGTGTTTACGCTGGCCGCGGTGGTGCTGGCGACACGGGGGTAGCCGTCCGGACGCCGGGTTATCAGTGGTCCTGAGCCTCTTTCTCTCGCCTCCGTTGTGCCAAGCCCGGCAGTTTCGACGGAAGGTCAGCAGGTGCGACGGCAAAGACCTCGAGAGCCTGGTCGTAGCCTTTGATGGTCCGCTGTCCGAGCGATGCCATCGGGACGCTATCCCTTACCCTTTCAGCGATCGTGGGATCAGCCAGGATCTGCGCGTCCTTTGCGAGATTACAGAGCCGCGACGCCAAATTCACCACGGCTCCCATCGCCGTGTAATCCAGCCGACCGTTGTAACCGACCGTTCCTACCGTTGCCGGTCCCATGGCAACGCCCACACCAAAGCCGATCGCGTGGCCGGCGTCACACCATTTGCCGGCAAGGGCCTGAACCGTCACTTGCAGGTCGATCGCGAGGCGGACCGCTTGAGTTGCCGGCTGTTCGCATGCGATCGGGGCATTGACCAGCAGCATGACTCCGTCGCCATCAAAGCCGATGAGCGTTGCCTCGTGACGAGTCGTCACGGCGCCGACGGCCTCGTAGTACTCTCGCATGACGGCCATGATGACATCGGGTTCATTGCGAGTGGAGAACGCCGTGAAGCCGCGCAAGTCGCCAAAAATGACAGCCACTTCACGTCGCTGCCCTTCGAGCAGTTCGTGAGAATGTTCGACCAATTCGGCGACCTGTGATGGCAGGAACTGCTTCAGCCGCTCGATCCGCGCAGATTTCTGCTGCGAGATCGCCAGTTCAGAAGCCATTTCATTGAAACGCAACGCCAGCTGCTGCAACTCGTCACCGCTGAAGATTTTGATACGATGCTCGAATTGTCCGGTTCTGATCCGCTCCACGCCCTCTTCCAGTTGCTTGATCGGACCGGACATTCTGTGCGCGCGCCAATAGGCGAGCGCCAGCGCGACAAGAACACCAAAGGCAATGAGAATTGACGAGCGCCACAAGGCCGCCCGAATTGATGCAAAGGCTTCCGCGGTTGGCTGCATCGCGATCACCGTCCATCCCACATCGGCGGCCTGAACGGATAGCGCCACCACCGGGTTGCCTCGCTCCCCGGTTATCACCGCCGCTCCGCTCGCCGCGCCAACGAGATGCTTGATCCGGCCAAAACTGCCGGAGCTGGCGCGGCCGCGCAGAACCCGGCTGATATCGGGATGTGCGATCAGATGACCGGAATCATCGACGACAATGGCGTAGCCGGTCTCGCCGATTCTAATGGCTGCGATGACATCCCAGATCAGCTTCAGATTGACCTCGGCGATCGCAACCCCTGCGGCCGGCAGGCTCCCGGCAACCGCGATCCTCATATAGGGCTCTGAATCTTGCTGGTACTGAACCGGTCCGTACCAGACTTTGTTGCCGCGTGCGCCCAGAACAGCGGGATCCGCGGACATATCGATGCCGCGCCCGGTCCTGTTCAGAAGCAGCCTGGAAACAAAGACCCGTTCGGTGCCGGTCTCATCCAGAAGCGAAACCGAAGCGATTGCAGGCACCTGCTGGAGGAGACGCAAGGCATCGATCTTATGTTGCGCATCGTCTCCGGCAGACCAGGGAAGCTGCACCATCCAACCCAGCTGATCTCGCATGCCATCGGTGAACGCCTCGATCCTGTCGGACGCCGCGCGAGCATCGGCCTGCAGCACCGCGCTGATCTGGCGACGCTGGTCTCGGTAACCGAAAGAAGCCTCGACGGCCGCGCCGAGTATCAGAGGCACGACCGCAGCGACAAACAACGTCGCGAAGTACTTGCAGAACAGCGAGCGACGCGGAGGCATCGTACACGAAGAGGGCTGCGCAGCACCGTCCTTCATAGCTACTCTCAGGAGATCACCTTGCTGGCGCGAAACAGGATAGACGACACATCCAGCTTGATACCCAGAAGCCTGGCTGTCTTCATATTGATTGCCAGTTCAAACTTCTCGGGACGCATCACCGGAAGATCTGACGGATATTCACCGCGCAGGATGCGATCGGCATAAGTGGCAAGCCGAAAATAGGTCGTGCGCTGGTTTGCGCCGTAACTCAAGAGACCTCCAGCGTCACAATATTCAGACCAGCCAAACATCGAAGGCAGCCGGTGCGCGATTGCAAGCTCCGCAATCTTCGCACGATGCACCAGCGTCACAGCATCGGGAAACACGAGGAGAGCATCCGCGTCCACCTTGCCGGCAGCCATCAACCCATTCTCGATTTCGCGCGCGCCGCAGAACGGAACGTAGGCTGCCTCTATCCCAAGGTTTCGGCACGACTCCAACGTCGCACGCCATTCCAGCGGCTCTCCCGGATGATCCGTATTCGAGAAGACCGCCAGCTTTCGCAGCTTTGGATAAATGTCCTTGAGCAGCTCAACGCGCTTTCCTGCCAGCTCGAGCGACAGGAATGTGCTGCCGGTGAAATTGGTGCCGGGGTGAGCAAGGCTCTTCACCACACCCAAAGCGACGGGGTCGCCGCTCAATGCAAACAGCACTGGGATGTCGGTGATTGCAGTCATGCCGCGTGTCGCCGGACCGCTCGAGACCACAAGGTCGACATCCCCTCGCTGCAGCTCGGAGACGATCTTCCGCAGTGCCTGCGGATTTCCAGGGGCATAATGCGTCTCGAAGGTTACGGTCTTGCCTTCGACATATCCCAGGGCGCGCATTCCATCGCGAAAGCCGTCCAGGAAGGGATCCGGTTCGGACTCAGTCGAGACCCAGAAGATTCGATGCAGCTTGGCTCCGCCCTGCGCCCGTGCGATCGCAGGCCAGGCCAGTCCTCCACCGATCAACAAGATGAACTCTCTTCTTTTCATGCGAGCACCTGTCGAAACTGGGCCTTGCAGTTCCGGCCGCAGACCAAGATCCTAGCTGTGCGTCTGATGACTGTTGCGCTCCGCAAGCGGACTGTCGCGCCACCGGCTCCGACATTTGTCCTCGTGAGCATGCTCAGAGACTGGGCTGGCGAGACGATTTGTCCTTGAGATGCGCATGATTTTTACTTGAGACCGGCCCGGTTAAGACCAAAACGGCCTTACGCGTTGCATCGCGCGGTGTCCGAACACCTCCAGCGCGGATCCGGGCTAGCTATGGCGTCTCAAAAGGACAGTTGGAACTCACATCCTGAGCCAGTGCCCACGACCTCATAGATTGGGTGACTGCAGCGCCTTCGGCAACTCACGGGCTAGCGCGTGTACTCATGCGGGCTAGGGGCTCATAAAGGCAATGTTCGCTCCTGAGGGACGAGCGGAGATATTCTGATCTGCCAGAGCATCACTGCTTGTGACCCAGAGCCGTCATGAGACCGATGCGCTCAAGACCGCCTGACGGATCCTCATCATTGCGAGATGAACCAATCTGTACCCTGGGGTTTGGACCCGCAACGGAACATATGGCGCTAAATCGTCGGGCGCGCTGGCGATTGCCCAAGTGCCAGAAGCGCTGCGGCCAGCGCCGCCGCGGCCTTTTCGGGCCGGGCTTTCTCATAGATTGCGAACTCAAGGTCAGGAAGGCGCGGCAGCCCCTCTTGCGATCCCAGAATGCGCAAACCTGCAATGACCGCGCTCGCGGGAAGCGGCGTGATGGCGAGACCAGCGAGCGCCGCCGCGCGCACACCTGTCAGGCTGGGGCTGGTATAGATGATCTCCCACGTCAGTTCGCTGTCATTTAGCGCGGCGAGCGCTGCCTCACGCGATACTGACCGCTCGCGATAGAGCGCCAGCGGCAGCACCGCGCCCGGAACCAGATCAAACGCGTCGGCGGCGGCCCAGACCATGGGTTCGCGCCAGACCAGGCGCCCACGCGACGTACCGAGCGGACGCTTAGCGAACACGACGTCGAGTCGTCCCTTGTTCAACTGCTCGATCAATTCCGCACTAACGCCGATCTGCACCTCGAGCTTCACGCTCGCGTGCAACATGGCGAAGCGTCCCAGCGCCGATGGCAGCGAGCCGCCGGCGACTTCCTCGACCACTCCAAGACGCACGGCTCCTGACAGGCGCGGCGCTGACAGGCGATGGCGGGCAGCCTCCTCGAGTTGCAACAGACGACGGGCGTCACCCAGCAGCATCTCTCCATCGTCGGTCAGCGCGACGCTGCGGGTCGTGCGCCGGAACAGCGGACGTTTGGTTTCAAGCTCCAATCGCTTGACCTGCTGGCTGATGGTCGACTGTGTCAGATTGAGCCGTTCGGCGGCGCGGTGGAAGCCGCCGCAATCCGCGACGGCAACAAAGGAACGCAAAAGCTCGAATTCCAGCATGCCGATTGATCCAAATTCATGATCAATCATATTAAAAAATATCGTTTCTATAATCAATACTGGTCACCTAACTTCTGCATCGAAGACAGCGTCGAGCGAAGGAGGTTCATCATGCACGCCACATCACGACCGGGAGCGGATCGCTTCGCGAGGCTAGCTCGGGCGGCCACGATCTGCTCTGAAAAGCTCTGCCCTGCCGAGCGCGCGACCGAGTTGCTCGAAGCGATCATCGAGCCGGGCGACCGCGTTGCCATCGAGGGCGACAATCAGAAGCAGGCCGATTTTCTTGCCGCCGCCCTGACGAGCGTGGATCCTGCGCAGATTCACGATCTGCACATGGTGCAGTCGGTGCTGGCGCTGCCCGATCATCTCGCCGTGTTCGAGCGCGGTGTCGCCAATCGACTCGATTTTGCCTTCGCAGGTCCGCAGAGCCGCAAGCTCGCCGAACTGGTCGGCAGCGGCACGGTGAAGATCGGCGCAATCCATACCTATCTCGAGCTCTATGCTCGGATGTTGGTGGACCTGACGCCGCACGTGGCGCTGATCGTCGCCGACAAGGCCGACCGCAACGGCAATCTCTACACCGGTCCCAACACCGAAGACACGCCGACCATCGCCGAAGCCGCGGCCTTTCGCGGCGGCATTGTCGTGGCGCAAGTCAACGAGATCGTTGACCGGTTGCCGCGAGTAGACGTCCCCGGCGACTGGGTCGATTTCGTCATACCGAGCCCAAAGCCTTACGCGATCGAGCCTCTGTTCACGCGCGACCCCGCCAAAGTAAGGGACGAGAACGTGCTGATGGCGATGATGGCGATTGCTGCGGTCTATGAGCCATTTGAGGTCCGGCGGCTCAACCACGGCATCGGTTACGCCACCGCGGCGATCGAGCTGATCCTCCCGACATTTGCCGCCCGGCGGGGCCTGAAGGGCAAGATCGCGAGCCAATTCGTGCTCAATCCGCACCCGACCCTGATCCCGGCGATCGAAGCCGGCTTCGTCGACGGCGTCTATTGCTTCGGCTCCGAGCTCGGTATGGAGCGCTACGTCGCAAAGCACGCCGATATATTCCCGATCGGCGCCGACGGCAGCCTGCGGTCGAACCGGGCACTGGCGCAGGTCGCCGGACAATATGCCTGCGACATGTTTGTTGGCGCCACGCTGCAAATCGACGCGCGAGGCAACAGTTCGACGGCCACCAAAGACCGGATCGCAGGCTTCGGCGGTGCGCCGAACATGGGCGCGGATGCACGCGGTCGTCGCCACGACAGTCCCACCTGGCTTCGCGCCGGTCAGGAAGCAGGCGATCCCTTACGCGGGCGCAAGCTTGTGGTGCAGATGGTGCAGACCCATCAGCCAAACGGTACGCCCAGTTTTGTCGAGCGTCTGGACGCGTTCGATCTGGCCGCCTCCGCCGGCTTCGCATTGCCGCCGGTGATGATCTATGGCGACGACGTGAGCCATGTCATCACTGAGAAGGCCGTGGCGAACCTCTTGCGCTGCCAATCACCACAAGATCGCGAGGCGGCATTGCGCGCGATCGCCGGCGACACTGAATTTGGCAAGCGCCAATCGCCTGACACAACCGAGAGCCTCCGCCGTCGCGGCATCGTGATGTTTCCGGCAGACCTTGGCATCGACGTCGGCACGGCGAGGCGCGATCTGCTCGCCGCCAAGACGATCGATGACCTCGTGGCCGCCTCGAGCGGACTCTACGCGCCACCGGCCAAGTTCCGCCGCGCCGTCACCGCCCAAGCTTGAGGAGGAATAGTCATGTCCGCAATCCGCCAAACTTTCAACGATCCATCCAGCACGACAATGCCGCTCCTCGATCGCGCGAAGCAGCTCGCAGCATCGCTGCTCTCCGAGCGCAGCCAGGCCTCAGGAGCGCTGGTCGCGCGGCAATTGCGCGAGATGCTTGGTGCACTCGACGACAACGATCGCCGCTGCTTTCAGCGCTATCTCGCCACGGAATTCCATCCTCACGGTCCGGCTTTGCGCGCGGCGGCGCAGCGCTACCTCGCCGAAGGCACCGCAGAAGCCGCGGCCGCACTCGCGCGTGCTGCCGAGCCGCCGCGCCAGGAACTGCTGCGGCGAATCAACATGGCACCCGGCGGGATCAGCGCGCTGATCGCGATTCGCAGCGAAATTGCTTCATACATGCGCACTGACCCCGAACTGAAGTTGCTCGACGCGGATCTCAAGCATTTGTTCGCCTCATGGTTCAACCGCGGCTTCATCGAGTTGCGGCGCATCGACTGGCAGACACCGGCCGCGGTGCTGGAAAAGCTGATCGCCTACGAAGCCGTGCACGAAATCAAGGGCTGGGACGACCTGCGCCGGCGCCTTGCACCCGATCGGCGCTGCTTTGGCTTCTTTCATCCCGCACTTCCAGGCGAGCCACTGATTTTCGTCGAGGTTGCTTTGGTGGAAGGACTGGCCACGGCCGTGCAGCCGTTGTTGTCGCAGGACGACGGTGAAGCCATCGCGCAGCAGCGCGCCGCGCGCGCCGACACCGCGATCTTCTACTCGATCTCCAATTGTCAGGACGGCCTGCGCGGCGTGGCGTTCGGCAATTTCCTGATCAAGCAGGTCGTTGAAGAGCTGCAGTCGGAGTTTCCGCAGCTGAAGCGTTTTTCCACCCTATCTCCGGTACCGGGATTTCGGCAATGGCTCGCTAATCGGCTTGCAAATGCAAGTGATCCCGATGTGGCGCTGTTATCGCAACTGGAGAGCGATAGCTGGTGGAATGACCCGGCGCAGAGCGAGAAGCTGCGCGTGCCCTTGCTGCGGCTCTGCGCTAGCTATCTGACACGGAAGCCCTCGATACGCATCGACCCCGTGGCGCGTTTTCACCTCGGCAACGGCGCACGGCTCGAACGCATCAATTGGCTCGGCAATACCGCTCTGCGTGCGATTCAAGAATCCTTCGGGATCATGGTCAACTATCTTTATGACCACAACACCATTGAGACCAATCACGAAGCATTTGTACGCGACGGCACTATCGTCCGTTCGCCTGATGTCGATGCTCTACTGCACATCACCGACTGAGCCGCGATCAAGTTCGTTGCGCTAGCTCGGCGCCATCCCGCCGCCGTTCAGCGCCTTGCGGATCATCTCGGCGAGCTGGTTGCGCCGATAGGGCTTGGTCAGCAGCAGCACGCCGTCGTCCAGCTTGCCGTGATGGACGATGGCGTTGTCGGTGTAGCCGGAGGTGTAGAGCACCTTCACGCCCGGCCGGCGCCTTGCCACCTCTTCGGCGAGCTCGCGGCCGCTCATGCCGCCGGGGATGACGACGTCGGTGAACAGCAGGTCGAAGCTCTGGCCGGCCTCGATCAGGTCCAGCGCCGCCTTGCCGTCGGGGGAGGCGACCGTCTTGTAGCCGAGGCTCTGCAGCTGCGCGGTGACGAAGTTGCGGACCAGCGGATCGTCCTCGACCACGAAAATGGTCTCGGCGCCGCCTTGGGCCGTCGGCGTGACGCCGGTTGCGATGTCCGCGGCGCCTTCGCCCGGCGGCAGATAGAGCTTGATCGTGGTGCCGTGGCCTTCCTCGCTGTAGATCTTGATGTGGCCGCCGGATTGCTTGACGAAGCCGTAGACCATGGAGAGGCCGAGGCCGGATCCCTTGCCGACCTCCTTGGTGGTGAAGAAGGGCTCGAACGCCTTCTGCTGCACGTCAGGGGGCATGCCGGTGCCGGTGTCGCTGACCGCGAGCATGATGTAGGGGCCCGCTGCCACGTCGGCATTGGCCTGCGCATAGGCTTCGTCGAGCACGACGCGGTGGGTCTCCAGCAGCAGCTTGCCGCCGCCCGGCATGGCGTCGCGGGCGTTGATCGCCATGTTGAGCACGGCGTTGGTGAGCCTGGACGGATCGATATGCGTCGTCATCGGCCCCTGTTCCAGGACGGTCTCGATCTGGATCTGCTCGCCGAGGGTGGGGCGCAGAAGCTTTGCGATGTCCGAGATCGCGGCGTTGATGTCGACGTTGCGCGGCTCGAGCGGCTGCCGGCGCGCGAATGCCAAGAGGTGCTGGATCAGCTCGGCGCAGCGTTCGGCGGCATCGTCGATCAGCCGGGCCGTGCGCTGCAGCTCGGGCTGGTCCTTCAGGCGCTCCACCAGCGTCTCGGTGTTGCCGGAGATGACCGTGAGCATGTTGTTGAAGTCATGCGCGACGCCGCCGGTCAGCTTGCCGATCGCATCCAGCTTCTGCGACTGGTGCAACTGCCGCTCGGTCTCGCGCGAGGTCGTCGCATCGTGATAGACCAGCACCGCGCCGGAAATGTTGCCTTGCCCGTCCCGCATCGGCCGGCCGCTGACCATGAGATGGCGCGGCGGGTTGCCGCTGTGCGGGCGGACGATCATCTCCAGCTCTTCGAACTGCTCGCCGCGCAGCACGCGCGTCGATGGCAGCTCGTCGGCCGGAAGCGGCGTGACGCCGTCGCCGTGAAACACGTCGGACAGCGCGCGCAGATTGCCGACGTTCATGCCGGTGCGATGCAGCAGCATGCGCTCGGCGGCCGGATTGGACAGCAGCACGGTGCCCTCGGCGTCGATGACCAGCACCGCCTCCGCCATGCTGCGAAACGTGCTCTGGAGCACGTTGACCGACAGGCGCAATTCGTCATGCGCGGCGACGAGGTGCTCGGTGCGTTCGGCCACCGCCGCCTCGAGCGCCGCCTTGGCGGCTTGGGTCTGCTCGAGCGAGCTCTGGAGCTCACCCGTCGTGCGGCGGCTTTCGCGCATCACCAATGCGACCAGGAGCAGGATCAGCACGGCGCCGGCGACGTCGATGCCGAGCAGCACGATGCCGGTGCGGCGCGAATCCTGGGAGCGGGCGGCGAGCAGGCGTTCTTCCTCCGCGCTCAGGCGGTCGAGATTGCGCATCACCGTGTCCATGAGGCCGCGGCCCTCGGCCTTGCTGTTGAGCGCGGCAATGCCGGCCTGGTCGTTGGCGGCCCGCAGGCGCATCGCGGTGGCGGCGATCTCGATCCGGCGCAGCGCCAGCGGCTCGGTGCCCTCAAGCAGGGCGACCTGATCGGGGGTGTCGCGCACGTCGCGCTTGAGCTCGGCGAGGGCCGGCGCGAGCTTGGCGTGCACCGCCTGGAACTCGTCGCTGAAGCCCTGGCTGCGATAGAGCTCGTAGCCGCGCGCGGCGCTCTCGGCCCGGCGCAGCAGCACGCGCAGATCGGAGATCTTCTTTTGCACCTGGACGGTGTGGTTCACCGACGCCGCGTCGGACCGCGACTTGACGTCGAGGGCGATCGAGGCCGCGGTGATGATCAGGAGGATGGCAAGTCCAACACCGAGAATGACGCGCTGCGTTGGAATCAAGGGGCTTCTTTCTGGTCCTTCGGCGGCGCGCTCTCGCCCGTGCCGGCAAGGCATTCCCGGATCGTGGTCAGCAGCGCTTCCGGCGTGAACGGCTTGCGCAGGCAGCGCGTTGCGCCGAGCTCAAGCGCCATGCGGAGAAAATCGGGAGAGGGCGAGGCGGACGAGGCGAAGGCATAGCCTGACATCGCGATCAGCGGCGTGGCAGGGGCGCGCTCGTGAAAGATGCGGATGGATTCGAAGCCGCGCATATGCGGCATGAAGATGTCGACCAGCATGACGTCGAAGGCTTGCGATTCCAGCGCAGCCAGTCCTGTTTCGCCGCCGTCGGTCAGCGTGACGTCGAAGCCCTGACGTTGGAGGAGGACCTCGATGGTCGCGCCGACCATCGGATCGTCATCAACCACGAGAATACGCGGCATGACACTTCCCAGAAGATCGAAGTCCCCACTGTGGTTTGTGATATCCGCGAATCGTGGGTCCGGTCAATTTGCGATTGGATCGCGCAGGATATGCACGGTTTGGTGCATAAAGGTCCATTTGCATCGATTTGTATTTTTCCGCGAGGGTGATGGAGCCGAAAGGAGCGAGGAAGGCGCCGATTGCAAAAAAGGCGCCGCATCGCTGCGGCGCCTTTCGCCTCTAGTCTTCGCGATCTGCTTACGGGCAAGGATGCCGCCGGCCGTCGTAGCCGAGATAGGTGCCCGAGGCCGGGTCGTAAGATTTGAAGCGCCGCGCGCAATAAGCGGCGTCGCCGCCGCCATCCTGCACTACGGCAACCGACGGCTCGTCATAGTAGCCGTAGTAGTAGGGATCATCGTAATAGCCGTAGCCGCTGCCGTAATAGGCGTAGGAGCCGAGGCCGCCGATCGCGGCGCCAGCCGCAAAGCCCGGCCAGAAGCCGCCGTGGCGATGATGATGGTGGTGGCGACCGTGCCAGTGACGACCGCTCCAGTTGCCGCTGCCGCCCTGCCAATTGCCGCTGCCGCCCTGCCAGTTGCCCGCAACTGCAGCGCTACGGGTCCCACTGAAGCTCGGCGAGATAGCGGCACGGTCTGCCGCGCCCCCGACGAAACTGCCACCGCCCGGACGGACCGCGCCACCGCCTGCGAAATTGCCACCGCTCGGGCGCATCGCGGCTCCGCCCCCGAAACCGCCGCCACCGCCCTGGAACGCGGCGCCGCCGCCGCCCATGCGGGCGCCGCCACCGAAGCCGCCGCCTCCGCCACCGACCGCGGCACCTCCGCCACCGATCGCCGCACCACCGCCCGCTCCGACCGCGGCGGCACGACTCTGCTGCGCAAAGCTCGGGCTCGCCAAGGGAAGAACCAACGCCACCGTCGCAGCGGCACTCAACAATTTCAGACTGTTCATGGTAAACTCCTTTCCCGGAAAGCAACCCTGAGAAAGCGCGGGGGTTCCTGGGATCACGCCGGTTTGCGCGCGCATGGAGCCTCAGGTCCCGCCGCTGTACCGGGCATGAATGAATCGCGTCGGCTTTGCGGTAGGGGCGTGCGCGGCAGGCGGATTTGCGGGGGCGCCGACGCGCCTGCCGAACTGGACATTTCGGCCCCCGGATGGCATCAGGACCCCACGAAGCAGGGCCCTTGCCGCATGAAACAATTCTTCCTCAAGTTCTTCACCTGGTGGAATGGCCAGACCTTTGGCACCCAGCTCTGGACCAAGCGGTATGGCGAGCTGGTCGGGGAGGACGAGCAGGGCAACCGTTACTACCGCACGCGGGGCGGGGCGATCGATCCGGCGCTCGGCTTCGAGCGGCGCTGGGTGATCTATAACGGCTACGCGGAAGCGAGCCGGATTCCGCCGTCCTGGCATGGCTGGATCCACCACGTCGTCGACAAGCCGCCGACCGAGATCGATTATCAGCCGCGCGAGTGGGAGAAGCCGCACCAGCCGAATCTCACCGGCACGGCCAAGGCCTATCGTCCCTCCGGCTCGACGCTCGCCAGCGGCAGGCGTCCCAAGGCGACCGGCGACTATCAGCCCTGGACGCCCGGCTAAGCCCCTTTCGGCCGACCCACGAATCACCATCGTCCAAAGCGGATGCACATGCATCCGCGCTGCGCCGCTGTGGACAACGGGAACAGCGGGGATGCCGCCTGCGCAGGTGTTGCCGCGAGGCGGGCGATGCGGCTCAATGATCCCATCTTACGGAGATGGGAGACCATCGCGTTCGGTTCGGGCAACAGTTCGCGACTGTCCCGAGATGCAGCGGCCGCCGAGGAAGGACTCGATCGGGAGATAGGCCCCCGGTCTGGAAGCTCCGACATCGCCCGATGTGAATGTGCAGCCACCGTGAGACAGGAAAGGCCGCTCGGGAAACCGAGCGGCCTTTTTCTGTCGTTGTTCGCCTCGCGTGTCCCGGACGCGGTGCAGCGTGCAGCGCTGCGCTGCGTCCGGGGTACAAGAGCAAGCCCGATCCTTTACGCCACCCGCTCGGCCGCGCGCTGCACCGCCTCGAGCCGCCGTGCATGGTTCTGCGCGCCGCGCTCCCTCAGCAGCGCCAGCACTTCGGCTGGCGCGGTGTCGGGCGATCCGGCATTGAACGGCGGGGCTGGATTATATTCCATCTGGAGCTGGATCGCTTCGGCGGTGGTGCGATTGACCATGATCGAGACCAGCGTCAGCGCGAAATCGATCCCGGCGGTGACGCCGCCGCCGGTGATGCGGTTGCGATCGACGCAGACGCGTGTCTTGGTCGGCGTCGCGCCGAACTGTGCGAGCATCTCCATTGCGCTCCAATGGGTGGCGGCGCGGTAGCCCTTCAGAAGGCCGGCGGCGCCGAGGGCCAGCGATCCCGTGCAGACCGAGGTGACGTACTTGGCGCCTGCCGCTTGCCTGCGCAGGAATGCGAGCACGTCCTCGTCGTTGAGAAGGTCGTTGGTGCCCTGGCCGCCCGGCACGCAGATGACATCGAGCTGGGGGCAATCCGCAAAGGTCGTAGTCGGCGTTAGCGTCAGCACGGAATCGCTCGGCACCGGCTCGATCCGCTTCCAGATCAGGTGCAGCTTTGCGTCCGGGACCATGGCGAACACCTGCAAGGGGCCGGTGAAGTCGAGCTGGGTGACGCGCGGAAATACCAGGATTCCGATCTGGAGCGGTGACGACATGGGAGCCTCCGATAATGCGCTTGACGCCGGCAGAATGGCATGGTGCCCTTCTGTCTGAAATGGCATAATTCCCTCGCTTTCGGACATACCAACTCTACATACCAGGCTTGGCCCATGATCGGCATCCTGATCTTCCCGGACTTCCAGCTGCTCGATGCGGCAGGTCCGATCTCGGCGTTCGAGATCGCAGCGCGCTGCCTCGGCAAGGCGCCAGCCATCCGCGTGCTGGCCGCCAAGCCGGGGCTGGTGCGCAGCTCGTCGGGCGTCGAGATGATGGCGCGCGACTTCAAGACCGCGAACGCGATCACGACGCTCGTCGTCGCCGGCGGCATGGGCGTCGCGGAGGCCGCGCGCTGCGAGGTCACGCGGGCCTTCGTGCAGCGGCTGGCACGGCGCGGCGTGCGGGTCGCGAGCGTCTGCTCGGGCGCCTTCGTGCTCGCCGCGGCGGGGCTTCTCGACGGCCGCCGCGCCACCACACATTGGGGACGGACGCGCGATTTCATCGCGCGGTTTCCCAAGGTGAAGTTCGAGCCGGACCAGATTTTCACCCGCGACGGTAATGTGTGGACCTCCGCAGGTATCACCGCAGGGATCGACCTCGCGCTCGCGATGGTCACCGAGGACCACGGTGAGGAGATCGCGCAGGCGACCGCGCGGCAGCTCGTGCTCTATCACCGCCGCAGCGGCGGGCAGTCGCAATTCTCGTCGCTGTTGGAGCTGAAGGCGCCGAACGGTCGTTTCGGCGCACTGCTATCCTGGGCACGCGAAAATCTCGACGCGCCGCTGACGGTGGAGGATCTCGCCGATCGCGCCGGCATGAGCGCGCGGCATTTTGCCCGCGCCTTTGCCGCCGAGACCGGCACGACACCGTCCAAGGCGATCGAGCGGCTCAGGCTCGAAGTCGCGCGCGAGCGCGTGCAGTCCTCGCGCGAGGCGATCGAGCGCGTGGCGGAGGTGACCGGCTTCCGCGACCCCGAGCGCATGCGGCGTGCCTTCATCCGCGCCTATGGCCAGCCGCCGCAGGCGCTGCGGCGCGCGGCGCGGGCGGGGTAGGACGTTTCTCTTGACCTTGGCGAGCCCTGCGGAACGGCGAAGTCGGGCGTTGCTCAGAAGCGGACTTCGGCGATGCTCACTTGTCCGGCTTCTCGCTCACGATGGCGCCGGTTTTGGGATCGGCACGGAATTCCATCTTCTGGCCGTTCTTGATGCCTTCGCCCTCCCACCGGCCATCGTCGGCTTCAAGCTTGGTGACCTCGGAATAGCCCGCCTCCAGGATCTTGGCTATCACTTGTTGCATCGGCATCCAGTCGGGGCCGGGTCGATCGGCTCTCGCGGCCGAGCCCAGCGCGAGCGAGCCGAGAACCAAAATCACGGCAAACCTCATCGCGACCTCCTTTGGGTAACAGACCTTGAACGGCCACCTTAGATTGTTGTTCCTTCACGGCGCTCCTGTGACACAAACGGGTGAACTTCGACCTTTTTTGCCTCGCTGGACCCATTCGTGCGTGCCGTCAGGCGCCTTGCGATCGGCATCAGCATGTACGGCGCAAAGTGAATCGGAAACTGCGTCAGCGCGAAATAGAGCCAGGTCGTCGCCGGCAGCGCGGCGGCGGTGGCCGCCAGCATCAGGCCCAGATTGCGCTGTGACACCATCAGGCCGAGCGCGAACGCGCGCTCGGTGCCGGCACGTCGGAAGATCAGCGTGGTTGCGGCGAGGAGGGTGAAGTAGACCGCAAAAGCGAGCAGCGCGACGGCGATCGTGAACAGCGGATCGGCGAGAAACTCGGTTGCGACGTCGCCCATCACTGCGGAGGCGAACACCAAGAGTATGATGATGTTGAGGCCGTCGATCGGCCGCTTGTGGCGCTGGATTGCATCACTGCCCACCAGACGGCGGATGATCGTGGCGGTCACCAGTGATGCGGCGAGGATGCCGAGCAGCTTCAAGCCGAGCGTCATCGGAGAGATGCTGAGCATGCCGCCGAGAAACAGGCTCGCGTACAGCGAGGCGGTGAATGGCACGAGCGCGGTCGAGGTCACCAGCGTGACCAGCACCAGCGCGGCATCGAGGCCCATCAGCGCGGCAAGCGCTGGCGCCGCCATCATCGGCGAGGCCATGCCCTGGAGCATCAGCGCGAGAGCAAGGCCTGGAGAGCTCGTGGAGAGCCCCGTCGCGTGGGCAGCGAGGGCGAAGATTAGCGGCACACCGATCGTGGTCCAAACGGTGGCGGCCGCGACCAGCGCCGGCCGGCGCAGATGTCCGTACAGCGCGCCGAGATCGACGCGCATGAAGGAGATGCAGAGCAGAAGGAAGATCGCCTCGGTGACGTAGGGGCGCAGCAGCGCGCCGAGCGGCGGCACCGCGACCGCGATGAAGGCAATCGCCGCCACCGCGCGCGTGCCCTGGCCACCAAGCCAGCCGAGGGCACGCAGGGGAAGGGCGAGGACGGCTCGGAGGAGGGAGGGCATTTCTGTCGGTATTATCGGCTGCGTAGCGCTTTGGAGGGCATGCTCGCCTTCGGCCATGGGGGTGCCCCGGCGAGGGGCTCAGGACTATCCCATCCGGGAGCCGGCCTGGCCAGACCGGGCCGGGAAGGGCAGGGATGCCGCCCTTCCCCCGCCGTATTCGGCGTGTTAACCGGAAGGCCTGCGAGCGGCGGTATCCCCTGTAGAATGTCCAACGAGCCCGATTCGCTGTTGAAGCCGCGCGAAATGTTCAAAACCTTTTCCCTGACCGGTCTTGCGGCGCTTTTGGCCGCCACCGCACTGACGGCTGCGACGCCGGCAAGTGCGCAGATCGGCACGATCTTCTCCGATCCGCCGCCGCTGCGGCCGCCCGGCAGCATTCCGCGCGGCCAGCCCCAGCCGCAGCAGATGCCCGAGGACGACGAAGAGGTGCCGGAGCTGCCGCCGCAGGGCCGGGTGCTGCCGTCGCGCCCGATGCCGCCGCCTCCGGGCCGGCAGGGCAACGTGATGCCCGGGCCGGTCGAGACCCAGCCCCTAGCACCGCCGCCGGGCTCGACCCTCGCGCCGCCGAACCAGCCGCCCTCGGCCGCGATCACTCCGCCGGGTCCGCAAGGCGCTCCCGGAGCGCCCGGTCAGCGGCAGCCCCAGCAGAAGGGCGGCGTGCCGCAGACGCCGGCCAGCCTCCAGCCGGGCGACGAGGTCGTGACGGAGCCGCCGGCCCAGAAGATCGTGAACAAGAAGGCGACGTTCTCCGGCCTCGACAAGATCACCGGGCGCATCATCAATTTCGACGAGGAGATCGGCGAGACCGTCCAGTTCGGTGCGCTCCGCGTCAAGACCAACGCCTGCTACACGCGTCCCGCGACTGAAGCGGCCAACACCGACGCCTTCGTCGAGGTCGACGAGATCACCTTGCAGGGCGAGGTGAAGCGGATCTTCTCGGGCTGGATGTACGCGGCGAGCCCCGGCCTGCACGGCGTCGAGCATCCGATCTACGACATCTGGCTGACCGACTGCAAAGAGCCGCAGCAGACCGTGGCGACGGCGGCACCGGATCCGGCCGCGGCCAAGCCGCCGCCACCGCCGCCCACGCAGAAGAAGGCCGCGCCCAAGCAGGTGCAGCAGCGCCCGCCGCAGCCGCTGCCGCCGATCCAGCAGCAGCAACCGGCGCCGCCGCCGCCGCCACCACCGGAGCAGCGCCCAGGCCTGTTCGGCATCCCCGGATTTGGCCGCTAACCGAGCTGTTCGTTATTGCCGCGAAGCGATGATCTCGAGGGCTCGTGCGCCCGGGATCGCTTCGCCGGCGGAGAGCTTCAGGAAATCGCCGGGCTCGCCCGCCAGCGCCTTGTCGAGCAGCGCGGTATAGCGTCGCCGCGAGATCTCGACGGCGCCGAAGCTCTTCAGGTGCTCGGTGACATATTGGGTGTCGAGCAGCTCGAAGCCGCCGTGAATGAGCCGCGCGACCAGATGCACCAGCGCGACCTTCGAGGCATCGCGCACATTGTGGAACATGCTCTCGCCGAAGAAGGCCCGCCCCAGGCTGACGCCGTAGAGACCGCCGACGAGCTCGTCGCCCTGCCAGGCTTCGACGCTGTGGCAATGGCCGAGCTCGAACAGCCCGCCATAGAGGTCGCGGATACGCTTGTTGATCCAGGTGTCCTCGCGGCCCACTTGCGGCGCCGCGCAGCCGGCGATGGTCGCCTTGAATGCGGTGTTGACGGTGACGCGAAACTGATCCGAGCGCACCGTGCGCGCGAGGCGCGAGGCGACGCGGAAGCCGTCGAGCGGGATGACGCCGCGCAGCTCCGGCTCGACCCAGAACAGGGTCGGATCGTCGGCGCTTTCGGCCATCGGAAAGATGCCGCAGGCATAAGCGCGCAGCAGCACGGCCGGCGTGATTTCAGACGGGGCGGAGTCGCGCGAAGTCATGGCTTGCCATCATAGCAGGATCGCAATGCAGTTGCGATGGGTGCGGCCGAACCGCTCAGCCCGTGGCAGCGGTGCTGGTCTTGCCGACGCTTGCGGGCATGCGGCCGAACTTCAGCACGACCCGGGTTCCGGAATGCGTGGGATCGCGCTCGACCGTGGCGTCGAGCTTGGTGGCCATGGCTGCGACGATGCGCTGGCCCATGCCGGTGGAGCGCGGATCGGCCTTGGCGTTGTCGCCAACGCCGTCGTCGGTGATCGAGAGCAGGAGATCGTCGCCTTGCGAGATCAGCTCGACATGGATCGGGCCGGCGCCGTCGGGATAGGCGTATTTCACCGCGTTCATCACCAGCTCGTTGACGATGATGCCGACGGCGACCGCACGGTCCGGATCGATCTCGATCGGCTCAGCCTTCAGCGTCAGGCGCGACATGCGGTTGCCTTCGGCCGAGCGGCGGAGATCCTCGAGCAGCGAGTCCAGATACTGATTGAGGACCACGCTCTTGAGGTCCTGCGAGGTGTAGAGGCGGCGGTGCACCTGCGCCACCGCGGCGACGCGGCCCATCGCGTTGGTCAGCGCCGCCTTGACCTCGTCCTGCGCGGCGGAGCTTGCCTGCAGATGCAGCAGCGAGGCGATGATCTGGAGCGAGTTGCCGACGCGGTGATTGACCTCGCGCAGCAGGAGCTCGCGTTCGGCGGCGAGCGCCGCGTAGCGGTCGCGCGAGGCGTGTATCTCGGCCTCGGCTTCCTCGCGAGCCCGTTGCAGCTCGGCCTGGCGTAGCGCGCCTTCGGCGGCGACGTGGAGGAGCGGGATGAAGTCGCCCTGGACGTCCTTGACCAGATAGTCGGCCGCTCCCGCCTTGAGCGCCGTCACCGCGATGCTGGAATCCTGCGAGGCGGTCACGAACACGACGGGCGGCGCGTCCGGGATCGCCATGATCTGCTCGAGCGTCTCGAGCCCGTCGAGGCCTGGCATGTACTGGTCGAGCGCGACGACGTCGATGCCGCCTACGGTGCTGTTCTGGGCGGCGGCGCGGCGGATGTGCTCGAGACCTTCCTCGCCGCTCGCGGCATGGACGACCCGGAAGCCGCGCCGCGTCAGGCCGCGATCGACCAGGCGCGCCAGCGCCCCGTCGTCGTCGATGTAGAGCAGTGTCGGCGTGCGCTGGTTCATGTGGCGGCGGGCGGGACCTGGATGACCGAGAAGAACAGACCGAGCTGCCGGATGGCGTTGGCGAAATTCTCGTAGTTGACGGGCTTGGTGATGTAGACGTTGCAGCCGAGCTCGTAGCAGCGCTTGATCTCCTGGGAATCGTCGGTGGTGGTCAGCACCACCACGGGCGAGGCCTTCAGGTACTTGTTCTCCTTGATCTGCTTCAGGATGTCGATCCCGGTCATGTCGGGGAGGTTGAGGTCGAGCAGGATCAGGAGCGCGTTGCCCTTCTGCACCAGCCCGGAGCCGTCGGCGCCGAACAGGTGCCGCATGGCGTCGGTCCCGGTGGTGAAGGAGACGATCTCGTTGTTGACGCCCGAGCGGCGGATATTGCGCTCGATCAGACGGGCATGGCCCTCGTCGTCCTCGACCATGATGATGGTGACAGGCTGGGTCATCGATCTCTGTTCCGGTTGCTCACGTTCCAGGCGATCGGCAGCGTGATCGTGAAGGTGCTGCCCGTGTTGAGTTCCGATGATACCGACATGGTGCCGCCGAGGCGACGCACAAGTGCACGCACATGGGCAAGACCAATGCCCTGGCCGGGCTTGTCCTGGGTTCCCGCGCGGCGGAACAGGTCGAATATCCGCTGGTGGTCCTTGGGATCGATGCCGCGGCCGTTGTCGCTGACCTCGAAGATAGCGTAGCCGAGCTTGGTCCGCCCGCGGATTCTGATCTCGCCGGGCACGCCGGGCTTGAGATATTTGATGGCATTGTCGATCAGGTTGGAGAAAATTTGCTCGAGGGCGAGACGGTCGCTCACGAGGTCCGGCAGGGGCTCGACGTGAATCTCGGCCTGCGCCTCGGCGGCCTGGTGCGCCAGCGTCGTCACGATGGCCTCGATCAGCTCGCGCGTGTCGACCTTCACCGGCTGGAATTCGCGCCGGCCCTCGCGGGTGAGGTTGAGGATGGCCGAGATCAGCCGGTCCATCTTGGCGATCGACGATTTGATGAAGCCGAGCGCTTCGGAGAAATCCTCATGGAGCTGCTTGTCGGCGCCCTCGAGCGCGATCTCGCCCGGAGCGGCGGGCGCGAGCGGCGCTCCATCCGCGGGGGCGTGCGCGAGGCTGCCGATGCGGCGGAAGATGTCGCCGCCGAGCTCTTCGAGCTCGCTCGTGAAGCCCATGATGTTGACGAGCGGCGAGCGCAGATCGTGGCTGACGATATAGGCAAAGCGCTGGATCTCGTCGTTGGCTTCGCGCAGATCCGCCGTGCGCTCGTCGACGACGGCCTCAAGATTGAGGTTGGCATCGCGCAGGCGCGCTTCGGCCGCATCGCGTTCGCGTGTCGAACGCCGCACCAGCCAGATCGAGATCAGCGCCAGCACCACAACCAGGCCGGATCCGATACCGGTCATCGAGGCGGCCAGGGTCTGGCTGCGGTCGGAGTTGGCCGTGCGGAGGCGGAATAACCGTTCCTCCTCCTGAAGCATTCCCGTCGCGACTTCGGCAATCGCCGCCGTGGTATCGGCGGAGGCTAGCTCGCGCACCAACCCTGCGGCCTTCTCCGGCTGACCCTGACGGATGAAATCCATCTCCTGCGCGAATTGGCCGAGCCGCGTCTCGATCACCGAACTCAGCTTTTCGATGCTCTTGCGCTGTTGCGGATTGTCGCCGATCAGGCGTGTAAGCCTGTCGAGCGCTGGCACGATTGCAGCGATGGCCTTGTCGTGGTCTGCCTTGAAATCCGATCTTTGGGTCAGCAGGTAGCCGCGGGCGGTGCTTTCCGCACGCCGGATTTCCAAGAGGAGGGCGTTGATCTGGTTTTCAGCCTCGATGGTGTGAACCACCCACTTGCTGTCCTCCCGCGCCTTGTTGACGAGGTAGACGGAACCGGCGCTGATCACGGTCAGCACCAAAAGGCCCGCCGCGAACAGCAGGATCTGCCAGAATGCGCGCCGTCGCTGGCCTTCAGCCGTCACGACGGTTCACCTGTCTGCAGGCAATGGAGTTCAAAACGCCCCCTTGGAACTGGCCCCAACCATCCAGAACGCGATTGGAGGCAAGGGGTTCCATGAGACGACGTGATTATCGCGGCGCTGGTTCCACCTTGCCGGCCAGGTACTGCTCCAGCCAGTGGATGTGGTAGTCGCCGTTGATGATGTCGGCTTCGCGCACCAGCGCGCGGAACAGCGGCAGCGTGGTCTCGATGCCCTCGACCACCATCTCGTCCAAGGCGCGGCGCAGCCGCATCAGGCATTCGGCGCGGGTCTTGCCGTGCACGATCAGCTTGCCAACGAGGGAGTCGTAATAGGGCGGGATCGTGTAGCCCTGGTAGACGGCGGAATCGATCCGCACCCCGAGGCCGCCGGGCGGATGATATTGCAGGATCCGGCCGGGCGAGGGGCGGAAGGTCTGCGGATTCTCAGCGTTGATGCGGCACTCGATCGCATGGCCGATGACCTGGACCTCGTCCTGCCTGGCCGGCAGGTCGCCGCCGGCGGCGATGCGGATCTGCTCCAGCACGAGGTCGATGTCGGTGATGCTCTCGGTGACGGGATGCTCCACCTGGATGCGGGTGTTCATCTCGATGAAGTAGAACTCGCCGTCCTCGAACAGGAATTCGATGGTGCCGACACCGAGATATTTCATCTCGCGCATCGCTTTCGCGCAGGTCTCGCCGATCTTGGCGCGCGCCGCGGCAGCAAGCACGGGCGAGGGGCCTTCCTCCCAGACCTTCTGGTGGCGGCGCTGCAGCGAGCAGTCGCGCTCGCCGAGATGGATCGCGCCGCCGCGGCCGTCGCCGAGGATTTGGATCTCGATGTGGCGCGGCTTCTGCAGGTATTTTTCCAGATAGACGGAAGCATCGCCAAAGGCGGATTTGGCCTCGTTGGCCGCCGTCGATAAGGCGACCTGGAGGTCGGCCTCGCTGTGCGCGACTTTCATGCCGCGGCCGCCGCCGCCCGCCGCCGCCTTCACCAGCACGGGGAAGCCGATTTTCCTCGCGATCGCCATCGCATCGTCGTCGGGACCGACGGCGCCGTCCGAGCCGGGCACCACGGGGATGCCGAGGCGCTTGGCGGTCTTCTTGGCCTCGATCTTGTCGCCCATCAGGCGGATGTGCTCGGCCTTCGGACCGATGAAGTGCAGATTGTGCTCGGCGAGGATTTCCGCAAAGCGCGCGTTCTCGGAGAGGAAGCCGTAACCGGGATGCACCGCGTCGGCGCCCGTGATCTCGCAGGCCGCGAGCAGGGCGGGCACGTTGAGATAGCTGTCCTTGGACGCCGGCGGCCCGATGCAGACGCTCTCGTCCGACAGCCGCACATGCATGGCATCGGCGTCGGCGGTGGAGTGCACGGCGACGGTGGCGATCCCGAGCTCCTTGCAGGCCCTGAGGATGCGAAGGGCGATCTCGCCGCGGTTGGCTATGAGGATCTTGTCGAACATGTTGTCCTGCAGCGAATGGCGAGTGGCGAATGGCGAGTAGGGAAGGCTGACGCCATTCGCTATTCGCTATTCCCCATTCGCGTCACTCAATGATCACCAGCGGCTCGCCGTACTCGACCGGCTGGCCGTCCTCGACCAGGATCTGCGTCACCGTGCCGGCGCGCGGCGAGGGGATCTGGTTCATCGTCTTCATGGCTTCGATGATCAGCAGGGTCTGGCCGACTGAGACCTTGGTGCCGACGTCGATGAACGGCTTTGCGCCCGGCTCCGGCGCCCAATAGGCGGTGCCGACCATCGGCGAGGTCACGGCGCCGGGATGCTTCGACAGATCGGCCGCGGCAGGGGCCGCGGGGCTTGCTGCCACCGGCAGGGCGGCCGGAGGAGCCGTCACCTGCATCGGCATGGTCGCGGCAACGCTGATGTTGCGGGCAACGCGCAGTCGCAGACCCGCTCGCTCGATCTCGATCTCGGTGAGGCTGGTCTCATCGAGCAGAAGTGCCAGCTCGCGGACGAGCGCGGAATCCTCGCTAGAAAACTTTGCGGCTGCTTTGTCGTCTGGCTGGCGCGCCATGTTGTTTGATCCGAATGTTCTGTTGGAAGGGAGCGTCAGGCGTTGGGCTTGATGCCGAGCTTGGCGGCAAGGCCCTGGATGGCGAGGCGGTAGCCCTCGATGCCGAAACCGCAGAGCGAGGCGAAAGCCGCGCGCGCGGTGTAGGAATGGTGACGAAAACTCTCACGGGCGTGGATGTTGGTCACGTGCACCTCGACGGTCGGAATCTGCACCGCGAGCAGCGCATCGTGCAGTGCGATCGAGGTGTGGGAATAGCCGCCGGCATTGATGATGATGCCCTTCATCTTGCGCGCATGCGCCTCGTGGATGAAATCGATCAACTCGCCTTCGCGGTTGGATTGCCGGCAGTCCGCCTTCAGGCCGAACGTCGCGGCCGTGTCCCGGCACAGCGCCTCGACGTCGGCCAGCGTCGCATGGCCATACTTGTCGGGCTCGCGGGTCCCTAGCATGTTGAGGTTCGGCCCGTTCAGGACGAGGATCGTGTCGGTTGCAGGTTCGGCCATTCCAATCCCGGAAGAGGTGTTTCGGCGTGGCGGGGGTTATAGGTAACAAAGCGCGTGAGGGGAAGCCTTGAAGGGCCTCAGCGGCGGGTTCAACCGCCTCATCCAGTGCGCAAAAACCTGTGCGGAAACCACGGAAATTGCTTGTTAACCAGTCCGAAGCATGGCTGCCCGGCGCATGCAAAGGGGCGGGCATCGCTGCCCGCCCCTGAGATTGCCCGTGTCCGCCTTAGACGTTCAGGACGGCCACGATCTCGTAGGTGTCCGGATCGATGATGACGATCTCTTCCCGGACCAGGACATACTTGTAGCTCCGCCACTCCGGATAGATCGACACGACCCGAGACGGCAGGGCGTGAAGGGTGATGCCCTCCCGCGGAATGCGGGTGCCGACCGAGATCGAGAAGTTCACGTTGGTCACCGGGGCGACGCGCTGCTCGCGGATCACGGACGTGATCTGCGTGCGCTGCTCAGTCGAAAGCTTGGCAGCGGCGCCGGCCTGGCCGACCGTGGTCGAGCTCTGGCCCTGCGCGTTCTGGGTCGAGCTGGTGCCAGTCTGACCCTGCACGTTCTGGTTGGTGCTCGTGGTGCCGGCGCCCTGTCGGGTCTCGGTGGTCGAGGTGCCTCCCTTGCTGCCCTCAGCCTTCATGTCCTTCTGGTCCTTAGCACCGGACTTGCTGGTGTCCTGGCTCATGCTCTTGGACTTGTCCTGCTGGGACTTGTCCATCTGGCCCTGCGCGCGATCATCGGTGCGCTGGCCCTTGGTGGTACCAGACTTGTCCTCGGCCGCGTTCTTGTTCATCGCGCCGCCCGAGGAGCGCTCGTCCTTCATCGCGCCGGACTTGTCTTCGGACTTCATCGTCCCGGAGCCGCCGGCCTGGCCAACGGTCCCCTTGTCCTGGCTCATCGAGCCACCGCGCTCAGCCGCGCCGCCGGAAGGCTGCGAATGCTGCATCTGCGCGCCACCGGCGCCGCCGCCGCTGTCGCGGCCCATATTGCCCTGCGCGTTCGCGAGGCCAGTGCCCGCGACGAGCGCGACTGCGGCAACCGAAATCATAAAGCGGTTCAACATCGAAATTCTCCTCACGTGTTCATTCGCGTCATTGCCCGCGCCGACAACGAAAGGGGATTTGAGTTGTTCCGGAACTTCGACTGTTCCGCGGCTTTTGTTTGTTGAACGCCAGATGAATGACTTTGCACGAAGGCGCCAACGTTCAGCGCAAGAAAAAAGGCCGGCATGTCTGCCGGCCTTTTTGTGTTCTCGCTATCGTAAAACTGTGATCAGCAGGTCGCCTTGCCGCAACGGGCAATGCCGATCTTCTCCTTCAGGCTTTCAACACCGACGGCACCGATCACGATCTGCTTGCCGATCACGTAGCTCGGCGTACCGTTCATGCCCATCGCTTCGGCGAGCTTGAAATTCTCCTCGAGGGTGGCGCGCACCTCGGGGCTGGCGATGTCCTTCTCGATGCGAGCCGTGTCGAGACCGGCTTCCTTGGCGGCTTGCATCGCGCGGGCCTTGTCGGCGGCGCCGCGGCCGCTGAGCAGTTTCTGATGGAAGTCGAGATATTTCTTGCCGGAGGGATCTTGCATGCGCACGGCGACCCCGACCTGCGCCGCTTCCACCGAGCCCTGGCTCAGCACCGGAAATTCCTTCAGCACCACCTTCAGCTTCGGATCGCCCTTCATGATGGTCAGCATGTCGTCCATCGCGCGCTTGCAATAGCCGCAATTGTAGTCGAAGAACTCGACGAAGGTGACGTCGCCGTCCCTGTTGCCGAGCACGACCTGGCGCGGCGAGTTGAAGATCGCCTCGGCGTTCTGCGCGATGCTGGCTTGGTGCTTCTGCGTTTCGGCCGCGGCCTGGCGCTTGCTGAGCTCGGCCATGGCCTCCTCGAGCACCTCGGGATTGCTGACGAGATAGTTCTTGATGATCTTCTCGATCTCGGTGCGCTGGCTGTCGGAGAAACTGTCGGCCGAGGCGGGCACGGCTGCGCCGAACATGGCGAGCGCGAACAGGGCAGGAGCGAGCAGGCGCAGCGAAGGCATAGTCAAATCCTCTTATCCAAAGCGGGTTTCGAGAAACGTCCCGGCGGAGCAAGCCCGGTGTCGTGACGTCGTGGTCGGGCGTCGTTCGAGTTTGCGTCAGTTGCGCGGCGGCTTCGCCGCCACGATGTCGTCGGCCTTGACCCATCCGGGGGTGCCGACGGCGAAACGTGTTTTCGCGCGCGTGGCAAGCTCGCGGGCGGTTTTGTTGTCGCCGCGCAAATATGCGGCCTGGGCCGAGGCGAGATCTGCCTCCGCATAATCTCCCTTCCGGCCATAGGCCATCGCGAGCTGGGTATAACCGAGCGCCGCCTCGGGCTCCCGGGCCACCGCGGCGCGGAGAATTCGAACGGCATCGTCGGTGTAGGCCTTATTATCGGTTCCGACCAGAGCCTGCCCAAGTAACATCTCGATGAGGGGGGCGTTGTTCGAGAGGGCGACGGCCTTACGCAAGGGAGCGATCGCTTCGGCCGCCTTGCCGCTTTCCAGGAGCGCCTGGCCGCGCACCTCGTAGAAATACGGGTTGTTCGGCTGCACCTGGATCAGCGCGTCGATCTGGGCGAGCGCGCTGCGCAGATCACCGTGCAAATAGGTGCTGATGGCGCGGGCATAGCGCGCCGGCAGGCTGTCGTTGGTCTGGGGATAGCGGCGGTACACCGTCTCCGGCCGCTCCATGAAGGCGGAGATTTTGGCGCGGACCATGTCATGCCGAAGCTGGAGCGCGGGATCGTCCTTCTTGTTCCAGTAGGGGCTGGAGCTTGCGAACTCCTGTAGTGCGGCGACGCGCTCGGCCGGCATCGGATGCGACTGCAGGTAGGGATCGGCACCGCGCGCGGCGAACAGGCTCTCGCTGGTGAAGCGCTTGAACGTCTCGTACATGCCCTTGGGCGATTGCTGGGTCGCAGCCAGGAATTTCACGCCGGCGCGGTCGGCATTCTCCTCCTGCTGGCGCTGGTAGGACAGCAGCGTGCGGCGGATCACCTCCTGCGGAGCGGCGATGGCGGCCGCGCCAGCATTGGCGAGCCCGTTGTTGCCTACGCTGCTGCGCTGCGTGCTGCCGGCCGCAATCGCGCCGGCGCCGAGCAGCATCGCGATGATCATCTGGGTCTGGGCGGCGGCGAGCTGCTCGCGCAGCTTGGACAGATGGCCGCCCGCCAGGTGTCCGGTCTCGTGCGCGAGCACGCCGATGATCTGGTTCGGCGTCTCCGATTGCAGGATCGCGCCCCAATTGACGAAGATGCGGCGGCCATCCGCGACGAAGGCGTTGAACGAGCCGTCGTTGATGATCACCATCTGGATGTTGTGCTTCTCCAGACCCGCAACGCGCAGGATCGGACGCGTGTATTCGCGCAGCAGCTGCTCGGTCTCGGTGTCGCGCAGGACCGGCGGCCCCTTGGCCTGCGCGCGCGCGGCCGAGAACGGCGTCAGCGCGATCGCCGTGGCCGTGACGAGGGCGGTGAGGGCGGAGGCCTTCTTGCGCAATGCGATCTGGAGCGACATCAAGCGGTCTTGGTCAAAAGGGGCTCGGTCAAGTGGTCTTGGTCAAGCAGTTCAGTGATTGGTTTTGGCGATTGGCGGCGGACCGGATACGCGATATGCCCTTGTGAGCGGTGCCCTTATGAGCCGTACAATGCGGCCAGTCTGGGGCACAAGCGCCCCGTTTACGGACCGGACGGACCGGTTCGCCAGCCAATAGCAGAAATCGATGCACGACGCGACATTGAGGAACCGGTTGGGGCAGTGGCTCGAGCCCTCCCGCCGCAGCGATGTTCCCCCGTTCATGGTGATGGATGTCATGGCCGCGGCGGCCCGAATCGAGGCCGCCGGCGGTCATGTGATCCATATGGAGGTCGGCCAGCCTGCGGCCGGCGCGCCCAGGACCGCGATCGCGGCCGCCCATGCGGCGCTCGAGGCCGGACGAATCGACTATACGTCCGCGCTCGGCATCCCTTCCTTGCGCGCGCGCATCGCGCGCCATTATCGCGACGCCTATGGCTGCGATGTCAGCCCCGAGCGGATCGTGGTGACGACGGGCTCGTCGGGCGGCTTCATCTTGGCCTTTCTGTCGATGTTCGAACCTGGCGATCGCGTCGCCGTGACGGTGCCGGGCTATCCGCCATATCGACATATTCTGACCGCGCTCGGCTGCGAGCCGGTGCTGATCGAGACCACGAACGAAACGCGTCACGCGCTCACCGGCGAGGCCCTGCTCGCAGCGCATCGCAAGGCGCCGCTGAAGGGTGTTCTGGTCGGCAGCCCCGCCAATCCGACGGGCACGATGATGTCCCGTGAAGCGCTCGCCGGCCTGATCGCGGCCGCAGAAGACGCCGGCATCCGCTTCATCTCCGATGAGATCTATCACGGGCTCGATTACGCGTTTCCGGCCGTGACAGCGGCTGCGCTGTCCGAGCACGCGCTCGTGATCAATTCGTTCTCGAAGTATTTTTGCATGACCGGTTGGCGCATCGGCTGGATGGTGGTGCCCGAGATCCTGGTGCGGCCGATCGAGCGGCTGCAGCAGAACCTCTCGATCTCGGTGCCGGCGCTGTCGCAGATCGCGGCGGAGGCTGCCTTCGACGGCACGGCCGAGATGGAGGAGATCAAGCACGGCTACCAGGAAAACCGGCGCGTCCTGATCGATGGTTTGCCCAAGGCGGGACTGACGAAATTCCTGCCGGCCGACGGCGCCTTCTATCTCTATGCAGACGTCTCGGACTTCACCGCCGACAGTTTCGAATTCGCAAAGCAGATGCTGGAGCAGGCGCGCGTGGCGGCAACGCCCGGCCTTGATTTCGATCCCATCCATGGCCGCTCGTTCATTCGTTTCTCCTATGCGCGCTCGCCAGGGGAGATGCGTGAGGCAGTTGACCGGATTGCTGAGTGGCTTAAATAACTGCGCCAGTTTTCTTCAGCCTTCCGGAGTTCAGCTTGTCAGACCGTTCCGTCCCGTCCGCCGCTACGCCACATTCTTCTCTCGCCGCATTGATGTGGCCGACGCGACCGGGCGAAGCCGTCGGCGCGCTGCGTGCCGTCGTGCTGGTCGCGCTCGGCACGGCGTTGATGGCGCTGTCGGCAAAGGTGAATCTGCCGCTGCCTTACGTGCCCATGACGTTGCAGACGTTGGTGGTGCTGATGATCGGCGCCGCCTATGGCTGGCGCCTCGGCAGCGCGACCATGATCGCTTACCTCGCCGAGGGCGCGATCGGGCTTCCGGTGTTCGCCGGCCCCGTGGGTGGGATCGCGCCGCTGGTCGGCCCGACCGCGGGCTATCTGTTCGGTTTCGTGCTGGCTGCGTTCGCGACCGGTTGGCTCGCCGAGCGCGGCTGGGATCGCAGCGTCATGCTGCTATTTGCGGCGATGGCTGTTGGCCACATCGTCATTCTCGCGGCCGGATTCGGCTGGCTGGCATTCGGCCTTGGTCTCGGCGCCGCCAAGGCCTGGCAGGTCGGCATCATGCCGTTCATTGCGGCCTCGCTGGTCAAGAATGCGCTCGGCGCGACCCTGATTCCGGCGGCGCGCCGGATTGTCGAGCGTCGCGGATAGGACGCGCTCGCTAAAATCGCTCGGGCCGGTACGGCGTGGGATCGACCGCGGGCGTTTCGCCGCTCATCATTTCCGCGAGCAGGCGCCCGGTCGCAGGTCCCAGCGTAAAACCCTGGTGGCCGTGGCCGAAATTCATCCACAGGCCGGGGTGGCGCGGGGCTGGGCCGAGCACCGGGAGCATATCGGGCGTGCAGGGCCTCGTGCCGAACCACGGATCCGGCTCGACCCGTTTGCCGAGGTCGATCAGCTCGCGCGCCGAGGCTTCGGCGCTGGCGAGCTGCACCGGGGTTGCGAGCGCGTCCGCGCCCGTCAATTCCGCGCCGGTGGTGATGCGGATGCCCTTGGCCATCGGCCCCATGGCGTAGCCACGGGCCTTGTCGACCAGCGGCAGGTCGAGCGAAGCGCCGCCGCTGTAATGCATGTGGTAGCCGCGCTTGCGCACCAGCGGGATGCGATAGCCGAACTTGTACAATAAATCAGGCGACCACGGCCCGAGCGTCACGACGGCGTGGGCAGCGTCGATGCGGCCCTGGTCGGTGTCCACCGACCAGCCGGTCGCGGTCTGTCGCAGCGACTGCGCATCACCGAGCACGATCCTGCCGCCGAGCCGTACGAACAGCTCGGCATAGGCCGTGACCAGCGCGCCGGGATCGGACACGGTCCAGGTGTCGAGCCAGTGGATCGCTCCCGGGAGATCATCGCGCAGGATCGGCTCGGCCCTGGCAAGCTCGCTGCCCGACAGCACGCGGTAGTTCACGCCAAATTCGCGCTGATCTTCCTCGGCAGCCTTGACCGAGAGATCCAACGAAGCGGCATCGCGAAACAGCGCTCGGTAGCCGGCGCGGCGGATGAGATTGTCGGCATGCGCCTCGCGGATCAGGATGTCGTGCTCGGCCGTTGCGTAGGCGATCAGCCGTGCCCAGGCCTCGATCGCCTCGCGATGCCGCCTCGGCGCCGAATGCCACCAATAGCGGAGCAGGGGCTCGATGTGGAGATGCAGCGAGGAGAGGCTGTAGCGCACGTCGTTGGTGCGGCCGGTCGCTATCTTCAAAAGCGAAGCGAGGTCGCGCGGCATCGGATAGGGGCGTACCGCTTCGGCCTGGATCATCCCCGCGTTGCCGTAGCTGGTCTCGCGGCCCGGCTCCCTGCGATCGATCAGCGTCACCCACCAGCCGCGCCGCTGCAGATGCAGCGCGGCGCCGACGCCCACCATGCCGCCGCCGAGAATGATCGCGCTTTGCATCGCAACTGACCTCATCAAATCAAAACCGCCCGGTTGGGCCGGGCGGTTTCGATTCCATTTGTCCCTTTACTCGCCGCCGCCGAAACGGCGTGACCACCAGCCGGCACGACGTGGGGCGGCCGGGGTTTCGCTTGCCGCCTCCGGCGCGGGCTCAGGTGCCGGCGCGGGTGGAGCAACCGGCTCGGTCGCCTCTGCCGCCGGCGTTGCGGGCTCCGCCTGGCTGTTCGCCAGGAAGCTCACCTTTTCGCGCACGGTGGAGCGGCGCCGCGCGGCCCTGTCGCCGGCTGACTCGTCGTCCGGCGTTGCGGTCGTCGCGGCGGGAGCGGGCTCCGGCTGGGCTGGCGCCTCGGTCCGGATCTCGGCGTGCGGCTCAGGCTCCGCAACTTGCGGCTCGCCGGTCGGCTCGGCCTGCGCGATCGAAGGCGAAGCCTGGCTGCCGAGGCCGTCGAAATCGGCCACTGCATCGGCAGCTTCCGGCGGCGGGTTGGTGCCGAGCTCGTCGCTGATGGAGCCGGCAAGACCTTCCTCGCCGCCACCGCGACGGCGGCGACCGCCGCGGCGGCCACGCCGACGCCGGCGATCACCGCTGCCCTGCTGTTCGCCACGGGCGGCCTGTTCCTCGCCTTCCTCACCGTCCTGCTCGGACTCGGTCTCCTCCTCGCTTTCGCCGGCGATCATCGCGGGCTCAGGCACGGTCGGCGCCGTATCCTCGCGCAACTCTCCTTCGCGCTGGCCGCCGCGGCCGCGCCGGCGGCGCCGGCGCTTGCGGCGCTGGCCGTCCTGCTCCGAGGCTGCCTCGCCGCCAGCCTGCTCGTCGGCAAGGCCTTCGGTCTCGTCGGTTTCGACCTCGGATTCCGTCTCCAGGTCGAAGACGTCCTCGTCGTCATAGGCCTCTTCGGCCGGTGGCGGCGGGCTCGCAGCGGCTTGCGCAACGAGCAGCGCCTTGGCGGCTTCGAGCGTATGCACCTGCTCGCCGCGGTCGATCACATAGGCCTGCGGACCGCTGACGCCGGGATCGGCGATCACCGACAGCGTGACCTTGAAGCCGTTCTCGAGATCGCGCAGATGGCCGCGCTTGTGGTTCAGCACATAGAGCGCGACGTCGGTGCGGGTGCGGACCACGAGATTGTGGGTGGCGCCCTTCATCAGGATCTCTTCGAGGCCGCGCAGGAGCTGCAGCGCCACCGAGGACACCGAGCGGACGTGGCCGGTGCCGCCGCAATGCGGGCACGGATCGGTCGAGGATTCCAGCACGCTGGCGCGGATGCGCTGGCGCGACATCTCGAGCAGGCCGAAATGCGAGATGCGGCCGACCTGGATGCGCGCGCGATCCTGCCTGAGGCAATCGGACAGCTTGCGCTCGACCGCGCGGTTGTTGCGCTTCTCGTCCATGTCGATGAAATCGATGACGATCAGGCCGGCGAGGTCGCGTAACCGGAGCTGGCGGGCGACCTCTTCAGCCGCTTCCATGTTGGTCTTGAGCGCGGTGTCCTCGATATGGTGCTCGCGCGTCGATCGTCCCGAGTTGACGTCGATCGAGACCAGCGCCTCGGTCTGGTTGATGACGATGTAGCCGCCGGAGCGCAGCTGCACGGTCGGCGAGAACATCGCATCGAGCTGGCTCTCGACGCCCATGCGCGAGAACAGCGGCTGGCCGTCGCGATATTGCTTCACCGCGCCAACATTGGCGGGCATCAGCATCTTCATGAAGTCGCGGGCCTCGCGGTGGCCGGCTTCGCCGGCGACCAGGATCTCGTCGATCTCCTTGTTGTAGAGGTCGCGCAGCGAGCGCTTGATCAGCGAGCCTTCCTCGTAGACGAGGGTCGGGGCCTGCGATTTCAGCGTGAGGTCGCGCACCGTCTCCCACATCCGGATCAGATATTCGAAGTCGCGCTTGATCTCGGGCTTGGTCCGGGCGGCGCCCGCGGTACGCAGGATGATGCCCATGCCCTCGGGCACGTCGAGGTCCTGCACCACTTCCTTCAGGCGCGAGCGGTCCTGCGCGCTGGTGATCTTGCGGCTAATGCCGCCGCCGCGTGCGGTGTTCGGCATCAGGACGGCGTAGCGGCCGGCGAGCGAGAGGTAGGTCGTCAGCGCCGCGCCCTTGTTGCCGCGCTCTTCCTTGACGACCTGAACCAGCATCACCTGGCGGCGCTTGATGACTTCCTGGATCTTGTACTGGCGGCGCGGGCGGAAGGTGCGCTCCGGCACTTCCTCGAGCACGTCGTCGCCGCCGACGGATTCGACGACTTCCTCTTCGGCATCCTCGCCGTCCTCGTCCTCGTCGTCCTCCTCGGCTGCTTCCCCGGCGTCCGCATGCGGGGCTTCCGTGCTTTCGCCGGCGGTGTAGATGGCCTCGGCCGGCTCGGCGGCCGATGTCACGGCTTCGGCCAGAGGCTCCGCCTGCGCTTCCGCGGCATGAGCTTCTGGAGCGGGAACGTCGAAGGTTGACGCCGGCTGCGGCTCGGCAGCGGTTTCGACCGCGGGCTCGGCGCCGACCGCCGCGACAGGCGCGGGCGTCTCGTCGGCGTGATCATGATCGTGATGATCGCGTTCGTCCTCGCGGCCGTGGGCATCATCGTGAGCGTGATCGTGCTCGTCATCGCGGGCATGACGATGTTCGTCATGATCATGGTCACCATGATCGGGATCGTGGCCTTCGTGCTCGCCATGATGCTCCGTATCGGCGTGCGGATGCTCGCCCTCGGCATGCTCGGGCAGCGCGGCGCCTTCGACCGGCTGAGCGGCGGGATCGGCGCCGGCTTCGAGACCTTCGACGATGTCGCTGCGCACGCGCTCGCCATGACCGCGGCGGCGGGCGTTGCGGTGCCGCGAGCGGCGACGGCCGTGCGAGCGGTTCTCGCTTTCTTCCTCGGCCTCGCGATGGGCCTGTTCCTCGGCCTCGATCAGCGCCTGCCGGTCGGCGACCGGGATCTGGTAATAGTCGGGATGGATTTCGCTGAAGGCGAGAAAGCCGTGGCGATTGCCGCCATATTCGACGAAAGCAGCCTGGAGCGAGGGTTCGACCCTTGTGACCTTGGCGAGGTAGATATTCCCGCGCAGTTGCTTGCGTTGCGCGGTCTCGAAATCAAACTCTTCGACACGATTGCCGCGGACCACGACGACCCGGGTCTCCTCCGGGTGGGTGGCATCGATCAACATCTTGTTGGGCATGTCTTAACTCTTGGCGGCGGCGGACGCGATAAGCCGTGGGCGCGTATCGCGCCGGCGGGTGACGCGACGGTCCACCTGATTCGGGGGTGAGGGGAAGGCCGAAACGCCGTCTCTCGCGCCTTGCCGAACCGGAAGCTTCAGGACCATTGCGACGCACGGGATTGTCACTCCGCAGCGTCGCGAATGCTCCTTCAGATTTCGTCGGCACAGTCTGGCGCATCAAGCGTCGGCCCGTATGAAACACTGGGCGGCGAGGCCGCCCTTCAATCAGTTGCTGCTGGCCAGGCACGGCGCGAGCGCGCTCGCCTTGGGGATCACGAACCGCCCCCTTGGGATCAAGGGACCGGGTAATGGGTTACGCCGCTGTCAGAACCGTCCCGGCAACATGAGTGGTAGCCCGAGACCGTCCGCCGCCGGGGCTTGACCCGCTCCACCTCGCTGCCGCGCACCGCGCTGGTCATAGAGGGAAGTGGAAAACGCTGGAATTCTCAAACCTTGAGAGTTCCGGCGCTGCACCGGGAGGCTGAATGCGACACAACCGGAAATATCGGCCGTCAGCATTCCGTACATACGAGGAATGAGCCATCCGTGCAAGGGAGCGTCGCACGGCGGTCACAGTCGGCGAGTTTCGCGTTTCCGTCATTAAGGATCGATTAACCCTGTGGTTCTATTGCGTTAAGAGAGCTGCTCGGAGGCACGGAATCGGTGGCGAGCCGCACAAATCGACGGATTTTGCTGGGGGGCGTGTTGCTATGCACTGCGGCATTGCCCTGTGCCGATTCCGCGCGCCTGATCGCCGCCGAGAGCCGGCTGCAACCTGCTGCCGTTGCGGCGAATTTTCCGGTCGCCTCGGCCGCCCGCCTGGCCGGCGACGGCAAGCAGACCCGCTTCATCCTCGACCTCGACCAGACCGTCACCTTCCGCGCCGTCACGCTGGGCGACCCCTACCGCGTGGTGGTGGACGTGCCGCAGGTCAATTTTCAGCTGCCCGCCGGGACCGGAAGCGGGGGGCGGGGGCTGGTCAAGGCCTTCCGCTACGGGCTCGTCATGCCCGGCGGCTCGCGAATCGTGTTCGACCTGACCGGACCGGCGAAGATCGCCAAATCCTACGTGCTGGAGGCGGCCAACGGCCAACCGGCCCGGCTCGTGCTCGAGCTGGAGGAGGTCGAGCGCACCGCCTTCGTGTCGTCACGTGCCCCCGAGAACCGTCCCGAGCTGCGGCCCGCAATCGCTGAAGCGCCGCCTGCCACGGCTCCCAGTGCCGCGGCCCCCGATGGCGCGCAGCAGAAGGCCGATACTCGACCGGTGGTGGTGATCGATCCCGGCCACGGCGGCATCGACAACGGGACGCAGTCGAGCGGCGAGAGCGAGAAAAACCTGGTGCTGGCCTTTGGCCTGGCGCTCCGCGACAAGCTGGAAAAAGCCGGCAAGTACCGCGTGGTCATGACGCGGGACGACGACACCTTCGTTCCGCTCAATGACCGCACCAAGATCGCCCGCAATCTCAAGGCGGCCTTGTTCGTCTCGATCCACGCCGATGCGCTGCCGCGGGCGGAAGGGGATGCGCAGGGCGCGACCATCTATACGCTCTCCGACAAGGCGTCCGACGCCGAGGCCCAGCGGCTGGCGGATGCGGAGAACCGCGCCGATGCGATCGCCGGCTTCAACCTCGCGGAGGAGCCGACCGACGTCGCCGACATCCTGATCGACCTCACACAGCGGGAAACCCGCACCTTTTCAAACCGTTTCGCCCGCCATTTGATGAGCGAAATGAAGCAGACGGTGCGGATGCACAAGCATCCCCTGAAATCCGCCGGCTTCCGGGTTCTGAAGGCGCCCGACGTGCCATCGGTGCTGGTCGAGATCGGCTACGTCTCCAACAAGGGCGATCTCGAGCAGCTGGTCTCCGAGGGCTGGCGCTCCCGCGCCGTGGGCTCGATGGCCCAGGCGATCGACGGATTTTTGACGAAGCGGATGGCCACGGCGGGGACGTCGAACTGAGCCGGTTTGTTCCTCCCGGCCCGAAGGCCCTAGTTTGGCCACAGCGGACGCTTTATAGAAACCGGTAGAGGGTTCCGGAATCGGCGAGAACCTGTTCGGCAAGCGTCTTAAGTCCGGCCTCCATGTGATTGCGTAAGCCGGTGAATTCGCGGCGTGAGGTTGGTACCGTTTTGTGTGCCAAAGGGCTGATACTGGGCTGATCCAGAGTTTGAACGGATAAACAGATAATGCGCTTGCTGGTGCGGTTCATGGGCTTCCTGTTCGCCGCGGGAACAGTGGTGTTCCTTGTTGGCGTCGGGGCCGTGGCAGGCCTGATCTGGCATTTCTCCAAGGACTTGCCGGACTACTCTCAGCTTCAGGATTACGAGCCGCCGGTGATGACGCGTGTGCACGCGGTCGACGGTTCGCTGGTCGGCGAATACGCCAAGGAGCGGCGGCTGTATCTGCCGATCCAGGCGGTGCCGAAGCTCGTGATCAACGCCTTCCTCGCGGCCGAGGACAAGAATTTCTACGAGCATGGCGGCATCGACTACACCGGCATGGCTCGCGCAGGCCTGCTCTATCTGCAGAACTACGGCTCCAACCGCCGTCCGCAGGGTGCGTCCACGATTACGCAGCAGGTCGCCAAGAACTTCCTGCTCACCAACGAGGTCTCCTTCTCACGCAAGATCAAGGAAGCCTTGCTGGCGATGCGCATCGAGAAGACCTATTCGAAGGACAAAATCCTCGAACTGTATCTCAACGAGATCTATCTCGGCCTCGGCGCCTACGGCATCGCGGCGGCCTCGCTGGTCTATTTCGACAAGTCGGTGAACGAGCTGACGGTGGCGGAAGCGTCCTATCTGGCGGCGCTGCCGAAGATGCCGGCGACGCTGCATCCGGTCCGCAACCGCGACCGCGCCATCGAGCGCCGCAATTACGTGATCGACCGTCTCGTGGAAAACGGCTGGATCAAGCAGGCCGACGCGGACAAGTCGCGCAAGGAGCCGCTCGCCGTCACCAGCCGTTCCAACGGCGCCCACACCTTTGCCGGCGAATATTTCGCCGAGGAAGTCCGCCGCGACATTTTCGAGCGCTACGGCGAGAAGAAGCTCTACGAGGGTGGCCTGTCGGTTCGCACCACGCTCGATCCGAAGATTCAGGTCATGGCGCGCAAGGCCATGGTCGCCGGCCTCGTGAATTATGACGAGCAGCAGGGTTATCGCGGCGCCATCAGCAAGCTCGACATCTCGGGCGACTGGGGCGTGAAGCTCGCCGAGATCAAGTCGCTGTCCGACATCTCGCCTTGGCGCATGGCGGTGGTGTTGGAGACCAGCGATCAGTCGGCACGGATCGGCTTTCAGCCTGGCCGCGAGCTCGGCGGTGCGGTGAGCAAGCAGCGCGAGACCGGCATCGTCACGGTCGACGGCGTGCGCTGGGCGCGGGCGCTGCAGGGCGGCACGAGAGGCAAGACGCCGACAGCGGTGTCGCAGGTGCTCCAGCCCGGCGACGTCATCTATGCCGATCCCCTCTACAAGGACGGCCACCCCGTCGAGGGCCAGTACCGGCTTCGCCAGATTCCGGAAGTCTCCGGCGCGATGGTGGCGATGGATCCCTGGACCGGCCGCGTGCTCGCGATGGTCGGCGGCTTCTCGTTCGACCAGAGCCAGTTCAATCGCGCCACGCAGGCCTACCGGCAGCCCGGTTCGTCGTTCAAGCCGATCGTCTATTCGGCTGCGCTCGACAACGGCTATACGCCCTCGACCGTCGTGCTCGACGCGCCCATCGAGATCGACCAGGGCCAGGGCGCCGGCGTGTGGCGGCCTGAAAACTTCTCCTCGGGCAAGTTCCAGGGACCGGTGACGCTGCGCAATGCGCTGCGGCAATCGCTCAACACCGTGACGGTGCGCCTCGCGCAGGACATCGGCATGCCCCTGATCGGCGAATATTCCCGCCGCTTCGGCGTCTATGACGAACTGCCGAACTATCTCTCCTACGCGCTCGGCGCCGGCGAGACCACGGCGATGCGCATGGTCACGGCGTACTCGATGCTCGCCAATGGCGGCCGCCGCGTGAAGCCGACGCTGATCGACCGCATCCAGGACCGTTACGGCCGCACCATCTTCAAGCACGACCAGCGCGAATGCCGCGGCTGCGACGCGCCGGGCGGCTGGAAGAACCAGCCCGAGCCGCAGCTGATCGACCGCCGCGAGCAGGTGCTGGATTCCATGACCGCCTATCAGATCACCGAGCTGATGGAGGGTGTGGTGCAGTCCGGTACGGCCACGGTGATCAAGGAGGTCGGCAAGCCCGTCGCCGGCAAGACCGGCACCACCAACGAGGCCAAGGACGCCTGGTTCGTCGGCTTCTCGCCGGACATCGCAGTCGCAGTTTACATGGGCTACGACAAGCCGCGTCCGCTCGGCAAGGGCAATGCCGCGACCGGCGGCCATCTCGCTGCTCCGATCGTGCGTGACTTCCTCAAGCTCGCGCTCGCCGACAAGCCCGCGGTCCCGTTCAAGGTGCCCGCCGGCATCAAGCTCGTTCGCGTCGTCGCCAAGACCGGCATGCGCGCCGGCCCCGGCGAGACCGGCGGAACCATCCTCGAAGCCTTCAAGCCCGGCACGGCGCCGCCGGACAATTATTCGGTCATCGGCGTTGCCGACGCCGACGGGCGCGGCATGCCGGTGCAGCAGCAGCAGCCGGATTCCGGCTTCCTCTTCCGGCCGGGCACTGGCGGGTTGTGGTAGGCCGCGGATAAGGCCGGCGATCACGGTTTGGGCGGTTGCGCTTTGCGGCCGCCGCCGCTACATCCCCTCTCGAACTGCACGCGGGATTCCGCAAGACAGAGAACAACATGCGCGCCGAAATCGAACGGTTGGTAGAAGAGATCAAGCAGTCAGTCGGGCTGCTGAGGAGGCATCTTTGACGTCGAGAAATCGACGGCGCGCCTCGCTGAGCTGAACAAGCTCGCAGAAGATCCCAATCTCTGGAACGACCCTCAGAAAGCCCAGAAGCTGATGCAGGAGCGCACCTCGCTTGAGGATGCGCTCTCAGGCATCGGCAAGGTCGAGCAGGAGCTCGAAGACGACATCGGCATGATCGAGCTCGGCGAGGCCGAGGGCGATGACGGCGTCGTCGCCGAAGCCGAAGCTGCGCTGAAGAACCTCAAGAAGGAAGTGGCGCGGCGCGAGCTCGAGGCACTGCTCTCGGGCGAAGCCGACCGCTTCGATTCCTATCTCGAAGTCCATGCCGGCGCCGGCGGCACCGAGAGCCAGGACTGGGCGCAGATGCTCCTGCGCATGTACACGCGCTGGGCCGAAACCCACGGCTTCAAGGTCGAGTATCTCGAAGAGTCCGAGGGCGAAGAGGCCGGCATCAAGTCGGCGACCATCCAGGTCTCCGGTCACAACGCCTACGGCTGGCTGAAGACTGAAGCCGGCGTGCATCGGCTGGTGCGCATCTCGCCATTCGATTCCAACGCGCGGCGGCACACCTCGTTCTCGAGCGTGCAGGTGTTCCCCGTCATCGACGACAGCATCAAGATCGACATCAAGGAATCCGACGTCCGCGTCGACACGATGCGATCGGGCGGTGCCGGCGGCCAGCACGTCAACAAGACCGAATCCGCGGTGCGCCTGACGCATATCCCGACCGGCGTCGCCGTGGTCTGCCAGGCCGGCCGCTCCCAGCACAAGAACCGGGCGCAGGCCTGGGACATGCTGCGCGCGCGTCTGTACGAGATCGAACTGAAGAAGCGCGAGGAGAAGGCCGCTGCCGACCAGGCTGCCAAGACCGACATCGGCTGGGGCCACCAGATCCGCTCCTACGTGCTGCAGCCCTATCAGATGGTGAAGGATTTGCGCACGGGCGTGCAGACTTCCGACACATCGGGCGTGCTCAATGGCGAGCTCGACGAGTTCATGGCCGCGACCTTGGCGCAGCGCGCCTTCGGCACCACCGCCGGCGACGTCGAGGACGTGGACTAGCCATGTCCCGAATCGCCTTCATCGGGCTTGGGCGGATGGGCCATGGCATGGCCGGCCGCTATCTCGATGCCGGCTTCACGGTAACGATCTGGAATCGCAGCAAGGCAAAGGCCGAGGACCTGATCGCGCGCGGCGCGATTTGGGCGACCTCGCCGGAGGATGCCGCGATCGATGCCGACGCGGTCGTGACCATGGTCACCGACGACGAGGCCTCGCGCGCGGTCTGGCTCGGGCCTGACGGCGCCGCCAAGACGGCGAAGGCCGGCACCATCGCGATCGAATGCTCCACCGTCTCCTATGACCATTCCCGTGAGATGGGCCGCGAGCTCAACGCGCGCGGGCTGATCTATATCGACTGCCCGGTGACGGGATTGCCGGACGCGGCGGCGGCCGGGAAGTTGACGCTCTTGGTTGGCGCCGACGCGGCCGATCTCGAGCGCGCGCGGCCCTATCTGACGCCGATCGGTTCGACCATCCGCCATTTCGGCGCGGTCGGCTCCGGCACGGTCTACAAGCTGATCAACAATCTCATGGGCGCGATCCAGATCGCCGGCCTCGCCGAGGGCCTTGCGATTGCCGAGCAGGCCGGGCTCGACATGAACCTGGTGCTGGAATCGATCCAGGCAGGCGTCGCGGCAAGCCCGCAGGTAGCGCGTCACTCCAAGCGCATGGTCGCCCGCGATTTCAGCGGCGCGACCTTCACCGCAGCGCTGCGGCACAAGGATGCCGCCTACGCCGTGAAGCTCGCCGAGAGCCTGCTCGCGGGCAAGCCGCTGGTCGCGCGCGCCGCGGTCGAGGCGTACGCGCAGGCGAAAGCGGTGATACCGGACGATGATGAAGGCAGGATGATCGAGCTGGTGTCGCGGCCGAAGAAGCCATCCTAGTCAAACCGCGCTAACCGGTGCCCCTCAGTCACTCCATTCGCGCCGAGCATCGGTTTGTAAACCGGGACCTCGTCAGAAATCGGGTGGCGACATTGATCGCACCGTTCTAGGCCATGGGGCTGAGGTAAGACCCCATGCCCGACAATGACCACCGGATCGATGCACGCGACTGGTCGCTGCTCGCTCTGCTCTCGATCCTCTGGGGCGGTTCGTTCTTCTTCAACGGCGCGGCCTTGCGGGAATTGCCGCCGCTGACACTGGTGTTTTTGCGCGTGGCGCTCGGCGCTGCGATGCTGCTGCCGCTGCTGCGCGCACATGGCATCGGCTTTCCCAAAAGCTGGGCGGGCTGGGCGCCGTTCATCGCGATCGGGCTGCTCAACAACGTCGTCCCGTTTTCGCTGATCGCGATCGGCCAAACTTTCATTCCGAGTGGGCTGGCCTCGATCCTGAACGCGACCACGCCGATGTTCACGGTGGCCGTGATGATTGCAGCGGGCCAGGAGGCCTTGCAGATGCGCCGCCTGGCCGGGGTGGCGTTGGGCTTTGCCGGCGTGATCCTGCTGCGCGGATGGGGCTTCGAGACCAGGCCGGGACAGGGGCTCGGCATTCTGCTCTGCCTCGGCGGCGCACTGAGCTACGGCTTTGCGGCGCTGGCGGCGCGGCGATTGCTGAAGGACGCAGCGCCGCTGGGGACGGCGACGTTTCAATTGATGTCATCCACGGTGATGATAGCGGTTGTCGCCGGCGTCGTGGAGCAGCCTTGGCAGTTACCGATGCCGAGCCTCACGACCTGGCTCGCCGTGCTCGGCCTCGCCGGGCTTTCGACGGCGCTCGCCTACATCGTCTTCTTTCAGATCGTGCGGCGCTCGGGTGCGAGCAACGTCATGCTGGTGACGCTGCTCATTCCGGTCACCGCCATCCTGCTGGGCTGGCTGGTGCTGGGTGAGCCGATCTCCGGCCGCGAGATCGCGGGAGCAATCGTCATCGGCAGCGCGCTGCTGGTGATCGACGGGCGTGCATTCAGCTTGCTGCGCAAGCTCTCGGCCGCCAGTCGTTGCTCTGGCTCTCGGGAAGTTCTGCGCGGCAAAACTGAAAAGCGCGGGCCTAACCCGCGCTGAGCCGCACGCCGGCGCGCAGGAATTTCTGTGGATCGACCGCTTCACCTTCGATGCGGGTCTCATAGTGCAAATGCGGGCCGGTGGAGCGGCCGGTCGAGCCGACGAGGCCGATGACCTGGCCGATCTTCACGATCTCGCCGACCCTGACGTTGATCTCGGAGAGATGGCCGTAGCGGGTCGAAAGCCCGTTGCCGTGATCCACCTCGACCATGCGGCCATAGCCGCCGGACCAGCCGGCGGAAACCACCTTGCCGTAGGCGGTGACGCGGACGGGATCACCGCTGGCGGCGCGGAAATCAAGGCCGGTGTGCATCGCGGGCCGACCCAGGAAAGGATCGCTGCGTACACCGAAGCCGGACGTGAACTCGACCTCGCCGATGACGGGCTTGCGATACGGCACCAACGCCAGCGTGCGGTTGAGACGGTCCATCTCGGCGCGCGTGGTGTGGATGCGGTGGAGCTGCTTCTCGAACGGTCCGGCATTCGCCGTCAACTTGACGGGGACGAACGGTCCGCCCATCGCACTGCGCGGCACGGCGGCTTCGAGATGGGCAAGGTTCAGGCCGAGGTCGCTGACCACGCTGCGCATCCGGCGCATGCGCGAATCCATGCTTTCCTCGACCGCGTTGAGCGTCGCCATCTGGCGCCGCTCGACCTGATCAAGCGAGGTCGTGAGCCGGACCAGCACGTTGTCGAAACCGCGGTTCTTGGCGAACTGGCTGGTCGGCGTTGCCGCAACGCTCGGCGCGCGCGATTCGAGGCGCGCTTCGCGATCCGGTGGCGCCACGAAGATCACGGTGTCGCTGATGGGCGACGGTTTTGGCGTGGTCGGGCTTGCATCGCTGCGCTGCGGAGCGGCGCGGGGAATCGAGCCGGTCACGTCGGGCATGGCGCCGAGCGCCGTGGCCCGGGACTCGAGCGCCGTCTGGCGCTTCATGATCTGGTCGAGCTTTTGGTCGAACTGCTCCTGGTCGAGCAATTGACGGCTGGTGGTGCGATCGATCTTGGCGCGCAGCTCGGCGATGCGGTCCTCATAGGCGTATTGCATCTCGGCCTGGCGGGCGATCAGCCGGGTCAGGACGTCGTCACGGAACGCGAAATAGGTGGCGGTGGCGGCCGACCACAGCCCGAGCAGCACCACGGTGCCGACCACGATCCAGAACACCACGGGTCCGAAGCGGACCTGCTTGCCGGCATGCACGATGGTGTAGGCATCGTCGGTGGCGGGCAGGGGAATCGCGGTCACCGCCGCCGGGGCACCCAGAGGGCGCCGGAAGGCGCGTCCGTGATCGTGAGGATGATGTTGGGGGTACTGCGAGTATTGGGCAGAACTTTTCGACATCGGCACTCCCGCGCCGGTCGGATGGGTTCCTTGCGGCTCAATTGCCGCCGCAATCTGGGCCGCTCATGGTAAAGGATTGGTTAAAGGCTCCTTGCCGCCTCCAGCACTTCGTCGGCATGGCCATGGACCCGGACATTGCGCCAGATCCGCGCGACTTTACCGTCAGTCCCGACCAGCACCGTGGTGCGAAGGATCCCAAGGAAGCTCTTGCCATACATGGACTTTTCGCCCCAGGCCCCATAAGCCTCCAGCATCTCATGCGTCTCGTCCGAGATGAGGGGGACGCCGAGCTTGTGCTTGTCGCGAAACTTCTCCTGGGCCCTTAACGGATCGGCGGAGATGCCGAGCACCGCGGTGCCGGCGGCCGCGAAGGCGCCCGCCAGGCGCGTGAAGTCGATCGCCTCCCGCGTGCAGCCGGGGGTGTCGGCGCGGGGGTAGAAGAACAGGACGAGCTTTCGGCCGGCATAGTCGGCCAGCGTGACCACGTCGCCGCCATCGCGCGGCAGGCGGAAGGCCGGGGCCTTTTGGCCCTCGGCCAAGCCGGACTTCAAGCCCGACTTCAAGCCCGACTTGGCCGCAGCCGGAGAGGAGGCGGATTTGGAGGATTTTAACTGTTTCGATGCGGCCTTATGCGATCCTGCTTTTGCTATGGTCGCAGCTGATTTGCGTGCCGGTGTCCGCTGCGTTTTCGCGGATCTTGTTTGAGTCGATGCCCGCGTTTTTGCGGACTTCTTTGCAGCGGTCGGACTGCCGGAGGGCGTTTTGGACGATTTCTTTCGGGATTTCTTGGACATACGCCTTCCTTTCGACGCTTTCGGCAGGTCAACCGAAGCGGTATTGCAGCTCTTGTCCGGCGAGCCGGAATCGTGCCCTCGGCTGGGCAAGTCTGGCGACGCCGGAGTATGGTTACAAGGAATTCCACGCACCACCCCACTGCTCGTTGAACGCGCTCCCGGGGCGAAATGACGAACAGCAGGAATATTCGAGGTATGGCGGCAGTGCCGGCGCAGGGAGCATCACTTCCCGCGAACGGCTGCGGTCCCGGCGGCGCTCAGTCCTATGACGGGCGCCTGTATCGAGAGACAATGGCAAGGAATACGTCGCCCCAGGACTACAACCGGGATTTTGATCGGCGCGGCGGCCAACTCGAGCCGCAGGAATGGGACGACGCCGACTGGGATCCGGATCAGGAAGCGGCTGCGCGCAATCGCGCACGCCGGTTGCTGGCGCGTTCCGGTTCGGGCTTTCTTCGCTTCGGTGGTGGATTTAGCGCGCTGCGCCGCTGGACGGGTGGGGGACGCTGGCTGAAGCGCCTGGCGGTGGCCGTCGCCACCGTTATCGTCATTTTCATCGGCTGTTTCGGTGCGCTGTGGTGGCGGCTCGGTGCCGGTCCCATCAGTCTGGACATCGCAACGCCGTGGCTCGCAGCCGCGATCGAGGACAATATCGGCCACGGCAACACCGTTGAGGTCGGCGGCACCCAGATCGAGCGGGCCGGCCGGGTCCGCGTCGCCGTCCGCATCCGAGACATCATCGTTCGCGACCGCGATCACGCCGTCGTCGCCAGCGCGCCGAAGGCCGAGGTGAGGCTGTCGGGTGCGGCCCTCCTGATGGGGCACCTGCGAGCCGAGAGTCTCAACCTGGTCGATGCCGAGCTCGCCATCCGCATTGCGCCCGACGGCACCGTCACCGTGTCCGCCGGCGACACCGCAAAGCCGCTGGCGACCGGTGTCGCGTCCAAGAAGGACGCGGGCCTGCCGCCGACATTCCCGCGCAGCGGTGTCCCCCCGCCGCCATTCGCGACCGCGCCTGCGAGCCCGGACGCATCGCAGGCCGCACCGCAGGCGACCGCGCAGAGCGGCATCCTTCAGGGCCTCGACTGGCTCGACAGCCTGAGCATGACGGGCCTCGACGGTCAGAACCTCAACGAGATCGGTCTGAAAAACGGCGTCCTGATCGTCGACGATCAGCAGCGCGGCAGCAAATGGTCGTTCGAGAACATCACGCTCAGCCTGAGGCGGCCGAGCCGCGGCGGCGTCGCGCTCAGCCTCGGCGAGCAGGGCGCGCGTCCGTGGCTGCTGCGCGCCACGATCGGACCGGCCGAGAACGGCGTGCGCTCGGTCGACATCAAGGCCGACAAGGTCTCGACCTCCAACATCCTGCTGGCGCTGCGGGTGAAGGACCTCACCTACACCGCCGACCTGCCGCTGACGGGCGAGCTCAAGGGCGAGCTCGGCCGCGACGGCGTGCCGACCTTCTTCCGCGGCAAGATCGCGGCCGGCGCCGGCAATATCATCGATACCGACACGCCCGACTACCCGATGGCAATCGACTCGGCCGAGATCAACGTCGAGTGGGATGCGAACCGGCGGGTGCTGGTCGCGCCGTTCAAGGTTCTCTCCGGCGCGAACCGCCTGACGCTGCTGGCCCATCTCGAGCCACCCAACGGCAACATCAACGACTGGCAGCTCGGCTTCAGCGGCGGGTCGATCCTGCTCGGCGGCATCGACAACGAGCCGCCGCTCGTCTTCAACCGCATTGCGATCGGCTTCCGCTTCGACGCCGACCACAAGCGCATCCTGCTGACACAGGCCGACGTCTCCAACGGCGAGATCGGCGTCGCCGGCACCGGCGCCCTCGACTATTCGGGCGAGCCGCGGCTCACCCTCGGTTTTGCGGGCACGCCGATGTCGGCCTCCGCCTTGAAGCGGATGTGGCCGACGCTGATCGTCCCCGAATTGCGTGAATGGGTGATCGAACGGATCGAGCGCGGCACGCTCCAGCGCATCGAGATCGGCGTCAACTCGCCGACCAGGAACCTGCCGCGCAAGGGTCCGCCCATTCCGGACGACGGCCTGTCGGTCAACATCGTGGCGAGCGGCGTTGCGGTCCGGCCCGTGGACGGCATGCCGGTGGTGCGCGATGCCGATCTGAAGGCGCGCGTGACCGGACGCACCGCGACCGTCAACATCGGGCAGGGCATTGCCGATACCCCCGCGGGCCGCAAGGTCACGATCTCCGATTTCGTGTTCGAGGTGCCCGACATGGCGCCGAAGCCGTCGCCGTCGCGGAGCAGATTCCGTGTGGAAGGGCCGGTGCCCGCGGCCGCTGAAATGCTCGCCAATGATCGGCTGAGCGACCTGTCGGCGACCGTCGTCGATCCCAACACCAGCAAGGGAACGTTCTCGGCGAACATCCAGCTCGGCATGCCGGTCAAGGGCGAGCTGACCAAGGCCGACACCACCTACGCCGTCACCGCCGATCTCAACGGTTTTGCCGCCGACAAGCTGGTGATGAACCAGAAGCTGGAAGCCAACAACCTCAAGATATCAGCCAACAACCAGGGCTATCAGGTCAGGGGCGACGTCAAGATCAACGGCCAGGCGGCCTCGCTCGATTATCGCAAGCCGGCCGAGGGCGACGCGGATGTCAGGCTGCAGGCGACGCTGGACGATGCCAGCCGCGCGCGGCTCGGCTTCGATCTCAGCCCCGCAGTCATCGGATCGTTGCCGATCAAGCTGTCGGGCAAGATCGCGAGCGGCGCGGATCAGACGACGAAGCTCGGCGTCGAGGCCGATCTGACCTCGGTCAGGCTCGACAACATCCTGCCCGGCTGGGTCAAGCTGCCGGGCAAGTCCGGCAAGGCCAGCTTCAAGGTGGTGCCGACGGCGCAATCGACGCGTTTCGAGGACATCGTCATCGAAGGCGGCGGCGCCTCGATCAAGGGCTCGCTCGAGCTCGACGCGAACAGCGATCTCGTGAACGCGAACTTCCCGACCTACGCGCCGTCCGACGGCGACAAGGCCTCGCTCAGGGTGGAGCGCAGCCAGGACGGTGTGCTGCGCGGCACCATGCGTGGCGACGTGTTCGACGGCCGCGGCTTCCTGAAGTCGGCGATCTCAGGCAATTCCAAGGACGACAAGAACAAGCTGAAGAACGTCGATTTCGACATCGACGTGAAGCTCGGTGCCGTCGCCGGCTTCAACGGCGAGGCCATGCGCAGCCTCGATGCCAAGATGTCGAAGCGCAATGGGGCTATCAAGGCGTTCACGCTGAGCGGCAAGATCGGCCGCGACACGCCTGTCGCTGCCGACCTGCGCGGCGGCCGTGCCCAGGGCAACCGCGAGGTGATCTACCTGCAGACCAACGACGCCGGCGCGCTGCTGCGTTTCACCGACACCTACACCAAGGCGGTCGGCGGCCAGATGGTGGTCGCGATGGAGCCGCCGTCTTCCGAGCCGAACGCCGCGCGCGAGGGCCTGATCAATGTCCGCGACTTCACCGTGAAGGGCGAGGCGCAGCTCGAACGCGTTGCCGCCGGCGCGCCGAATGGGACCGGGAATGGCGTCTCCTTCAGCGCACTTCGCGCCGAGTTCACGCGGCAGAACGGTGCGCTCACGGTCCGTGACGGCGTGGTCAAGGGGCCGATGATCGGTGCCACCATCGAGGGCTCGATCGACTATCCCGGCAACCAGGTCTGCATGAGCGGCACCTTCGTGCCGATGTACGGCGTCAACAACATCTTCGGCCAGATCCCGCTGTTCGGCATCTTCCTCGGTGGCGGCAACAATGAGGGGCTGATCGGCGTGACCTACGAGGTCGTCGGCACGCCAGCCGCGCCCGTGATGCGCGTCAATCCGATCTCGGCGATGGCGCCGGGCCTGTTCCGCAAGATCTTCGAGTTCAACACCGGCAAGCAGAACTCGCCATTCGAGGAATTCCCATCGCATTCGAACGACGGCTCGACCGGATCGACGCGCCAGCTGTCGAGCGGTTGCACCCTCGCGCGGCGGTAATCCCCACATTCCCAGGTGCTCGTCATGCCCGGGCTTGTCCCGAGCATCCACGTTCTTCGTGCGGCGCGGCCAAAAACGTGGATGGCCGGGACAAGCCCGGCCATGACGAATGTGGCGATGCTTTCGCGCCAAACGTTTTGCGGCTGGAGCGGGGCGTCAGGCCGCGCGCACGCCCTTCAGGAACGTTCCGACTTCGCCGGAGAGCTGCTCGGCCTGCTTGGAGAGGTTGCTGGCTGCTGCGAGCACCATGCCGGCAGCGTTGCCGGTCTCGTTGGCTGCGGTGGAGACGCCGCCGATATTGGTGGTGACCTCTTTGGTCGCCTCCGCGGTCTGCGAGACGCTGCGGGCGATCTCGGCGGTGGCGGCGCCTTGCTCCTCGATGGCCGCGCCGATCGAGGTGGCGATGCGGCTGACCTCCTCGATGGTGGCGGTGATGCCGCCGATCGCATCGACAGCTTCCTTGGTGGCGCCCTGGATCTGGGCGATCTTGTCGCCGATCTCGCGGGTGGCTTCCGCGGTCTGGCTCGCCAGCGACTTCACCTCGGAAGCGACCACGGCAAAGCCGCGGCCGGCTTCGCCGGCGCGGGCGGCCTCGATGGTGGCGTTGAGCGCGAGCAGGTTGGTCTGCGCCGCGATGTTGGAGATCAGCTCGGCGACATGCTCGATCTGCTGGGCGCCGTCCGAGAGTGCGCGCACGATGGTGTCGGTGCGGCGGGCGCTGTCCACCGCACGTCCCGTGACCTCGGCCGATTGCGCGACCTGGCGGCTGATCTCGGTGATGGAGGAGGAGAGCTCCTCGGCGGCGGAGGCGACGGTCTGGACGCGCTGGCTGGCCTCATTGGCGGCCGAGCCGACCACGGCGGCGCGGCGATTGGTGCCTTCGGCGGTCGACGACATCGACTTGGCCGTGGTCTCCAATTCACCGGAGCCGGAGGCCATCAGGCCGACGAGCTGGCCGACGGAGGCATCGAAGCGGTCGGCAAGGGCGATCAGGGCCTCGCGCTTCTCCTGCTCGCTGCGGGCCTTGGCCGCGACCTGCTCGGCCTCCAGCGTGCGGGCCGTGAGCGCGGTCTGCCTGAGGATTTCGAGCGTCTCGGCCATGCGGCCGATCTCGTCGCCGCGGTCGGTCTCCTCGACCGGCTTGTCGATGGCGCCTTCGGAAATCGCCTGCATGCGGTTCTTCTGACGGTCGAGCGCGCCGAGCACGTCGCGGGCGATCAGCCAGGACAGCGCCGCCATCAGCAGCATCAGGCCGATGCCGATGGCGCCAAGCTCCAGCGTCAAGGCGCGCACATCGGCGTCGATGTCGTCGACATAGAGGCCGTAGCTGATGATGACGTTCCAGGGCGCGAATTTGCGCGCGAACACGGTCTTGCGGACCGGCTCGGTCTGGCCGGGACGGGGGTAGAGATAGGAGGTGACGCCGCCCTGCGCAGTCTCGCTGCCGGCCTTGATGATGGCGTCGGCAATCAGCACGCCGTTTGAATCCTTGGCGCCGGTGATCTTGCCTTCGAGCTGCTGGTTGGCGCCGTTCACGACCAGGGAGCCGTCCGGATTGTAAACCACCGGATAGCCCTGGTTGCCGTTGAAGTTCATGCGGCGGCCGCGCTGGTGGAACAGGCTCTTGGCCTCGGCCGGCGTCAGCTTGCCGGCGGTCACTTCGTCCTGGAGCGCTTGGGCATAGTTGTAGAGGAGCTCGACGGCGGTCCGCATCTGCTGGACGCGGTCCTCCATCATCCGGCTCTTGCTGAGCACGGCCGATACGCCGATGATGGCTGTGACCGTGAGAGCCGCGAGGCAGACCATGCTGGCAAGCTTGGTACGGATCTTCAGATGACTCAGCAGTTTCATCACAGCCCCTACGGAATGGTTGTTATTGCTCGCACCGGTAGCATGAAGTTCTTACCAATCATGAATGGAGGCATGCGGCGGCCTGCCGCGCGGACAACGTGCGCAGGCGCGTGCGCAATGGTGCAGGCAAATCGCCGTGCAGACGGACTCCAGGCCGTCTGGGGAAGGGAATCGATCTTGGGTTTTGGCAGCTAGACCGTCTGGACGGACCTGCAATGAATCGATTCGTTCATCGCATCATCATGTCTCTGCTGCTCGTCGCCGCCCTCGTTCTGATCTGGAACGTGCTGGGCGCGCGCTGAGACGGCACCGGAGATCTGCCGGCGCCATCCTCGTGCTTAGCGGATGAGATGTGCTTCAGCGGGGCGCGGATGCGCCCGCCGGTCCGGCGGCTATTTCTTGCCCATCGCTGCGTCGACGCTGACCGGGCCTCCGCCCGCCGCCGAGAGATACAGGCAGGCGAAGCAGAACAGGATCGCCAGGGTGCCGTTGTTCAGCAGCGGCAGGAAGATCGGCGTCTCGCCCCTGAACATGTGGCCCATGAAGTAGGCGAAAGCCATTTCACCGGACAAGATGAAGGCTGCGAGGCGCGAGAACAGGCCGATCATGAGCAGCCCGCCAAGCACCAGTTCGAGCGCACCGGCGGCGCCGTAAAGCGACATCAGCTCGACCTTGGCGAACATTGGGACAGCCGGAAACTTGAACAGCTTGGCGACGCCGTACTGGAACAGCAGCAGGCCGGTGATGAAGCGAAACAGGCTCAGGAGAACCGGTTGAAAGCGAGTGAGATAAGGAAAGTCCATTGGTTTGCCCTCCATCCAATGCTGGACCCAATGCTGCGACTTGGACCGTATTCGCTTCCGCCTCGCAAGCCACCAGGATCAATTCAGCGCTGACATTTTCGTCATGTCGGACAAAACACCGCAAGGCGCCGCCAAGAGCTGCACGCGACCCTCTTTTTTGCACGTTCGCCTCGCGCTCGTCCGTAGGATTCCGGTGAAACCAGGGTGTGCAGGTTACGTCGGGGAGACCTACTCCCGCAAAGCAGGGACGACCAGGAACGGAATCATTCCGAGGATCACGCTCGCAAGTGCGAAGACGAGCAGGAGATCGTAGCCGTGCGTGGCATCGTGGATCAGGCCGCCGCTCCATGAACCGAAGGCCGAGCCGAGGCCGCTGCCGATCGAGATCGTGCCGAAGATGGTGCCGACGCGTTTGCCGCGAAAGATCTTCATGGCGGTGGCGCTGATCAGCGGCCCGCGGGAGCCCATCATGCTGCCGAAGCAGACGACGAAACCGGTGAGCAGAATGACGTTCGGATAGTACTGCAGCAGCCAGAGCAGAACGATGCCGAGAATCGAGATCGCGTAGCTGAGCAGCACCGACGGCCGCCGTCCGATCAGGCCGTCGAGCGCGGAGACGCCGAGCATGCCGAACACCAGCACGATTCCGGAGAAGCCCCAGGCGGTCGCAGCCTGGAGCGGCGGAAAGCCGGCGTCGATCAGATAGGCCACGATCTGCGCCGCGATCGCATACATGCCGACCGCGGTGAAGAAGAAGGTCGAGAACAGCGCCCAGAATGCGTGGTGGCGCATCGCGCTCGCAAGCGTCCAGCCGCTGTCGACGAAGTCAGGATCGCTCTTCTTGGCGACGTGCGGCGAGCCGGCCGCGAACATGCGCCAGGGAAGCAGCAGCAGCGGCGCCAGCAGCCCGAGCGCTGCAAAGCCGAACAGCTGGTAGGTCTCGCGCCAGCCGAGATGATCGATCAGAAGCTGCGAGGCCGGCAGCAAGGCCAGCACGCCGCCGCCCATTGCCGAATAGACCACCGCCATGGCGGTCGGCAGCTTTGGTCCGAACCAGCGGCCGAGCAGGATGGAGTTCGGCACATTGCCGATGAAGGCAACGCCGATGCCGACGCAGATTCCGATCGAGAGCTGGAATTGCCAGAGCGCGTGCGCATGGCTCGCGATCAGAAAGGCCGAACCGAGCAGGAGTAAGCCGAGCGCATAGACGAGGCGTGGTCCGGAATGATCGAACAGGCGCCCGACCAGGGGTGCAGTCATGCCGCTGACGAGCCAGGTGAGGGAGTAGATCGAGACGGCCTGGGCGCGATCCCAGCCGAGGCTTTCGGAGATCGGCTTGAGGAAGACCGTGAAGCTCTCGCTCAAGCCCCGGCCAAGAACAGCCAGCGTGAAGCAGAGGCCGAGCACGACGAGTGCGGTGCGCACCCCGTCCCGCCGGGCGCCTCCGACCCTTTCCTTGCCCGTTTCCGCTGTCGTTTCCGCTTTCGTTTCCTTGGGCCTGTCCTGTTTCATTGCCGTCAGGGAGCGCGCATCCGTGCGCCCTGACAAGCAGTGAAAAGCTCATACGCCTATGCAGGCCTGATGAGCACGTGCTTCTTCTTGCCAAAGGACAGCTTGATCACGCCTTCCGGCGTCAGGTGGCCTGCCGACAGCGCCATCTTGTCGTCGGTGACGGGCGCGTCGTTGACGCGCAGGCCGCCGCCTTTGATCTGGCGCCTCGCTTCGCCGTTGGAGCCGACGAGGCCAGCCTTGACGAAGGCGTTGAGCACGCCGAGGCCGGCGTCGAGTTCGCCGCGCGGAATTTCCACGGTCGGCAGGCTCTCGGCAAGCGCGCCTTCCTCGAAGGTGCGGCGCGCGGTCTCGGCGGCTTCGTTCGCGGCGTCGCGGCCGTGCAGCAGCGCGGTCGCTTCGGTTGCGAGCACCTTCTTGGCCTCGTTGATCTCCGAGCCGCCGAGCGCCTCGAGCTTCCTGATCTCGGCCATCGGCAGTGTCGTGAACAGTTTCAGGAACTTGCCGACGTCGGCGTCCTCGGTGTTGCGCCAGTATTGCCAGAAGTCGTAAGGGCTGAACTGGTCGGCGTTGAGCCACACCGCGCCTTGCGCGGTCTTGCCCATCTTGGCGCCCGAGGCGGTCGTCAGCAGCGGCGTCGTCAGCGCGAACAGCTGGTGGGTGCCCATGCGGCGGCCGAGATCGACGCCCATAATGATGTTGCCCCATTGGTCCGAGCCGCCCATCTGGAGGCGGCAGCCGGTGCGCTTGGCCAGCTCGACGAAGTCGTAGGCCTGGCAGACCATGTAATTGAACTCGATGAAGCTCATCTCCTGCTCGCGCTCGAGGCGCAGCCGCACGGAATCCATGGTCAGCATGCGGTTGACCGAGAAGTGCCGGCCGACGTCGCGCAGCATCTCGATCCAGTTCAGCTTGGTCAGCCATTCCGCATTGTCGAGCATGACCGCGTCGCTCTTGCCCTCGCCGTAGCGCAGCACCTTGGCGAACACGCCGCGGATCGATTCCTTGTTGGCCTCGATCTCGGCGATGGTGCGCATCGCGCGCGTCTCGTCTTTGCCGGAGGGATCGCCCACCATGGTGGTGCCGCCGCCCATCAGCGTAATCGGCTTGTTGCCGGACTGCTGCAGCCAGTGCAGCATCATCATGGTCAGGTAATTGCCGATGTGCAGCGAGCGGGCGGTGCAATCGTAGCCGACATAGGTGGTGGCCTCGCCCTTGGCGGCGAGCGCGTCCAGCCCCTCGAAATCGGAGCATTGGTGGATGAATCCACGTTCCTGCAGGGTGTTGAGGAAATCCGATTTAAATGCAGTCATCTGTCGGCGTGCCTGACAATTCTTGGTTTACCGTTTTGGGGGCAATTTAAGGGTCTTCCGCGGGAACCCGGTTGGCCGCCCGCCACTTGGCGCGTTGGCATTATAAGATGTGCCCCTCTGGCACAAGATCGGCATGCCAGCGCGGGTCTCTTGAGGATGCTGGTCCATGATGTTGACGGCACTCGGTTTGATGAGCGGCACCTCGCTGGACGGGGTTGATGTCGCGCTGATCGAAACCGACGGAAAGCAGGTGAAGGCGTTCGGGCCGTCCGGTTACCGGCCCTATGGCCCGGCCGAGCGCAACCTGCTGCGCCAGGCCTTGAGCGAGGCCGTGCAGCTGCAGCAACGCGACGCCCGCCCGGGCATTCTGGGTGATGCCGAGCGGGCGGTGACGCAGGCCCATGCCGAGGCGGTTGCAGCCTTCCTCGCCCAGAATCGGATGAGGCCGGAGGACATCGACATTGTCGGCTTCCACGGCCAGACCGCGCTGCACCGGCCCGAAAGACGGCTGACGGTGCAGATTGGCGACGCGCCGGCGCTGGCAAGGGCCCTCCATATTCCTGTCATGCACGACTTCCGCGCCGCCGACGTCGAGGCGGGCGGGCAGGGCGCGCCGCTCGTGCCGGTCTACCACCGCGCGCTCGCCCATTCGCTGGAGCGCGAAGGGCCGATCGTCGTGGTCAATATCGGCGGCGTCTCCAACATCACCTATATCGACGGCAACGAAACGCTGATCGCCTGTGACACCGGCCCCGGCAACGCGCTGCTGGACGATTTCATGTACCGCAGCATGAACCAGGCGTTCGATGCCGAAGGCAAATTCGCCGCTCTCGGCAAGGTGGACGAAGCCTGGATCGCGCAGGCGCTGGAGGTGCCGTTCTTCGCAAGCCCGCCGCCGAAATCGCTCGACCGCAACGATTTTGCGGCCCTGCGGCTCGGCGACGTCGCGCCTGCCGACGGCGCAGCGACGCTGACCGCCTTCACCGCGGCCGCGATCGCCCGCGTCATTCCTCTTCTGCCGCGACGGCCGCGCAGCTGGATTGTCTGCGGCGGCGGCGCGCGCAATCTCACCATGCTGCGGATGCTGCGGGAGCGGGTGGGCTCGGCCACGGTCGAGGCGGCCGAAACGCTCGGCTGGGCCTCGGACGCCATCGAGGCGCAGGCCTTCGGCTTTCTCGCCGTCCGCGGCATGAAGGGCCTGCCACTGTCCTATCCGGCGACCACGGGCGTGCCGATGCCGATGACCGGCGGGGTGATCGCCAGGCCGTAAAGCGGGGTGCCCGCCGGCCAGCTTTGCGAGGAGACCGAACTTGAACGATTCTACGAATGGTTTTCCTCCGGGTCCCTCTGATGGTTTGCGGGGCACCTGTCTCCATTGTCAGCATCCCATCGGCTATCATCATCTGGAGGGCGATAGGTGCAGCTGCAAAGATTGCCACTGCCCGGGATTTGAAGACTATCCCCGTCCGGCAAACTCAAACTCGAAGCTCCCGGGCTAATATTTGGTGGTTAATGCAGGTGCATGGATCTTGACGATTGGATGCAGTTGCATCTATATTGGATGCAGTCGCATCTAACTGCCGGGATCCTTGCCATGACCTCTTCCCTGAAACTGATCAGCCACAAGCTTTGTCCCTATGTGCAGCGCGCGGTGATCGCGCTGAAGGAGAAGGGCGTGCCGGTTGAGCGGATCGACATCGATCTCGCCAACAAGCCCGACTGGTTTCTCAAACTCTCGCCGCTCGGCAAGGTGCCGGTGCTGGTGGTGACGACGGAGAAGGGCGAGGTCGCGCTGTTCGAGAGCAACGTGATCTGCGAGTACATCGAGGAGACGCAGGCAGGCAGCAGGCTGCATCCGGCGGATCCGTTGCAGCGGGCCGAGCACCGTGCCTGGATGGAGTTCGGCTCGGCGATCCTCGGCGACCTCTGGGGCTTGGAGACCACAACCGATCCGGCGACGTTCGAAAGCAAGCGCCAGGCGCTGGTCGCAAAGTTCGCGCGTGTCGAGGCCGCGCTCGGCGCAGGTCCGTTCTTCGCCGGCAATGCGTTCAGTCTGGTCGATGCCGTGTTCGCGCCGATCTTCCGCTACTTCGATCTGTTCGACGAGCTGACAGAGCACGGCATTTTCAACGACGTGCCGAAGGTTCGTGCCTGGCGTGCCGAGCTCGCAAAGCGCCCGAGCGTGCGCAGCGCGGTCGGGGCGGACTATCCGCAATTGTTGCGCGCCTTCCTCATTCGCCACGACGCGCATCTGCTCAAGCTCGCGGCGTGAGCCCCGTCCGATGTCACAATCCCTTGCTTGGCTCATGCTGGTGATCGCGGGCCTGCTCGACGTCGGCTGGGCGATCACCATGAAATATGCCGAAGGCTACACGCGCGCCGGCTGGAGCATCGCCTCGCTCGTGCTGCTCGCCGCCTTCGTATTCCTGCTCGGGCGCGCCTTGAAGGTGCTCGAGGTCGGCGTCGCCTATTCGGTGTGGACCGGCATTGGCGCGGCCGGCACGTTCCTGATGGGCGTGGTGCTGTTCGGCGAGACCTTGAGCGCGATGAAGCTTGCCGGCATCGCGCTCGTCTTGATGGGGATCGTCGCGCTCAAGCTGGCGTAGTCAGTTGCTGCGATCAGATGCACCCATCCGCGAGCAGCAGCCTGCTGGTCGTCGTCGCCTGACGCAGTTTGAACAGGGGTTGAATCTCAGGATCATCCAAGAAGGCCTGAGCCTTCTCGCGGTCCGCAAATTCGATGATGACGAGACGCTCGGGCGCCCAGTCGCCCTCAATCGTTGTCGGCTCGACGCCGCGGACGATGTATCGCCCTGCGTGCTTGGCGATGAACGCCGGAACTTCAGCGATGTAAGTCTTGAATCCGGCGTAGTCGTTCACCGAGAGATCAAGAACCAGATACGCCTTCATCGCTCGCAATCTCCAGGGTGATGGGTTCGCAGCCATGCCGCGAACCCATCCACGTCGGAAGATATTACCGCACGTTGGCGAGGCGCATGTCGAGATAGGCCGTGATGGTTTCCATCAGCGGCTCGAGCTTGGAGTCGAAGAAGTGGTTGGCGCCGGGGATGATCTGCTGATCGATTACGATGCCTTTCTGGGTCTTCAGCTTCTCGACCAGCGTGTTGACGTCCTTGGGCGGCACCACCGCATCCTTCTCGCCATGCACGATCAGACCTGAGGACGGGCAGGGCGCGAGGAACGAGAAGTCGTAGAGGTTGGCCGGTGGCGCGATCGAGATGAAGCCCTCGACCTCGGGGCGGCGCATCAAGAGCTGCATGCCGATCCAGGCGCCGAAGGAGAAGCCGGCAACCCAGCAGGCGCGCGCCTCGGGATTGATGGTCTGCGCCCAATCGAGCGCGGCGGCCGCGTCGGACAATTCGCCGGTGCCGTGGTCGAACGCGCCCTGGCTGCGGCCGACGCCGCGGAAATTGAAGCGCAGCACCGAGAAGCCGCGATGGGCGAAGGCGTAGTAGCACTGGTACACGATCTGATGGTTCATCGTGCCGTGGAACTGCGGATGCGGATGCAGGATCATCGCGATCGGCGCATTCTTCTGCTTGGCCGGGTGATAGCGGCCCTCGAGGCGGCCGGCGGGGCCGGTGAAAATGACTTCAGGCATCGATGATCTCTGATCTAAGTCCCTTGGAGGTGATCCCTGCGCAATCGTCCGATTGTGGCTCTCGCAGCGTTGCCGCCGACGAGAGCACGGATGAAGGGTGGAGAGGCGCGCCCTCGGATGATGCGCGAGTGGCGCGCAGGTGAACTGACGCGCGCTTCTAACACAAGGCCAGGGTCAAAAAGCAAGCTTCTTCGACATCTCTCAATCAGCTCAAGAGCTTAGCCAGTCATTGCATTGTCATCTCTGGCTTGCCTGCCGCGACCTGGACCTGCCTGAATCAACCGAAGCACGGCAAGAGCCGGCCGTCCTGCCGAAGGGTGCTATCCAACTTATTGAAATCACGATTGTTTAGGGGGCGCCTGGGGCGATTCCCGCTGGCGCGGTTCGGCTTCCCAGCGATGCGACCGCCGGCCGGTAGCGCCGGCTGCCGCCGAGCGTCTGGCCGTTGTCGAAGGCGAGCTCGAAATCCCCTGATGGCTTGAGGTCCACGCCGCGCACCCGGTCGAGATTGGCGAGCTTGGTCCGGTGGACGCGAACGATGGAAAAGCGCGCCAGCTCGCTTTCCGCCGCTGCCAGCGTGCCCCGTATGAGGTGCTGGGTGCCGTCGGCGAGGCTATATTCGATGTAATTGCCGGCTGACGCGACCCAGAGGATATCGCGCGGCACCACGCGAATGCGGCTGGTGCCGTCGCGCAGCCAGATCAGATCGGCGGACGATGGCTGCTTCGGGGTGGGCGGCGCCGACGATGCGACTGCCGCGCTCTTCAGCTCACGCCGGCTTTCGAGCAGCCAGATCGTGGCGGCGATCAGAACAAAGGCCACGGCGTCTTTGCGGAATTCATACAGGACCGTCGCGAGCGAGAAACGGAAATCGTAGGCGCCGCCGGCGAGCCAGAGCGCGAGCTTCCGCACCCAGACCATGCCGGTGATGTGGAGGGTGGAGAAGCCGAGCAGGGCGATCGCCCCGATGGCCGCCTGGGCGGCGAGGCCGGCTGTCCGGCGCATGCGGCGGACCGCCAAAACCAGGATCGGCAGCAACAGCAGGATGACGGCGATGCTCGACATCTCCCAGAACAACCGCCGGCCGATGTCGTAGCTGTCGCCGCGCCAGGCCGCGTCCTGAGCGAACGAAAACGCATTGACGATTCCGATCACGAGCGCGACGGCCGCGATCGCTGCGAACATCATCCGGTCGCCGCCGCCGATCCCGAAAGTCCCGCGACTCGTCCCAGCCGCCGGCAGCTCATCCCCTCGTGTCCGATTCTGATCCCAAACCGGCTCGACGCGCGCCGCAGGCGGAGCATTTTCGGTGTCAGCCATTTTCGTCAGTCCTGGCCCCAAAACCGCGTTTGTCGTCCCGTCAAGGAGCAGAAAACCATGACAACACCACAGCAATCCCAAAGCTCTGAAAGGCGTATCGACCTGGACTGGGTGCGGATTTTAGCCTTCGCGCTGCTCATCTTCTACCACGTCGGCATGCTCTACGTGTCCTGGGGATTTCACATCAAGAGCACGCACCGGCTGACGTGGCTGGAACCGGTGATGCTCTTCCTCAACCCATGGCGGCTGTCGCTTCTGTTCCTGGTGTCTGGGGTTGCCACCCGCTTCATGCTCGGCAAGTCCAGCCTCGCCTCGCTTGCCGGTGCGCGATCGGCGCGGCTCCTGATCCCGCTGATCTTCGGCATGCTCGTGATCGTGCCGCCGCAGGCCTATCTCCAGATCGTCGAAAGCCTCGGCTATCCCGCCGGCTTCTTCGATTTCTACGCCAGGCACTACTTCGCCTTCGGCGCGCAATTCTGTCCGAAGCCGTGCATCGTGTTGCCGACCTGGAACCACCTCTGGTTCGTGGTCTATCTGTGGGTCTACACCATGGCGTTGATCGGCGTGCTCGCGTTATGGCCGGCCGGCGCTGACTGGCTTGGCCGAAAGCTGGCTCGTGCGCTTACCGGCCCATGGCTCCTGATCGCGCCCTGCCTGCTGTATGCGGCCTGGCGCCTGGTGCTGTTCCCGGCTTTCCCGTCGACACACGCGCTGTTTGGCGACTGGTACAACCACGCGGACCACGCCACGGCCTTCCTGATCGGTTTCCTGCTGGCCAAGCAGGAGGGGATCTGGCGCGAACTCGAACGCCTGCGCTGGGCGGCCCTGCTGGCCGCCGCCGCGTGCTTCGCTGGCTTCATCCTGGTACGCGCCGGCCTGTTTGCGCCGTCGCCCATGCTGAAGTGGTTCGCCGCCTCGGCCTATGGCTGTTATCAATGGCTCGCGATCGCCGTCGTGCTGGGCTTTGCCCGGCGCTATCTTACAGCCGACAGCCCGGCGCGGCGCTATCTGACCGACGCGATCTTCCCGTACTACATAGTGCATCAGACCGCGATCATCGTGATCGCGCATCAATTGCATGGCAGCGGTCTGTCGGCTGGGATCGAAGCGTCCATTGTCATCGCCGGGACCGCGCTCACATGTGTGGCGAGCTATGAGATCGTCCGGCGCGTTGCCTGGCTTCGGCCGCTGTTCGGGTTGCGGGCGGTGCCCCGAAGTGTTGCGAGGACGGAGCAACAGCTGGCCTGACGAGCGCACGCCCTCCGATTGGCCGAACGACAAAAGGTGCTAAGAGGGCCAGATGCCGAACCGTGTCTATCTCGACTGGAATGCGACCACGCCGCTGCGCCCCGAGGCGCGAGCGGCGATGGTCGCAGCCTTCGACCTGGTCGGCAATCCATCCTCGGTCCATGCCGAGGGGCGGGAGTCGCGGCGGCTGGTCGAAGAAGCCCGCGCGACACTCGCCGCCGCGGTGGGGGCGCAGCCGCGCAACGTCGTCTTCACCTCCGCTGGAACCGAGGCCAATGCGCTGGCGCTCTCGCCGGGTTTGCGGGGCCCCTCCGGCGCACCCGTCGAGCGGCTGCTGGTCTCGGCGGTTGAGCACGCCTCGGTGCTGGCCGGCGGCCGGTTCCCGGCGGACAAGATCGGGCTGATCCAGGTCACGCGCTCCGGCGTGGTCGACCTCGGTCATTTGAAGGCGCTGCTGAAGGGCGGCCCGCCAGCCCTGGTCTCGATCATGGCCGCCAACAACGAGACCGGCGCCCTTCAGCCCGTCACGGAGGCTGCAACCATCGTCCACGAGGCCGGCGGCCTGCTGCATGTCGACGCGATCCAGGCGCTTGGCAAAATACCGTTCGATATCAATTCAGTAGGCGCCGACCTTGCGACCTTTTCTGCGCACAAGATCGGCGGCCCCAAGGGGGTCGGCGCCCTGGCGATGGCGAATGGGATAAGCGGCCTTGAGCCGGTGCTGCGGGGCGGCGGACAGGAGTTCAGCCGCCGGGCCGGAACCGAGAACACTGCCGGGATCGCCGCCTTTGGCGCGGCGGTGAAGGCTGCGCTTCAGGCTCTGCCGGAAGATGTGAAGCGTATGGCAAGTCTCAGAGATCGCTTGGAAAATGGCGTCCGCGACGTTCCCGGCACGACAGTCTTTGCGAAAGACGTGGCACGGTTGCCAAATACCGTCCTTTTCACCGCACCAGGCCTCAAGGCCGAAACCGCCGTGATCGGCTTCGATCTGGAGGGCGTCGCGGTGTCTTCCGGCTCCGCCTGTTCCTCCGGTAAGGTCCAGCCGTCTCACGTCCTGTCGGCGATGGGCTATGATCCCGTGGTGGCCCAGGGAGCGGTGCGTCTCAGTCTGGGCTGGTCCACGGAACCGGCGGACATCAATAGGGCGTTAGAGGCTTGGCGAAAGCTTGGTAATACCCTACTTAAGGGTTGAGCGATGAAACACGGCTTGAACGGTTCTAAGCCCGTGCTTTCCGCAGAGAAATATCGTAATACTCGTCCGAGTTTGATCCACCGCGGTCCTTGAAACCGCGAGCGGAGGATGGAATGCCAGCCGTACAAGAGACGGTCGAGCGCGTGAAGCGCATCGACGTCGACCAGTATCGTTATGGGTTTGAGACCCTGATCGAATCCGAGAAGGCCCCCAAGGGGCTGTCGGAAGAGATCGTCAAATACATCTCGCAGAAGAAGAACGAACCCGACTGGATGCTCCAGTGGCGGCTCGAAGCCTATCGGCGCTGGCTGACCATGCAGGAGCCGACCTGGGCCCGCGTCGACTATCCCAAGATCGACTTCCAGGACCTCTATTACTACGCGGCGCCGAAGCCGAAGAAGACGGTCTCCTCGCTGGATGAGATCGATCCCGAGATCCTGAAGACCTACGAGAAGCTCGGCATCCCCTTGCGGGAAGTCGCCATGCTCGAAGGCGTCGAGCCCAAGCCCGGCGAGGAAGATCCGGCCCGCCGCAAGATCGCGGTCGATGCTGTCTTCGATTCGGTCTCGGTTGCGACCACGTTCAAGGCTGAGCTGAAGAAGGCCGGCGTGATCTTCATGCCGATCTCGGAAGCCATCCGCGAGCACCCCGAGCTGGTGCAGAAATATCTGGGCTCGGTGGTTCCGACCTCGGACAATTTCTATGCGACGCTGAACTCGGCGGTGTTCTCCGACGGCTCGTTTGTCTACGTGCCGCCGGGCGTGCGCTGCCCGATGGAGCTGTCGACCTATTTCCGCATCAATGAGCGCAACACCGGCCAGTTCGAGCGTACGCTGATCATCGCCGACAAGGGCTCCTACGTTTCCTATCTCGAAGGCTGCACCGCGCCGCAGCGCGACGAGAACCAGCTGCATGCCGCCGTGGTCGAGCTCGTCGCCCTCGACGACGCCGAGATCAAATATTCGACGGTGCAGAACTGGTATCCCGGCAATTCGGAAGGCAAGGGCGGCATCTACAATTTCGTCACCAAGCGTGGCGACTGCCGTGGCGCCAACTCGAAGATCTCCTGGACCCAGGTCGAGACCGGCTCCGCCATCACCTGGAAATACCCGAGCTGCATTCTGCGCGGCGACAATTCCCGTGGTGAATTCTACTCGATCGCGATCTCGAACGGCTATCAGCAGGTCGATAGCGGCACCAAGATGATCCATCTCGGCAAGAACACGTCGAGCCGGATCATCTCCAAGGGCATCGCCGCCGGCAAGTCGCAGAACACCTATCGCGGTCTCGTCACCGCGCATCGCAAGGCGACTGGCGCGCGCAACTTCACCGCCTGCGACTCGCTGCTGATCGGCGACAAATGCGGTGCGCACACCGTGCCGTACATCGAGGCGAAGAACTCGTCCGCGACGTTCGAGCACGAGGCGACCACCTCGAAGATCTCCGAGGACGTGCTGTTCTACTGCATCCAGCGCGGGCTCAGCCAGGAAGAAGCGGTCGGCCTCGTCGTCAACGGCTTCGTCAAGGACGTGCTGCAGCAGCTTCCGATGGAATTCGCGGTGGAAGCGCAGAAGCTGATCTCGATCTCGCTCGAAGGGTCGGTCGGCTAGCTCGGACCTCGTCCTGAAGAGGCCGCGCAAGCGGCCGCCTTGAAGGATGGATACCGGAAAGATTGGTGGCCTCAATCCTTCGAGACGCGCCTGCGGCGCTCCCTGGGATGAGGGGATAGATGGAAAAACATTATGGCTTTGCTTGAAGTGAAAGACCTCAAGGTTCGTGTCGAGGAGCGTGAGATCCTCCACGGGCTGACGCTGACCGTGAACGAGGGCGAGGTGCACGCGATCATGGGGCCGAACGGCTCCGGCAAGTCGACACTCTCCCATGTCATCGCCGGCAAGCCCGGCTACGAGGTCACCGACGGCCAGATCCTGTTCAGGGGCGAGGACCTGCTGGAGATGGATCCCGACGAGCGTGCCGCCAAGGGCGTGTTCCTGGCGTTCCAATATCCGGTCGAGATCCCCGGCGTCACCACCATGAATTTCCTGCGCACGGCGCTGAACGCGCAGCGCAAGGCGCGCGGCGAGAGCGAGCTGATGGTGCCGGACTTCCTCAAGAAGGTCCGCGAAGTCTCGAAGTCGCTGAACATCCCGCAGGACATGCTCAAGCGCGGTGTCAATGTCGGCTTCTCCGGCGGCGAGAAGAAGCGCAACGAGGTGCTGCAGATGGCGCTGTTCGAGCCCAGCCTGTGCATCCTCGACGAGATGGATTCGGGCCTCGACATCGACGCGCTGCGCATCGCGGCCGACGGCGTCAACGCACTGCGCTCGCCGGGGCGCGCGATGGTCGTCATCACCCATTATCAGCGGCTGCTGAACTACATCGTGCCCGACGTCGTGCACGTGATGTCCAGGGGCCGCGTCGTGAAGAGCGGCGGCAAGGAATTGGCGCTGGAGCTGGAAGCCTCCGGCTACGCCCAGTTCGAGGATGCCGCGTAAGGAATTTTAAGATGAACGTTGCTGTGGCAAAGACCGGGAGCGGCCGCGCGGTGAGCGATCTCTTCGCCAGCGCCGAAGGCCGCCTGCCGGGTTCGCCTGACGTGATGGCGGCGCGCTGCGAGGCGTTCGAGACCTATGAGCGTCTCGGTCTGCCGCACCGCCGGATCGAGGAATGGAAATACACCGACCTGCGCGCGCTGGTCGGCGAGGTGCTGCCGCTGGCCGCCGTGCCCGATGCGACCGCGCTGAAGCGCGCTGCGGACGCGGTCAAGGCGCATGCCATCGCGGGCGCCCGCAAGTTGGTGCTGGTCGACGGCGTGTTCGCGGCTGAGCTTTCAGACGTGAAGGCGCTTGCGTCCGAGGTCGGCTTCAAGACTCTGCGCGAGACGCTGGATAAGGATGCCGGTCTCCTCAAGACCGCGTCCACCGATGCCGTGATCGCGGTCAACGCGGCGCTGGCGACCGACGGCGTGGTGCTGTCGATCGCGGATGGAACGCAGCTCTCTGCGCCGGTCCAGATCATCCATGTTGCGATCGCCGCATCGGCCTCGGCTTTCACCCGCTCGCAGGTGGCGATCGGGAAGGGCGCCCGCGCCACCATCATCGAGAGCTTCGCCGCCGCCGGCGCTGCGGCCTACCAGGTCAACGACGCCGTCATCGTCTCGATCGGTGACGACGCCGACGTCGCGCATATCCGCCTGATGGACGATGCGGCCGATGCGGTGAACATCACCTCGCAGTTCGTCACCGTCGGCGCCAACACCAAGCTGAACGTCTTCAACATGACCAGCGGCGCTGCGGTCAGCCGCTTGCAGGGCTTCATTACGCTGGCGGGCGAGGGCAGCCAGCTCTCGGTCAACGGCGTCAACCTGTTGAAGAAGACCGAGCACGGCGACACCACACTGGTGGTCGACCATGCCGTGCCGAACTGCGTCAGCCGCGAGATCTTCCGTGCGGTGATCGACGACCGCGCCCATTCGGTGTTCCAGGGCCGCATCATCGTCCGTCCCGACGCGCAGAAGACCGACGGCAAGATGATGACGCGCGCGCTGCTGCTCTCGGACGAGGCCGAGGCCGACAACAAGCCCGAACTCGAGATTTTTGCCGACGACGTCTCCTGCGGCCACGGCGCCACCGCCGGCGCGCTCGACGACAGTCTGCTGTTCTACCTGAAGGCCCGTGGCCTGCCGGAGAAGCAGGCCCAGGCGCTGCTGATCCAGGCCTTTGTCGGCGAGGCGATCGAGCAGATCGCCGATGATACTTTGCGCGAGCACGTGATCGGCATCGCCGAGCGCTGGCTGGAGCGGCGGTCATGAGCACGCATCCGGCGGTCAAGAACGGCGCCTATGACGTTACGCGCGTGCGCCAGGATTTTCCGGCGCTCGCCATGCAGGTCTACGGCAAGCCGCTCGTCTATCTCGACAACGCCGCCTCGGCGCAGAAGCCGAGTGCTGTGCTCGACCGCATGACGCAGGCCTATACATCCGAATACGCCAACGTGCATCGCGGCCTGCACTACCTCGCCAATGCCGCGACCGAAGCCTATGAGGGCGGCCGCACCAAGGTGGCGCAGTTCATCAACGCTGCGCGCACCGAGGAAGTCATCTTCACCCGCAACGCGACCGAGGCGATCAACCTGGTCGCGTCTTCGTGGGGCGCCCCGAATATCGGGGAAGGCGACGAGATCGTCATCTCCATCATGGAGCACCATTCCAACATCGTGCCCTGGCATTTCCTGAGGGAACGCCAGGGTGCCGTGATCAAATGGGCACCGGTCGACGATGAGGGTAATTTCCTCATCGACGAATTCGAGAAGCTGCTGACGTCGAAGACCAAGCTGGTCGCGATCACGCAGATGTCGAACGCGCTCGGCACCATCGTGCCGGTCAAGGACGTCGTCAGGATCGCCCATGCCCGCGGCATTCCGGTGCTGGTCGACGGCAGCCAGGGCGCGGTGCATCTGCCGGTCGACGTCCAGGATATCGGCTGCGACTTCTACGTCTTCACCGGTCACAAGGTCTATGGTCCGACCGGCATCGGCGTGCTCTGGGCCAAGTACGACCACCTCGTCGCGATGCGCCCCTTCAACGGCGGCGGCGAGATGATCCGCGAGGTCTCGCGCGACGTCGTCACCTACGGCGATCCCCCGCACAAGTTCGAGGCGGGCACGCCGGCGATCGTCGAGGCCGTCGGCCTTGGCGCCGCCATCGACTACGTCAACTCGATCGGCAAGGAACGCATCGCCGCCTACGAGGCGGACCTCACCGCCTACGCCCAGGAGCGCCTGCGCGAGATCAACTCGCTGCGGCTGATCGGCACGGCGCGGGGCAAGGGCCCCGTGATCTCCTTCGAGCTCAAGGGCGCGCACGCCCACGATGTCGCCACCGTGATCGACCGCCAGGGCATCGCGGTGCGCGCCGGCACCCATTGCGTCATGCCGCTTTTAGAGCGGTTCAACGTGACGGCGACATGCCGGGCCTCGTTCGGCATGTATAATACGCGGGAAGAAGTCGATCATCTGGCACAGGCGCTGCTGAAGGCGCGGGATTTGTTTGCATGAGTGACACGGCCGAAATCAAAGCCAATCCGATGGAGACCCATTCGGCATTGCCGCCGGAGGAGACCGAGCGGCTGACCCGCGAGATCATCGCCGGGCTCAAGACCGTGTTCGACCCGGAAATCCCCGCCGACATCTACGAGCTCGGCCTGATCTACAAGGTCGAGATCAAGGACGACCGTTCCGTGGACGTGCAGATGACGCTGACGACGCCGAACTGTCCGGCCGCCGGCGAGCTGCCGACCATGGTCGAGAACGCGGTGGCGAGCGTGCCCGGCGTCGGCGTGGTCGACGTCAAGGTCGTCTGGGAGCCGCCGTGGTCGCCGGAACGCATGAGCGACGAGGCCCGCCTCGTGCTGAACATGTGGTGACGCCCTCGGGCCGCATTGAATTCGCTCCGCAACGGACCACATAGACAACATGACCCAGATTTCGTCAGGCTCGACACCAGCATCCACTCCGAAGCCGCGGCGGCCGCGCCCGCAGGTGATGCGGCTGACGGATGCCGCCGCCCAGCGCATCACCGAGCTGACCCAGCGTGCCGACTCGGAGATCGTGGGCTTGCGCGTCGGCGTGAAGAACGGCGGCTGCGCCGGCCAGTCCTACACGGTCGAATACGCCCACGACATCCGCCCGACCGACGAGGTCGTCGAGGACAAGGGCGTCAAGATCCTGGTCGATCCCAAGGCCGTGCTGTTCCTGCTCGGCACCGAGATGGACTACAAGGCGGATAAGATGCAGGCCCAGTTCGTCTTCAACAATCCCAACCAGGTCTCCGCCTGCGGTTGCGGCGAGTCGGTCGAGTTGCGGCCGGCAAAGATCGACGGGTAGACCCTCCAGCGTCACTGCGAGGAGCCCGCGACAAAATTGCGAGCAATTTTGCGCTGGCGACAACACAATCCAACCTGCCTCCGCGGCGGAAGTCTGGATTGCTTCGGTTCGCTCGCAATGACGGAAATGCTATGAAGGCCCACTTGCTTGCGCAGGGAAGCCTCCATGGACCGCGAATTCCTGATCGACCTGTTCGCCGATTTCGGCCCGGTCACTATCCGGAAAATGTTCTCCGGCTACGGCATCTCGGCCGACGGCGTCAATTTCGCGCTGTCACTGCGCGCCGGCCTGTTCTTTCGCGCCGACGAGACGACCATTCCCGACTTCGAGGCCGAAGGCTCGAAGCCGTTCCAGTATTCGACCCGCGCCAAGACCGTGGTTGTGAATTCCTACTGGGAGCTGCCGGCGCGCCTGTTCGACGATTCCCAGGAGCTTGCGCAATGGGCGAGGGCGGCGCTCACTGCCGCCCAGCGCGCCAAGGTGAAGAAGCGACCGAAGGCGAAGAAGGCGGCGGCGAAGAAGAAGGTTGCGCCGAAGAAGGGTGTGGCGAAGAAGGTTGCCGGGAAGGCGATGCGTAGGGTGGGTTAGCGCAGCGTAGCCCACCACTTCATACACCTTGATAGACAAGAGGTGGGTTACGCTGCGCTAACCCACCCTGCAGAGGCGAGGATGAACGTCACGCCACCCGGCTGTGGCTCTCGATCGCGAATTCCGGATCGGCTTCGCAGATCACGCGGTTGCGGCCGTTGCGCTTGGCGGCGTAGAGGCAGGCGTCGGCACGCTCGATCAGCGCGTCGGTGTCGTCGCCCTCCCTGAGCATGGAAACGCCGACGGAGATGGTGACGCGGCCGAGGATCTCGCCGGTCGATTTCTTCTTCAATTCCTTCGCCATCACGGCGCGGCGAATGTGGTCGGCCACCGTCAGTGCCTGGCGCATCGCGGTGTTGGGGAGAACGACCGCGAATTCCTCGCCGCCGTAGCGCGCCGTGATGTCCTGGCCCTTGATGGTCTGCTTCAGCGAAAGGCCGACGAGCCGCAGCACCTGGTCGCCGGTGAGATGGCCGTAGGAATCGTTGAACGACTTGAAGTGATCGATGTCGAACAGCAGCAGCGACAGCGGCTCGCCCGAGACGAGCGCGCTCTGCACTGCCATGCCGATCATGCGGTCGAAATATTTGCGATTTCCCAGGCCCGTGAGCGGATCGGTCAGGCTTTCGGCGCGGATCGCCTCCAGGCTCTGCTGGAGATTGCTGATCTCGTTCTTCGACAGCGTCAGCCGGTCTTCGAGCGCCTTGTTGGTCTCGCGCATCTCGCTGGTGGAGCGCAGCAGCGCCTCGACGATCGCCTTGACCTGGTCGCGGTTCTCGGCCGACGACAGTTTCTCGGTCGCATCCGACAGACTGGTATCGTAGGCCCCGGTCATGCCGAGCGCCTCGCCCAACACCTTCACGACGTCGTCGATCTCGCCGACGACGCGCGCGCCGACCTTGTCGATGCGGTCGGTGGTCTTGATGTGGGAGAGATAGGTCTCGTAGATCTGCTCGAGATCGGCCTCGGTCAGCTTGCCGCTGCGCGCCAGCGTCTCATTGATGATCTTGTTGAGCGGTGCGTTGTAGCCGGTGGCGTAGACGTACCAGATCTCGTAATTGCGGGGAATGGCCGTCTGTCGAAGCGATCGGATCTGACCGAGCGCCACCTCGGCGAACGCCAGGGTGCGTTCGTGTTCGTCGAGTACCTTGATCACTGAACATCCCCACAGCGGCCGACGCGCCATCGACCGCAGCAATCCTTAAATTATGTTCGTAGGCTAACGGACGATCGTGAACGCCCCGTAAATATACGTTCACGGGGCATCCAAAAAATTGTAGATCGAGGATCTTCAACCGAAATCTGGCGCGCCAGCGCGCTTCAGGCGCCGGCGGGGGAGCGCACCGGCCGCAGAAGAAACGCCGGCAGATGCGAGTGATCGCCCGGCTCGCTGTCGATCTCGCGCTGGCGGCGCGGCTCGGGACGGCCGATCGAGGGCACATGCGACGAATTCGCTTGCGGGCGCACACCATTGCGCGGCTCGGATGATTGCCTGGCTTCGCGCGGAGGCCGTGCCTCGCGTGCCGGCCTCGCCTCGGGAGCCGCCCGTGCCTCGCCACGCGCCTCGCGCGGCTCGTGGCTGCGCTCGCGGTCATGACCGCGCCGCTCGCCGCGCTGCGGCTTGCCGCGTCCGCCGCGTGAACGCTCGCGGCCGCGCTGCTCGCGCGGACGCTCGCCTTGTTCGCCCGCTTCGGCTTGGACGTCATAGTCGCCTTCGGCGCGCGGAATGCTCTGGCCGATCAGCTTCTCGATCGCCGCCATCGACTTCTGGTCGAGCGGTGTCACGATCGAGATCGCGGTGCCGGTTCGGCCGGCGCGGCCGGTGCGGCCGATGCGGTGGACGTAATCGTCGGCGTGGTGGGGAACGTCGAAATTGAAGACGTGGCTGACCTCGGGAATGTCGAGGCCGCGGGCGGCGACGTCGGAGGCGACGAGGAGGGGCAGCTCACCCTTGCGGAACTGGTCGAGCGCGGCCATGCGGGCCGGCTGGTCCATGTCGCCGTGCAGGGCACCGACGCTGAAGCCGTGCTTCTGCAGCGATTTGTGAACGATCGCGACCTCGCGCTTGCGATTGCAGAAGATGATCGCGTTCTTGAGGTCCTTGGCCTCGCGTAGCAAACGGCGGAGCAATTCGCGCTTCTCGTGCGCCTCGCGGCCGGCGGGCACCTGGGCTTGCGTAACGGTGACGGCGGTCGTGGCGGGCTTGGAGACCTCGACCTTCTGCGGATTGTGCAGGAAGGCTTCGGTGATGCGCCGGATTTCCGGCGGCATGGTCGCGGTGAAGAACAGGGTCTGCCGCGTGAAGGGAACGAGCTTGCAGATGCGCTCGATGTCGGGGATGAAGCCCATGTCCAGCATGCGGTCGGCTTCGTCGATGACGAGCAGTTCGACGCCGGTGAGCAACAGGCCGCCGCGCTCGGTATGGTCGAGCAGCCGGCCGGGGGTGGCGATCAGCACGTCGACGCCGCGCATCAGCTTGGCATCCTGGTCGCCGAAGGAGACGCCGCCGATCAGGAGGGCGACGTTGAGCTTCTGGCCGGCGCCGTAGCGATCGAAGTTTTCCTTCACCTGGGCCGCGAGCTCGCGGGTTGGCTCGAGGATCAGCGTGCGCGGCATGCGCGCCCGGGCGCGGCCCTTTTCGAGGATGGTGAGCATCGGCAGCACGAAGGCCGCGGTCTTGCCGGTGCCGGTCTGGGCGATGCCGAGCACGTCCTTGCGTGCGAGGACGTGGGGGATCGCCTGTTCCTGAATCGGGGTGGGGGTGGTGTAACCGGTGGCCGCCACTGCGGCGAGGACTTTTTCGGACAGTCCGAGATCTGAAAAGGACATTGAGCCTCTGGTCGAAACCGCCGTTCGGAATCGAGGGTAATAAGGCTGTCGCGTTCCACCCCGAAACGGCGCGCTCTCGAAGAAGCTGGGGGTGCTGACTCACGCGGACAAAGCGCAAGGCTCAGGAATCGCTCTTCGATCTGAGCCGCGTCGACCCGGAACATAGGCGGGAATTGGCCAAAGTCAATGGAGCGGGCGCGGGAAGAGCCTAAAAAGCCTGAGGTTTTTGCCCAAATCACGGGCGCGGCTGGGGTTTTCCCCCGAGCCCCCTCCGCCTGGCCGCAACCGCCTAGACAGCAGCTAAGGCCCGTCCGTGCCTTTGGCCCGGAAATCACCTGGGGCCATGCCGTAGGCGGCGTTGAACACCCGGTAATAGGTCGCCAGGCTCTCGAAGCCGCACGAGGCGGCGATGTCGGCGATCAGCCGTTCCGGCGCCTCGCGCAGCAGGCGGCGGCTCTGTTTCAGGCGCTCGTCGGTCACCGTCTGGGAAAAGCTCTTCTCTGCCATCTCGAACAGCATGTGCAGGTGACGAACGGAGACGCCGAGCAGGTCGGCCACCATGGCTGGCGCAAGATTGGGGTCCTGAAGGTGGCGCGCGATCAGCCGTCGGGCTTGCGAGAGGCGGGCGGTCCGCAGTGCCTCCTGTCCCCGCCGGCTTCCGGGCCGCACGATGCCGCGCTCGATCAGCGCCAGGTGGGCCAACGCCTGGACTAACGAGGTCTGGACGGCAGAGGCCGTATCGTCCGCGGCGATTTCGCCGAGATCGGCGAAGCAGGCCGCGAGCAGGGGCGCCAGGGCCAGATCGTTGAAGGTCCGGGGCGCCAGCTCGCGCATGCGCTTGTCCTGCACCGGGATGTGGCTCACGGGGATCTTGAGGATCCGCAGGTGGAAGCCCCCGGTGCCCAGCGGGGCGGTGCGGTACGGCAGGTCGGTATGGCTGGTGGCGAAGCTGCCATTGGCAATGGCAAAGTCGCTTGCGCGCATGCCGCCGAACCAGCCGCCGCTGCCGAGCTGTTGGTAGACGCAGATCGCCTCACCCGGGGCATAGGCGATGTCCGACGCGCTGCGCTCGACCGCGTAGGGCGAGGCCTTCAGCTCGACGAGGCCGGCGCCGCCCAGCTTACGCAGCGAGAATTCGCCGAAGAAGTCCGCGCGCCGCTCGCGCGCGAGCTCGGCGGTGACACCGAACAACCCCTTGGCGCGCACCTCGCGCCAATAGTCGAAGCGATCCTTCGGGTCGACCTCGTCCGTACACCAGTGCAACACGGCAGCCCCTCGCTTCCGGCGAAATTGTCCAAAAGGAAACAGATTCTAGCGGAATCGGCCATAGTCGGATCGTACAATCGGAGCCCCCCGGGGTTCTTGAACCGTCGTAAGGTCTGGGCCGACTATCACACAGCGGCAGGGGGGTCCCATGAACTGCCGTTCGAAGATCGGTGGCAGGGCCGGTTCTGCAACGGGAAATTTTGCGATGACGCGTCGGCTTTTCAGAATTCTGGCGGCCCTTGGCCTCGCGGTGGGCCTGAGCGGTTTCGCGGGGCCCGCCTGGGCCGCTAAGCGCGTCGCGCTCGTCGTCGGCAACAACGACTACAAGAACGTGCCGAAGCTGCTCAAGGCGGTCAACGACGCTCGCACCATGGGCGACACCTTGAGGCAGCTCGGCTTCTCGGTGATGGTCGCCGAAAACCAGAGCCGGCAGCAATTCTCCGAGACGCTGCTCGCCTTCGACAAGGCCATCGAGCCCGGCGACACCGCCTTCTTCTTCTATGCCGGCCACGGCTTCGAGATCGCGGGCCAGAACTATCTGCTGCCGACCGACGTGCCGGCTGCGACGGAAGGGCAGGAGGAGCTGGTGCGCGACGCCTCGATCCTGGCCGACCGCATCGTCGAGCGGCTGCAGAACAAGAAGGCGCGGACCTCGATCCTGGTGTTCGACGCCTGCCGCAACAATCCGTTCGAGCGCAAGGGCACCCGCGCGGTTGCCGGCGCCGGCGGGCTCGCGCCGATGACCCAGTTGCCGGAGGGCGTGTTCTCGGTGTTCTCCGCGGGTCCCCGCCAGACCGCGCTCGATCGGCTCTCCAATGACGACGCCAATCCAAACTCAGTGTTTACGCGCACCTTCGCCAAGGAGCTGCTCAAGCCCGGCGAGAATCTGGTGCAGGTGGCGCAGCGTACCCGCCGAGCCGTCAGCGAGCTCGCCGACACCGTGAAGCACAGGCAGGTGCCCGTCTATTTCGACCAGATGGTCGACGATGTCTTCCTCAGCGGCCTCGCCAAGGACACCGCCGCGCGTTCGGACGATCCGCCGCCCACGAAGCTTGCGGCGCTACCGCCGGTGTCGGTGCCGCAGATGCCCAAGGAGGAGACCCTCAACGCGCCGATCGCGAGCTTCTCGCGTCACAATGGCGGCTGGAGCGTGACCTTCTCTTTCGCTGATCCGACGCTCGGCATTTCCTGGCGCATTGCCGGCACGGGCGATTTCCGCGAGACCGGGTTCATCGACACGCTCGATCCGCGCACCCGCAAGCGGATGCCGAACCCGTCGATCGAGCTGCCGCCGGATGCGCAGGCTGGCACGATCGAGGTCCGTTATGTCGATCAGTCCGGCGACATGCAGGGCCCGTTCCCGATCAGGTTCGATCCCGAGGCCGCGCTGATCCGCGACCAGCGCAAGATCCTCGACATGACCTCGACGAGCTGGCTGTCGTTCCGCGAGTTCAACGGGCTGCTCGTCTACTACACCCATCTCGTCTCCTACCGCTGCGCCATCCGCGAGGTGCGCATCGGCGTCGACAGCGCCGTGCCCAACCAGGTGCTGAAGATGCCGCCCTGCGACATGCGCGACCCCAGCGCGGTCAGCGCCGGCATGCCGCTCTACATGAAGCTCGCGCCAAGCACGAAATCCGTCTCGGTGGAGCTGACCTATCGCGACGGCAGCGTGTCGGAGATCAAGAGCTTCAGGAGCGCGAACCGGAGTAATAATTGACGTCCTGTTCGATTGTGACGGGATGATCTTGCGCAGCGGCCGAACTTAAATCGGACAAGCCAAGGTGAAAGTGCTAGAGCCGGGAATGACAAAATTCCTTATTGTCGCGCTCCTGACGACGCTTCCGGTTCTGGCTCAAACGAATCCAGTTCCCACAGCCCCACCTCTCACCGATCGCGAACGCGTCCAGGCGGACCGCGCGAAGGCTGCCGAGGATGAGAAGGGGGCTCCGGCCACGCGACCATGGGATCGCGACGCCGATGGCAAACGGCCGTGGGACCGCAAGTCGCCAAAGTCCTGAGACGCGAAGCTCGCTTCCCCCGCGGAAGGAACAACTCCTGCCGGGCTGGATTGTCTGCCAAACCAGGGAGACGATCCATGATCCGTAAATCCATCCTCGTCACGATCGCTTGTGCTGCGCTTTCGACGGCCGCCCTTGCTCAAGGAGGCGGTGGTGGCGGAGGCGGTGGTGGTGGCGCAGGTGCGGGTGCCGGTGCCGCGGCAGGCACGGGGGCCGGCGGAGCCAGCGGCGGATCTGCGGCCTCATCGGGTGCCGGAATGGGGACGTCACCTAGCAGTGCCAATTCCGGGCCGTCGGCTCCCTCCGGCATGGGAACGCAGGGCACCACCACAGGCGCCAACATCAACACCAATAACAGCCCGACCAATCCCAACGTTCAAGCGCCGACTGCCGCCGGCAAGTCGCCCACGGCAGCTCAGGCCGAGCGAAACATGGGTGCGGGGCGTGCTCCGAATGGGGTGCCGATCGGCAGTCCGGGGTCCGGGACCAGCAACGAGGATCAGAAATAAACGAACGCGATTGTCACGGAAGGCCCGCACGAAGCGGGCCTTCCATTTGGCGCCGGTCTGCTGCTCCCAACCGGCATTGATCCACCTGCGCGCTGCATGATTAGGACTGTCTTTGACCTGAATCGCGCTAGTATCGGCGGACATCGCTTCATCGATACTCACCTCGCGGTTCGCGTCTGCAGTGACACCCAACCCACAATCTGACAGGACCATGAAAGTCCGCTGCTGCATCGTCGGCGGGGGACCTGCCGGCATGATGCTCGGTTACCTTCTGGGACGCGCCGGCATCGACGTCGTGGTGCTGGAGAAGCATGCGGATTTCTTCCGCGACTTCCGCGGCGATACCGTGCATCCGTCGACGCTTGAAGTGATGGATGAGCTCGGCCTGATCGACGGCTTCCTGAAGCTGCCGCACCAGCGCCTGCAAAAGATGGACGGCCTGTTCGGCGGCACGCCTGTGCGCATTGCCGATCTCAGCCGGCTCCATACCAAATACCCCTTCATCGCCTTCATGCCGCAATGGGACTTCTTGAATTTTCTGCGCGAGGCGGGCAGGCGCTTTGCCTCGCTCGAGGTGATGATGAGCACGGAGGCGATCGATCTGATCCGCCGCGGCGAGACGATCGCCGGCGTGCGGGCGAAGACGCCTGAGGGCATCATCGACATCGAGGCCGATCTCACCATCGCCTGCGACGGCCGGCATTCGACGGTGCGCGAGCGCGCCGGCCTTAGCGTCGAGGAGATCGGCGCGCCGATGGACGTGCTGTGGTTTCGCGCCGGCCGCACACCCGAAGAGACCGAGAACGTGTTCGCGCGGGTCGAGCCCGGCAAGATGATGATCACCTTCGACCGCGGCGATTATTGGCAGTGCGCTTATGTCATCGCCAAGGGACAGTACGATGCGGTGAAGGCGAGGGGACTTTCGGCGCTGCTCGACGACGTCGTGCGCATGGCGCCGATCCTCCGCTCCGGCACCGCCGAGGTGAAGAGCTTCGACGACGTCAAGCTGCTCACCGTCGCGATCAACCGTCTGACGCGCTGGACGCAGCCAGGCCTGTTGTGCATCGGCGACGCCGCGCATGCGATGTCGCCAATCGGCGGCGTCGGCGTCAATCTCGCCGTCCAGGATGCGGTTGCGACCGCGAACCTCCTGGCGGACAAGCTGCAGCATGGCTGCCCGTCCGAGCACGAGCTCGATGCCATCAGGCGCCGTCGCGCGTTCCCGGTGAAGATGACGCAAGCTATGCAGGTGGCCGTGCAGAACAACATTATCAGCGGCGCCCTGCAGGGCGGCGATCGGCCGCTGAAGGTGCCGCTGGTCGTGCGCCTCATCACCGCGCTGCCATGGCTGCAGGGCATTCCGGCACGCCTGCTTGCGCTCGGTGTGCGGCCCGAGCACGTGCATTTGCGCGCCGCGCCGCAATCCTAGCGGAGGACTTCGGTAGGGATAACGCGGCGTGAATTCGCGCGCGATGCGTTGCACGCTTGCAACATCGCCATCGGATTCACGGCGCGATGCGGGCCCAACCGCCACGTTAACCGTGTTGATTTCAATTTTAGTAAGAGCCGTCTGTGACCGTGCGTCCATCAAGGACACGGGGTGTACCATGCGTAATAAGTTGATTGCCGCCTTTGCCTGCACGACGGCTCTGGTTTCGACCGGTGCGGCCTCCGCCGCCGATCTCGGTGCGCGTTACACGAAGGCGCCCGCCTATGTCGAGCCGCTTTTCAACTGGACCGGCTTCTATGTCGGCGGCCACATCGGTGGCGCATGGACCAACCAGCACTTCATCAACAACGGCACCGGCGCGGCGTTCGGCGATCTGCTGCCGGGAGAGGGCTATCGCCAGCGCAACGCGGGCGTCATGGGCGGCGCGCAGATCGGCTACAATTGGCAGGCCAACAATTACGTGTTCGGCGTGGAAGGCACGATTTCGGGTCTCGACAACAAGGGCTCGTTCACGAACACCGTGTTTGGCGCCGCGGATGACGTGTTCTCCTGGCGTACCAACGTGCTCGCGACCGTGGTCGGGCGCGCCGGCTTCGCCGTGCAGAACAACCTCTTCTACATCAAGGGCGGCTATGCCGGCGCGAACAACCGCCTCTCGGTCACCGACACCGTCGGTGTGGCGACGGGCTCGGGCGGACAAACCCATTGGGCCAACGGCTGGACCGTCGGCGCCGGCTGGGAATACGGCGTCACCCGCAACTGGATCGTCGGCCTCGAATACAATTACGCGGCCTTCACCAGCCAGACCTATCAGCTCGGCGGCACCTCCGGAAACTACACCTTCGATGCCAAGCCGCGCGACATCCAATGGGCCGTGGTGCGCGCGAGCTACAAGTTCGACGCACCCACCATCGCCCGCTACTGAGCACGTCGACGCAACGCGACCAACGATCAAGAAAAGCACTGTCTCAATTCAAAAGCCCCGGCGTCGTCCGGGGCTTCTTTTTTGCGTTGTTGGATGGCGGGCAGGCCGGCTTCAGGCCATCACCGAGAATCCGCCGTCGACCGGGATCGCCGTACCCGTGACGAAATTCGACGCGGGCGATGCCAGGAACACGGCGATGCCGGCGAAGTCGTCGATGTCGCCCCAGCGCCCCGCAGGCGTGCGCGCCAGCACGCGCTCGTGCAGCCCCGAGACCTGCTGTCGCGCGCCGCGGGTGAGATCGGTGTCGATCCAGCCCGGCAGGATGGCGTTGACCTGGATGTTGTCGGGCGCCCAGGCATTGGCGCAGGCGCGGGTGTACTGCACGATGCCGCCCTTGCTGGCCGCATAGGCGGTCGCGAAGCTTGCGCCGAAGATCGACATCATCGAGCCGATGTTGATCACCTTGCCGTTGCCGGATGCCTTCAGCGCCGGATAGGCCAGCTTCGAGCACACGAAGGCGCTGGTGAGGTTGGTGTCGATCACCTTGTTCCACTCGTCGAGCTCGAGCTCGTGCGGCGGCTTGCGGATGCTCATGCCGGCATTGTTGACGAGGATGTCGATGCGGCCGAGCTCCTTGACGACACGGTCGATCATGGCTGCGACCGCCGCCTTGTCGGTCACGTCGGTGGCGACGGCGATCGCCTTCACGCCGCGCTGTCTGAGATCGGCCACGGCGGCGGCGGACTTGCTCTCGTTGCGTCCGACCACGGCGATGTCGGCGCCGGCATCGGCGAGGCCGCGCGCCATGCCGAGCCCGATGCCGCCATTGCCTCCCGTGACGATCGCGACCTTGCCGCGGAGATCGAACCGGCTGGATGTCATGCTTGGATTCCCTGGTTTCTTCTATTGGTTGCTCTGCCAGATCAGCACCAGCCCGAACCCGGCCATGGCTGCGCCATAGCCGGCCCAGTGCAGCTGGTTGACCATGAAGCTCGATCGCGGCCACGGAACCGTGCCCGTGCCCTGTCCGATCCAGAGCAGCCCGAGAGCGGTTGCAAACAGGCCTGCCACCAGCAGAAATCTGCGCATGCCTTCCTCCCATCGGTCCGCTTCTGTCGCGCTCCACGGCATCAACGACTGCCGCAGCCACGAAAACTTGCCGACAGACTAGCCGTAGCTCTGGTACGGATACAATGGGCCGTGGCCGCAAGGACGCTAGGCCCAAAACGAAAAAGCCCCGGCGATGCCGGGGCTTTGACGCTTGATCGTGCGATCAGATCAGTACTTCGCGACGACCGGACCGGTCCAGTTGAAGCGGTAGACCAGCGAGGTCGAGATCGTCTGGTTCCAGCTGTTGGCGCGCACGCTGTTGATGGTCGGGAGGTCGCCGATATCGGTGCGGATAGCCTCAGTCTTGGCATTGTAGAAGGCCGAACGGTACTCGGTCTTCATGAACCAGCCGGGCGAAGTGATGCCGAAGATGTTCAGGCTGTTCTCGACGCCGCCGCCGATGAACCAGCCGTGACGATCGTAGCCATTGAGGTGAACACCGGCCGGGGTACCGCCGAGCGTCGTGAAGTTGGTGCGGCCGAAGTGAGCGCCGGAGTAACCGCCGTTGACGTAGGAGAGAACGTTCGGAGCGACCAGCCAGCCGAGGCGCACGCCCGCCGCCCAAGAGGTTTCCAGCTTCTGGTTACCAGTGATGTCGAAGGTCGGATCCTGGATGGTGGAGCGGATGCTGCCGAACTGAGCGTCGCCAAACACACCGGCGACCCAGGTGCCGCTGAACTGCCAGTCGTAACCAGCGCCGACCGTACCAAACCAACCGGAACCGCCCTGACGCTGGGTGATGGTCAGCGGGGTACCCGTGGCGGTGTCGACAATCTGCTGGTCAGCATTGGAGAGGCCGCCGCCGCCGCCGCCGAAGACGTAGAAGCCGGTCCAGTTGGCGACGGGCGCCGGCATCGGGGCCTTCGCGTAGGGACGGGCGCCCAAGTCGGCAGCCGAGGCCGTGCCGGTCATCGCCGCAACCGCGGTCAGAGCGAGCAATGTCTTCTTCATTTTAAATCCCCAAACCTTGTCGGCGCGAGCGCACTGAAGTCCGTGTCATCTGATGACCGGACTATAGACGGTTCTTGCCGAAATGCTGTTGCCGGACAGGCACAGTCGCCGGAAAACGCCGGTGTGGGGGTATTTTGCGGCGGCCTCGCCCAGATCTAGAAAAATTGTTATGTTTCAAGGCCTTGACCGAATTCTGGCGACTCGATTTTGAGTAAGGTTTCGTTAGCAAATTCGGTTTTGTCCGAGACGGAGGCAATCCTGCTCCCGGCCGCAGCATCCGCTGAGGCGCTCGCCGAGTCGCCGCGAGACGAATCCGGAAAGCAACGAAGATCCCGGCAGCACACAAGGCAAACTGGTCCGAAACGGCGGCCGCTGCCCCAAAGACACAGCCCCGGCTTTGGGCCGGGGCTGTGTTGGCGTGCAGCCGGTCTGGTTGCCGCCTCAAACGTCCAGCAGCTCGTCGCTGGCAAACTCGGCCTTGTCCGAGATGAAGGCAAAGCGCGCCTCGGCCTTGGTGCCCATCAGCCGCTCGACCGAGTCCGCCGTGGTGTCGCGGTCGTCGGCCAGCAGCACCACCTTGAGCAGCGTCCGCCTGGCCGGGTCCATGGTGGTCTCCTTGAGCTGCGCCGGCATCATCTCGCCGAGCCCTTTGAAGCGGTTCACCTCGACCTTGGCGTTGGCGTTGAACGCGCTCTTGAGCAGCGCCTCCTTGTGCGCGTCGTCGCGGGCGTAGACCGACTTGGAGCCGTGGGTCAGCTTGTAGAGCGGCGGCACCGCGAGGAAGAGATGGCCTTCGTCGATCAGCCGCGGCATCTGGCGATAGAAGAAGGTGATCAGGAGCGAGGCGATGTGGGCGCCGTCGACGTCGGCGTCGGTCATGATGATGATGCGCTGATAGCGCAGATCCTCCTCGCGATATTGCGCGAGCGTGCCGCAGCCGATCGCCTGCACGAGGTCGGAGAGCTGCGCGTTCGCCGTCAGCTTGTCCTTGCCGGCGGAGGCGACGTTGAGGATCTTGCCGCGCAGCGGCAGCACGGCCTGGGTCTTGCGGTCGCGCGCCTGCTTGGCGCTGCCGCCGGCCGAGTCGCCCTCGACGATGAACAGCTCCGAGCCCTCGGTGCCGGCATCGGTGCAGTCGGCGAGCTTGCCGGGCAGGCGCAGCTTCTTGCCGGCCGTCTTGCGTGCGGTCTCCTTCTCCTGCCGCCGCCGCAGCCGCTCCTCGGCGCGGTCGATGACGAAGTCGAGCAGCCGGTTGGCCATGTTCGGATTGCCCGACAGCCAATGGTCGAACGGGTCCTTCATCGCCTGCTCGACGATGCGCTGCGCTTCGGCGGTGGCGAGGCGATCCTTGGTCTGGCCCTGGAATTCGGGCTCGCGCACGAACACCGAAAGCATCACGGCGGCGCCCACCATCACGTCTTCCGAGGTGACGGAGGCGGCGCGCTTGCCCTGGCCGACGCGCTCGGCGTGATCCTTCAAGCCGCGCAGCAGCGCGCTGCGCAGGCCGGATTCGTGGGTGCCGCCGTCGGGCGTCGGCACGGTGTTGGTATAGGAGGAAAGGAAGCCGTCGGCATCCGCGGTCCAGGCCACCGCCCATTCGCAGGCGCCGTGCGCGCCGTTGCGTCCCGACTTGCCGGAGAAGATGTCCGGATGCACCAGCGTGTCGGCGTGGATCGCGGCAGCGAGATAGTCCTTGAGGCCGCCCGGGAAGTGGAACGTCGCTTCCGCCGGCACGTCCTCTACGCCCTTGAGCAGCTCGGGCGCGCAGTTCCAGCGGATTTCGACGCCGCCGAACAGGTAGGCCTTCGAGCGCGTCATCTTGAACAGGCGCTGCGGCTTGAACGCGGCCTTCTGCCCGAAGATGTCGGTGTCGGGCTTGAAGCGCACGCGCGTGCCGCGGCGGTTGTTGACCTTGCCGAGGTCCTCGAGCTTGCCCTTGGGATGGCCGCGCTCGAAGGTCATGCGGTAGAGCTTCTGGCTGCGCGCGACCTCGACCTCGAGACGCGAGGAGAGGGCGTTCACCACGGAGATGCCGACGCCGTGCAGACCGCCCGAGGTCTCGTAGACCTTGCTGTCGAACTTGCCGCCCGAATGCAGCGTGCACATGATGACTTCGAGCGCCGACTTCTTCGGGAATTTCGGATGCGGATCGATGGGGATGCCGCGGCCGTTGTCGGTGACGGTCAGGAAACCGTCCGCACTCAGCTCGACTCCGATGAAGGTCGCATGCCCGGCCAACGCCTCGTCCATCGAGTTGTCGATGACTTCGGCGAACAGATGATGCAGCGCCTTCTCGTCGGTGCCGCCGATATACATGCCGGGCCGGCGCCGCACCGGTTCCAGCCCCTCGAGCACCTCGATGTCGGCTGCCGTGTAATCGGCTTCCCCCCCACTGCGCGGCGCCGCCTTGACGGCTGTGCGGGGCTTCGGCTCGTCACCGCCGAAGAAATCGTCTTTTGCTTTTGGCTTCAACTGCTTGGACATATATCTTGATGGGTTTTGAGGGCCGCAGAAGCGGCGAATCGGTTAAGCCGACTATGCCACTTCTGACTTGGAAAGGTTACCGTAGGGCGGACTGGGCGCTGTGGGTTGGGAGCGAATCCGGGCGATTTTACGCCGCAGCCTCGCCATTTCCCGGCAATTTGACGTGCCGGCTTGGTGATGTCTGGGTTTTGTGACTTGATGTCACACAAGTCCTTGGCTTACCAGTCCTTTTCATCGAGCAGCACCTTGAGACGGGGCGGGAAGGCTATTTTGGATGGAGCAGTTTGCGCACGCCCTCACTGACTTCGTGCGCGTTCACCAGGCTTGGGCAGCGCCAATCGTGTTCGTGCTGGCCTTCGGAGAGTCGCTCGCCTTCATCTCGCTGCTGGTCCCGGCCTGGGGCGCGCTGGTGGCAATCGGTGCGCTGATCGGGGTCAGCGGCATCAACTTTTTTCCGGTCTGGATTGCCGGCGCCCTCGGCGCGGCGCTGGGTGACTGGGTCTCCTACTGGTTCGGCTACCGCTACAAGGAGAAGGTCGCCGAGATGTGGCCGCTCTCGCGCTATCCGGGACTGCTCCCCAGAGGCGAGGCTTTCGTGCGCAGCTGGGGCGTCCCCAGCATTTTCATCGGGCGCTTCTTCGGACCCCTGCGCGCCTCGGTGCCGCTCGCGGCCGGCATCTTCGAGATGCCCTATTGGACCTTCCAGGCGGCCAATTTCGTCTCGGCCCTGATCTGGTCGGCCGTGCTCCTGCTGTTCGGCGACGTGCTCGCCAAGATCATGGAATGGATCTGGCGGGTGATCTGACCGGGCAACGGGGCCGCCCGGTCAGGGCGTCAGGCCAAGCCTTCTAAGCAAGCCTACAGCGATGCGTTCCAGATCGCGGGGATCCAGCGATATCCGGAGCCGTCCTTCTCGACCCGGACGAGACCGGGGAAGGCGGCGTGGAAGGCCTGGATCGGCATCTTCTCGGCAATCGCCATGTCGTAGAGCTTGCGGCGCGTCTGCTGGGCCAGCGGTTTGTCGACGTCGGATGCGATGTTCCATTCGGGATGCTTCACGAACAGGAACGCTGCGCCCGCGGTGATATCCACCTGCACCAGCACCTTCTCGGCGCCGGAGGCGACGATGAAGGAATTGTGGCCCGGCGTGTGGCCGGGGCTCGCCACCGAGGTGATCCCGGGCGCGACTTCCTTGCCGGCCTCATATTGCGTGACCTTGCGGCCCAGGGCATCGAACACGCGGCGGATGTTCTTGAAATTGTTCTCGAGGATCGGATTGCCCATCCCCTTGCTCATCTCGCCGTCATCCATCCAAAACTTCCATTCCACCGCCGGAACCATGATCTCGGCATTGGGGAAGGCGGGCTTGTTCTCGGCCGCCAGCAGGCCGTTGATGTGGTCGCCATGGAAATGGGAGATGATGACAGTATCGACCGCCGCGCGATCGATACCGGCGGCGGCGAGATTGTTCTGGAATTGGCCGACCTTGCCCTTCGACTGCGTGAACTGGTCGGGACCGAGCCCGGTATCGATGACGACGAGCTTCGGTCCGGTGTTGACCACGACCGGGTTGAAGGTGTGGGTGACCTTGTCGGCTGGCAGGTGGTGCTCGGCGAACACTTTGTTGATGTCATCCTTGCTGGCGCCGGCGGCGTAATTGTCGGTCAGATTGACGGTCGCAACGCCATCGCAGACCACCGTGACCTGGTGGGTGCCGACATTGTAGCGATAGAAGCTCGCATTCTGCTTCTCGGCCAGCGGCGCGGCGGCGCCCGCGGGCGAAATCTTCACGAAAGGCAGGAGCGCCGATGCGGCGGCGCCGGCTAGCGTTGCGCGACGAGTAATCTCGGTCATGGTGATGTCCTGAGGCTGGGTGCGAACGGCTCGGGGCCGGCGAAGAGGTTGTGTCCCGCCGGTCGTTCTCGAAAACCCCTACTTCTAGTGGAAATTCCACGGCGGGCCGATGACATCTGTGCGCGTCCTGCCGTCGCGCGTGCGGCATCCTGCCGTCCCACTGAACCGATTTGCTCTTGACCATGGAACCAGCGGGCATTATAGCCGCGCGCCATGATCAACGCCGCGACCATTCTGTTCGCCCGTCGCCGCCGCCGCAGCTTAGCGGTTTGGGCGGTCGATCGCGTTTGAGATCATCGTCTTTGCCGCTGGACCCGATCCGCGGCATCCTCTCTCCTGTCAGCGCGATCTGATCCGGCGGTCCCCCGAGGAGGCCCAGCAGGAGACCACGATGTACACGCCACCCTTTTTCAAGCAGGACCGCGCCGCGAGCCTGAAATTCGCCGAGGAGCGCGGCTTCGGCACGATGTGCGCCTTCGATGGCAAGCGGCCGATCGCCTCGCCGTTGCCGTTCTATTTGACCTATGCCGCAGATGGCACGCCGCAGGCTGCCTTTCATCTCGCCCGTCACAATCCGCTGCTAAAGCTGGCGGGCGGCGAGGCGTCGTGGCTGCTCGCGGTCAACGGCCCGGATGCCTATGTATCGCCGGACTGGTACGTCTCGCCGGATCAGGTTCCGACCTGGCTCTACCAGTCGGTGCATCTGAGCGGGCCGGTTCGGCTGTTGTCGGATGACGAGCTGGCGCTGCAGCTCGAGGTGCTCAGCGCCAAGTTCGAGAGCTGGCTGCTGCCGAAAAAGCCGTGGACGTCGGCCAAGATGACGGCGGGTCGGCTGGAGACGATGAAAAAAGGGATCGTTGGGCTGGTCATGACCGTTGAGGAGGTCGAAGGCAGCTTCAAGCTGAACCAGCACAAGTCGGAGGCCGATTATGCAGCGATCGCGAATGCGCTTGACGGCGGCGATGCCGATGCCAAGCGGATCTCACAATTGATGCGGCAGGCAAGGCCGCAGGTTTTCGCAGACGACACGAACATGCTCGAAGGGAGCGCATCATGAGCCTCGCTGACACCACCAAAGCTCCGGCCACCAGCGCGGCAAAGAAGCCGGCCACCGTCTTCGTCGATGGCGGTTCCGGTACCACCGGCCTCGGCATCAATGAGCGGCTGAAGCTCCAAAGCGACGTCGCGGTGAAGACCATTGCCGACGACAAGCGCAAGGATCCCGCGGCCAAGAAGGCGCTGATGGAGGAGGTGGATCTCGTCATCCTCTGCCTTCCCGACGATGCCGCCAAGGAAACCGTTGCCCTGGTCGACGGCATGGGGGCTCACGCGCCGAAGGTGCTGGATGCCTCGACCGCCTACCGGGTCGCGCCGGACTGGGCTTACGGCTTTGCGGAGCTGACGCCGGACCAGGCCGGCAAGATCAAGGCCGCGAAGAAGGTCTCCAATCCCGGCTGCTATCCGACCGGCGCGATCGCGCTGCTGCGGCCGATCGTCGATGCCGGCCTGCTGCCGCCTGATTATCCCGTCACCGTCAACGCGGTGAGCGGCTATTCCGGCGGTGGCAAGTCGATGATCGCAAGCTTCGAGGATGGCAGCGCCCCGTCCTTCGAGCTCTACGGCCTCGGCTTCGAGCACAAGCATCTGCCGGAGATGCAGCTCTATTCGAACCTGACGCGGCGGCCGATCTTCATTCCCTCGGTCGGCAACTACCGGCAGGGCATGCTGGTCTCGGTGCCGCTCCAGCTCGACACGCTGCCGGGCAAGCCCGGCGGCGCCGACCTGCAGGCGGCGATGGCAAAACGTTACGCCGGCTCGAAATACGTGAAGGTGATGCCGCTGCAAAACGAGGCGAGCAAGGGCGGCCGGCTCGAGCCGGAGGCGCTCAACGAGACCAACATGCTCGAGCTCTACGTCTTCGCCAGCGACAAATATCACCAGGCGCTATTGGTCGCCCGGCTCGACAATCTCGGCAAGGGGGCATCCGGCGCAGCCGTGCAGAACATGCGGCTGATGCTCGGCCTGCCGGAGGAGTGAGGCAGGCCTCTATCCTCCGTCATTGCGAGCGAAGCGAAGCAATCCAGAGCTTCCACCGCGGAAATAGTCTGGATTGCTTCGTCGCAAGGGCTCCTCGCAATGACGTGGAAAGTGCTTCAAACCACCCTGAAGATCGCCAGCACCAGCACGGCCTGGGCGAAGAAGCCGACGGTGAAGGCGAGGGTGCGGAACACCGGAATTCCGAGCGCATAGACGATGATGTGCGCGATGCGCGACCAGAAATAGACGGCGCAGGCGAGCACCGTCCATTTCGTGGAATAGTCGATCGCGTTCAGGATCAGCACCAGCGGGGCGAAGATGACGAGGTTCTCGACCGCGTTGTCATGGGCGAACATCAGCCGGTTGGCCCACTCCGCCTGGGGCTTGTCGCCGCGCGAGGGGTTGGCCATGGCGCCGCTCAGCCCGCGAACCTGGCAGCGGTTGATGATGTAGGGAACCCACAGAACTCCCGTCAGGATCACCGTCAGTGTCAGCCAGAACAATTCGCGTGTCATAGTGCCGGTCCCTGTGTCGTCGCTGGATTGAGGATAGAGCATGATCCGGAAAAGTGAGTAGCGGTTTTCCGAAAAGATCATGCTCAAACAATTAGTCTATACGAAAGCGCGCCGCATTCCGCTACGCGCGAACTCTGACATAGCTGCCGGGCGCGTCCTCGATCGGCGGGAATGCGTCGCTGCCGACCGCGCGCGCCGGGACTTCCTCGGGGTCGAGCTCGCCCAGCCACTCCCGCCAGTCCGGCCACCACGAGCCCTTGTGCTCGGTGGCGCCCTTCATCCACTGCGCGACGCTGACGTTCTTGATGTTGTCGTTGGTCCAATACTGGTACTTGTTCGCGGCAGGCGGATTGACCACGCCCGCGATGTGGCCCGAGCCGGACAGCACGTATTTCACGGGGCCGCCGAAGAACTGCGAGCCGTAGAGCACCGATTCTGCGGGCGCGATGTGGTCCTCGCGGGTGGCGAGATTGTAGACCGGCACCTTCACCTTGGAGAGATCGAGCAGGGTGTTGTCGAGCGCCATCGTGCCGGTGGAGAGCCGGTTCTCCAGGTAGCAATTGCGCAGGTAATAGGAATGGTTGGCCTGGGTCATCCGTGTCGCATCGGAGTTCCAATGCAACAGGTCGAACGCGCTCGGCTGCTGGCCTTTCAGATAGTTGCTGACCACGTAGGACCAGATCAGGTCGTTGGAGCGCAGCATGTTGAAGGCCATGGCCATCTTCGAGCCTTCGAGCACGCCGGCAGTCTTCATGTCCTGCTCGATCGCGGCGATCTGCTCCTCGTCGACGAACACGAGCAGATCGCCGGCATGAGTGAAGTCGACCTGGGCCGCGAAGAACGTCGCGGACGACACGCGCTGGCGGCGCTTCTCGGCGAGCCAGGCCAGCGTGGTCGCGAGCATCGTGCCGCCGACGCAATAGCCGGCGGTGTGCACCTTCATCTCGCCGGTGATCTTCTCGATCACGTCCATCGCCGTGAGCGGGCCTTCCTTCATGTAGTCTTCCCAGCCCTTGTTGCCGAGCCGCTTGTCGGGATTGACCCATGAGATCACGAAGACGGTGATGCCCTGGTCGACGCACCACTTGATGTAGGATTTCTCCGGCTTCAGATCGAGGATGTAGAACTTGTTGATCCAGGGCGGCACGATCAGGAGCGGGGTGCGCAGCACCTTCTCCGTCGTCGGCGAATACTGGATCAGCTGCATCATCTCGTTCTGGTAGATCACCTTGCCCGGCGTCGTCGCCATGTTGACGCCGACGACGAGATTGTCCGGATTGGACTGGCGGATCTTCAGCATGCCCTTGCCGGCGGCGATGTCCTCGGCCAGCATCTTCAGGCCGCGCGCGAGGTTCTCGCCGCTGGACGCCACCGTCTCGCGCAGCACTTCGGGGTTGGTCAGCACGAAGTTCGACGGCGAGAGCGCGTTGGTGACCTGCTGGACGTAGAACTCGGCCTTGCGGCGCGTGTGCGGATCGAGCCCTTCGGCGTCGCGCACCAGCTCCTGCGCCCATTTGGTCGTGAGCAGATAGAGCTGCATGACGAAGTCGAAGAACTGGTTCGACTTCCATTCCGGATCGGCAAAGCGCTTGTCGCGGGGCGAGGGGGCGATCGCGGGCTCGGCGTCCTGACCGGCCATGCGACGCACCGCCGAGCCCCACAGGTCGAGATAGTCCTTGGCAAGCTTGGTCTGGAGATCGGACGAGCGGGACGTGTCCGACAGCCAATATTCGGCGACCGACGTGAACGTCTTGACGACCTCGGCAAGCTCGGCCGGCGGGCGGTCCTGCACCTCGCCGCTCTCGCGCGGCTTGAGATAGGCGGCGAGCGCCTTGCCGCCGCTCTCCATCGCCCGCGCGACGTTCATCGCAAAGGCTTCGGCGTCGAACTTCGTCTCGGGTTTCGGCGTATCGGTCGTGGCCATACTCATGGGCAGAACAGTAACGATTCATTCCGTATTCGTCACCGCGAAGCTCGCAGGTTTGACGTTAAACGCTCTCGAAGATGTGTTGCACTGCGACAAATCTTCTTGGTTCCGTCACAATCGGGCCGCACGGCTCGGTTTGTTGGGCATCGGCTGTTTTCTTGCTCTAACCATTTTGGGCAGCAATGGTTTGAGCTTGGGCACGGTCTTGGGTAAGCTTGCCCGGGCCGTGCTTTGGGACGAGTAGGGGATTTCCCAAGTGTTGGCGTTATGGGACCTGCAAAAGACGCTGCCGATCTGCGGCGCGGTGCTGATGGCGGCGCTCGCCCTGGGCGGGTGTTCGAGTCAACTCGCGGATCTGGCGCCCGCGGATGCGCCGCCGCGTACCAGGGAGCCCGGGAGCTATCTGCCCGTGCACGATCTGCCCCCGGATCGCGATCAGGCGATCATCCCGCTGGAGCAGCGCGCCAAGATCGAGGCCGAGCTCGCCGCCGCGCGCGATCGCCAGGCCGCTGCCGCCAAGGACGCCAAATAGGCCCGTGGCCGCGAGACCGGCAAGGTAATCGCTGGCGCCTCCGCTTTGCCGTGCTAAAAGACCTCGGTTCAGCCTGGAGTCAGGGCGAACGACTTCAATCTTCGTTGCCGACGATTGCTCTAAGTATTTGATTTTGAGTAATTTTCGCGATGGAGCCTGAGTGCTTTCGTGCCGGCCCTCGCGGCCTGTCGATTCTGTCCTGACCGGTTGCCCGGAGCCCAGAGAGCCATGGAAGAATTTTACCGCATTCGCCGCCTTCCGCCTTACGTGTTCGAGCAGGTCAACCGGGCCAAGGCGGCTGCGCGCAATGCCGGCGCCGACATCATCGACCTCGGCATGGGCAATCCGGACCTGCCGGCGCCGGCGCATGTGCTGGACAAGCTGAAGGAGACGCTCGGCAAGCCGCGCACCGACCGCTACTCGGCCTCGCGCGGCATCCCCGGGCTGCGCCGGGCCCAGGCGGCCTATTACGCCCGCCGCTTCGGCGTGAAGCTGAACCCCGACACCCAGGTCGTGGCGACGCTGGGTTCGAAGGAAGGTTTCGCCAATGTGGCGCAGGCGATCACCGCGCCGGGCGACGTCATCCTCTGTCCGAACCCGAGCTACCCGATTCACGCCTTCGGTTTCTTGATGGCGGGCGGCGTCATCCGCTCGGTGCCTTCGGAGCCGACGCCGCAATTCTTCGAGGCGGCGGAGCGGGCGATCGTGCATTCGATCCCCAAGCCGCTCGCGCTCGTCGTCTGCTATCCCTCGAACCCGACCGCCTATGTCGCGAGCCTCGACTTCTACAAGGACCTCGTCGCCTTCGCGAAGAAGCACGAGATCCTGATCCTGTCCGATCTCGCTTATGCCGAGGTCTATTTCGACGAGAGCAACCCGCCGCCCTCGGTGCTGGAGGTGCCGGGCGCGATGGACTGCACCGTCGAGTTCACCTCGATGTCGAAGACCTATTCGATGGCCGGCTGGCGCATGGGCTTTGCAGTCGGCAATGAGCGCGTGATCGCCGCGCTCGCCCGCGTCAAATCCTATCTCGATTACGGCGCGTTCACGCCGGTGCAGGTCGCGGCGACCGCCGCGCTGAACGGCCCCGACGATTGCATCAAGGAGATGCGCGACACCTACCGCAAGCGCCGCGACGCGCTGGTGGAATCGTTCGGCCGGGCGGGGTGGGAAATCCCGGCGCCGGAGGCCTCGATGTTCGCCTGGGTGCCGCTGCCGGAAGCCTTCCGCAGCGTCGGCAGCATGCAGTTCGCGACCCTGTTGGTGGAGAAATCCGGCGTCGCGGTCTCGCCCGGCGTCGGCTTCGGCGAGCATGGTGAAGGATATGTCCGCATCGCCATGGTGGAAAACGAGCAACGGATCAGGCAGGCCGCGCGCGGCGTCCGCCGCTTCCTTGAAAGCGGCATCGAAACGTTGCACAACGTGGTTCCTCTCGCCAATCGGCGGTAATTCTCTTCTGCAGGTTTTCTGAAGTATCATGGTCGCACCGCTGAAAGTGGGCATAGCGGGGCTCGGCACCGTGGGTGCCGAGGTTATCCGCTTGATCGAAACACAGGCGCGCGTGCTCGCAGGGCGCAGCGGCCGGGGCATCCGCGTGGTTGCGGTCACAGCGCGTTCGAAGGCGAAGAAACGCGGCATCGACCTGCGCGGCTTCGATTGGGCGAAGGACCCGATCGCGCTCGCCACGCATCCGGAGGTCGATTGCTTCGTCGAGCTGATGGGCGGCGCCGGCGATCCCGCGCTGTCGGCGGTGGACGCTGCGCTCGGTGCCGGCAAGTCGGTCGTCACAGCCAACAAAGCGCTGCTCGCCAAGCACGGCCTCAAGCTGGCCAAGGCGGCTGAAAAGCACGGCGGTGCGCTGAATTTCGAGGCAGCGGTCGGCGCCGCGATCCCCGTCATCAAGACGTTGCGCGAAGGGCTTGCCGGAACCGGCGTCAACCGCGTCTACGGCATCCTCAACGGCACCTGCAATTACATCCTGACCCGGATGGAGCAGGAGGGCCTGTCCTTCGCCGAATGCCTCAAGGATGCCCAGCGGCTCGGCTATGCCGAGGCCAATCCGTCCTTCGACGTCGACGGCCACGACACCGCGCAGAAGCTCGCCATTCTCGCCAGCCTCGCTTTCGGCACGAAAGTTGCTCAAAGTGCGGTGTATGTCGAAGGCATCTCATCCATCGCGCCGGAAGATCTTCGCGCCGCCGACGATCTCGGTTATCGGCTCAAACTGCTCGGTGTTGCCGTTCGCACCGCCAAGGGCATCGAGCAGCGCGTGCACCCGACCATGGTGCCGAAATCCTCCTCGATCGCGCAGGTGATGGGCGTCACCAATGCGGTCACGATCGATGGCGAAGGCATTCCGCCGATCACGCTGGTCGGCCCCGGCGCGGGCGGTGCCGCGACCGCATCCGCCGTCGTCGCCGACATCGCCGACGTCGCGCGCGGCATCCGCGCCAATCCGTTCGGCCGGCCCATCGGGCAGCTGCGCGACACCAAGAAGGCGCCGATGGAGCGTCACGAGGGCGGCTATTACATCCGCCTGCTCGCACGCGATTTCCCCGGCACTGCGGCCGCGATCGCGACGCGGCTTGCCGAGCAGAAGATCTCGATCGAGTCGATCGTGCAGCGTCATCCCAATGGCGGCGCTGCGCCCACTGACGGCAAGGCTGTTCCGGTGCCCGTCATCCTGATCACCTATGCCACGCACGAGGATGCCGTGCGCCGTGCGCTCGCCGCCGTGCAGAAGGACAAGGTGATCAGCGGACGGCCGCAGGTGATCCGGATCGAGAAGAACTAGAGCATGACCTCGGAAAAGTCTGAGCGGTTTTCCGGAAAGGTCATGCTCAAGCCATAAGGCGGTCGTTCGTTCGAACGAACACCGGGCGTTGTGAGTTGATGTGGACGGAGATTTCCGTCCCAAACGTTTCGAAGGAGTAAGCCGATGTCGACCCATATTGAAGTCCCCCCGCACGCCTTGCTCGAGCGCATTCTCACGCTGGAGATCGTGCGGGTGACGGAGCGGGCGGCGGTGTCGTCGGCGCGGTTGCGCGGCCACGGCAACGAGAAGGCGGCCGACCAGGCCGCCGTCGACGCCATGAGGCGCGAGCTCAACAAGCTGCCGATCCAGGGCACCATCGTGATCGGCGAGGGCGAACGCGACGAGGCGCCGATGCTTTATATCGGCGAGCAGGTCGGCCTCAAGGCAGGTCCCGAGGTCGATATCGCGGTCGACCCGCTCGAAGGCACCACGCTGTGCGCCAAGAACATGCCGGGCTCGATCGCCACCATGGCGATGGCTGACGGCGGCACGCTGCTGCACGCCCCCGACGTCTACATGCAGAAGCTCGCGATCGGCCCCGGCTACGACAAGGGCGTCGTCGATCTCGATGCCTCGCCGGCCGACAATGTCCGCCGCCTCGCCAAGGCCAAGGGCGTGAAGCCCGAGGGCATCACCGTTCTCGTGCTCGACCGTCCGCGCCATGCCGACATCATTTCGAGCGTGCGCTCGACCGGTGCGGCCGTACGCCTGATCACCGACGGCGACGTTGCCGGCGTCATCCATTGCGCCGACCCCGACAACACCGGCGTCGACATGTATCTCGGCACCGGCGGTGCACCGGAAGGCGTGCTCGCCGCCGTGGCGCTGCGCTGCATCGGCGGCCAGATGCAGTGCCGCCTCATCCTCGATTCCGAGGAGAAGCGCGAGCGCGCCGCCAAGATGGGCGTCAACGATCCCAAGATGATCTACGGCATCGAGGACATGGCACGCGGCGACTGCCTGTTCGCCGCCACCGGCGTCACCACGGGCTCGCTGCTCTCAGGCGTCAAGTTCCGCAAGGACGGTGTGATCGAGACCGAGACGGTGGTGATGCGCTCCGTCACCGGCACCGTGCGCTACATCAAGGCCGAGCATCGCGAGCTGGCAAAGTTCCATCTGGATTGAGGCCGCGGTCATCCGCGCGCGATTGCTCGGCGCTTTGGTCGCAGACGGATCCGTCGTCTGTCTGCTATGGGCTGCGATGCGGTGCCGGGGCGAACATGTGCAGGTCGCGCAACATCAGAGCCAGCATGACGGCCCCCTGGAGCTGCCCAACCTCATCGGCCCAGGGCTGAAGAATGGACTTCGCGGTCGCCATGTCTCCGCGCGCGAGCGCGCTGCGCGCGTTTATGTCGGCCTCGGCATAGGTGTCAGTTGCAATCATACGGGACAGCGCCTGCGCGAGGCCTTCATCGAAGCTCTCCAGGCGTACTTCGGAGACGTAGTGATCAGGCTTGAGACCGATTTTGTTTCTTGGATGCGCCGGATCGAAATGCCCAACCTTTGCCAGCATGATCAGCAGAGGATGATTTCCGGCGATGGAAGGAGGAATGATCGGATAGGTCCTGATTCTCCCCGATCGATCATCAAGAGATGAGAAGGAGATGACCGGCCCAAGGTTGAAGCGCGACTTGCGATGGAGCACAGCAACGCGATGGTCGATCTCGGAGTCCGGTTTGAACACCTCACCGTTCTTGAAGCTCGCGTCGGGGTCGGCATCGATGAGAAATGCCGAGAGCTGGGCAACCCGGCCGGTGACGGTGCGTTCGTCAAGCCCGTCCACCTCAAACTCGATCTCTCGTCCAGCGAACGCGGACAATCCGAGCGTATAAGCTCCCAGGGTCTTGCCGGAACGGAAGGGGACGATGTCCATCCACAATCCGAACGGCTGATCTGGATACGCCTCGAACGCGCGGCTTGACTGCTCCAGCCACATCTCGGGGGAACGGCCGATTTTTCCGTCCCAGATGACGGCGACAACATTAGGCAGTGCCGCAACCACGGCACCCACAAAGGCGGTCGTGAGGTACGTATTCTCGGCAAAATCCAGCGCTTTCGTTTCCGTATTGCCTTCGGCAGAGCCCATCGGCGCGACCACGAGGTGCGCACGATGGCGTCGAGCGGCGTGGAAAGCTTCCGGCCACAGCCAGGAAGCCCGCTCCCACAATTGCTGATCGAAAGGTATCGGCGCAGGCATCAGGAGGATCGTCATGAGATGATCTCCTGCGCGGATGAACAGGGGACCGTCAGCACCGTCGCTCGGTGCGAAGGTGCTACGGTTCCAGCGTATGTCGGCATGACGAACGCGTAAGAACTGGATCAAAGCCTCCTCGTCCGGGAGGCGGGCATCCTCGAGCAATATGTATGCGACAGAGACGGTTGTCATGGCCGGTGCGTTTCACCCCGACGAGTTGAGGTAGGCGACCAAACTCGTCCCTCACGTGCTTGATGCGCCGAACTAGCGCTATTGTTGCATGGAACGGATCATGCTTTAAAGCCCTCGATCTCGGCCGGCTAGCCGGGCCAAAACAAAATCAGCGGAGCGAAGCATGACCACACCATCCAATCTCTCCGCCGTCAAAGCCCTCGTCTTCGACGTGTTCGGCACAGTCGTGGACTGGCGCACCAGCCTGATTACCGACTTCATGTGGTGGAGCAAGCAGCGCGGCATCACCGCCGATTGGACCGCGCTGGTCGACGGCTGGCGCGGCATGTACATGGCCTCGATGGACGACGTGCGCCAACATCCCGAGCGCGGCTACGTCATGCTCGACGATCTGCATCGCCGCTCGCTGGAGCAGCTGGTCGATCAATTCGCGATCAGGGGCCTCACCGAGGCCGATCTCGACTACCTCACCAAAGGCTGGCACCGCCTGCATCCCTGGCCCGACAGCGTCGCCGGCTTGATGCGGCTGAAATCAAAGTTCGTGATCTCGCCGCTCTCGAACGGCAACGTCGCGCTGCTCACCAACATGGCGAAGTTCGCCGGCCTGCCGTGGGACCTCATCATGTCGGCCGAGCTGTTCGAGCACTACAAGCCCGATCCGGAAACCTATCTCGGCGCAGCAAAGCTGCTCTGCCTCAAGCCGGAAGAGGTGATGATGGTCGCGGCCCACAATGGCGATCTCGCTGCCGCCCAGAAGAACGGATTGAAGACCGCCTTCGTGGCGCGACCGACCGAATACGGCCCGCTTCAGAAGGTCGATTTCGAAGCAACCGGCAAGTGGGACATCGTCGCGAAGGATTTTGGCGGCATCGCCGATCAGCTCGGCTGCTGACATTCGCGGCGCAGCGGCGATCAATGGACTACGAAAGTGCGATCGGCAGTTCGGGATTGCTCGACGAGCTGCGGGAGTTCGATCCACGCGTGGTCGGGACGCTGCCTTTGGGGCTTGCGACGCCATTGAGCGACATCGATGTCGTCTGCCATGTTCTGGACGCGGTGGCTTTCGCCGAAGTGATCTGGCGCCGGTACCGCGCCTGTGGCGGGTTTGCGCTCTACCAATGGTGCTCCAGCCGGCGGCCGGTGGTCGCCCGCTTCGAGTGGGACGGCTGGCCGTTCGAGCTGTTCGGCGATCCCAAGCCGGTCGATCAGCAGGAAGGCTGGCTGCACTTCGAAATCGAGCGGAGATTGCTCGCGCTCGACGACGGGCGTCTGCGCAAAGCCGTGGCCGACCATAGGGCGCGCGGGATGAAGACCGAGCCCGCGTTTGCCGCCGCGCTCGGCATTGCCGGGGACCCGTATTCCGCATTGCTTGCATTGGGCCGTGAGAGCGACGCCCAGCTGCGGGCCCGCCTGGAGTGCCTGTAAGGTTCGCCGCGTGGGACCGCACAGATCCGGGCGGCTCGCGCCGCCCGGATCTGAACTGACGGCTACAACGTCATCTTCATCGGCTCCGGATAGTAGCGGAAACCATCTCCGGCTTTGGCGACATGGCCATAGCCTGGCCAGGCGAAGTGATAGGACATCACCGGGATCTTGTTCGCCGCCAGCATCGTCAGCAGCTTGACGCGCGACTCGGCCGCCTGCTTCGGGTCGGAATCGTAGGAGAACTCCATCCGTGGCTTCTCCAGCAGCAGCACCGAATGATGCGAGAGATCGCCGAGGAAGGCGAACGATTTGCCGGCCGAGGAGACCATGAAAATGGTGTGGCCAACGGTGTGCCCGGGCGCCGCGATCGCCTGCACGCCGGGCAGGAATTCCTCGCCGTCCTTGAAGAACTTGATCCGATCCCGGACCGGCAGCAGGTTCTTGCGGGCGTGGACCACGAAATCCTTGGCCGCGCCGCCGAGCTTGCCTTCGTCGGTCCAGAAATCGAAATCGCTCTGGGCAATGTAGACTTGCGCGTTGGGGAACAGCGGCTTGCCGCCCTCGTCGACGATGCCGCCGATGTGATCGATATGGGCATGCGAGCACACCACGGCATCGATGTCCCCCGGCTTGATGCCGGCCTCCGTCATGCTTTTCTGCTGCCGTCCGGTGCTGGTGCCGAACATCTTCGATGAGCCCATCCCGGTGTCGAACAGGATGAGCTTGTCGCCGGTGTTGACGATCGGGGAATTCTGTTCGAGCACGACATTGTCCGGCGACAGGAAATTGTCGGCCAGCATCTTCTTGACCTCTTCCTTGGGAACGCCGGTGAAGGTCCCGGAGGGATCGCCGAGGGGAAGCGGTCCATCGGATACGACGGTCACCTCGGCATCGCCGAGAATGAAGCGGTGCCAGTAGGGCGTCTGGGTGCCGAGCTTGGGCGCCCGTGCCATCGCGCTGCTGCCGAGCATGGCGCTGGCGCCAAGGCTAGCACCAAGACCGGCGCCGAGTGCGAGTAGGGACCGACGCGAGACATCGAATGTCATTCTTTCTCTCCGCTTTCGTTTTTTGTTTTGCGCAATCGTTCGCGCGGTAGGCGGCCGCCCGATCGGCCACGCGGCCGGGGACGGCGCAAAGCATGCTGCGCCGGCTACGACAAGCTAGCAAGTGGAATTGCCCGTTGCTGCACGCGGAGCGAGAACCGTGGTCGGATCGCGAAAACGACGCGCAAAGGCACGGTGCGACAAGGCGCGGAATTGCGCGTTACGCAATTCTCAATGTGGGCTCACTTCCTTCCGTCTCGGCAAAACCGGCCTGCAAGACCTCTTCGCGCTTATGACGCAGATGCGCCCGCAGGATGTGGGAGAGGCCGACGCCGTCACGGCGCTGAAGCGCGTTGAGGATTGCCTCGTGCTCCTTCACGGCGAGGGCCCAGCGCTGCGGCGTCATCGGCGTGACATAGCGCGCGCGCCGGATGCGGGCGGTCACCGAGGCGTAAAGCCCGGCGAGCACGGGATTTCCTGCTGCGGTCACGATAGCTTCGTGAATGGCGCGGTTGCCACGGTAGTACTGGATCAGGTCGCGCTCGCGATAATGCTGCACCATGTCCGCATGCGCGGCGGCGATTGCGTCGATTTCGGCGTCGCTGATGCGCTCGCAGGCGAGCTCGCCGGCGAGGGCCTCCAATCCCTGGCAGACCTCGAACAGGTCGCGCATGTCCTTGTCGGTCAGCTTTGCCGCGCGCGAGCCGCGATGCGGCAGTAGCTGCACGAGCCCTTCCGCGGCCAGCACCTTCAGCGCCTCGCGCAGCGGCGTGCGCGAGATTTCGAGCCGCTCGCACAGCTCGCGCTCGGGAATCCGCGCGCCCGGCGGGATTTCGCCGTCGAGCAGGATGGCGCGGATGCGGTTGACGACCTCGTCGTGAAGCATGGTCCTGGGCTCAATTTGAATGCAAAATCGAACTTATACGCACGAATAGTCAAGTTCCAGCTTGAAAAACCCAAGTTTTGCATTCAAAAATGTAAAAAACAGAAGGTATGAGGAAATGGACCTGCAAGTGGAGGCAGAAGACCTCGTGTTCGAGCGCGACGGCGGCATCGGGCGGATCACCTTCAACCGCCCGCAGGCCCGTAACGCCTTCACCTTCGCCATGTACGAGCGGCTCGCCGCGATCTGCGAGGAGGCCAACCGCGACCATGCGATCAAGGTGCTGGTGCTGCGCGGGGCCGGCGACAAGGCGTTCGCGTCAGGCACCGACATCAATCAGTTCCGCGAATTCAAGTCGCCGCAGGACGCCATCGACTACGAGAACCGCATCGATCGCGTGCTCACCACGCTCGAGCAGTGCCGCGTGCCGACGATCGCGGCGATCAACGGGTTCTGTACCGGCGGCGGGGCGGGCGTTGCTGCGGCCTGCGACCTCCGCATCGGCACGACAAGCGCAAAAATCGGATTTCCCATCGCCAGGACGCTCGGCAATTGCCTGTCGATGTCCAATGTCAGCCGTCTCACCGCACTGATCGGCGCCGCGCGCGTCAAGGATCTCATCTTCACCGCGCGCCTTGTCGACGCGACGGAGGCTGCAAGCGTCGGACTGCTCGGCGAGGTCGTCGACGATCTTGCCGCCCTTGAACGACGCGCAGACGAGGTAGCCCGGCTCGTCGCGAGCCATGCGCCGCTGACGCTGAACGCGACCAAGCAGGCTGTGGCGCGTCTGCAGCGCCGGCTGACGCAGGACGAGGGCGAAGACCTCATCCTGATGTGCTACACGAGCCAGGACTTTCGCGAAGGGCTCGATGCTTTCCTCAACAAGCGCGCGCCGCAATGGCGCGGCCAATAGGACGAGCCGATGCAAAGTTCGCAATCCACCTCCCGCCATTCGGGACCGCTGGCCGGCCTCAAGGTCATCGATCTCACTCACGTCATGGCGGGACCGACCTGCACCTTGATGCTCGCCGACATGGGCGCCGACGTCATCAAGATCGAGAAATGGCCGAACGGCGACGACACCCGCCATTCGGTGCCGCCGAAGATCGGCGATGAGGCGGCGTCCTTCCTGATGATGAACCGCAACAAGCGCGGCATCGTGCTGGATCTGAAGACCGACGGCGGCAAAGAGGTGCTGCGCCGGCTGATCGCCGATGCCGACGTGCTGGTCGAGAACTTTGCGCCGGGCGCGATGGAGCGCCTCGGCTTCGGCTATGAGGCGCTGCACGCGGAATTCCCGGCGCTGATCTATTGCTCGCTGTCGGGTTTCGGCCGCACCGGCCCCTACAAGCACCGCAGGGGTTTCGACCTCGTCGCCCAAGCCATGAGCGGCATCATGAGCTTTACCGGCGAGCGGCCCGACGGCCCGCCCGTCAAGTGCGGGCCGCCGCTGTCCGACATCACCGCCGGCCTGCTCGCGAGCATGGGTATCCTGGCGGCCTACACGCATCGCCTCAAGACCGGTGAAGGGCAGTGGGTCGAGACCTCGCTGTATGAAGCCGCCCTGGTGCAGACCTATTGGCAGTCGACCATCGCGCTCGCCTCGGGCACTGCGCCGCGCGCGATGGGCTCGGCGCATCCGCTCAACGCGCCGTATCAGGCGTTCGAAGCTTCGGACGGCTGGCTCGTGGTCGGCGGCGCCAACAAGAAGCATTGGCTGTTGATGCTGGAAGCGCTCGGCGCGAGCGAGCTTGCCGACGATCCGCGCTTCCTCACCGGCGCCGACCGCATGGCCAACCTGAAAGAGCTCGAAGCCGTCCTCAGCGAACGCTTCCGTACCCAATCGCGGGCGCATTGGCTGGCGGCGCTGGACGAGAAGGGCGTGCCGTGCGGTCCCGTGCACGACATGCTGGAGGCGCTCAGTGATCCGCAGACGCTGGCGCGCGAGATGGTCGTCGAGGTCGAGCACTCCACGCTCGGGCCCGTCAAGACGATCGGACTTCCGATCAAGTTTTCGGAGACCCCAGGCAAAGTGCGATCAGGCGCACCGGTCTATGGTGAACATACGCGAGAGGTTCTGGCCGAGCACGGGTTCGATCAGTCACGAATCGAAGCGCTCGAAAAAGAAGGCGCAATCGTCTCGGCCCTGGAACGACGCGAGGAACACGTCGCCTGACCGGACGTCGATACGACAACAACAAAAGACAAAAAATCAGCTGGAGGAAATCATGGGTCGGACGTCAACATTTCTGCTCTCCGCAGGCGCAGCCGTGCTCGCTGGCACCATGCCGGCGCTCAGCGCCTGGCAGCCGCAAAAGCCGATCGAGTTCGTGGCCACCGCCGGCCCCGGCGGCGGCACCGACAACCTCGCGCGCGCGGTGCAGAACATCATCACCAAGCACAAGCTGACCGAGCAGCCGATCGTCGTCGTCAACAAGGGCGGCGGCAGCGGCGCCGAAGGCTACGTCTACGGCAAGGCTTCCGCGGGCGATCCCTACAAGGTGATCTTCGGCACGTCGAACGCGTGGCAGCAGCCGCTCGTCTCCAAGGTTGCCTTCAACTACACCGATCTCACGCCGATCGCGGCGATGGCGCAGGACGAGTTCCTGCTCTGGGTCAAGCAGGACGCGCCGTACAAGACCGCAGGCGATTATCTGAAGGCGGCCGCAGCGGGCGAATTCAAGATGGGCGGCGCGCAGTCGAAGGATACCGACGAGGTGCTGACGCGCATGATCGAGAAAACCGGCAAGGTCAAGCTGACCTACATCCCCTTCAAGAGCGGCGCCGAGACCGCCGTGCAGCTCGCCGGCGGACATCTCGACTCCCACGTCAACAACCCCAGCGAAAGCCTTGGGCAATGGCGCGGGGGCACGCAGCGACCGCTCTGCGTGTTCAGCCCGAAGCGGCTGCCGCAGGGGCCGAAGGTGACCGCGACGGAAGGCTGGGGCGACGTTCCGACCTGCGTCGAGCAGGGCCTCGACATCAAGCAATACGAGCAGCCGCGCACGGTGTGGCTGCCCGGCAAGGTCGCGCCGGAGCAGGCCGCGTTCTATGTCGACCTCATGAAGAAGGTGCAGGCGACGCCGGAGTGGAAGGACTACATCGAGAAGACTTCCCAGGTCGACACGTTCCTCACCGGTGCCGAGTTCGAAAAATTCATCAAGGAGGACCTCGAGCGCATCAAGCAGGTCGCGGGCGAGCAGGGCTGGCTGGTGAAGTAAGGCATTGCGCCATGATCTCCCGCCGCGCGCTTGAACTTGCGACCGCCGTGCTCACCGGCAGCTTCGGCGTGGCCGTCGTCGTCTCCAGCCTCGACAACGGCATTGGCTGGTCGAGCGCAGGCGTGGACGCCGGCACCTTCCCGTTCCTGACCGGGACCATCGTCGTGCTCGGCAGTCTCTACAATCTGGTGCGCGGCGTGGTGCCGGCCGCGACGCTCGCAAACGTTCCCATCGCGATCACGTCGATCGAGCTGCGCCGGCTCGCCGGCCTGTTCGTGCCGGCTGCGATCTTCGTCGCCGCGATCCCACTCGCCGGGATGTATGTCGCCTCGGCTCTCTACGTCTTCACCGTGCTGGCAATCCCCCGGCACCAATCGGTGCCGCGTGCGCTCGCCATGGCAGGAGCCACGGCGCTGGCGCTCTACCTCGTGTTCGAGCGCATGTTCCAGGTCAGCTTGCCGCACGGCGCGCTCGCTTCCGCGCTCGGGTTCTGAGGGAGCGGCGGGATGGACAATCTCCAGGAGCTCCTGCACGGCTTCACCATCGCGGTCACGGTGCCGCATCTGGTCCTGATGGTGGTCGGCGTCCTGCTCGGCATTCTCGTCGGCGTATTGCCGGGGCTGGGCGCGCCGAACGGCGTGTCGCTGCTCCTGCCGCTCACCTTCGGCATGCAGCCGGTCTCGGCCATCATCCTGCTCTCCAGCATGTATTGGGGCGCGCTGTTCGGGGGATCGGTGACCTCCATCCTGTTCAACATTCCGGGCGAGCCGTCATCGGTGGCGACCACCTTCGACGGCTATCCGATGGCGCGCGACGGCCGGCCGACCACGGCGCTCGCGACCGCCTTCGGTTCGGCGGCGTTCGGCGCGCTGGTCGGCGTCATCCTGATCACCTTCCTCGCCTCCTGGGTGGCGCAGGCTGCGCTCGCGTTCGGGCCGGCCGAGTATTTTGCGGTCTATTTTCTCGCCTTTGCCAGCTTCGTCGGGATGGGCGGTGCGGCGCCGATCAAGACCGTCGTGGCGCTGGCGCTCGGCTTTGCCATCGCCGCCATCGGCATCGACACGGTCTCCGGCAGCGTGCGCCTCACCATGGGCGTGGATGAGCTGGTCAAGGGCGTCAGCTTCGTAGTCGCGGTGATGGGCCTGTTCGGCATCGGCGAGCTGCTGGTGGCCGTCGAGGAGGAATTTCACGCCCGCGCCGTCTCATCCAAGATCGATTGGCGCGAGGTCTTTCGCGCCGTCGGCCGCCTGCCGCGCTACGGCATCGCCCTGTTGCGCAGTGCCGCGATCGGCTGCTGGATGGGCATCACGCCGGGCGGCCCGACCGCGGCCTCCTTCATGAGCTACGGCATCGCCCGCCGCTTTTCACGCCGCGGCCGGCATTTCGGCACCGGCGAGGTCGAAGGCATCGTCTCGCCGGAGACGGCCGATCATGCCGCCGGGACCAGTGCGCTGCTGCCGATGCTCTCGCTGGGCATTCCCGGCTCGGCGACCGCGGCCGTGATGATGGGCGGGCTGATGATCTGGGGCCTCAATCCCGGGCCCATGCTGTTCGTGGACCAAAAGGATTTCGTCTGGGGCCTGATCGCCTCGATGTATGTCGGCAACATCGTCGCCGTGGTGCTGGTGCTGCTGACGGTCCCGGTGTTCGCCGCCCTGATGCGGATTCCCTTCGTGGTGATCGCGCCGCTGATCGTGATCATTTGCGTCGTCGGCGCCTATTCGGTGTCGAACTCCTATCTCGACGTCCTCATGATGCTCGGCTTCGGGGTCGTCGGCTATCTCTTCAAGAAGCTGTTCTATCCCTTAGCGCCGCTCGTGCTCGCGATCGTCATTGGCGACAAGGCCGAGGACGCGTTCCGGCAGTCGATGCTGATCTCAAAGGGGTCCTTGGGCATCTTCTTTGCGAACAAGCTGGTGACGTGCCTGATCGTGGGCGGCATCGCGCTGCTGCTGCTTCCGCTTCTGTTGCAGCTGCCGCGGCTCTGGCGCAAACCCGCATCCCCTGCAACCGATGCGCCAGTCCAGGAAAGGGCGATCATATGACCGCAAAGCCGCTGATTGCGCTGGCCATGGGAGATCCCGCCGGCATCAGCCCGGAGCTGACGGCGAAGCTCGTGGCGCAGGACGACATCCGCGCGCGCTGCCGGCTCGTCGTCATCGGCGACCGCCGCATTTTCGACGAGGGCGCGCGCATTGCGGGCGTCAAGCCGGAGCTGAAGGTGATAGAGCAGGGCGCCGACCTTCGCGCAGCGCAGGAAGATGCGCTGTTCGTCGATCTCCGCCACCTTGCTCCCAGAGAGGTCGAGCCGAAGGCCGCGACCCTTGCCGGCGGAAAATTCGCGCTGGCCAATTACAGGCACGCGCTCGAGCTCGGCCGCGACGGCCATGTCGATGCGGTCTGCTTCACGCCCTTCAACAAGCAGGCGATGCGCCTTGCCCGTGCCGAGTACGACGACGAGATCGCGTTCTCAGCCGAGGTCGTCGGTCTCAAGACGCCGGCAAGCGAATTTAACGTGCTGGACCGGCTCTGGAATGCGCGGGTCACCTCGCACATCCCGCTTAGGGACGTCGCTGCGAAGCTATCCGGCGAACGCATCCATCGCGCGCTCGAGCTGACCAATTCCTGCATGCGCAACGCCGGCTTTGCGCGGCCGCGCATCGCGGTGGCAGGCCTCAACCCCCATGCCGGCGACGGCGGCAATTTCGGCCGCGAGGAGATCGACGTGATCGCGCCGGTGGTCGCAGCAAGCCAGCGCGAGGGCATTGCCGCGGAGGGACCGTTTCCCGCCGACACCGTGTTCTTGCGCGCCAAGGCCGGCGCCTTCGATGCCGTGCTGACGATGTATCACGACCAGGGCCAGATCGCGATGAAGCTGATGGGTTTCGATCGCGGCGTGACCTTGCTCGGCGGCTTCCCATTCCCGATCTGCACGCCCGCGCACGGCACCGCCTACGACATCGCGGGACAAGGCATCGCCTCGATCGGCGCCAGCCGCGCGGCGTTGCTGCTCGCAGCGGAGATGGCAGCGCGCCGTTGCCGGTAGGGCTGACGCGGCCCTACTCGTGCCGACCTCGCGCCCGTGACGCGGCCCAAGCCGGCCGCGTCCCCCGGCGGGGACCTTCATTGCCGCAGCTGGAGCGATGATCCGACCGCCGGCGTCTCAGAGGCTCGCGAGCCATTTTGCGAGCGGCGTCGGCCCGAGCCGTGCCTCGCCGAGCGGGTTCAGCGACGTGTCGTCGATGGGAGCGCCATAATAGAGCGCCTTCGGGTCTCCGATCACATGGCGGGGGTCGCCGGACGCCTTCAGGCGGCGTGCGATGAAGTCATTGAAGGGGCCCTTCTCAGGGCCAGCGATATCGATCGTGCCGTTGAGCGGCCGGCCGGTTGCGACCTCCGCGAGGCGATCGACGACATCGACGGCCGCGATCGGCTGAAACTGAGCCGTTGGAACGACGATCTTGCCGTCGATCGTGCTTGTGTCGGCAATGGCCGCGAGGAATTCGAAGAACTGGGTGGCGCGCACGATCGAGTAGGGCACAGAGGCGGACTTGATGACGGTTTCCTGCGCCAGCTTGGCACGGAAATAGGCGTTGTCGGGCGAACGGTCGGTGCCGACGATCGAGAGCGCCACGTGATGCTTCACGCCTGCTGCGGCCTCTGCCGCGACGAGATTCTCGCTCGATCGTTGGAAGAACGCGAGCACCGCTGCCGGCTCCCAGGACGGCGCGTTGGCGACGTCGACGACCACATCCGCGCCCGAAAGCGCTGCGGCAAGGCCTTCCCCGGTTACGGCGTTCACGCCGGATTTCGGCGAGGCCGCCACCGCTTCGTGGCCTTGCTGCTTGAGCTTCGCCACCAGTCTTGATCCGATCAATCCGGTTCCGCCGATCACGACGATCTTCATGGCTTGCCTCCTTACGATTGCGGAGCGCGAGATGATCGAAGCAGATCGAGACTCGCGCCTCTCGCATCGTTCAATGCGAAGTGACTCTAGCCGATCCGTGGCGCAGGCTCTTGCCTATAGCGGGCTTAGCTGGCGGGAAAATCCTGCCAGCGTTTTGCCCGACGTGTCAAAATGTTTGATCGCCGCAAGGCGGCGGGCAGGCCCTTGAAAACGCCAATGAAAACAATCCCCAAGCTACTGTGCATGGGGTTGTTTTCGCGAGTTTTGGATTGGACGGGTGGCCGCGTCCGATTTCGGGGGGCGGACCGCTCGCCTCAGGCCCCGCAGACGATCACGCCGTACCAGCCGAGCCCGCGATAGGTCTCGTAGCCCGGCGTGGCATGGAACGCGACCAGCGTGCCGGTGCGTTCCTGATAGAAGCCGGAGCGCTGGCCGTTCAGCGACAGCGAGATGCGCTCGCTGAGGATGCCCTGGCCGTCGGACGCCGCGATCACGCGGAAATTGGAATCGACCAGCAGCACGCGCGCCTTGTCGCTGTCGCCGACGCGCACGCCCTGCACGATGGCGCGGGCCTGCGGCTCCCAGTCGAAATGGATGGCGAGCACCCCGATCGGCGCGCCGTTGGCCTGGCCGCCGGCGCGGACGCTGGCGCAATAGGTCGCGACCTGCGCATTGCCGAGCAGCGGCTGGTTCTCGACGTCCCCGGCGACATAGTCGTCGCCGGAGCGAAGGGCTTTCGCGTCGCGAAACCATTTGGTGTGGGCGACGTTCTGGCCGACGACGCGGAAGCGGTCGGCGCGGCCATTGGCGATGACGTTGCCGTCGAGGTCGCAGAGCCAGAGATCGAGATAGACCGTGTAGGCCCCGAGGATCACGCCGAGGCGCTGCGAAGCATGGGAGACGGCCGCGGCGCTCGGCGAGGCCGCACAATCGACCACGGCGGAATCGGTCGCCCACCAGCGCACGTCGCAGGTGCGTTCGTAGAGATTGCGGTCGATCAGCTCGATCGCGTTGAGCGACAGGTCGACCATCCGCTCGCCGCGGGAGCGCTGGCTCATGCGGTCGATCGAGGCGACGAGGTCGCCGGTGCGTTTCGTCAATTGGGTCTCGAGCTCGCGGGCGATGGTCTCGACCTGCTGGCCGACGCCGCGCACCTCCTGTGCCACCACCGCAAAGCCCGCGCCCTGCGCGCCGGCGCGCGAGCTCTCGATCAGCGCGTTCAGCGCCAGCATCTTCATCTGGTTGGTGATCTGCTGGATCGACTTGGTCTTGTCGACCGCGATCTGGTTGACCTCCGCGGTGAGCCGGTTGATCAGCGCGGAGATGTCGGAATCATCGTCCGCGGGTTCGGTGGCGATCGGCTTGGCCTTCAGACCCAGCGCAGCAGACATCGGGACTTCCCTTGGCAATGAGGTCTGATCTGCAATGAACGGGGAACAACGACTTACAGATCGAATACGATTCTTTTTCGAGGATTCCGCCTAACGCCTGCTTAATTTGCTGTTTGACGGAATGCCTAAATGATAGTCACTCCGGCCTGCCAGCCGGCCATCCACCGCTTTGTGCGTCCTGGCCGTTGCAAATCACCGGGGTTTCCCGGCCAATCCTTTCAAGCCAGTCCCGCCCGCGAGCGTGATCGCCCGGACCCGAGTTCCCAATCGATAGCCCCCGTTCATGACGCCTCCCGCATCCGCACTCCCCGTCGAAGCGCCCCAGGCCTTCCTGGGGGTGGCGCGCTCGCTCACCGACAAGCTGTGGCGCGACCGGCTCGATGCCCGCGGGGCGGCCCAGGCGCTCGCCATCGTGCAGCGGCACCAATTGCCGGAACTGCTGGCGCGGGTGCTGGCGGGCCGCGGTGTCGACATCGATGCCGTCGCCGACTTCCTCGATCCGACCATCCGAAAGCTGCTGCCCGACCCGTTCACGGTGACGGAGATGGAGGCCGCCGCCAAACGCATCGCCAATGCCGCGACCAGGGGCGAGAAGGTCGCGATCTTCGGGGACTACGATGTCGACGGCGCGACCTCGGCTGCCCTGCTGGCGTGGCATCTGCGGCATTGCGGGCTCGATCCGCTGATCCATATTCCCGACCGGATTTTCGAGGGCTATGGCCCCAACACGGAGGCGGTGCGCGCGCTGGCGGCGAAGGGCGCCACCCTGCTGATCACCGTCGATTGCGGCACCACCAGCATCGAGCCGCTCGCCGAGGCGAAGCGCCTCGGCATGTCCGTGGTCGTGATCGACCATCACCAGGCTGGCACGGAGCTACCGGTGGTGGATGCGCTGGTCAATCCGAACCGGCTCGACGATCTCTCCGGCCTCGGTCATCTCGCTGCGGTCGGCCTCGTGCTGGTGACGCTGGTCGCGGTCAATCGCGAGCTGCGCCAGCGCGGCTTCTGGACCAGCGAGATGCCCGAGCCCGATCTCCTGGGCATGCTGCACCACGTTGCGCTCGGCACCGTCGCCGACGTCGCGCCGCTGATCGGTCTCAACCGCGCCTTCGTCGCCAAGGGGCTGATCGCGATGCGGCGGCGCGACCATGTCGGCCACACCGCGCTGATGGACGTGGCGCGGCTCAACGGCCCGCCGGAGGCGTGGCATCTCGGCTTCATGCTGGGCCCGCGCGTCAATGCCGGCGGCCGTATCGGCCGCGCCGATCTCGGCGTGCGACTGCTGCTCGAAGGCGACAGCGTCGAGGCGGCGCGGATCGCGGCCGAGCTCGACCGTCTCAACAGCGAACGTCGCGTCATCGAGCAGGCGGCGGAAGCCCAGGCCGAAGCCGAGGCGCTGGCCTCGATCGGGCTGGAGGACAAGCTCGCGGTGATCGTCACGGCCTCGGAAGGCTGGCATCCCGGCGTGGTCGGCCTCGTCGCCTCCCGGCTGAAGGAGAAGTTCTCGCGGCCGGCCTTTGCCATTGCGCTGGAGCCCGGCGGCATCGGCACGGGCTCGGGCCGCTCGATCGCCGGCGTAGATCTCGGCAAGGCGGTGCGGCAGGCTGTCGCCGACGGCATTCTGCTCAAGGGGGGCGGCCACGCGATGGCCGCGGGCGTGACGCTGCGCAAGGAGAAGCTCGCCGAATTCCGCGCCTATATCGAGGCCGCGCTGGCGCGCGACGTCGCCGAGGCGCGCCACGTCAACGAGCTCTATATCGACGGCGCGGTCACCGCCCGTGCGGTGACGCCTGAGCTGGCCACGACGCTCAACCGCGCAGGTCCCTTCGGCAGCGGCAATCCGGAGCCGGTGCTGGCGCTGCCGGCGCATCAACTCGTGTTTGCCGACGAGGTCGGCCAGGCGCATCTGCGCCTGCGCTTCAAGGCGGGTGATGGTGCCATCGTCAACGGCATCGCGTTCCGTGCGATCGGCCAGAAGCTCGGCAATGCGCTGCTCGCCAATCGCGGCCAGCAGATACATGTCGCGGGCTCACTCTCGGTCGACCGCTACCAGGGCGCCGAGCGCGTGCAATTCCGCGTCGTCGACGTCGCGCTACCGGACCAGGGGCCATCCGTGATTAGATGACGCATGAACGACGAGATCATGCGCAAGAAGTAGGTTGCTCAAACAACAAAAAAGGGAGTGAACATGGCAGGGCAGGTTGAGGGCAAGGTCGCACTGGTGACGGGCGGCGCCTCCGGCATTGGCGAGGCTACCGTCGAGCTGTTCGCGCGCGAAGGCGCCACCGTTATCGCGACCGACATCGACGAGCTGAGGGGCTCCGAGCTCGTCAGGCGCATCACCAGGGACGGCGGCAAGACGGTGTTCCTGGAGCAGGACGTCACCAGCGAAGAACGCTGGATCGAGATCGTCGCCGAGATCGCAAGGCGCTACGGCCGGCTCGACGTGCTCGTCTCAAACGCCGGCATCGGCATTGCCGTGCCATCGATCGTCGACATGACGCTCGCCGACTGGCGCAGGCAGAATGCGATCAATCTCGATGGCGTGTTCCTCTCGGTCAAGCACTGCCTGCCCCTGATGCGCAAAACCGGCGGCGGCTCGATCATCATGATGTCCTCGCTGGCGGGACTGCGCGGCTCGCCCGGATTGTCGGCCTATTCGGCGACCAAGGGCGGCGTGCGGCTGTTCGCCAAGTCGATCGCGATGGAGTGTGCGGCGGCGGGCGATCGCATCCGGGTCAATTCGGTTCACCCTGGCATCATCGACACCCCGATCTGGGGCAAGATCCCAACGGGGGCGGCTGGCGCCGGCCAGAACGCCCCGATCGATCCGGAGGAGCGCGCCCGCGTCGTCACGCCGCTTGGCCGCGCCGGTCAGGCCGCGGAGATCGCCTCGGGCGTGCTGTATCTCGCCTCCGATGCCTCGCGCTACGTCACCGGCAGCGAGCTCGTCATCGACGGCGGCATGAACGCCGGCGGCGTGCCGCGGCGCGCTTGAGCTGCGCAGGGCAGGGTGGCGGCCGCAGGGGCTGACGCGCAGGCGCGGCCCCTGTACAAGAAGGGCAACCTGCAACCGACAGAGGTGTCCTTAGCCATGGCGCACAGCCTTCACGCGTCCTCACCCGCGCCAGCGCCGTTTCGCTCCAACCGGCCGGATCTTGCAACCGACGCGATCCGCACCGCACGGGAGGATCTCGCCGCCTGCTTCCGCATGGCCGCGCGCAACGGCTTTGAGGAGGGCATCTGCAACCACTTCTCGGCGGTCGTGCCGGGCCATGACGACCTGTTCCTCGTCAACCCCTACGGCTACGCCTTTCGCGAGTTGACCGCGTCAAAGCTCCTGATCTGCGACTTCCACGGCAACGTGCTCGACGGCGAGGGGGTACCCGAAGCGACCGCCTTCTACATCCATGCTGAGATGCACCGGCTGCTGCCGCGCGCCAAGGTCGCCTTCCACACCCACATGCCGTACGCGACGGCGCTGTCGATGACCGAGGGTGATCCGCTGATCTGGGCGGGCCAGACCGCGCTGAAATTCTACGGCCGCACCGCGGTCGACCGCGACTACAATGGCCTCGCGCTCGACAACCGCGAAGGCGCGCGTATCGCCTCCGCCGTTGGCGATGCCGACATCGTCTTCATGAAGCATCACGGCGTGATGGTGCTGGCGCCGACCATCGCGGAAGCCTGGGACGATCTCTATTATCTCGAGCGCGCCGCCGAGGTGCAGGTGCTGGCGATGTCGACGGGACGGAAGGTGCTGCCGGTCGATCCCGCCGTTGCGGCGGAGACGTACAGGCAGATGCGCGAAGGCGATTCCGAATCCGCCCGGCTGCATCTCGCTGCGATCCGCCGCCAACTCGATGCGGAAGAGCCGCAATATCGGCACTGAAAGCAAGGATGTCATTCCGAGGCACGCTTGAGCTGCGCTGCGTATCAGCAGGCCGCGTCGAACTCTGACTTCAGCCAGTGTCGTACAGCCTCGACCGGCTCGGTGAGCGGCCGGTCGCGGCTGCGGACCAGGTGCAGCGAGAAGCCTTCCAGCTCCGGCCCGAATGGTGCCACCAGCGTTCCCTGCGAAAGTTCGTCGGCGACGAGCACAAGACTGTGCAAAGCGACACCAGCGCCGGCGACGGTTGCCTGGATGGCATGGGTTTCATCGCTGAAACGCACGCCGGCGCGCGCATCAACGTCGTTGATGCCGGCCGTCTTGAGCCAGCGCCGCCAGGTCGGATTTCGGGCGTCACGACGGTGCCAGTCGAAATGTAGCAGTGTTGCTGAGCGTAGGTCGCTCGGTCTTCGGATGCCCAAGCGCGGACTAACCACCGGCGCGAAACGATCGACCGTGAGCGGCTCGGCAATCAGATCGGGATAAGGACCGGAGCCGTAGCGAAGTGCGAGGTCCGCGGTTGAATTGAGATCGACCACGTCCAGGCTCGCAAGCAATGTGAGATCAATGTCGGCTCTGCTCTTTCGGAGCCCAGGAAGACGCGGCACGAGCCATTTGGCTGTGAAAGCCGGCGTCGCCGAAAGTGTGACCACCGCCCGGCGCCGCTTCCGGCTCAATCCCTCCAGAACACGCGCAAACGCATCAAAGCCGTCGCGCAGGACCGGAAGCAGGACCTGACCTTCCGCGGTGAGCAGAACCTGCCGCGTTCGGCGCTCGAACAGCCTGACTCCGACCGTCTGCTCCAGCTGTCGCACCTGATGGCTGATCGCGGTCGGCGTGACGTGAAGCTCATCGGCGGCGCGCTTGAAGCTGAGGTGACGTGCCGCCGCTTCAAACGCACGCAATCCCGCCAGCGGAGGAAGCCTTCTCATCGCGAACTCGAGGATGAATGCAGTTCATCCATAAGCTGAGCAACTTTCGTTTGTCAACGACGGGGCCTGAACCGATCTATTGGGCAAACAGATGAGAGGAGTTCTGCAATGCAACTGCTACAAATCGATTCAAGCGCGCGGTTAGAGCCTTCAGATGCAAATCCGCGCGGTTCGCACACCAGGCGTCTGACTCAGCGTTTCGTCCAACGATGGCTACAGTCGCGGCCGGGGGATCGCGTCGTCTGCCGCGACCTCGGTCGCTTCGCACCGAGTCCGGTGACGGACGACTGGGTCAAGGCGGCCTTCGCGAAGCCCGATCGGCGCGAGCCATGGATGAGAGAGGCTTTGGCGGAAAGCGATGCGCTGGTCGACGAGTTGCTCACAGCTGATCTGATCGTCGCGGGCGTGCCAATGTACAACTTCGGTGTGCCAGCGCAGTTCAAGGCATACATAGACAACGTTGTTCGGGTCGGACGCACATTCGGCTTCGACCGATCATGTCCGGACAATCCATATTCGGCGCTGCTTGCGGGCATGGACAAGCGTCTTGTCCTGCTCGGCTCGCGCGGAGACTACGGGTACGATCCGGGCGGGCGCATGGCCGCCGTCAATCATGTCGAAGGAGCCGTCCGGGACGTGTTTGCCTTCATCGGGATCACGGCCTTCAACAGCATCGCAGTCGAGTACGACGAATTCGCCGACGAACGGTTGCAGGCGTCGATTGCCGCGGCCGAGCGTACCGTGGATGACCTCGTCGACGAGCTGCTGAAGCTGACAGAACAGCGAAACGCGGCTTAAGGGTCGGCTGCAGCTGCGGCGAGGCGCCAGCGCCGGCGCTTCCGGCCGTGCTAGTTGGTTTGCCGCAGCTTGGCCAGCACCTTCAGCCCGCCGTAGCCATCGGCTGGCGCGATCCCGACTTTCTGCTGAAACTCCTTGACTGCCTTCATGGTGTCGTTGCCGACCCGGCCGTCGGTGCCGCCCGTGTCGAAGCCGGCCTTGGTCAGGCGCGTCTGCATCTCCTGCACTTCGGCGAGCGTCAACGCACGCTCGGAGCCCGGGAAGGGCTGGATGAAGGGCGGAGCTCCCAGGCAGCGATCCCCGAGATGGCAGATCGCCAGCGCGTAGTTCATGGAAGGGTTGTAGCTCTTCACCGAGTAGAAATTCGGCCCGAGCAGGAAGGTCGGCCCGCCCGCAACCGGCGTCCACATCTGCGCGGATGCGTTGGGCTGCGGAAATGGTTGGCCGTCGGCACGCGTCACGCCGGCCGCCTGCCAGGCCGCATAGGTCCGGCTGCCGCTCATGTTGGCGGGCGCGCGCACCTCGTAGCCCCAGTGCTCGCCGCGGTGCCACTTGCCACGATTGACGAGATACTTTGCGGTCGAGCCCAGCGCATCGTCGGGCTTGCCGAATGGCGAGACCTTGCCGTTGCCGTCATAGTCGATGCCGACATTGAGCCAGACCTCCGGCATCCATTGCGAATGGCCCATCGCGCCGGCCCATGATCCCCGCATGTCCTCAGGCGTGGACCAGCCCTTGTCGACGATGCGCAGTGCATTGATCAGCTCGGTCTCCCAATAGGCCTTGCGGCGCGGCTCGTTCCAGGCGAGCGCGGCGAGCGAGGGAAACACCGGCCTCATGTGGTTCTGCTGCACCAGCGGATCGCCATAGGCGGACTCGACGCCCCAAAGCGCCAGCAGCGTGCCGCGCTCGACCCCGAAATCGCGCTCGATGCGGGCGAACAGCGCCTCGTTGTTCTTCAGCGCGATCTTGCCGTTAATGATGCGCCAGTCCGAGACGCGGCGGTTGATGTACTGCCAGACCTGCTCGCGGAATTCGGGCTGGTTGCGCATCTGCGCGAACACGCTCATGTCCGGTTCGACCCGTCCCATCGCGCGCTGCCATGTCGCGGCGGAAATACCTTTTGCCATCGCGCGCGCACGAAAGCTCTCGCGCCATTCGTCGAAGCCGGGAGGCGCGGCGAGAGCGCGGGTGGGAAGCGCGAGCAAAGCGGCTGCACCGAGCGTCGACTGGAGCAGGGCGCGGCGTGTGTGACGGGGCGAGGAATCAGTGTGCTTCATGGGCACATTCTAGCCGGAAACATGGCACGCGTGAGTCGGTTCCGAAACGGCCGCGTGCGGCAACTCGGCCCGACCCCGTCGGTCGTTCCCACCGGAACAAGTGCCGGACTCCCGCATTCCTCCCACGCCAGGAGGAGAAGAGTCGGTCCTGGTACGGCCGGCCTTCCTGGTTCATCGAATCGTCGGGGTGGAATGAAGATACGCACGCATGCCGAAAGCCATATCGTCGAACTCGACGACGGATCGCAATGGAAGATCTTTCCCGGCGACCTCGCGACGACGCTGAGCTGGAAGCCCGAAACCGATCTGCGTCTGGAGCCGAGCGGTGAGCGGGTGAATTCGCACGTGCTGGTCAATCCCGCCGACCAGACCCGCGTGCGGGTGATCGCGGCCGACGAGAGCTGGCCGGACGGCGCAGTCAAGAACGCCTTGAAAGGCGGGTAGCACCAGCGGCCACGACAGCCGCGAATGCCGGCCGCCTAGTCCTCCTTAAGCTCAGCCGCGATTCCGGAAAGCCAACGCCGGATCGTGGTTTCCGCCTTTGAATCCAAATTGCGAGCGAGCCGCTTCTCCAATTCGAGCACACGCTGCCGGCACGCCTTCAAAAGCGTCGCGCCTCGTGGCGTCAGCGTCCATTGCTGGATGCGGCCGTGAACGGGATGAGGCGTCATCGCAATCGCGCCGTCGCGTTCGAGATTGCGGATGATGACGCCGACGGTCTGGGGCGTCAGGAAGGTGAGGCGGGCGACATCGGCTCCCGACAGGCCCGGATAGGCGTTCAGCATCGTCAGCACCGCGAATTGCGGCGAGGTCACGCCGAGATCGGCGAGCGTGCGTTCCATCGTCAGCCGAACGGCGGCGTGGGCTTGGCGCAGCAGGTAACCGAGATAGCCTTGCTCGCCGCGCTTGCCTTCGCCCGGTGCTGGAACGTGCACCGCACCGGCTGCAACGGCCTTGGGTCCCGATTGCGATTTCGTGACATTCGTCTTGCGCGACATATAAGAGCTCTTATAAGATGTCCGTGCTCTTATAATATGCCGAGGTGAATGGCAATGTCACACGCCCGCAGCGAATATGAAGATTTCAAGCAGATCGCGCCCGATGCGTTTGATCTGGTGCTGGCGCTGGGCCAGCTTGCGGCCAAGGCCGGCCTCGACAAGCAGCTGCTCGAGCTGGTCAAGCTGCGCGCCTCGCAGATCAACGGCTGCGCGTTCTGCGTGCAACACCACGTCGTGCTGTCGGAACGGATCGGCGTTCCCCTCGACAAGCTTCATCTGCTCGCGGTCTGGCGCGAGGCGCCGATCTTTTCGCCGCGCGAGCGGGCCGCGCTCGCCTGGGCCGAGGCGCTGACCTGTCTGCCTGACGGGGTCAGCGAGGAGGTTTACGCCGAGGCGTCCCGCGAATTCTCCGAGACTGAACTGACGTATCTGACCTCGGCGGTCGCCTCGATCAACGTCTGGAACCGTTTTGGTGCGGCGTTTCGCTGGACGCCTGCAAAGCGGCCGGTCGCAGCGGCCGCCGCTGCAGCTTCGTCCTGACGGAGAGAGGGGAGGATCACGATGACAGTCATGAGCCTTTCGGCCCTGCAGTACCCGTTGCCGTCACGTTCGACAGCGTTCGCCGTCATCGCAGGATTAGTCTGCGCGCTGGCAATCGGCAAAGCTCTGCCGGTGACGATCGACAGCGTGTCCAGCGCCCTCGCGCCGCTCTGCGCGACGGCGGCGGAAGGCTCGCCGCTCGACAAGGTTGAGCCGATCGGCTCCTACGCGCTTCCGAACGTGCCCGGCAAACGCGTTACCATCGTGCGCGTGTCCTACGGTCCGGGCGGGTTTTCGCGGCCGCATCGTCACTCCGGCTCCGTCACCGCCTACATCACCAAGGGCGAGATCCGCTCGCAGCTCGGTGGCGGCCCGGTCGAGACGTTCGGTGTCGGCCAGTCCTTCTTCGAACCGCCGGGCTCGACGCATCTGGTCTCGGCCAATGCCAGCATGACCGAGCCGGCGGAACTGATCGCGGTGTTCGTGGCGGATGAGGGCGCGCAACTGACGACGTTCCTGGAATAGGCTGCGCGCGTCATCCGCAATGGCTGTGCTCAGGCCGATCGCGATCGCCTCAACCGCTTCCAAGCCGGCGCGAGTCCGTATTGGACGACCGGAATGGCGACTGCGCCGACGAGCAGTCCAAGCGCACCCGAGATGGCTGCTTCGACCGACCATTCGACGATGCCGGCAACGGATGGAAGGAGATGTGCGGCAGCCTCGGTTATGGCATGGACCGTGTGGCCGATCGCGGGTGGGCCGTACTTCTCGATGCCGTGCAGGATGATGCCACCGCCGACCCAGATCATGGCGGCGGTGCCGATCGTGCTCAGCACCGCCAGGAAAACGGGCATGCCGCGGACGAGCGCGCGCCCAAGCAATCGGATCGCGCCGCCGGCGAGCGAGGCGCCGTCGAACCGCGCGAGGGCGATGCCGGCATCGTCCGCTTTCACGATCAGGGCCACCACGCCATAGACACCAACGGTGATGAAGAGGCCGACCAGCGCCAGCACCAGCGCCTGCGTCCAGATGCTGCCCGCCGGGAGGGCCGCCAGCGTGATCGCCATGATCTCCGCCGACAGGATGAAATCCGTCTTGATGGCGCCAGCGACCTTCTCGTCCTCGACCGACTGGGCATTCAACGCAATCGGCTCGAGCTGAGCTTCGTGCTGGTGCGCATGATGCGGCATCACGGCTTCGAGCACCTTTTCGGCGCCTTCATAGCAGAGAAAGGCGCCGCCCAGCATCAGCAGCGGCGTGACCGCAGCGGGAAGGAAATAGCCGAGCAGCAGGGCAATCGGCAGCAAGATCAGCAGTTTGTTGCGTAGCGATCCGACCGCGATCTTGCCGACGATCGGCAGCTCGCGTTTCGAAGCGAAACCGATGACGTAGTTCGGCGTGACCGCCGCATCGTCGATGACCACGCCAGCGGCCTTTGTGCCTGCCTTGGCTGCCTGGCTAGCGACATCGTCGAGCGAGGCTGCAGCCACCTTTGCGATCCCCGCGATATCGTCGAGAAGACCGATCAGTCCGACACTCATCAACCCATCCTTCTTCGTTCGAGCGGGGGAGTGCGCGACCAGATGCGTCCTGCCCGCTCCAGCAACGAACCAGCACGCTGTCAGTTCTCCTCGCCGCCCGCTCCCTCGCGCAGGTCAGGCTTGAGCACGTCTTCCGGCAGCGCATGGGCCACCGGCTGCGCCGTGACCGCGATCTCCGGGCCGATCTCGCGGCCGCGCGCGCGGATCAGCCGTTCATAGGCCGAGACCAGCGTCGCGTAGGGGCTGACCCAGATCCAGCCATCGCGGGTGAACACCTGGACGTCGAAATGCAGGTGCATCGAGGTGCCGGCGGGACGGTCGAGGTAGTTCGAGATCACGCCGATCTTCTCGCCTTCGGTGACGATGCGGCCGTTGATGACGCCATCGGCGTTCATCGCATGCGGATTCATGTGCATGTAGCGGAAACGGATGTGCTCGGTGCGGCTATTGACCTGTAGCGTTGCGGCCTGGTCCTTGGCGCCACGGATAACGATCGCGTCACGCACGGCGACGACGCCGCGCCGCTTGGAATCGCAGGGCTCGCGGGCTTCGCCGGGTGGCGGGCAGTCGGCGGCGCGGATGTCCTCGCCCTGGTGGCCGTAACCTCCGCCGCATTGCCACACCTCGAAACTACGCGACTCGCAGAAATTGTCGCGCCAGGGATAAGCGGTCGGGCCTTCGCTCTTGTCGCGCTTGCCGAAGGATTGGGAGCGCACGAAGGCGGGCGCCTTCTCCAAGGGAAAGCGGATCTGGGCATAGGCCATGGCGTCGGGATGACCGCCCTGCTTGCGGTAGCCGGTGTTCGGAATGATGTCGCCGCTCGGCCGGTAGCTGAAATCCGGTGAACGCACCGCGGGGCGGTCGATAATGTTGGAGGCAACGTCCGCCAGGGGCCGCATGCGCTGGCCCCCTGCGACGCGCAGCGCCTTCAGGAAGCGCTCGGCGACCGGATAGGCCTCCTTGCAGGCGAGCCGCCGTGGCCTCGCGACACTGTCGAGGCACTGGATCGAGACCACATAGGTGGCGCCGAAGCGGGTGAAGGCGTAGCGCACATAGCCTTCCCGGATGAACCTACGCAGATCCGGGTAGGTTGCGGCGAGCGGCTTGACTGGCTCGCCCTTGCCCCCGGCCGGATCGGCGATGTCGTAGATCAGCGCCGAGCCCGTGATCTGCACCTCGACGGGCTTTGCGTACACCCGGCTTGGCATGCCGTCACCGGCGCCGGGCTCGAGCGAGAAGGTCGCGCTGTAGCCGGCAGGACCGGCATCGAACATGTCGACGGGATTGAAGTCGGCCTGGTAGCGCGACAGCGCGAGCGTCGCCGGCGCGCCGCTGCGCTGCGCGTCGAGATACGCGGCGGCGTCGAACGGCAGCAGCACGGGGACGGGACTTCGGGTAATGCCGGTGAAGAAGCGCGAGGAGACCGCGTTGAGCTGCACCAGTGCCGGCATCGCGCGCGGATCGTAGCGCGGTACCGAACGGCGCGGTGCGAAGATGAAGTCGCCCGCAATCTGGGGACGGCTGTTGATCTCGCTGCGAAGCTGGTCGAGCGCCGCGCGCCACTCGATGCGCAGGGCCGTCAGCGAGGGGCTGCGGAATTCATCCGCAGCGATCGGTGCAGCAACGAGGAGCGACGGCAACGCCAGGAGAAGCGAGACGAAGCGGAGACTGTTCCTGCCCACTGCTTCGCCCCCCGGCGGTACCTGTTCCGATCCTCGATGGCTCGTTTAGTCCTTAGCACGCTCGGAGTAGGAGCCGTCTTCGGTCATCACCACAATGCGCGTGCCGACCGAGATGTGCGGCGGCACGGTGGTGCGCACGCCGTTGGACAGCACCGCCGGCTTGTAGGAGGAGGAGGCGGTCTGGCCCTTGGTCACCGGCTCGGTCTCCACCACTTCCAGCGTCACGCGCTGCGGCAGTGCGATCGACACCGGATTGGTGTCATGCATCGACAGTTTGACGGTCATGTCCGGCTGAAGATACGCGGCCGCGTCGCCGACGACGTCCTTGGAAACCTGAACCTGGTCGTAGGTCTCGGGGTTCATGAAGTGGTAGCCATCGCCATCTTCGTAAAGGAAGGTGTAGTTGCGCTCTTCGATGGTGGCCTTTTCGACCTGGTCGGTGGTCTTGTAGCGTTCCGAGATCTTTACCCCGTCCGAGATTCGGCGCATTTCGATCTGGCTGACCGGGGTTCCCTTGCCGGGATGGATGTTCTCGGCGCTCACGACGACATAGAGCTTGCCGTCTTGCTCGATCACGTTGCCCTTGCGAATAGAACTGGCGATGACTCTCAAAGCTGTATTTCCTGCTTGCTTGGCCCGGCACCAGCCAGGACGTGGTCGAATTGCTGGGGGACTTGGGGCCTCAAACCGGACCTCGGCACCCGTTTTGGGCCGCAACATACTGATTTTGCCGTTGGATGCCAGCATTTTGCTGCCGGCCGGGGCGGTCGGTTGATGGCTGGGGACAAGCCGATGTCGCCGTCCTGGTCGCCCGCGCGCCACCTCGACCGACGGCCGTTCCTCCAGGCCAGGGCCGCCGTGACCGGAGCTTTGCGGGGTTTTTTCGCCGAACAGGGGTTTGTGGAGGTCGAAACCTCCGTTCTCCAGGTCTCTCCGGGCAACGAGACCCATCTGCACGCCCCCAGGACCGAGATCATGCGGCCCGACGGCAGCCGGGCCAGCCGATACCTGCGCACCTCGCCCGAGTTCGCCTGCAAGAAACTGCTGGCGGCGGGCGAGACGCGGATTTTCGAGTTCGCACGGGTGTTCCGGGACCGCGAGCGCGGCGACCTGCATCTGCCCGAGTTCACCATGCTGGAATGGTACCGGGCGGGAGCGCCCTATGATGCCATCATGGCCGATTGCGTCGTCGTGATCGCCCGGGCGGCGCAGGCGACCGGGATTGGGACCTTCTCCTTCCGCGGCCGAACCGCCGATCCCTTCGCCGAGCCGGAGCTCCTGACGGTCGAGGGCGCCTTCGCGCAGTTCGCCGGCGTCGACCTGTTGTCGACAATCTCGGGCGGCGAGGGTAACCGTGCGGCGCTCGCCGAGGCGGCAGCCGGGAAGGTCCGTGTCGCCGAGGATGACACCTGGTCCGACATCTTCAGCAAGGTGCTGGTCGAACACGTCGAGCCACATCTGGGGCAGGGGCGTTTGACCATCCTGTTCGAATACCCATCTCCAGAGGCGGCGCTGGCGCGGGTGAAGACGGACGATCCGAGGGTCGCCGAACGTTTCGAGGTCTATGCCTGCGGCGTCGAGCTCGCCAACGGCTTTGGAGAGCTGACCGATGCCGGGGAGCAGCGCAAACGCTTCACGGAATCCATGACGGAGAAGCAGCGCCGCTACGGCGAAGCCTATCCGCTCGACGAGGATTTTCTGGCGGCGGTCGCCGCAATGCCGGAGGCGAGCGGTGTCGCGCTCGGCTTCGACCGGCTGGTGATGCTGGCGAGCGGCGCCACACGAATTGATCAGGTGGTGTGGACACCGCCTGCGGATGAGAGATGACAAAGACGAACCTTGCACGCACTCTGCGCGACCCTGCCGAGCTGGTAGCCGAGGGCCTGGTCCCCGCATCGGCGCTGCCGGCGCTCGAACGCGTCGCCGCGCGCTATGCTGTGGCGATCACGCCGGATCTGGTCGGGCTGATCGACGCGACGGATCCCGACGATCCCATCGCGCGGCAGTTCGTTCCTGTTTCGGCCGAGCTCGAGGCGCAGCCGGGCGAGAATGCCGATCCGATCGGCGATCACCCGCATTCGCCGGTGGCGGGAATCGTGCACCGCTATCCCGACCGGGTGTTGTTCAAGCTCGTGCACGTCTGCGCGGTCTATTGCCGCTTCTGCTTCCGCCGCGAGATGGTCGGGCCCGGCAAGGAGAATGCGCTGTCGGAGAGCGCCTATCGCACCGCGATCGACTACATCCGGTCGCATGACGAGATCTGGGAAGTGATCCTGACCGGCGGCGATCCTCTGATGCTGTCGCCCCGGCGGATGAGCGAGATCATGGCCGATCTTGCGGCCATCGATCACGTCAAGATCATCCGTCTCCACACCCGTGTCCCGGCGGCCGAACCCGCGCGCGTCAGCGCGGAGATGGTTGCAGCCCTGAAGGTTGCGGGCGCGGCCACCTGGGTCGCGGTACACGCCAATCACGCGCGCGAACTGACGAGGGCCGCGCGCGATGCCTGCGCGCGGCTCGTCGATGCTGGAATTCCCCTGGTGAGCCAGTCCGTGCTTTTGCGCGGCGTCAATGACGACATCGCCGCTCTCTCGGATTTAATGCGAGCTTTCGTCGAATGCCGGATCAAGCCCTATTATCTGCACCACGGCGATCTCGCCCCGGGAACGGCGCATCTGCGCACGACGTTGGCAGAGGGGCAGGCCTTGATGCGGCAGTTGCGCGGGCGGGTGTCGGGCCTGTGTCAGCCGGACTATGTCATCGACATTCCCGGCGGTGCCGGCAAGTCGCCGGTGGGTCCGAATTACGTGTCGGCGGTGAAAAATACCGCAAACGAGACAAGTGAAGCGGAATCAGAAACGCGCTATCGTATCGTCGACTATTGCGGCGACGTTCATCTCTATCCGCCCGAGGCATGAGTGGCGATGGCATCGACGCTGACTTGAGTGCTGGGCTTGGACGCTGATTTGAGAATGGAGAAATGGACATGACGAAGATCATGCTGGCAGTATCGCTCGTGGTCTTGCTTGGCGGCGCGGCTGTTGCGCAGACCGGCGGCTCCAAGGGATCGACCTCAAGCGGCGCATCGTCCGGGTCGGTGTTGCCGGCGCCGGTCGGTCATCGCCAGCCGCGTGCCAGCGATGTGCCTAGCGAGAAGAATCTGAGCGATCCCAACGATCCGCTCAGCAAGGAAAACCAGGCGCTCGACAAGAAGATCAAGAGCATCTGCCGCGGCTGCTGAGGCTTTCACCTCTCCCCGTCGGGGAGAGGTGAGGAATGAGCCATCCCAAGCTCGGCCATCCGTCAGGCTGATCGCTCGTGCAGTCCGGCGCGCCGGATGTTGCGGCCGATTTCGACCGCGTCGGCGAGCTGCTCGAGCGTCTTCGACGTCGTTGCCCAGTCAATGCAACCGTCCGTGATGCTCTGCCCATAAGTGAGCGGCTTGCCCGGTACGACATCCTGCCGGCCGGCGACGAGGTTGCTCTCGATCATCACGCCCATGATGCGGCTCTCGCCGCCCGAGATCTGACGGGCGATATCGGCCATCACCAGCGGCTGGTTCTCCGGCTTCTTGCTCGAATTGGCATGGCTGGCATCGACCATCACCAGCGGGGCAACGCCGGATTTGGTCAATTCGTTGCAGGCCGACGCAACGCTTGCCGCGTCGTAGTTCGGTTCAGCTCCGCCGCGCAGGATGATGTGGCAGTCCTCGTTACCGGCGGTCGAGGCGATCGCCGAGCGGCCGAGCTTTGTGACGGCCATGAAATGATGGGGATGCGAGGCTGATTTCACCGCATCGGCCGCGATCCGCACATTGCCGTCGGTGCCGTTCTTGAAGCCGACCGGGCAGGACAGGCCCGAAGCCAGCTCGCGATGGATCTGGCTCTCGGTCGTGCGCGCGCCGATCGCGGCCCAGGAGACGAGGTCGGCGATGTATTGCGGCGTGGTCATGTCGAGGAACTCGGTGCCGGCGGGCAGGCCGAGATTGTTCACCGCCGCGAGCACGTTGCGCGCGAGCCGCAGCCCCTTGTTGATGTCGAAGCTGCCGTCGAGGTCGGGATCGTTGATGAGGCCCTTCCACCCGACCGTGGTGCGGGGCTTCTCAAAATAGACCCGCATCACGAGCTCGAGCTGATCGGCGAGATCCTCGCGAAGCTTTGCTAGCCGCTCGGCATAGTCGAGCGCCGCCTTGGGATCATGCACCGAGCAGGGGCCGACGACGACCAGAAGGCGGTCGTCCTGATTGCTCAGGATGGCATGGATGGCGTTGCGCGCGGCCATCACCACACGCGTCGCGGTGAGCGTGCGCGGGACTTCCCGCATCACCTCTTCCGGCGTGCTCAGCTCTTTCAGTTCGCGGATACGAAGATCGTCGGTCGTGCTCAGCACGGCGGGCTCCTGTCTGTTTTAGAACCTGCCGGCCAACAAAAAAGCCGCCAGGGTCTGGCGGCTGTTCGGACGTTTGCTGCAATGTTTCAGATTGAGCGCGATCCTCCCGCCGCCAGCGAGCTGTCGTAGCTAAAGTACCAAAAATAGCTGGTGGCGACGGTGATCATGGAAGGCCATATAGCGTGCCGCTGGCGCCTTGTCACCCCCCAATCAGAATGTGGAGCGACGAGGCGCCTCAGGTGTTGCCATTGCGTGCCGCCAGCGCCATGCCGATCAGGGTGGCGCCGCCGAACAGCAGGTTGATGCCGACGAGGACGCCAATGGCCCACTCCGCCGAGCTCGGCAGTCCCGTGATCACCATGAACGAGATCGCGATGTCGACGAGGCCCGAGATCAGCAGCCACGACCAGCGGCCGCTGAGCTCACGGCGGTGCTCTAGCGCGTACATGATGGTGGCGACGCCCTCGGCGAGGAAATAGGCGCCGAGCACGATGGTCAGCGTCAGCACGGCCTGCATCGGCCGGGCCAGCAGCAGCAGGCCGGTGAGCACAGCGAGCGCAGCCGAGATCAGCGACCACCAGAAGCCCGGCGTGCTGCGCGCCCAATAGGTCGCGATCAGTCCGCCGATGCCGCCGATCAGGAACATCCAGCCGAGGAAGATCGCAGTCGCAAGGCTGGCGAGCGGCGGCAGGACGAGCGCGGCAATGCCGAGGACGACAAGCAGGATCCCTTCGAACAGAAAAGCCTTCCAGTGCGCCTTGACCGTCTGGTTCATCTCGGATTGGAGGCGGGCAAATTCCTCGGGCGATGTCATCGTCTGGCTCCGGAACGAGAGGATTGCGTCCCAATTTAGTGGGCCTGTCGCGCGTTCGCCATGCGTTGGATCAAGTGCCGCCGGGCGCCGACGAAAAGCCTTCCGCGTTGGTGCGAATGCGGTTGCGGCCGAGAATGTAGATCGCCGATGTGACAATCAGAAGCGCAAGGCCGAGCAGGATCGAGACGAAACCGATCGGAATCAGCGCCAGCGTCAGGTTGCGCTCGGGGTTGATCAGCCAGTGATGGATCGAGGTCAGGACAAAGGCGAGCCCGACGAACCCGATGCCGCCGCCGGCGAGCAGCAGCGCCCACATCCGGCGCAACTGGCTGAGCCGCTCGCGCGCGACATCGGTTCGCGGCGCGTGGTGGCGCGCGACGCGCCGGACCAGGCGGATGGCGAAGGCGATCGAGCCGAAGCCGATCAACAGGCTCGCAGCGCCCAACCACATGCGGAGTGTCGGATCGAGATCGGGCATGCGCTGGAGCGTCAGCAGCGGGAAGTCGAAGGCCGTATGAAGCGCGAGCGGGCCACCGAAGATCAGCAGCCGGCTGGAGAGACGGGCCCAATCGCGATGGTGGCGGTTTGCGCCAAGCGCCGTGCCCGCGCGCGCGATGGTCAGGTAGGCGCCGGCGATGATGCCGAGCGCGCCGTGGAACGGCACGGTCAGGACGCTGCGCAGCGCGGCAAGCGAGCGCCACATGTCGGCGTGCTGGACCAGGTAGGCGAGATTCTCGTAGGCGGCGAAGCCGAGGCCGACCGCGGCGCCGTAGACCACGGTGTCCATCGGATTGGCAAAGGTGCGTCGCTTGGTCGAGGAGACCAGCACGATGGCGAGCACCTTGACGGCTTCCTCGGGCAGCGCGACGCCGAAGATCGAATGCATCGCCAGCGCCGCCCAGGGATCGTCGGGGGCGGCGATCATCTTGGCGAAGGGGGCGCGGGCGAGGCCCAGGAGCGAAATGCTCGCCGCCCCTAACAGGAATGCGGTCCAGACCTGGGCCGGCGGCCCCGGGCGTTCCTCGGCAGCGATGACGAGCCAGAGCAACAGCAGCGCCGGGGCGATAGCGGCAGTTCCAACGACGGTGGGGAGCGCTTCGATCAGGTACATTGGCGCCGAAAATAGGTTCCCTTGATCCGCTTATCTACGTTCTCCGATGCGACCATGTGTCATGCACCGGCTGTCGGCTCCCTGAACGCGCGCGACTGCTGCCGTTCATCCGGGCTCATTGTGGGGAGTAGAATACGAGCGCAATCAATCGCATGATGGCAGAAGCTCGCCAGTCACCGCAACGATTGCCCGGTGCGCTGCGGATCGAGATTTGCAAGCGAGCTCAAGGAAATGCGCGGGATTCCTCGATTCCTGGCGCATCTGCGCAGCGTGCCGGCTGCTGGCCTTAGTCTAGTCAGTGCGTCGTGATCGCGGGCGGCGCGTCGGGTGCGACGTCGAAGGCGCCGAGATGGAATTCCTCGCCGGCGGACTCATGTGACCCGGAACGCTGCGCCAGCAGCGTGAACGCGGCGCGCGGGTATCGTTTCCAGATTTCGAGATCGCCGGCGGTGATGGTGAGCCAACCGAACGTGTACATGTAGCGTCCGGGCTCGGTGACCCGGCCGACCCTGTCCCAGGTGATCTTGTCGACTGCCATTCGGTCCCCCGATCGCAAGTCTGCAAAATGACGTCCGGCCCGAGGCACAGACCTGCAAAAGCTGATCCGGCATTGGGGCCGCTATAGGGCGGCGAATTCAGGCCGACTTCAGCAAGGGCGCGCGGACGATCAGGCGGACGAGGTCGTCCCGGTCCAGCTTTTCGGCGAATTTGACCGCAAAGCCGTGCTCGAACTTGCGGATCACCCGCCCGACACAGGCGCCGACCGCAAGCGGGGTTCCGACCACCGGATCATACTCGGAGGACACCGCGACGCCGGCCGTCGAGACGTCGATGATGAAGCACGGATGGCAGCTGCCGTCCGCGAGGGTCAGCACGGTGTGCGAGACTTGCGGAACGAAACGCGCGTCACGCCGCAGCTCCCGAACGCTGGCATCCTTCTGCTTCTTCTCGAGCCATGTCAGCTTTTCCGACATCCAGGCGCGCCGCGCCCGCGTCATCTCGAGCTCCATCAGGAAGCCCGCCTTCAGCGTCGCGCTGATGGTGCCCTGGAATTCGCCGAAATCCTCGAAGTAGGAGGTCAAGCGCTCGCCGACCTTGCCGACCACGGGCACATCCACGATCATCCGGAACGGCGAGACGCGCTTGGTGCGGCAGGCGAAGCTGCGGAGCTTGCCCTCGCAATCGTACCAGCGGGGCAGCGAGTAGCTGCCGCTGACCGTAACATCCACTGCTCGCTGCCTCAGGAAGTCTGCGACGGACATGAGCGCTGACCGGGGGGTCGGGTGATTGCCGTAGTTCCACGGTAGCGAGCAAATTCTAAGCAAATGATACTGCTGCCTAATAGCTGGGGTGAATTTTCGGTAAATGGCGCGGGTCGGCAGAGCAGCGGGAAGCGCGGCATAAGCGACGGCTAGCGAGGTCCGAACAGCACCAGGATAGCCAATGCGGCAAAGGCGAACTGGATCATCGTCCATATCAGTCCGTTCGGACGGATCTCCCATCGCAGGCGCGGCAATGCGCGCCGCAGCGCGAGCCCGGTCAATGCTTCGACGAGGGCGAGCAGAATGGCAATGCCGGCCAGGGAAGACCATGATTGGGTCGGAGGCAGCCAAGACGCGAGCCAGGCGGGAACCGAGGCTTTCAGGGGGCCGAGCAACGCGAACCATCCGAACCAGAATACAAAGCGCTTGACGAGGTCTTGGCCGATCATTTCGGGCTCGAGGCGGATACCGATGCTTGCCAGCGCGCTTTCGATGCGCTCGCCATCGGTCAGGAAGAGAAAGGCACCGAGGTAGAGCGGAACGCGCGAATGGAAGAGCAGGGCGATGACACCGAACAGCACGATGTAGCCGAAGGCATCGCCGAGAATGTCAGCGACGGCCTGGCCTGACCGCTCCGGCGAGGGCGGCGTCAACGCCGCTTGGCGCTCCGGCAGTGATTGGAGGTGGGCCATGTGCGCCAGCATCTTGGCGCGCCGGTCCGGCGCATGCTGGCGCGGGTGGCGCAGCCATGTGGGAAGCGCCGGCATCTGCGATGCGTCTGCAATGTCGGCTTTGAGCTGCGGCATGGGCCTCGACCGGTTACGACCTGACATTGGTCGGAGACGGGGCGAGGAGGTTCACGCTGCCGCGGCGGCTTTGCGCCTATGGCGCTCCCTAGCGGAATCGAACCGCCCTCTCCACCGTGAAAGAGATGAGAATAGGTCCATGGCCGTCCACCTTCGTAAAAATAGACATCGACAAGGCACAAACGAAGCTCAGGAAGGTCCGCGGGCAGTGGCAAAGGAGAAGCCCATCACCCGCGCGGGCATCACGCGGCGCCGCAACGCCGCCAAGCGTCGGCGGCTACGCTTCCGGACACCGTTGGGGCGGCTCGACGCCGACGGCGCGTCGTCAGCGCAGAACAACAACCGGCGCCTGTTGTGGCTCGCGATCGAATGGGGATTGGAGCGAGCTCCGAAGGTCGGTCCCGCGCCCAGCGCCGAGCTGTGCGACTACTGCCGGAAGCACGGGATCAACGTCGACTGGATGCTCGACGGCGATCTAAAGGGCTTCAAGAGGACGATCGACGAACGCCGAGGGCACCAGAGGGATGAGCGAGCCCTTTGGCGAGGTATGCCCAGCTCACGCCTGAGCACCAGCTGATCGTGACGGCCGAGATCAACCGCATCCTGGCGGAGCGCACTAATGAAGCGCCATTGAGCAGGGCCCGCCGGTTCACGCTGGCGGGCCGTTCGTTTCGGGCATTTCCGCGTGGAACAACCGGCCATTTGCAATGGAACCGGAATTAACATATGATATTTTTATTACAGTTTAGATTATTACAGTTCAGAGTTGTGTTCGTTGAAGCAGATTGCACCCCAGGGGCTCTGTCGGCGCCCCGCTCTCGTCACGCCTGAAATGGTTGCGCTCGCGATCCTCGGGGGTCTGGCCCTGCTTGCTGTGCTTTGGGGGTGGTCGAGCCCACGAGTTGAAACGCCCCAGCACGTGGTCACAAAGCCCAATCCTCCTGATTGCTACTCAATCGGCAACAGGGTAGCCGCTGGCTGCTTCGAAAAAAAATAAATGAGCGATGCCGGCGGCTTGCCTCGCGGCGACCGCAGGTTGCACAGGAGGCGCGACCGGCCGCGGCTGATGACGCACCGCCCCGGGCTCAGGCGGTAAGCACGATGGCCCGCCGGTTCACGCTCGCGAAGCGGGGCGGCGATCGAGCCCCACGTCCATGGGTGTTCGCACGGGTTTATTGGCCACACGTTGGACACGGCGGCAGAGTGGATCTTTGAGTGATTGATTTTGCTGGCGCTCCCTAGCGGAATCGAACCGCTCTCTCCACCGTGAAAGGGTGGCGTCCTAACCGATAGACGAAGGGAGCAAACGCAGGGCCCTGCCGATTGTCCCGGCACGGCCGCTGGCCGGCCGAACAGGGCCCGGCGGCTTGCAGCGGGCGAACGTATAGTGGCCTTTGCGCTCCCGGGCAAGCCGTTCGGGAACGGTCTTTCGGGCCCGGTGGATAGCCCCGGGGTGCGGGATCATTCGGAGGCGATTTCAACGGTTTGTTAGCGTTCCCTGCGTAGCGCTGGACGGGGAGATTTTGCCGATGCCACCGCCGAAGAAGCGCGCAGCCCGCAAGCTGCTGTCGCAGCATGCCTGGATCACGCTGGACGGCGGCTTTGCCGCGCGGCACTGCCTGGTCCAGGACATCTCGGATTCGGGCGCCAAGATCACCCTCGACGAGGACGCGAGCCAGCTTCCCGGCGTGATCCGGATGGCCTTTGCACGCGATGCGCGCACCGGGCGGAGCTGCCAGGTGGTCTGGCGCCGCGGCAAGTCGGCCGGCGTCAAGTTCCTCTAGCCGCGGCCGCCGATGGCGCGCGGGTCCGGTCCGGGCTACAAGGCGGCGATGCGCACGCAGCTCCTCATCCTGCTCTCCTTGCTGGCCACGTCCGCGACCGCGGCCGAGAGCCTGCGCCTGCCGCCTGCCGAGCCGCCGCAGGCGGGCAAGGCGCTGCCGCTACACGGCAGCACGGCCGGCAAGGTGCGGGCAGGCGCCTGCGCCGCCTATGGCCCGGGCTTCGTGATGGCGGAGGGCACCGGGACTTGCGTCAAGCTCGGCGGCTCGACCAGCGTCGACGCCGGCATCCGGCGCTGAAGACCATGTCCGCGGATCTGGTGCGGCTCGACATCATCGTCCCCGTGCTGATGTATTGCGCGCTGCTGTGGTGGGTCGGCCGCGGCCTCAGCTGGACCGCGCGGCTCGCCACGGCTGCCGTGACTCTGGTGCTGATCGTCGTCGTGCTGCTGGTCGAGCGCGGCTGGCGCTAAAGCCTGAAACAAAACCGCGAAAACAACCCCATGCACAGTAGCCGTCAAGCGCGGCCGTGACGCCGCGCAAGCGCGCCGGAACGCCGATTCCCCGCGCGTTCGCCGCAGCTTGACCCGCGCGAGGTGCTCACGACATCGGCGGTGCGACGAATTGCGCAAATCCCGGCCGCTTGCCGAGCTCGGCGAGCCAGCGGGTGAGGTGCGGCTGCGCCGGCCGGCTGATGCCCTCGACCCCGAGCCAACGCCGCGCATAGGATCCGACCGCGATGTCGGCGAGCGTGAACGCGTCGCCCTCGATGAAGCGGCGCGTGGCGAGCAGGCGGTCGGCGATGGCCCAGACCTCGGCGGCGGCATCGGCATCGCGCTGCACCTGGATCATGTCGCGCTCGGCGGGCGCGGTGCGCACGATGCCCCAGAACACCGGGCGGTCGACCGGCTGCACCGTCGACAGCGTCCAGTCGAGCCAGCGGTCGACCGAGGCGCGCTGTCTCGGCGCCTCGGGATAGATCGGCGTGCCGCGGCCATGCGCGAGGCACAGATAGCGCATGATCGAGTTGGACTCCCACAGCACGAAGTCGCCCTCGACCAGCGTCGGGATCCGCGCGTTGGGATTCATCGCCAGATAATCGGTCTCGCGAGTCTTGCCGTATTGCATGCCGGCATCGATGCGCTCGTAAGCCAGGCCAAGCTCGGTGCAGCACCACAGCACCTTCTGCACGTTGACCGAATTGGCGCGGCCCCAGATCGTCAGCTTGGTATCGGCCATGAAGCGTCTCCCGCGGCATTGTTCGGTGTCGTAGCCTGGATGGAGCGAAGCGCAATCCAGGGCTGACAGTCCCGGATTACGCTTGCGCTCCATCCGGGCTACAGATCCACCTTGCTGCGGGTGATAGCGGAATTCGGCGCGCGGAGCGATGCGCGATTGCATCGCGTCCGTCATGCAAAAAGCTCCGCACGCGGCGGAGCTTTCCTTGCAAAGTTCAAACTGACGCTCAGCGGCCGAAGAACAGCCACAACAGAATGATCACCGGGATCGGCACGCCAAGCATCCAAAGCAACAGCCCTCTCGCCATCGCATCCTCCTCCAATCGGTTTCGTGAAAGGAGAACGCCGGGCGAGGGGCCTTGTTCCGGCCGGCGCCGTTACCAATGGCCGGTGTTGGGCATCGACGCCCACGGCTCCTGCGGCGGCTTCGGATCGCCCTTCTGCAGCAGCTCGATCGAGTGCAGGTCCGGCGAGCGGACGAAGGCCATGTTGCCGTCGCGCGGCGGACGGTTGATGGTGACGCCCGCCTTCATCAGCTTCTCGCAGGTGGCGTAGATGTCGTCGACCTCATAGGCGAGATGGCCGAAGAAGCGGTCCTCGCCATACTTCTCCTCGTCCCAATTCCAGGTGAGCTCGACCAGCGGCGCCCCGCGCGTCGGCGGCTGCTTCTTCAGGGCCTCGAGATCGTCCGCCGAGCACAGGAACACCAGCGTGAACCGCCCCTTGTCGTTCTCGATCCGCCGCACCTCCTTCAAGCCGAAAGCATCAACATAGAACTTCAGCGCGACATCGAGATTGCGCACGCGCAGCATGGTGTGGAGGTATCGCATGGGTTTTATCCTTCTTAGAACGTTGCAAGAATTTCCGCTCGTTTCGGCACGACGGGGCAACAAATAGCAGCAAATTCCAGCAGGGTGCAGGGGTTTGCGCGACAATTGCGCGCCACCCTGTGCCCCTTTGCGTTCTCGATTGCGTGAGTGCTTCCTCATCTTAGGAGGACGCTATGCAAATCGATTCCATGACCATCGAACTACTCGCCGAACTGCGCGACCAAGTGAATGCACGACTTTCCCAAAGGGGGGCAGACCGACAGCGCGGGCTTTCCAGCCAGGCAGAACGCCTCGGTGCTCTCATTGCAAGCCAATGCCTCTTAGATCGACTCCTGCGAAGCCGAAAAGGTGAGAACACAGGGTCAGGCAGGGGCAGCAAGCCTGCTTGGGTGAACCAGCATCTCGCGCTCGGCGGCACGCTCGCTGAATTAGAAGTTCGTCCGTAAAAATTCGGTGGCGCTTTCGTCTGGATCGAATGGACTTACGTTTTACTCACGAGTTTAGCCCAGCGATCGGCTTGAAGGACTCAGTGAGGCAGCGGGTGGGCCAGTAAGCCTGAGAATTCCCCCTTCGGGGGCAAAGCTTACATTCTCCCGCTGTCGTTGCGCCGTTAAGTTGTATACAGCAACATCAATCGCCCATCGGGGAGGCAGCAATGGAAAAGTCCAAGGTATCGCAAGCGAAGTGGTCTGATTGGATTACAAACGAAAAGAAGCGGGGCACTCTAAGCTTCCTGGGAGCTGGCATCGTTGCGATTATCGGAGGGCTTTGGGGGGCGTTTCAGTACTTTGACAAGCCAGACGTTAAGATCGAGGTCTCGTACAAACTTTGTGTCGCCGAATTTGCATCAAGGTGCCCGCAGGGAGCGGTGTTCGTTCAACACCGGCCGGGTGAAGCATACGCTGATCAGATTGCAGGTTGGGTGAGAAAGGAATGTTCCCGTTACTCACGGAAAAGCATTAATCAACATCCAGTCGTCCCTTTTTGTGGTTGCGCTGTTGCAGACGTAAAGTGCAGTTCTCTGTAGCATTTGGCTCGCTGCATAAAATTGATCCCCTTGCTTGAGGTTTACATTTTTATGGCTCATGCTGTGTTCAAGGGCATGGCGCCGCGGCGGCCGGACTGGCTCGAGCGAGTGTTAGAGCGGCTCAAAGGCTGTGGATAAGTTCCCGCACCACCCCCGATAAGTCCTTGATTCCGCTCACTGTAAACGAGACGTTTAATCGGTAAATCGTGGGGACTGCCTCTCGATCCCTTGAATCTCCCGGCAAATCAGCGGACAAACCTAAATCCCCCAGCGGCTCTCAAGAATCATCAATGGAGAGCCATGCCATGTCCGACCATAAATTCGAGATCAGCTTCTGGGGTATCAAGATCAGCGCGCAAGGTCTGGCCGGCATCGGTGCCGCCGTCTTCGTTGTGTGCCTTCTGCTGTATCGGTACTGAAAAAAATCTTGGCCAGCGGCCTTCCGGAGCATCTCGTGCACCGAATAGATGACTGACGGCGGTAAAGATTCCTGCAAATGACACTGGAATTCGCCTGCCAGATCAAACACTAATCCACATAGCGAGCGACGGCGCATAAAACGCATGTGCGGTGTTGCAGTCTAACTATTTGAAATCGCTACATCACCACTTTAACTGTGCCAGCCTTTTTGCGCGGATTTGGCGGGATGTGCCTAAGTAGAAAAGTCCCCCTGAACGATTCGCTCTTCAATTTTTCAAATGGAGAGCTGCGTAATGTCGGACAAACTTCTGGTCAATCTTTGGGGGGCGAGCATCAGCGCTGACGGTGTCTGGGCGATCGGGGCTGCTGTTCTGATCGTTGTGGTCATCGCCATGGCGAGGCGAGTTTGATTAGGAGATGAGCCACGGCGCCCCCATGAAAGCAGACGGGGCTTTTGCACGCGCCATCCACCGTTTCGTGTTTTGGGTGGAGGGCTAAGCGGCGATTTGCAGAAGACTCTTGCCAACGCTGCAAATCAGAGCGCAATAGATTATCTCCTCAGAAAGAAAATGATTCGGGTCTCACGATCTCAATGGAGACCTGCGTCATGTCCGATCATCAGCTACGCTTCAAAGGCCCTTTCTTCGAATTCGATGCGAAGGGCTGGATGGCGCTCCTCGCTGCCATCGTCATTGTATGCGTTGTTCTATGGCTGGCACGATAGCTCCACGCGGCCTGGCTTACGGTGACAGCGCACTAAAGTCCTACAGTGCGCGGCGGCCAACACTGTCGATTTAGTGCACTGTCACCGAAAGATATGTCGGCCGGAAGATGTAGGCGCCGTTTCCAAAGACGACGACTGACCATCATGCCTCGCCGCGGGCCTGCTGGAGTGCTAGCTGTCGCGCGCGGTCGGAAATAACTTGTCTGTCGGGCAAAGTACTGATGTGCTTTCGGACAAAGCGGACGGCGCTGTCGTCGAGAGCCCATACGTATTGGCGGGCCTGAGACACAACCTGCTTGTTAATCTGCAAGACGATCTGTGTGTGATCTCCTCGGGCCAGTGCCTGCAAAGCGGAGGGGTTCTCAGCGGCCGTAAAGGCGATATGGGGTGAGATGGGCAGAACAACCGCAACAGAAGTGTTCTGGAAATGCATGGGAAGGCACTGCGGCCGGTCGGAGGTTAGCAGGGCATGACGCGATCTCGATAGGTGCAGGCGCCCCCATGACATCCGTGCTAGCCGGTTCGCGATGCCTTCAAGGTTCATCAATTGTTGGAGAAAGTTCGAAGCGGCAATAGCGCCAGCATTTGGGTCAGTCTGCGCATCGAATTCCTCAAGGGTGGGCGGGAAGTCGGGCGGCCTAAGTTCGTCATGGTTTTCACGAAGCCTTTGAACGCTCTCCCTATAAAGCGAGAGTACCTGGCCTGTGATCTCTGCGACCGCTTCAGGATTTCGGAAAAGCAACGAGAGCAAGAACCTGATCCAGGCATCCCGATCCGTTACTGGGACGTCCATATTCCCGCCAATGAAGCTTCGCATGGCCTTCGCGGCACCAGAGTCTACCATGTGCATGAACACGCGTTCGAAGTGCTGGGTAAATTCCGGCGCGACACCCTCGACCTTATACAAGTCCTTCTTCCAGCCGGTGCCGTCGGGAGATTTCGAGTGCAAGACGATCTTCCCCCGGATATTCCGCATCTCGCACAGAAAGCCGTTCGTCGCCCATTGCCGTAGATAAAACGCCGGGATGTAGTGATGTCTGCTCGGATCACTCATGTCCAACAGAAAGCCCTTGAGGGGCCTTGTTGGGCGCCGAGGGGTTGGGGGAGGAGGCGCCGAACCTAGGTATAATCACAAACCTTCGCCTTCCAAGCAATCTACCTCGACGCAGGCAACGCGGCCCGAGGAGGCTGCGCGCCTGGCAGCGTCAGCCGAAGGGTGGATGATGTTGTTGATGATAGCGAAGTGCGCCGGAAGCTGGAAATCCAGCGGTGTGCCAGTGCACTCAATTCGCGCTGTCGATCTTCCCTACTTGCACTCAAAACTCGCCGCGCTCTCGGGATCGCCTTGGCCCTTGTACCGCGCATGTTGCGGATAGGCGCAAAGCGGCCGACTGCGGCTGGGAAAGGCTGGTCCCGTCGCGACCACCGCATCGGGCGCCTTGCCGTCTTCCACCCAGTCCACGACGGCGCTGAGGAGATCGAAACGATCGAGCGCTGCGCCGCTCGAGCAGTGACCCATGCCGGGCACCAGGAAGGCCCGGCTCGATTTCTCCCGCACCAATTCCATGCCGCCGGAATCCGCCGCCATGCGCTCGTAGTAATTCACGGTGTCGAACGCCGAGAACCAGGGATCGCTCACACCGTGGTAAAACAGAATCTTGCCGCCACGGCCGAAGTAGCTCGAAAGGTTGGTCCAGTAGGCGGTGTTGGTGAGGCGATCCATCCCGCTCGCGTTGACCCGGTCTTCGAGTTGATCGACGTTGATGCTTTCCCAGACAGGCGGTCCGACCGGACTGCGCGCGCCGGTGGACAGGATGCCGGGAATGGAAACGCCTTCGGCTGCCACGCCGCTGTCCCACGGGAACGGCGGGTAGACCTGCGTGCCGCGTGAATTCTTCGGTCCGGCAAAAGCTTTCTTCAAGGCATCGACCTGCGGCGGCGCCAGGCAAGAATCCGTCTTGTCATCCGTCTTGTCGCCCTTGCAGCTGAGGACCGCGGGATCGAATTGACAGGCCTTGCCGTCGAAGATCAGGCCATCCTTGGCGCCGTCCTTGGCGTCGCAGGCATCGAGGATCGCGTTCGTGATCAGCTTTCGCTCGCCTGCGGAAAACGTCTTGGCGGGCTCCGGCTTGGCCGGACGGATCTTTCGGCGCGATCTGGCTGAAGGCAGCGTTGGCCCAGGCGAGACCGATATTGGAATTGCCGGTGCGCATCGCAGGCGCGCCGGCGACGATGCCGTCGAATTGTTCGGGATAGCGCGCCGACGCCAGCATGCCTTCGCGGCCTCCGGTCGAGCACCCCGTGAAATAGGAACGCTTTGCGGGCTGGCCATAGTAATGCGCGACGATCGCCTTGGCGGCGATCGTCACCTTGCCGACGGATGCATGGGCGAAGTTGAGTGCGGCTTCCTGGTCCTTCAGGAACGAGGCATCGAACACCGCGCCCTGATGACCGCTATCGGTCGAGACCACGGCAAAGCCGCGCGCCAACGCCGGCACCTCGCCGGCCGCGTGGTAACCCAGCGGCGGCCGGATCGAGCCGTTCAAACCGCCGCCGCCCTGAAACAAGAACCGGCCGTTCCAGCGATCGGGCAGGGCAACGGCAAAGCCGATCGCGAACGACTTGCCCTCGACGCCGACGCGCTGATCGATCACGCCATCCGCGCGGCAGTTCGGCGGCAGCGCCACCGATATTGTGGCCGGCGCCGGCGGCGACGGCTGCACGGTCCCCGGCGGCGCCTCCGGCACTACTTCGGCCTTGGTGATTGTTGCCGTCGAACTCGGCATCTTCCAGCCGGTCAGGTCAGCGCATTTGAGCGCGGGCGGTATGTTGGCCGAATTGTCGGCGCTTGCCGGCGAGATCGCAACGACCATGATGGCCGCGACTAGACCTAGGCCAGCCATCGCATCATCAAGCGCCACATTTCTTTTTCGCCGCATCGTTCCTCCCTGCCGTTTTTTAGATTTTACTGCGGTGCACGCAGCTCACCCTGGCCCCGGACGATCTGGTGCACCGATACTGCAACTATCTTGTGTTATTCGGGAGGTGCAGTCCAGCGGCGCAAGCTTTCAACCGCTCTCGCCCTTCGCCCTTTCCGATGAAGTCGAACGAATAGGACGGCGGATGTTACGCCGCCTGCAGACATCGGTGCAGCAAGGGCTCAACCCATCTTACGCACTGCATCACGTTCGAAGCAGTGCCGCCATCTCCTTCCAATGATAGATACGCACCTTCTCGGTTTGATGCCGCGCGGCTTTGGCGATGACGTGCGCGATGTTGTTGCCGGCGAGCCCGCGATAGCGGTCGGCCGGGCCAACGAGCAGCGGATTGAGCACGCCCCATATCGCGGCGATGAGGCGTTCACGCGGGCGATCCTCGTCGCGCGCGCCGAGGATCATTGAGGGGCGGAAAATATGCGTGTGCTCGAAATCGAGCGAGAGAATGTCCCGTTCAACTTCGCCCTTGGTCCTGAGATAGAACACGCTGGAAGCGGCGTTGGCGCCAACGGCTGTGACCAGAAACACCGACCGCGCGCCATTCGCCCTGGCAATCTCGGCTGCCAACACCGGATAATCATGATCGATCTTGTAGTACTCGGCCTCGTCAGGCGTGTGCTTGCGCGTCGTCCCCAGCGCGATGAAGATCTCGTCCGCAACCAATTGGGATTTAAGTGCGGGCAGGGAAGCGAGATCGCCGATCAGCACCGTGAGCTTCGCATCGCTCACCGCCAGCGGCTTGCGGGCCACCGCCACAACCCGCGAATAGTCCGGACTGTCCAAGAGATCGCGCAGCAAATGCGAGCCGATGAAGCCGGATGCGCCGAAGACAAGTGCGGTTTTCATTCAAGCCACCGGTTTGCGTTGAGAGACCAATGCAAGTTGATGAATGCAGATCAGGAGGCCCAAGGCAACTTGGATTAGCTCGTGGGATGGGTAGAGCACTTGCGAAACCCATCATGTTTCGTAACGAGGCGCTCGATGGGTTTCGCTCCATCCTACGCGCTGTCAGTTCATGGAGCCCTGACAGCTTTCCGCAGCCTCAATCTTAGGGAAGCTCATCGGGCCACTTCTGGGCGCCGTGCAGGACGCGCAATATCCGGATCGAGCTTTCCGTTACGGTATAGGCCGCGACGTAGGGAGTGCCGACAATGACGAGCTCGCGTGTGCCGGCGACACGGCCAGGCGCCCACTTTCGGGAAACTCGACAAGTCGATGCGCAGCGGCAGCGATCCTCTCGTCGAGCGCTATGGCTGCCCGAGGATTTTCAGCGACGATGTGGGTGAAGATGCCGTCGCGGTCCGACAGCGCGAACGCGGACCAGACGAGCTTCACGACTTTGGTTCATCCGCCCTGCGCCGAGCCGCCGCCCGCCGCTTTGCGAAATGCGCTTCAGCCTGTTCGTCGGAGGTATCGGGCCGGGTATCGTTCAGCGCCTCCAGAACCTTCGCGCGAAACCAGGCGTCATGAGCCTTGCCGTTCGTGAGGAGCTCGAGCGGTAGCGCGCCCTCATTGGCAGTCCGGGTGAGCAGGATGCGGACCGCGTCCGACACCGTTAGCCCCATCTCCTCAAGGACGGCCGAGGCGCGATCACGGACTTCGGCGTCGATGCGGGTCTGAACAAGGGCATTTGCGGCCATGTTACTTTCTTTACTTTCTCCGAAGCGATACGTCCAAGGTAATTCAATTGAATGACGAGTGCAAGGCGCCCGCGGGAGCGCGGCGCGGTAAGCGTGCTGTGTCATCGCCTATCGGCTCGCGTTCGGCCGATCAGCCACCGCGATGACTGCTCGTGAACCCCGCCAGAGCTGGCGCCGACCAAACGCCATGGCCGCACTCGTTGCAGAACTCCTGTTCGATCTCGTCAGAACCCTGGTGGGTAGCTGGCTGAGACAGGCTGCGGTGGCCATCTGTGCGTGGCTCGATACGAAGATTCACGGCCGCGCGGCACGCTTTGTCGTGGGCGGGCTACTCGGGATCGCCGCCTTTTTCCTCATTCCTGTTATCGCTGGCCTGCTGGGTCTTTGATGCCCTGGCTGAGGACATATCTCGTCATCGCATTGGCCGTGGGGGCGCTCGTCTCGACGGTGCTCCTCGTCCTAGAGCCGCTGACCGACTTCGCGTTGCTTTGGCTGGAGTGGCCGGGCATCAGCGCAGCGTATTTTTTCCGGGGAGCGGTCGGAGGATCGAACCTGCTCGGCATCGGCATTGCCTGGGTCGTGAATGCGCTGACCTATGGTTTCGGTGCTTTCGTCATTCTCAGCGCCTTTAGGGTGTTGAGGGACGCATGATCCCTCACGCCGTCTCCTGGTCATCCTTCGCGACGATCTCGACTTCGAAATAGCCCATGTCGCGGAGCTCGGCGGCTTTCTTCTCGGCCGCTTCCTTTGTGTCTCGCTTCAGGATGATCTGGCCCGCTCCATCGCGGGCACAAACGAAATAAGGCATTCTCGATTCCCAATTTCGTTTGCATACGCATCGAGCCGGGTTCCCGCAACCGGACGGCTCACTCGTCCAGCCCAGCCTTTTGCCGCATCTTGTCGATCAGCTCGGAGGCCTCGGCCTTGGTCAGCTCGTCCGCGGGCGGGCTCTCGTGCGCCTGCTCGGCGAGGGTCTTGAGATAGGATTCCTGGGCTCCGGTCATCGGATCGTCGCCGGAAACCCAGTCCTTCGGGTCCTTTTGAGTGTTATCAGCCATCGCACATCTCCTATTCCGCTTTCCGTAGAACGTCGGACTCGACTCTTCGTTCCGTTTTTGTTCTCATGGGCCCTCTCTAGAATTCGCGAGGCGGAACAATGCCGGACCTGGACTATCTCAGGCGGGAGATCGAACGGATGCGCATCCAGATGGGCAGGCAGCGGAAGGAGATCCTCCAGCTGCAACGGGCGGGGATCGGCACGGCTTCGGCGCAAGCGCTGCTGTCGCGGATGGAGGCGAAGGTCGAGAGCCTGTGCACCGAACGCGACGCGCTGAAGGCGGCAGAGCCGCGCCAGACCAAGGGCAGGGTGCTCGGCGGGAGGACGTGGTGAGCAGGCGGTGGTTCGATGACGAGCGAGACCTGTCGCCCTTCCTGACCGCGCTCGAGGACGTTCGCCGCAGAGCGACGCGGGAAGGGTGGTGCTATGCCCACGTCCAGGCCATCATCGTCGCCATCGACCAATACGCGGAAGCGGCGACGGGCAACCGCGAGTATTTCCTGAACAAGCCGGTTTCGATCGGGGACAACCGCAAGGCCGCGGACATTCCGTGACTGGCGCTGCGGTCTCTGCTGCTGACGTCGGGCGGAGCCGTCGATGCAAGTTGGGCTGCAGCCATGCGCACTCCGTCGCCGGATCGACGTGGCCGCAGAGCGTCGTGCCGACTAGCCCGTGGGACTGATGTTCGGATCATCCGGTTCAGGCAACACGCCGCAACCGGGTGTCTTCTCCGTGTCGGTCAGCTCCGGCGTGGCGTGCGGACCGGCAGGGTGTGGCCTGCGTTCGGCCGAGGCATCCGCCGGGATCGACTGCAGCCTGGTTTCCGAGTTGCTCTGCATTGCTTCTGCCTGACTTGGTTCGAGCGCGAGCGTTCGCGGCGCGAGGCGGGCGATTGACTCACCGCCCTTCAGCCGGCCGTTGCGCAATTGCGGTTGCTGTCGGTACGCCGGTGCGGACGCAACGTTCCAATTTCAAGGACGTGCTCCATTCAGAGCCGTCGCTGAAGCTGTAGGAACGGAGAAGCAAGGCCCGGGTTGGCCCGAAGCAACTGGAGGCATCTCACGATGGTCAAGGATCTTCCTCGGGACGAAGAGCGAGAAGGCACACGCAAGCTGATGATGTGGGGATCGGCGGCCGCTGCAATCCTCTTTGTGGGCTTCGGGCTGTGGTTTGCGGCTCCCCAAATGTTCGGCGTGACCGACTACGTTGGACGCCCCTCGACCGGCGCGGACAACAGCGCGCCTGCGACCACGGTCGGCACGGGAGTTCCAACACAACGCGACGCAGTCAGCACCGCTGCCAAACAAGATCCCGCTGCAAATGAGGATTCGAGCGGCGCTCGCGCTCGCCAGATCAAGGAGAGTAGCCAGCCGGCAAACCTCACCGCGCAACAACGCGAGCAGCTGCGCTCAGTCCTTTCGACATCGCAAGGCCCCGCAATGGATCGGCCGAATTTCGAGATGATGATCGGCACCTCGGTCCCGCGGCAGACCGAGACGGCGGACCTGCCGCCGGAGGTGACGCAGATCCTCAACGGGTTCTGGGGAGATCAGTACCTGATCGCGGGGAAGTCCCTCGTGATCGTCGATCATCATTCCCGCCGCGTCGCTGCGATCATTGCCGACGTGCGATGACGTCCGCGTTTCGCGAAGACGTCAGGGCCCGCAGGCTCGTTGCGATGTTCCGGCTCGGGGAACGTTGGTCGCTTGAGAGCTTGTTAACCGACCGCGCCCAGGATGCCGCTCCGAATTGGAGGGACATCGATGTCAGACCTGGAACAAGCGATCCGCGAGCGCGCATACCAGATTTGGATGGAGAGCGGTGGGGCGGACGGCCACGCCGAGAGGCATTGGCTCGAAGCCCAGCGCGAGGTTCTTTCCGCCTCGCTTGCCGCAGTCGCGCGCGTCTCGAAAGTCGGCGCCGAAAAGCCGAAGGCGAAGCCGGCAGGTGCGCGAAAGAAGCGCCGCGCCGCCTGACGCGTGCAGTCGCTCGGTCGTGACACGCGCGCGCATGCAAGCCATAAGCACGCGCGTTGTCGTCGCCCCGGACTAGCGGGGTGAGACGGAGGAGGGCGCTGACCTCGCACGCCCGGGCGAAGCGGTCCTGCTTCGCGGCGAGGCAGCCGCACGGCTCTTGCCGGACTTCGGACCAGTTCTTGGTGTGATCCCGTTCTGCTCGTCGAACTGCTTCAGCCAGGCCGCGATGTATCGCGGGTCGTCGGGACAAAGCCGCTCGAGCAAACGAAGGTTCTGCGCTCTGAATTCCACAAGGGTTTTCGGCATCACGGCTCCTCAAAACCCTGCCCGTCGCAAAAAGTGCGGCCGGACGGCCGCCGGGTCAACGGCAAAGAGCGCTTGAAATCCCGGGCAAGCTGATGCAGCGCCAAAAGCGAAAACCCCGCCCTTTCAGGAGCGGGGTTCTCTGTCGAGGTGAAGCTTAGGGACGCTTCAACTGTAAGACGCGCGAGCGGCAAGAAAGTTCAAAAGAACATGCGCCAGCTTCGCTGGAGTGGGGAGGCGCTCGCGCCGGGCCATTACAAATCCGTAAGTCGGTTGAAAATCGACGCCGAAAAACTATCTCTGCGTCAGGCGGCAGCGTAACAAGCCGCCCCTCAACTGACACCCAGCCGCCGCGCTCAGAAAAAGGCGAAGCTGGGTCCTTTGACATTCTCCCGCTTAAGGTCCCGCCTCATTGGCCTCAGAGGCAAACGTCGATGGCTGCCCGCACCTATAACCACGAACGCTGGTCGGAAGACGACGACCGGCTGCTTCGATCCATGTGCGAAACGGGAAAGAGCCTCACGCTGATGATCGTGAAGCTCAAGCGTCCCATTGCATCGATCAGGTCGCGTGCGATCGAGCTTGGCATCAATCTTCCGGGCACGCGCATCGGTCTGCGACGGAAGCGGCGAACAGCCCGCACGCCCAGACAAAGCCGCTGAAGCGACCACGACAATTCCGCCGCGCCGCTCTACGCGAGCGGAGCGGCTGAACGATGCTCAGGCCGCAATCCGCTGTTCGACCGGCGCCGTCAGGAACTTGAGCGCTTCGGCGTGGGCGAGATCCGGAACCGCGATCGCCGTGTGGCTGTACATCGCGTGTGTGCGCGACGTCGCGATCTGGTCCAGGATCCCCTTGCCCTTGATGACGTGGAGGCCCATGCCGTCATTGACGGGGAAGATCGCCAGCACCACATCGTAGGCCGCGATCACGGCTCTGAGCGCCTCGGCCTTGTCTTCGGCGACATCTACAAAAACACGAACATCTGCCGCGAGTTCACGCAGCTCGTTAAAATCCAGCACTTTGAGGATACTCCAACGCAACCAACCTGACAGAAGCTTGGTCGCGTTAGGTTACTGAAGCGTCAACAACGGATCGCCGGCCACAAGTTTCACGAACGAGGAAGCGCGATGCGATCTAGCGCTTGGCGTCCTCCTTGCGCAGCCTGGCTTCGGCGGCCTCGTCGACGAGAGTCAAGTTGGCGCCGTCATAGCTCAGCTTGAAACCGCGGCCGACGATCCAGATCCAGCCTTCCCGGTCCTTGATGGCCGAGGCGTTGAACTGCTCGGAAATCGATTTGACGGCGGTTTCCTGCGATCCCGGATTGTTCAGCGTCGCATTGACGCGCCAGATCGGATGCCTGGGATCGGTCTCGTCGCCGTCGACGGCGACCTTGGCGCCGTTGATGTCGCATGTGAGCGTGTACGGACCTCGGCTCGGCCGGCAGAGATAGTGGCGTCGCGCGACGAGCTTGTTGGCCTCGTCGAATGTCATCCCGGGCGAGAAGCCGAACATGTCGGACTTTTTCACGAGGGCGAAGGACGCAGGCTTCAAGAAGCTAGGCTGGATCGCGACGAGGGCTGCGACGGCGACCACGATCAAACCTGCGATGACGATAGCGACCTTCATCAGAACCCCATCAGATACCTTTCCTGGCTTATAGCAGCCGCGGCGCTGTGCCAGGTTCGAGAAATTGCGGGTCCTAAAATTGCAGGTCCTCCAACGTCTTGCACGGGAAGTCGGGAACCTCGCGGAGCCCGTGCTTGCGTTTTTGGCCTCGATAGGGTCTAAGCCCGATCGCTTCATGACTTCTGGCATGAATCAGCAGCGCGCACTCGCGGGTCCGGCCGCGTCCCCAGCAGCAGAATTGCTCCGCGCACCCATTCAAAGGAATTCAGACCATGGCGAAGATGACGAAGACCCAATTGATCGATGCAATTGCCGAGGGCACGCAGCTTTCGAAGAACGACGTGAAGTCGGTGATCGAGTACATGGCGACGGTCGGCTACAAGGAGCTCAACGAGTCCGGCGAGTTCGTCATTCCCGGCTTCGTGAAGATGTCGGTCGTGAACAAGCCGGCGACCGAAGCCCGCATGGGCATCAATCCCTTCACCAAGGAGCCGATGCAGTTTGCGGCGAAGCCCGCCAGCAAATCGGTCAAGGCCTCGCCGCTGAAGGTGGCCAAGGACGCCGTCTGACGTGCCGGCGATGTCGGTGCGGTGGGCTCATTGACGCGCCGGCGCAGCAATCGGGGGGCGAGGCTTCGTTCCCTCACCATCCTCATCCGCTTCACAAGAAAAAGCCCCGCGCTTTCGCGCGAGGCTTTTCTGGCTGACGGCGTTGGGATTTCAGCGCCTGGCCGACAGCCATGGCTTTAACCTAAAGTTGAAATCGCAAAAAGCAACAGCGCCGCCACGACGGAGTATGTTCGTCAGGCGGCGCTGCCGTGTAACTGGGCGCTGAAATCCCCAGCTTCCATAGGTGCTTGCCGCGCCGAAAAGGTTCAACGCCGCCCACCAAAATTTTACGTCCGGGGCTGGACTTTTTGTTCTCATTTTGTTCTAGTGAGGCGCCTTGATGGACCGTTGGAGGTTGCTCATGACCGTCGAAAAACAGCGCGAAGTGATCAGGCTCTGGAACGAGCTCAGAAAGGTCGAGGGCCCTGCGGCGGAGGAGCTGCGCATCCAGATCCTCGAATGCTTCTCGAAGGAGAAGCCGAAGCGGGCGGCCTGACCTTTGTCGACGCCACGCGGCAACGCGCAAGCGCGATCCGCTCCGAGGGGGCGCGCTTGATCTCTCGCCGCGCTGCTTGCCGGCGAAGAGTCTTCTCGAAGTTTTGTCGATGAAGAGTCTTGTTGCAGAAGAGACTTGTTGCAGAAGACACTCATCGAAGAAGGGTCCTGCCGCGTCGACGATGTGAGCGTGCGCGCTTCATCGATCGTTAGGATTTGCTCTCCGCGCATTCTTGCGACTCCGATTCGTTCTTCGCGAACGAAACGGAGTCGAAGCTGGAACAAAGCCGGGCGTTCTTGCGCCGCTCTCGCCGCGAAGGTGCCGGATGCGTCTGGCTAACGATAGCTTATACGGATGCCGATAACCCTATTCGGTTAGGTTAAAAGCCCAATCGCGTTGCGCTTGCTGCGCCTTGGGGTAGGTGTTCGGCAAAGACAAGCAAGAAACGCCTTTGCCGAAAACGATTTGCCCAAGCAGCAATTTGCCATGATGCCTTTTTCAGCTCCGTCCTTTTTCCAAGGCGACCGGCACACCTACCGGCGCGTCGCCGTCGTCGGCACGCTGTTCTGCCTTGCTTTCGTTGTGATCAGCTTCTCGCTGCGGCCGCAGGCCGAGGACACGCGCGTTGCGGTGAAGGCCGACCGTTTGGTGCGTACGGCAGGCCAAGCCGCGCGCGCCAACTAACGATGCGCGCCAATTAACGCTCGTCGCCGCAACGGCGGTCATCGGCCCGCACCTGCGGGGATCCGGCGCCGCGCGAGGCGAGCGCCACGAAGCCGGCATAGCCGGACAGGTTGAGCAAGACTTCGAGCCAGGCGGGCATATCTCTTTCTCTCCGCTCAGCAGGGAACGGGCTCAACGTCCGCGCGCATTCCTGGTTCCATACTCCCGCGAAGAAACTCAGAGCCGGGTGGACGGGTCGAGCCGGCGGCCGAGGGTCGCGACGGATTCGCTCGACGGCTGCTCCTTGAGGAACTCGGCGATGGCCTGCGCCAGCTCGCGGTCGCTCATCGGCGTCGTCGGCGGGCGCAGCGTGCCGACACCGAAGTTGCGGACGATCTCGTCGTAATGCTCATCCTCGGATTTGGGAACCAATTTGCGGATACGGGCCAGCAAAGCGGATAAGGGCAAACTCTCCTCCATGATTGTCGTCCCCGCTGGCAACCGTCATGGTCTGCTGCCATCTGCTCCCATGAAACTGAAAACCCCGCCAGCACCGCGGAGATGCTGACGGGGTCTTCGTGCTGTCGCCTCGACCCGGATGGCGGAGGCTCCCGCACTTGAGAGGCTAACCCCCGTCTCGCCGTTTCGTTCCCGCTTCATCGACATTTCTCGCCTGCGGGCCGGTTCCATCCATGCGCAACCATCACAGGCGCTCGCCGTTGTCTCCGCGACACGCGAAGGAGGACTAGCATGAAGAAGACACTGGCAGTTCTGGCCACCATCGCGGCGGTCGGTGTAACCGCGGTCGCGGCGCCCGCGCCGGCTGAGGCGCGTGGCCGCGGCGGTATCGGCCCGGGCCTCGCGTTCGGCCTCGCCGCCGGCGCGATTACCGCGGGCGCAGTCGCGGCTTCCCAGCCTTATGGCTATTACGGTCCCCGCTACCGCTACTACGACGGTCCCGCCTATTACGGACCGGGTCCGTACGCCTATTACGGCGGGCCGTACTACCGTCACCACCACTACCGTCATTGGTAGTCGGCGAATAGCGAAAAGCCCGGAGCGGTGCTCCGGGCTTTTTTCATTCGCAGGTCTTGTTTACTCGCCCATTTTCGCGCTTGCCGGCGCGATGATGCCTACGGCCAGAGCGAGGGCCGCTCGGCCTTGCGGGCATTCTCCAGCGTCGCCACGAAATATTCCTCGCGCTCGCGCTTGAACTTTTCCTGCGTGGCACGGAAGGCGGCGACACGGGCGGCGATTTCTTCGCGTTCGCGCTCTTTGCGTTGTTCGTCTTCGGTCATGTCAAATCCCCCTCTACACCTGAGTATGTGCACATCCGAACTCAAGCACTGCCGCCGCAATCACGTTGAGTCGCGTCAACACATCCATTGGCACTTCCGAATGGGGCGTCAATGGGGAGGAGGCATTGCAGGATTGTGATATGCGAAGGTCGGAAGAAATTGCCGAGCGCATTGCGTTAGCGCTTGATAAGAGCGTCAACGATCTTGCCGCTTGCGCATGTTGCTGTCAGGCCAAACTATTCGGGAGGCGCGGTTGATCGCATCGGATCTTCAGAGCGGTATCGAACGGCTCGGCGACATGATCGCCGAGGCCAGGACCATCGTGCCGTTCACCGGTGCCGGCATCTCGACCGAATGCGGCATTCCCGACTTCCGCTCGCCGGGCGGAATTTGGACGCGTAACCGTCCGATCCCGTTCGACGAGTTCGTCGCGAGCCAGTCAGCGCGGGACGAATCCTGGCGCCGCCGCTTTGCGATGGAGGAGGTCTTCGCCGCAGCGAAGCCCGGCCGCGGCCATCGGGCGCTGGCATCGCTCTACCGTGCCGGCAAGGTTCCCGCCGTCATCACCCAGAACATCGACAATCTGCACCAGGCCTCCGGCTTCGCGCCGGAGCACGTGGTTGAGCTTCACGGAAATACCACCTATGCGCGCTGCATCGGATGTGGGCAGGTTTACCCGCTCGACTGGGTGAAGCGCCGTTTCGATGACGATGGCATCGCGCCCGACTGCACCGCCTGCGACGCACCGGTGAAGACCGCCACGATTTCCTTCGGGCAGATGATGCCGGACGAGGAGATGCAGCGCGCGACAGCGCTGTCGCAGGCCTGCGATCTCTTCATCGCGATCGGTTCCTCGCTGGTGGTCTGGCCGGCGGCCGGCTTTCCGATCATGGCCAAGCGCGCCGGTGCACGTCTCGTGATCATCAATCGCGAGCCGACCGAGCAGGACGACATCGCCGACCTCGTCATCCACCACGACATCGGCGAGACGCTCGGGCCCTTTGTCGGCAATTGAGGCATCAATTTGATTCGCGGCTGTGCAAGCTGTTCATAGGTTCCGGCGAATCTCTTTTTTGTCTATGCGTCTCAACCGGGAGTGTTATCTTTTGAGTCGAAAGATTCGCGTCGCGTCGAATTGAGAACATTCTCTTAAGGCGCGTGATTCGGGCGCCGCCAATGTGGCGGGTTGCATGGCAGTGTGGGGTCCGGGGTTATGGGGTCGTCGGACGGATTTGAGTCCAAGAAGCTTGGAGTTCCCGGACAGGGCACCTCGCAGGGGCGATTGACGCCGGGCGAGCATGGCGGAGCCGGCCGCGACAATGCGCTCAATCCCTTCACCGGATTGGGCGAAGCCAGCGGCAACCTCGTCGAGGTCACCGGCGTCATCAAATGGTTCGACGCCTCCAAAGGTTACGGCTTCATCGTTCCCGACAACGGCTGGCCGGACGTGCTCCTGCACGTTACCGTGCTTAGGCGCGACGGCTTCCAGACTGCTTATGAGGGCGCCCGCATCGTCGTCGAGTGCATCCAGCGCGCCAAGGGCTACCAGGCCTTCCGCGTCGTTTCGATGGACGAGTCGACCGCGATCCACCCGGCGCAGATGCTGCCGCCGCGCACCCATGTCACGGTCACCCCGACCAGCGGGCTGGAACGGGCCCAGGTCAAATGGTTCAACCGGCTGCGCGGATTCGGCTTCCTGACCTGCGGCGAGGGCACGCCCGACATCTTCGTGCACATGGAGACGCTACGCCGCTTCGGCATGACTGAGCTGAGACCGGGCCAGTATGTGCTGGTCCGCTTCGGGCCCGGCTCCAAGGGCATGATGGCGGCCGAGATCCATCCCGAGACCGGATCGCCGGGATTGCAGTCGCACTAAGGCTATGACTTCCAGCAATTGTGAGCAGAGGCGCGCTGCAAGTCCGGCGCGCCTCTTCCTTTTCCGGCGGTCGCCGCGTAAGGACTGATTGAAGTCCCACGCCGCGAGAGCCCCGATGAATTCTGATCGAAAGGCCGCCTGGTCCGCTCTGAAGGGCTGGCTGGCCGCCATCCTCGTCATCGCCGGCTGGGCCGTCGCCGGCGCGCCGGCCGGCGCCGCGAGCTTCCAGCCGCTCGAGATTGTCACCAAGAACGGCGTGCAGGTGTTCTCGGTCGAGATGGCAACGACCCCGGAGGAGAAGGAGACCGGCCTGATGTACCGCAAGGAATTGGCCGACGGCAAAGGCATGCTGTTCGACTTCAATCCCGAGCAGGAAATCTCGATGTGGATGAAGAACACTTATGTGTCGCTCGACATGATCTTCATCCGCGCCGATGGCCGCATCCTGCGCATTGCGGAGAATACCGAGCCGTTGTCGACGAAGATCATCTCCTCCCGGGGACCCGCCCGGGCCGTGCTGGAGGTGGTGGCGGGGACGGCGCAGAAGTACGGCATCCGCCCCGGTGATCGCGTCGGCCACCCCCTGTTCGGCGGCAAATAGGACGGGCAGGGGCGATTGCGGCCCAGGCCGGCGGCTTTGGAAAGCTTGCTGGCGCTCCGGGAAGCGTGTATCGACGGGGCTCGCCGGACATTCGGGGTATAGCGCAGCCTGGTAGCGCGGCAGTTTTGGGTACTGCAGGTCGTTGGTTCGAATCCAGCTGCCCCGACCAGTCCCGGGCGGCGCTGGCCTAGAGGTCAGCATCCAACCGGCAATGGCCAGGCATCTACGCGTCCGGCCTCCGCTTCGCGCGGAAATCAGCAAAGCCTCATCGAACCTTCGCCCGTCGCGATAGACAAATCCGTGTTGGGGATTTCAGCGCCCAATGTCTAAACGGACGCCGCAAGCGATGAATATTCCGCTTGCGGCGTTGCGTTTTGTCCGCCGCGCTCGTCAGTTCGAGGCGTACCAGCCGGGCGGAAATGGCACGTACGGCCAGGCCATCTGATTGTCGTTGGCGGCTTGCGGCGGCCGTTGCGACGCCATGCTCACGATTGGCGCGGGCGGGATCACGCGCAACGCGAGGCGCAGACGCGCACATTGCAATTTCATCATTGTCGTCCCCCCAGCAATCTACTTGCTTCCAAACGTCCGATCGTCTGCAAAGTTCAGTCTTAAAATCGCCCTGCGCCGAAACGGCGCGCCCGTCCTCAAATCACGGGCATTCTAGAAAAACCGGCGCGGGCTTTCAACCAAACGCGCCGCTCCATCCCAAGAAGTAAGGTTGATCGGCAAGGTTAAAGGCGAGCGGCTGTTGCGGCCGTTTGGCTGGCTGCTATCAGGTCGGTCCCGGCTCGCGATGGGCTGTCCATTCTGTGCCACCACAGATGATTGTTCGTCGCGGCGCGCGGATCAGCCTAAGTTCTGCGCCAGCGAGTTCTGCCATGTCTATTGACCGCAACATCGGGACCATCGGTCCGCAGTCAAACTGGACCGAGATCTGGCACCTCTGGACGGTGATCGTGCCGCGCCGCTCCATCAACGGGCAGTTCGTGCTCGGCAAGGTCTGGCGCCGCCATGACGGCCGCGACTGGATCTACAAGAAGTTCACCGAGTTCGACGGCGAAGAGGCGGCCTAACTGCCGCCTCTCTCAGGCCGCCTTCGCCTCCGCAGCCGGCTTGGCCGGCGGCGGCTTCAGCGGCTTGTCCTGCTTCTTCGACCACGAGATGTAATAAGCCACCGTCGTCATGATCGCGATGCCGGCGACGCTGACGAAGATCTGCGCGAGCAGCGACCCTGAGCTCATCGACAGCTCGAAATGACCGACGAAGGACAGGAACACGCCGACGCAGAACACGGCGAGCGACTGCTGGCCACAGACGATCAAGGGGTCGAACACCTTCCACTCCAGCCCCGGCCATTCCTTCGGCACGAAGCGGATCACCAGGATCACGATCACCACGAAGTGGAGGAAGCGATACGGTGCGAGGTTGGTCTTGTCATTGGGGTTGAAGGCCGAGAACAGCCATTCCGGGAACATGCCGCCGAAGGTGGGGAAACGGCCGGCCATGGTCATGACCAGCGCGAACAGGAGATAACCGAGGCAGACCCACAGCGTAACAGGCGAATTGATCAGCGTTGCCGAGCGCCGCGCGCCGCCCATCGAGCACCAGGCGCCGAACACGAACAGCACCTGCCAGCAATAGGGGTTGAAGTACCACTGGCCGGCCGGATAGGCGTTCAGGTTCCAGCCGTAATGGCGCGCGGCGAGCCACAGCACGATCGACAGGATCATCGTCAAATCGGGCTTGCGCAGCATAAACCACAGCACCGGCGGAAACAGGCCCATCAGCACGATGTAAAGCGGCAGCACGTCAAGGTTGAGAGGCTTGAAGCGCAGGAACAGGCCCTGGCGCAGCGTCTCGGTGGCGTTGTCGACGAGGCCGGCGACGTTGAACTCGTTGATCATCTCGGAATCGCCGAAGCGCAGCGCGAGATAGCTGATTGATGCGATGTAGATCACGAACAGGATGATGTGGGCGACATAGAGCTGCCAGACCCGCTTGGTCAGCCGCGTGGCACCGACGATGAAGCCGCGGTCCAGCATCATCCGTGCATAGACGAAGGAGGCGGTGTAGCCGGAGATGAAGACGAACAGGTCGGCCGCGTCGGAAAAGCCGTAGTTGCGGGTCGTGATCCAGTTCACGACGTTGTCGGGGATATGGTCGAGAAAGATCGCCCAGTTTGCGACACCGCGAAACAGGTCGAGCCGGAGGTCGCGACCCTTGTCGGGAAGTGTGGCGCTGACGTTCAGGAAGGCCATGCGTCGGGAGCTTTCAGAGAGGACAGAAGCACGGAGATCGATGAAACCGGGCCGCCAAACGGGGTCCCAGGATGAAACGCGGGTACGCAATTGTCACGGTGCAGCATAATGACTATACCGTTGGCGAGGGTTGCCGGGCCCGGAATCAGGATCAGTTCCCAACCGGCTTCTCTATACTATCCCCGAGATTTCCACCAACTGCCACCGTGACGCATCGAAATCGAACGGAAAGACCAAGAGGCCCGGACCAGTCATGACCGCACGCATTTTCAAGCCCGCCAAAAACGCGATGCAATCCGGCCGGTCCAAGACCAGGGAATGGCAGCTCGATTACGAGCCGGAGCAGCCGCGCTCGGTCGAGCCGCTGATGGGCTGGACCTCGTCGGCCGACATGAAGCAGCAAATAACGCTGCGCTTCCACAGCAAGGAAGAGGCGATCGCCTATTGCGAGCGCAAGGGCATCGCCTACCAGGTGATCGAGCCCAAGGAGTCGATCCGCCGGCCGGTTGCCTATGCCGACAATTTCTCGTTCCGCCGCGGCGAACCCTGGACGCATTGAGGGGTGGGCGGCCGCTCTGGAAACCCTGGCATCGGTGTCAGACCAGCTCCTTCCAGATCACCGTCGTGGAACGGAATGCGTACCGTCGATCGGCGAGCAAGAGGGGAAGATGCCAAGGAAGTCCAACTAAGATTACGGCGAAGGCGGCGACTGGCGCTCCGTATTCGGGGCGAGCTGCTGCGAACCGTATGCTGGCAATCACCAGCGTTGCGATCAGGTTGAGCGTGAACAAGGGAAAGGCCGACTGCCAAAGTCGCTCGGATAGTATCGGCCGCTGGAATGCGTAGCCAAACAAGCCGACAAGCTGAGCAATAGTCAGCGTCAGAATGACGTAGTCTGCCAACGGGTAGATCGGGTGCGGCCCATCGACGAGGATAACGCCGACGCCCCCCAAGGTCGTAACGCCGAACAGCGCAAAGTAAAGTTTCCAAAGCATCCCGCAGACCGTGCATTGCTGCGGCTCCTATAGCTGCGGGCGATACGTTTCGCAATTGCATCTACCGCGCGAAATGCGTGCGGTAGCGCCACAAGATCGGCCAGGGGGTCCGTCCGGCCCTTGGCAGCCATTTCCCACCGTGCTTCGCTGCCTCGCATGACACGACCAGGACGAGGTGGGGGATGGCGGGGCGTGACCAGCTCGACGGCGTCGATCTGAAAATCCTATCCGAACTGCAGCAGGACGGGCGGGTTCGCAACAACGAGCTGGCGCTGCGCGTCGGCGTTTCCGCGCCGAACTGCCTGCGGCGGCTGAAGTCGCTGTTCAGCCGCGGCGTGATCCGGGCGGTTCGCGCCGTGATCGACGAGCGGCTGCTCGGCTACGAGGTGGTGTCGTTCGTCTCGATCCAGCTCGGCAGCCAGGCCCAGCCGGTGCTGGAGGCGTTCGAGAGCTCGATCGCCGCAATCCCGCGCATCCAGCAATGCTGGCGGATTTCCGGCGACACCGACTATCTGCTCAAATGCGTGGCCCCGAGTGTCGAGAGTATGCGGCAGCAGCTCCTGCATTTCGCCGCGATGCCTAACGTCAAGAACGTGCGCAGCTTCCCCGTGCTCGGGGTCGCCAAGGACGTGCCGCTGCCATTGCAGGAGGTCGCGGTGGCAGTGCCGGCGGGGTAGGGCTCCGAATATTCCACGATCAAGTCTGATTCTCAGAAAAGCGCCTCAGCGATACCGCCCCCGAAACTCGCGCGGGGAGGTGCCGGTCCAGTTTCGGAAGGCCCGCGAAAAGCTCTTCTCGTTGCGGAAGCCGGCGATCTCGGCGATGCGCTTGATCGGCGTGCGGCCGCGCATCAGCTCCTGTTTGGCCAGCTCGAATTTCGTCTCCTCCTTGAGATCGCGCAGCGAGGTGGACTCCTCGCGCAGACGGCGATGCATCGTGCGGGTGGAGAGCGCAAGCTCGCGCGCGACGTCCTCGGCGCCGAGGACCCGTCCGCGCGCTTCTCGCAGCACGCGGCGGACGCGCTCGACCAGCAGGCGGTCGCGCCGGTACGGCAGCACGGTGAGCCGGAGCGCGCCCTTGAGCATGTTGTCGAGATCGGCCGCGCTGCGCGTCAGCGGTAGCGACAGATAGTGCTTGTCGAAGACGATGGCCGCGCGGTCCGCGTCGAAGCGGACGTTCCGGCAAAAGATGGTCGGATAGACCGAGACGTGGCCGGGCTCTGAGTAAGGAAACTCAGCCGCGCGGAGCGCGATCTGGGAGTCGACAGCCCAGCATGAGAAGCCGAGGACGTAGCGGAACAGCGTGACGAGGCAGAACTCGCGGAAGGGCCCGAGGTCACGGAGCTGACGGATCGACACGACGGCGGTCTCTTCGCCAACCTCGAGATCGAGCAGCACATCCTCTGTGACCAAGCGGTGATGCCGGCACCAGCGCTTGAGCGCGACCTCCAGCGTCGGTGCGGTGATCGAGGCCCGGCACAGCATGCCGTAGGTGCCCCATGGCAGCCGGCGCGAGAACCAGCCAAGCGCCTCGTCATCGAGCTCGCGCATGGCATGGCCCGCCAGCGCTTCGAACTGGGCCGCGGTCACACGCCCATCAGGAGAATTCACAAGCTCCGGCGCGACCTGACCCCGGCTCAAGGCTTCGGCGGGATCGCGACCGTAATGCTCGTACGCGGCCACCACGCCGCGGACGAAGGCGGCGGGCGTGACGGCGCGGCGCGGAATCGCGGTGGCGGCTTGAAAAGGCATCGGAATTCCTTTCGGAAATCCTCGCCAAGTTTGGCGGAAAATGCAACCTTTTCGACTGCAAGAGGGCCGGGACCGGGCTAGTTTCGGAGCCCAAAATACGGAGGACTCGCCTTGAACATCCCGAGCATCGATTTCGATCTGGGCGAAGACATCAGCCTGCTGCGCGACACCGTTCGTTCGTTCGTGGAGGCGGAGATCACCCCGCGTGCCGCCGAGATCGAAAAGGCTAATCTTTTCCCCGCAGACCTCTGGAAGCGCTTCGGCGACCTCGGCCTGCTCGGCATGACCGCGCCGGAGCAATATGGCGGCTCCAATATGGGCTATCTCGCCCATATCGTCGCCATGGAGGAAATCTCGCGCGGTTCGGCGGCCGTGGCCCTGTCCTACGGCGCCCATTCCAATCTTTGCGTCAACCAGATCCGCCGCAACGGCAATGACGCGCAGCGGCAGCGTTATCTGCCGAAGCTGATCTCAGGCGAATATGTCGGTGCGCTCGCGATGTCCGAGCCGGGCGCCGGCTCCGACGTGGTCTCGATGAAGCTGCGCGCCGACAAGCGCGGCGACCGCTACGTGCTCAACGGCTCCAAGATGTGGATCACAAACGGCGGCGATGCCGACGTGCTGGTGGTCTATGCCAAGACCGATCCGGAGGCCGGCCCGCGCGGCATGACCGCGTTCCTGATCGAGAAGGGCTTCAAGGGCTTCACCCATGGCCAGCATCTCGACAAGCTCGGCATGCGCGGCTCCAACACCTATCCGCTGTTCTTCGACGATTGCGAGGTGCCGGAGGAGAATGTGATGGGCAAGGTGGGCGAGGGCGTCAAGGTGCTGATGTCCGGCCTCGATTACGAGCGCGCGGTGCTCTCGGGTGGCCCGCTCGGCATCATGGCGGCCTGCATGGATGCGGTGGTGCCCTACATGCATGAACGCAAGCAGTTCGGCCAGCCGATCGGCGACTTCCAGCTGATGCAGGGCAAGCTCGCCGACATGTATGCGACCTGGCAGGCCACGCGCGCCTATGTCTATGCGGTGGGCCGCGCCTGCGACCGCGCCGACCACGCGCGCAGCTTACGCAAGGACGCGGCTGCTGCGATCCTCTATTCCGCGGAGAAGGCAACGTGGATGGCGGGCGAAGCAATCCAGGCGCTGGGCGGGGTCGGCTATACCTCCGAATTCCCGGTCGGGCGCCTGTGGCGCGATGCAAAGCTCTACGAGATCGGCGCGGGCACCTCGGAGGTGCGCCGCATGCTGATCGGCCGCGAGCTGATGGCCGAGACGGCTTAAGTCCTTCACCCCATTGGAAACACCATGCCGCTTCATTCCAGCATCGATCCGTCGTCATCAGATTTTGCACGCAATTCCGAGGCCATGCGCGGCCTCGTCGCGGACTTGCGTGAGAAACTCAGCGAGGTCGCCGGCGGCGGTGGCGAGGCTTCGCGCAAGCGCCACACCGCGCGCGGCAAGATGCTGGCACGCGAGCGCGTCGACCTCCTCGTCGATCCCGGCACCTCGTTCCTGGAGCTGTCGCCGCTCGCAGCCTATGGCCTCTATGGCGGTGACGTGCATTCGGCCAGCGTCGTCACTGGCGTTGGGCGCATCTCGGGCCGCGAATGCGTGATCGTCGCCAACGATGCCACCATCAAGGGCGGCACCTACTACCCGATGACGGTGAAGAAGCATCTGCGCGCGCAGGACATTGCGCGGCAGAACAATCTGCCCTGCGTCTACATGGTGGATTCCGGCGGCGCCTTTCTGCCGCTGCAGGACGAGATCTTTCCGGACGAGCGGCACTTCGGCCGCATCTTCTACAATCAGGCGCAGATGTCGTCGCAGGGCATTCCGCAGATCGCGATCGTGATGGGCTCCTGCACCGCCGGCGGTGCCTATGTGCCGGCGATGTCGGACGAGAGCATCATCGTGCGCAACCAGGGCACCATCTTCCTCGGCGGCCCGCCACTGGTGAAGGCCGCGACCGGCGAGGTCGTCAGTGCGGAGGAGCTCGGCGGCGCCGACGTGCATTCGCGGCAGTCCGGCGTGACCGATCACTACGCCCAGAACGATGCGCATGCGATCGGCATCGCCCGGCGTATCGTCGGCACGCTCAAGCCTTCCGTGCGGCCGAACCTGAACATGCATAAGCCGCGCGATCCGCTGTTCGCGGCGGAGGAAATCTACGGCGTGGTGCCGGTCGACGGCCGCAAGCCGTTCGACGTGCGCGATATCATCGCGCGCATCGTCGACGGCTCGGAGTTCGACGAGTTCAAGAAACTCTATGGCACGACGCTGGTGTGCGGATTCGCCCATATCTGGGGCTATCCGGTCGGCATCATCGCCAACAACGGCATTCTCTTCAGCGAGAGTTCGCTGAAGGGTGCGCATTTCATCGAGCTGTGCTGTCAGCGCGGCATTCCCCTGGTATTCCTGCAGAACATCACCGGCTTCATGGTCGGCAAGAAGTACGAGGCGGGCGGCATCGCGCGCGACGGCGCCAAGCTCGTCACGGCGGTTGCGACGGCGTCGGTGCCGAAATTCACCGTCGTGATCGGCGGCTCCTACGGCGCCGGCAATTATGGCATGTGCGGCCGCGCCTACTCGCCGCGTTTCCTCTGGATGTGGCCGAACGCGCGCATCTCGGTGATGGGCGGCGAGCAGGCCTCGATGGTGCTGAGCCAGGTCCGACGCGATAATATCGAGGCCAAGGGCGACAGCTGGTCCAGGGAAGAGGAAGACAAGTTCCGCGAGCCCATTCGCGCGCAATATGAGAGCCAGGGCCACCCGTACTACGCGACCGCGCGGCTGTGGGACGACGGCGTGATCGATCCGGCCGACACGCGTCTCGTGCTCGGCCTTGGCCTCTCGGCGGCATCGAATGCGCCGCTCGAGTCGACGAAATTCGGCCTGTTCAGGATGTGATGTGATGGACCGCTCAAAACTCTACCGGCGTTTCCGCACGCTCCTGATCGCCAACCGCGGCGAGATCGCCTGCCGCGTCATCCGCACCGCCCGTGCGATGGGCCTGCGCACGGTCGCGATCTATTCCGAGGCCGATCGCGAGGCGATGCATGTCGCGCTCGCCGATGAGGCCGTATTGCTCGGGCCCGCCCGCGCCCGCGACAGCTATCTCAATATCGAGCGCTTGATCGAGGCCGCGCGCAAGACCGGAGCGGAGGCCGTGCATCCCGGCTACGGCTTCCTCTCCGAGAATGCCGAGTTCGCGCAGGCTTGTTATGACGCCGGCCTCGTCTTCGTCGGGCCGACCGCCGGGATGATGACGGCAATGGGCTCGAAATCCGGCTCGAAAGAGCTGATGGAGAAGGCCGGCGTGCCGCTGGTATCAGGCTATCACGGCGAGGCCCAGGACGAGGCGACGCTCGCCAAGGCGGCGGACAAGATCGGCTTTCCTGTGCTGGTGAAGGCCTCCGCCGGTGGCGGCGGGCGCGGCATGCGCATCGTGCGGTCCGCCGATGAGTTGGCGCCGGCGATCGTCAGCGCCAAGCGCGAGGCCAAGGCCGCCTTCGGCGACGACCGCATGTTGATCGAGAAGTACGTCGACAATCCCCGGCATATCGAGGTGCAGATCATCGGCGACAGCCATGGCAATCTACTCTCGCTGTTCGAGCGCGAATGCACGCTCCAGCGCCGGCATCAGAAGGTGATCGAGGAGGCGCCATCACCGACGCTCAATGCTGCGCAGCGCGAAACCGTCTGCGCCGCCGCGCGAAAAGCGGCGGGCGCGGTGAACTATGTCGGTGCCGGCACCATCGAGTTCGTCTCCGACGGCAAGGACGTGTTCTTCATCGAGATGAATACGCGCCTGCAGGTCGAGCATCCCGTCACCGAGCTGATCACCGGCATCGACCTGGTCGAGTGGCAGCTGCGCGTTGCCTTCGGCGAGGCGCTGCCGCTCAAGCAGGATGAGATCAGGCTCAACGGCCATGCCGTCGAGGCGCGGGTCTATGCCGAGAACCCGACCAAGAATTTCATGCCGTCGGTCGGCAGGATCTCGACCTGGCGGTTGCCGGCGGAGACCGGGGGCTTGCGCATCGACGCCGGCTATCGCGAGGGCGATACGGTCTCGCCGTATTATGACGCCATGCTCGCCAAGGTGATCGCGTGGGCGCCGACGCGGGACGTCGCGATCGAGCGGCTGAACCGCGGGCTGGAGGAATCCGACGTCCGCGGCATCGTCACCAACATCCCATTCCTGTCGGCGCTGATGACGCATCCGAAGGTGCGGGCGAATGCGATCGACACCGGCTTCATCGAGCGCGAGCTGGCGGTGCTGACCGCCGCGGCGCCGGCGCCCGGAGAGCTCGAGCTCTGCGCCGCAGTTGCCGCTGTTATCAACGAGGAACAGCAGGCTGCGCAGCTAGAGGCGAGCTCGCCCTGGCGGACCTTCGGCTGGCAGCCGGTCGGCCGCCGCCAGCGCAGCTTCGCATTTCGTGTCGGCCATGGTCCGGAGCAGAAGATCGCGCTGAACTATGGCAGCGGACCGTCGACGCTGGTGATCGGCGACCGCGAGCTGGCGTTCACGATCGCAGCGAAGGATGGGGGCTTCGATCTGACGCTCGACGGCGTCAAATCGTCGGTGGCAGCGGTCATCGATGGCCATGAGCTGTACCTGCGCACGCGCAACGGCCGCTTCGACCTGCATTGGGTGGATCCGTTCGGCGGCGAGAGCGAGGAGCATGTCGGCGAGGACAAGATCGCAGCACCCTTGCCGGGCACGGTGGTTGCCGTGCTGGCCGAGGAGGGGGCCGAGCTGGAGAAGGGCGCGCCGATCCTCACGCTGGAAGTGATGAAGATGGAGCAGACGCTGCGCGCGCCCTATGCCGGCGTGCTGAAATCCATCAAGTGCAAGGTCGGCGACATCGTGCAGGAGGGCGTCGAGCTCGCTCTGGTCGAACCTGCAGGGGAATGAGATGAGCGATCCGGTCCGCATCATCGAAATGGGGCCGCGCGACGGCCTTCAGAACGAGAAGACGTCCGTCAGCGTCGAGGCGCGCATCGCCTTCATCGAGGCGCTCGTGGCGGCCGGGCTGGATACCGTGGAGGTCGGCGCCTTCGTCTCGCCCAAGGCTATCCCGCAGATGGCAAGCTCGGATGCCGTGCTGCGCGGCGTCGCGCATGTGAAGGGCGCCGAATTCCACGTGCTGGTGCCGAACGAGAAAGGCTATGACGCCGCGCGTGCCGCGGGCGCGAAAGTGGTCTCCGTGTTCGCGGCGGCCTCCGAGGGGTTTTCCCGGGCGAACATCAACTGCACGATTGCGGAGTCCATCGAGCGCTTCAAGCCGGTGTTGGCGCGCGCCAGGGAGGATGGCGTCAAGGTGCGCGGCTATATCTCCTGTGTGCTGGGCTGTCCGTTCGATGGCGAGATTAAGCCGAAGGCGGTCGCGGATCTTGCGAGCACGCTGTTCGAGCTCGGTTGTTACGAGATCTCGCTCGGCGACACCATCGGTGTCGGCACGCCAGCCAGGGCCAAGGAGATGCTGCGCGCGGTGGCCGCCAACATTCCCGCAGCCAGGCTCGCGATGCATTTCCATGACACTTACGGCCAGGCGCTCGCCAACCTCTATGCGGGCCTGGAGGAGGGCGTCCGGGTCATCGACGCCGCTGCCGGCGGGCTCGGCGGCTGTCCCTATGCGCCGGGCGCGACGGGGAACGTCGCGACCGAGGACGTCGTCTACATGCTGGAGGGTATGGGCGTCAGGACGGGTGTCGATATGGAGAAGCTGCTGGCGGCGACGAACGCGATGAGCGGCGTGCTCGGCAAGCCGCCCGTGAGCCGCGTGGCCTCCGCGCTGAACGCGAAGAAGAAGCGGGCTGTCACCTAGTTCTCCGTCATTGCGAGCGAAGCGAAGCAATCCAGAGTCTTTCCGCTGAGGCGGTCTGGATTGCTTCGTCGCAAGGGCTCCTCGCAATGACGACCGAGAGAGTTTTCAAGCCGCCTTCAGCCCGACATCCGGCAGGCGCGGGCGGTTCTTCAGCGCCTTGGCCATCAGGGCCTCGACCTCGGCCTTTTCCTGCGGCAGCAGTGCCAGGCGGGGCGGGCGGGTCAGGGCGGTGCCGCGGCCCATGATGTGCTCGCACAGCTTGATGCACTGGACGAGGTCCGGGCGGGCATCGAGGTGCAGGAGCGGCATGAACCATTCGTAGAGCGGCATCGCCTCGGCGAAGCGCCCGGCCTTGGCGAGGCGGAACAGCGTCTCGCCCTCGCGCGGGAAAGCGTTGGACATGCCGGAGACCCAGCCAACGGCACCCATCGCGACGCTCTCGACGATGACGTCGTCGAGACCTGCGAACAGCACGAAGCGGTCGCCGACCATGTTGCGGGTGTCGATGAAGCGCCTGGTGTCGCCGGAGGAATCCTTGAAGCAGACCACGGTCTCGACGTCGGCGAGCGAGGCGAGAATATCAGGCGTAACGTCGTTCTTGTAGATCGGCGGGTTGTTGTAGAGCATCACGGGAAGGTCAGTCGCGGAGGCGACGGCGCGGAAATGCGCGGCGGTCTCGTGCGGCTTGGAGGAATAGACCAGCGCCGGCATCACCATGACGCCGTCGATGCCGACGCGTGCGGCTTCCTTCGCGGTCTCCACCGCAAACGCGGTGGTGAATTCGGCGATGCCGCACAGCACGGGCACGCGGCCCTTCGCGACCGACTTCGCCGCTTCCATGATCGCGACCTTCTCCTTGCGCTCGAGCGAGGTGTTCTCGCCGACCGAGCCGCAGACGATCAGGCCGGAGACGCCGTCGCGGATCAATCCGTCCATGACCTTGGCGGTCGCGTCGATGTCGAGCGAGAGATCGTCGTGGAATTGGGTGGTGACGGCCGGGAAGACGCCTTCCCAGGCAACGCGGCGGCTCATGGTTTAACTCCAGGGGTATGTGCCGGCGGGGGGCTGGAGCCGCCGGCTTTTGTGAAAGGGATGGGGAACGGGATCAGAGCGTTGCGCCGACTTTGCGCAGCTCGGCGAGGACGGGGGCCTTGGGCAGCCAGATCTTGTCGAACTCGGCGATGACGGCCTCGGTGTCCTTGGCGTCGACCTGGCGGATCGGGATCGGTGCTTTCTTGAAATTCTCGATCAGCGTGGGCTCGTTGCCGGCGAGCTCGTCGATCTGCGCGTCCAGCGTCGTCTTGATCGTTTTCGTGACCAGCTCGCGATCGGCGGCGGGCAGCGATTGCCAGACGCGGCCGGAGACGACGGCTGCCATCGGCATGAAGACGGCGTTCATCTGCAGGATCACCTTCGACACCTTGTCGAAGCGCTGGTTCCAGGAGAACTCGAGATCGGCTTCGAGGCCGTCGACCTGGCCGTTGGCCATGGCGTCGAACACCTGCGGCGTCGGGATCGGCGTCGGCGCCGCGCCGAGCGAGGAATAGAAGTCGCGATAGACCGGGGTCGGGTTGATGCGCAGCTTCATGCCCTTGATGTCGGCGAGCGTGTTCAGGTCCTTGGAGGAGAACACCGCGCGCATTCCAGTGATGCCCCAGCCGAGCCCGATCGTGCCGGTCTCCTGCGGCAGCACCTCGAACAGCTTCACCGCCGCCGGATGCCGCACGAACTTGGCCACCGCCGGCGTCGAGCGCACGATGTAGGGCGCGTTGATTGCGGCGATGTGCGGCACACGCGAGCCGAGCTCGGCGGCCTGGATGAAGCCCATGTCGAGCGCGCCGGACTGCAATTGCTGCATCATCGCGGTCTCGTTGCCGAGCTGGCCGGCGTGGAAGACGGTCAAGGTCAGGCGGCCGTTGGTGGCGGCCTTGAGCTCGTCACCGAATTTGAGCGCGGCCTTGTTCCAGGAATGGCCGTTCGGCGTGATCAGGCCGAGACGGAATTCCTTGGCCTGGGCGAGCGCCAGCGACGGGGCGAACACCGAGGCGGCGGCACTGGCGGCGAGAAAGCGGCGGCGGGAAAGCGGCATCGTGGGACTCCTTTGGGCCTATTTGACGAGGATCAGCGAGAGCGATGGGTACAGCGAGAGCAGCACCAGGAGGATGCAGGCGATGACGAAGAAGGGCAGCGTCACCATGAACATCCTGCCGGGCTTGGCGCCGGTGACGGCGGCCGCGACGAAGAAGCAAAGCCCGACCGGCGGCGACAAAAGGCCGAGCACGAGGTTGATCACCACGACGACGCCGAATTGCCGGGGGTCGATGTGATAGATCTCGGTTGCGACCGGCAGCAGGATCGGCACCGTCATGATCAGGCCGGGAATGCCGTCGATCACCGTGCCGATCAGCAGCAGGATGACGTTGCAGATCAGCATGAAGCTGACCGGATCCTTGGCGACGGTCTGGATCCAGGCGGCGGTCTCCTGCGGCACCTTGCCGAAGATCAGCACCCAGGAGAACACCGCGGCGGCTGCGACCAGAAACAGCACGATCGCCGAATAGATCGCGCTGCGCAGCATCATCTGCGGCAGCTGCGAGAACTTGAATTCCTTGGTCCAGAACTTTCCGACCACGGCCGCAGCCACCGCGCCGACGGCCGCGGATTCCGTCGCATTGGCGAGGCCGCCGAGGATGGTGCCGACGATGACGATCGGGATCAGCAGCGTCGGCGAGGTCCGCAGGATGGTCATGACGCGCTGGCGCGGCGTCTGGTAGTCCGCGCGCGGATAGTTGTAGATGTAGCCCATCAGCGCGATGACGAGGCAGAACATCACGGTGAGGATGACGCCCGGGACGATGCCGGCGATCAGCATGTCGCTGACCGAGACCTGCGCCAGCACGCTGTAGACCACGAACATCACCGAGGGTGGGATGATCGGGCCGAGCATGCCGCCATAGGCGGTCAGGCCGGCCGCGAAGGTCTTGTCGTAGCCCTTCTTCTCCATCTCGGGGACCATGATCTGCGCCATGATCGCGACCTGCGCGGTCGCCGATCCCAGGATGGACGAGATGAACATGTTGGCGAGGATGTTGACGTAGGCGAGCCCACCCTTGAGCGAGCCGACGAAGGCCATCGCCATGTCGACGATGCGCCGCGTGATGCCGCCGCCATTCATGATCTCGCCGATCAGGATGAAGAGCGGGATCGCGATCAGGCCGTAGCTGTCGACGCCGCCGAACAGCTGCAGCGGATAGGATTGGAACAGCACCGGGTTGCCCGAGGCGGCGATGTAGACGAGGCCGGCGAGGCAGAGACAGAGGCCAATCGGTACGCCGACCAGCATGAAGGCCATGAAGGCTGCTGACGTGATCATCAATTGACCCCGTCGAGCTCGGAGAGCTGGAAGCCCTTCGGCGGCGTGCGCGGGACCAGCTCGAGATCTTCAAGCAAGTTGGCGAGACCATGAACGGTCATCGACACCGCGAAGATCGGCAGCGTCAGATAGAGCACCCAGGTCGGCCAATTCAGCGTCTGCGTGCGCTCGGTGTAGAGGAAGTTGAAGGTCTCGGCGGCAAGCTTGCGCCCGTCGAAGCCGGCGCGGGCGAGGCCGACCGGGTCCATCCAGAGCACGCAGGTGACGATCAGGGCGACGCCGAACACCACGACGAGGCCGGTCGAGATCACTTTTGCAAATTTCTGGTGCTGAGCGGAAAGTCGCTCCGTCAGCATGGACACGGCAAAATCGAGCCGCAGCCGCGTCATCGCGGATGCCCCGATGAAGGTCAGCCAGACCACGCAATAGACGGCGGATTCATCGATCCAGTAGATCGGGAAATGCGAGTAGCGGGTGACGACATTCACCAGGATCAGTCCGGTGAGCAGGTACATCAGGCCCATCAGCGCGAGCCGCTCGCAGGCCAGCAGGGCACTCGACATCCGGACGATCATGCGTTGGAGGCTGAGTGCGCGCGTGGCCGGCATGGTCTGCTCGATCATGAAAGAGGCCCCAACCCCCTGAAGATTTGTCGTGCGATTGCCAAATGTATAATTTATACATTTTGGGAGTCAAACGGAGTTTGCGGTCATTTCGGCGGCAGGGCGCGCGTTTGCTGGGCATTATGCTTGTGGCGCCCCGGCTTTTGCCGGACAGCTCGACATGCAAGACAGGGACCGCGTCGGCCGCACGAGTCGGGAAGGACAACGGACGATCAGATGAAACAGCCTCTGAAGCATCGCACCCTGTCGGCTGCGATCGTCGACCAGCTCCGCCAGGCAATCCTCGACGGCTCCTATCCGGCCGGATCGCAGCTGCGCCAGGACGCGCTGGGCGAAGCCTATGGCGTCAGCCGCATCCCGGTGCGCGAGGCGCTGTTCCAGCTCGAGGCGGAAGGCTTGGTGCGGATCGTGCCGCAGAAGGGCGCCATCGTCTCGGAGCTGTCGTTGGACGAGATCAACGACGTGTTCGACCTCCGTCGTATCCTGGAGCCGCGACTGCTGGCGCAGTCGGCGCCGCACTTCGCCACGCAGGATTTCGATGGGCTCGACGACATCCACCGGAGCTTCGAGAAGGCGATCAAGGCGCGCAACGTCAGTGAATGGGGCCAGCTCAATGCCGACTTCCACATGGCGCTCTACGTCCACGCCCCGCAGCCGCGCACGCGCGCGATCGTGCTGTCGCTGCTGCAGACCAGCGACCGCTACACGCGGCTACAACTCTCCAACACCAAGTCGATGGGCATTGCCGAGAAGGAGCACGCCCATCTGATCGCGCTCTGTCGTGCGCAGAAAGTAGAGGAGGCCTGCCGCTTCCTGGAGCGGCACATCGAAGCCGTGCGCAAAGACCTGCTGCAGGTGGTGGCGAACGCGCCGAAGTCGCGGCGGAAGGAGAAATCGTAGGGTGGGTTAGCCGAAGTCGTAACCCACCGCTGTTCGTCTCCGCTGCGACAGAAGACGTGGATTACGCCTTCGGCTAATCCACCCTACAGGCCGGCGATCGCTTCTACCTGCTCCCGTCCGGCCCCATCACGAGGTCCGGCAGCCAGGTCGAAATCCCCGGCACCAGGCACAGCAGCAGCACTGCAAGCATCATCAAGAGCACGAAGGGCAGCGTACCCCAGATCACCTCGCGCAGGGGAATATCGGGCGCGACGTTGCGGATGACGAAGATGTTGAGGCCGACCGGCGGATGAATCAGCCCCATCTCCATCACGATGGTCATGACGACGCCGAACCAGATGATGTCGAAATTGGCGGCGCGGAGCGGCGGCAGGATGATCGGTGCCGTCATCAGGATGATCGAGACCGGCGGCAGGAAGAAGCCGAGCACCACGACCATGATGAGGATCGCGAACAGCAGCTCCCAGCGCGGCAGATGCATCGCGACGATGGATTCGGCGACCGATTGCGAGATGTGCAGATAGCTCATCACGTAGGAATAGAGCAGCGACATGCCGATAATCATCATCAGCATGGTCGATTCCCGGATCGTCGACTTCATGATCGGCGCGAGGTCGCTCGGCCGCCACACGCTGTAGATCGCAGCGATCAGCGCCAGCGCCAGGAGGCCGCCGAGGCCGGCGGTCTCCGACGGCGTGGCATAGCCGCCATAGAGCGCGACCATGACGCCGGTGAGCAGCAGCACGAAGGGGATCACGCGCGGCAGCACGCTGAAGCGTTCGGCGAGCGTGTACTCGTCGCGGGTCAGGATCGCAGCCTCCGGCCCGCCGTTCTTGTAAACCGCTTCGGCCGCAGCATATTCCTGGCGGAAGCGGATGACGGCATAGATGCCGAACAGCGTGACCAGCAGCAGGCCCGGCCCGATGCCGGCGAGGAACAGCCGTCCCAGCGACTTTTCGGCGGCGACCGCGAACAGGATCATCGTGATGGAGGGCGGCAACAGAATTCCGAGCGTACCGCCGGCGGCGATGATGCCAGCGGCAAAGCCGCCGGAATAGCCGCGCTTGCGCATCTCGGGGATACCGGCCGAGCCGATGGCCGAGCAGGTCGCTGGGCTCGAGCCCGCCATCGCCGCGAACAGCGCGCAGGCGAACACGTTGGCGACGCCGAGCCCACCGGGCACGCGATGCAGCCAGGCATGCAGCGCCGAATAGAGGTCCTGGCCCGCGCGCGACTTGCCGATCGCCGCGCCCTTCAGGATGAAAAGCGGGATCGACAACAGCGTGATCGAGGCCATCTCCTCGTAGACGTTCTGCGTCACCGTATCGAGCGAGGCCGAGGGCATGAATATGGCCATGAACACCACCGCGACCGCGCCGAGCGCGAACGCAATGGGCATGCCCGAGAACATCACGAGCAGCGTCACGATGCCGTAGGCGAGGCCGATGCCGAAAACGCTCATGGCCGCTTGGCTCCGGTGAAGGGCAGCGCAAGCTGCACGAGGATCTGGAGGCAGAGCAGGCTCATCCCAAGCGCCATCAGCGAGTAGGGGATGGCGAGCGGCGGCGACCACATCGAGTTGGAGACCTGGCCGTCGACATAGGCTTCGTGCGCCAGTGTCCACGACTTCCAGGTGAAGAAGGCGCAGAACAGGAACGTGGCGGCATCGACCAGCCAGAGTCGGACCTGGTTCGCGAATGGCGAGAGCAGGCCGACGAAGGCCTCGATGCCGATATGACCGCGGTTCTGCTGCACATAGGCCGCCGTCATGAAGGTCGCGCCGACCAGCAGGAACACGGCGGCTTCGTCCTGCCAATAGTTCGCGGCCTTGTACAGCGCGCGGCTGAGCACGCTGTAGCTCAGGATTGCACAGGCCGCGACAAGTGCGATCGCGGCGAACACGACGATGATGCTGTTGAGGACGGCGAGACCGCGATCGATCGCCGCCGCAGGGCCGGTCCCCGCGGCAACGCTCGTCCGGTCGTCACGATCCGGAAGCGGACCGTGGCTCATGCTGCGACGTCGATGGCGAGCTTGAGCAGGTTTGCGGCGGTCGCGGTCTTGGCGCTGTAGTCCTTCCACGCGGTGTCGCGGGCGATGTCGCGCCATTTTCCGACGGTGGCGGCGTCGAGCGCCGAGACCTTGGCCCCGGCCTTCTCATAGACCTTGGCGACCTCGACGTCGTCATCCTGCGCGCCCTTGCGGCCGAAGGCTTCGAGCTCGGTGCCGACCGCGAGCAGGATGTCCTGATGGTTCTTCGGCAGCTTGTCGAAGATCGCCTTCGACATCATCAGCGGCTCGAGCATGAACCAATAGGAGGCGCCCGCGCCCGAGGTCAGCGACTTCGCGACCTCTTCCAGGCGGAACGAGATCAGGCTCGTCGAGGAGGTGATGCCGGCATCGCAGGCGCCGGTCTGCATCGCCGCGTAGATCTCGTTCGACGGGACCGACAACACCGAGGCGCCGGCGGTCTGCAGCACCATGTCCATCTCGCGCGAGCCGCCGCGCACCTTGAGGCCCTTGGCGTCCTCCGGGGCGACGATCGGCTTGGAACGGCTGGCAACGCCGCCGGCCTGCCAGACCCAGGTGAGCAGGATGATGCCCTTGTCGGCCAGGAAGTCGGTCAGCGCCTTGCCGACGGGCTCCTTCTTCCAGCGCAGACCCTGGTCGTAGTTGGTCACGAGGCCCGGCATCAGGCCGATATTGGTCTCCGGCACTTCGCCGCCGGCATAGGGCATCGGATAGAGGCTGATGTCGAGCGCGCCCTTGCGCATGGCGGAGAACTGCGCGTTGGTCTTGATCAGCGAGGAGTTCGGATAGATCTCGGCGGCAATGTCGCCATTGCTGCGCTTACTCACTTCGGCAGCGAACATGCGGCACAGCCGGTCGCGGAAATCGCCCTTGTCGATAGTGCCGCCTGGGAACTGATGCGAGATCTTCAGCGTGGTCGCGGCCTGCGCGGTGCCGGTGCCGAAGCGGAGAATGGCAGGTGCCGCGACGGCGGTCGCGAGCAGATGGCGGCGCGTGAACATGATGTAATCCCCTTGGGCGTTTCTTTGGGCGTTTCTCGGAGTGTTTTTGGCAGAGGTGATTTGAACTGGGTTCTTCGCGACCGGGGCCAATCCAAGCCGGTCTCCATCCGATGGTCTTTCATCTGATAGTTCGAGACAGAGTGCCGCGGCAAGTGCCGGTTGTGCTGCGCTGCAGCACATCCGATCCATGCGGGCTCGCCAATCAACGAGGGCGGCTGGCCGCAGAAATTTATCGATGGTCAGCGTAACAACGCCACACGGCTATCCGTCGAGACAGGATAGCGGCGTCCGTCGCTGACAAACAAATCACGAAGGAAGATGAACCATGACCATTCGCACCCGCATCGTGCTCGGCGTCTCGGCTGCCGCTCTCTCGCTAGGCCTCGCGTTTGCGCCGGCCGCCTTTGCTCAGGACAAGATGGGCAAGGATGATGGCATGATGAAAAAGGACACGATGTCCAAGGACGGCATGATGAAGAAGGACCACATGTCCAAGGACGACGGCATGAAGAAGGATCACATGTCGAAGGACGGCATGAAAAAGGACGACGGGATGATGAAGAAGAACTGATCCCGGGTCGTCATCGCGCAACGCCCCTTGGGCGGGCCGCGTCCTCTCGAATTCCGGCGGCATTTGAGGCCGCCGGAATGATGGCTCAGTTCAAGTTCAATTGAACGTGACCAGCGCGTTTTACTTGCGCTTAGCCTTGCGGGCGGCGTAGCGCGCATCGCGCTTGGCCTTCTGCTCGGCCTCGAGCGCAGCCTGCTTCTCGGCGGCTTCCTCGGCTTCCCGCGCGATCCGCGCAGCTTCGGCTGCCTTGGCCTCTTCCTCGAGGCGCTTCTGCTCAGCCTTTTCGGCCTCGCGCGCGGCCTTTGCCTCGGCGCGCTTGGCCGCGAGGGCCTCACGCTCGGCGCGCTTCGCCGCCACCGCGGGATCATCCGGCCCCGGCTGCGACTTGAACTTGTTCAAAAGATTTTTGCGGGCGTCCTGCGCCGCCTTTTGCCGGTCTGCAAAGCCGGGTTCCCTGAATCCACTCATCGACGAGCCTTGTCTTCCTCGCTTTCGATCCTACATCGGTGCCTGTTGGTAAGTCGGCTGGGCATAGCAGGCGCCACGCGACGCAGAAGCGTGTACATCGGCGCGCGTCGCGAAGCCACCCATAATCGCAGCCGATCAGGTCAACGAAAAATCGCCCCCCGACGATCTCTCGTAGCCCGAAAAAACTGCCGAATTGTGATGTCCCTCATAAGGGAGCACATGGGCGACGCCTAGCGTCCGCCCCGTACGAGACGGAGCACGGGCATGACAATCTCAAGACCAAGCCTGAAGGCGCTCGCGATTGCCGTCGCCCTGGCAGGCGTGGCCGGCGCCGCGCTGCTGCTGGCTCGTCCGCAGCCCATCGAAAGTGCCGTGCTGGGAGCGGATTGGGAATGCACCCAGACCGCATTCGTGCTCACGAGCTGCGCACCGCGCGTTCAGGAGGCAATTCCGGCGGTCGAAACCTTGCGCAAGGATGCAATCCAGCAGACCCGGGGCTGAATTGGGCCGGACGATCCGGATGTGACGCGACGCCGCAGAGGTGGTAAAGCCAGCGCGCCAGCGTGACCAGGCGGCCATGTCGAAGCCAGAGTCCAGATCCGAACCGGGCGAGGAGCCCCATCCTCGACCGAACCGTCAGCCCAAGCCTCCGTCCGGCGGCGACCGCCGCGGCGCGCTGGCAGGATTGATCATCGCGGTCGTGATCCTCGGCGTCGGCTGGTGGCTTGCCCGGGATCTGACGGCAGCCAGCAAGATGCAGGATTGTCTGATGTCCGGGCGAAGCAATTGCAATGTGATCGAGCCGGCTCGCTAGGCGCGCTCTACAGCATGGCCATGGGGCCGAAAAAATGCCCTGATCTTAATCATTTGTAACGGGACTTAGCCGATCAAGCAGGGCAGTGATTTCGGCCGGCATCAGCCCGGCGCGCGGCGATTCGCCGATCGCGCCCGGGATTCACGGCCATGAGAGCAGGGGGCGAGCACGCATGAGTGCGTCCAAACATCTGAAGATCTTCATTCCCTTGGTTTCGGCCACGTCGCTGCTCGCGCTGTCGGCGCAGGCGCAAGAGGCCAGGTCCCGGCAAGAGGTCTTCCAACCGCCGGCCGGGCCGGCAGCAGGCGCGCCGCCACAGGCCAATCCGCCCATGCGCAAGGGCCCTCCGCCGCAGCAAGCGACCAGGCCTGCGCAGCCCGGCGGTCAGCCCCATGCGGGTCACAACGCCGGGGGCCCGCCGCCCGGAAGTCACGTCGCGCGCGGTCCTGCTCCCACACGTGATTGGGGTGGGCACACCTATCGCGGCAACCTTGCCTGGGAGGGTGGACGCTGGCGCCACGACGTCCGCCATGGCCGATCCGGCTGGTGGTGGGACGTTGGCGGCGTCTGGTATTATTATCCGCAGCGTATGGCCGGCCCGCCCGCCTACATTTCAGAGGACTATATCGACGACGTGCCGGTGGTCTACGCCCGGCCTCCGGTGGCCTATGCACCGCCACCTCCGCCGCCGCCACCGCCGGCCGATCCCGGCGCCAGCGCGCTCGGCGGCGCGCTCGTCGGCGGCCTGCTGGGCGGACTGATCTCGGGCAATGCAACCGGGGCCGCCGCAGGCGCGGTTCTTGGCGGCGCGACGGGCGCGATTGCTGGCGCGACCGCGGCGTCCCAGCCCGGCTATTACTGGGCGCAGGGCACCTGCTACTACCGCTATCCGAACGGCCAATATGTGCAGGCCGATCCCCGCGCCTGCTATTGAGTTTTGCAGGCAGGATCGGACCATTGGAGGCGGGCTTCGGGCCCGCCTCATCCTTTTGCACGCCGGCGGTTGCTATGAATTGGCTCTGGTGCTCGTCGCCCCCTCACGTCAATTTCAAAGAAAAATGACGGGATGATTCGCGGGGGATGTGGTGCATGCTGGATGCCATCCAGATCAGCGTGGCGCTCTGGGCCATGATCGTTTGCGGCGGAATTAAACTCTCGCAGGCGTTGCCCTACCTGCTCTAAAACGGCGATCAGCTGGCAGGCCAATGCCTTGGTCGGTCAGGACACGAGCCAATCGAAGAATGCGATCGAGGCCCAGACCAGGCCCGCGATCCAGGCCACCATGACGACGCCGATGGTGCCGAGATAGGCGATGCCGAGCAGGTTCGCGCGATGTCGCTGCCTCGGGACGATGACTTCGGTTGCTGCTTTGCGTGTCATGACCGGACATCACCCATGAAGCCTGGACACGTAGTTTAGCGGAGATGTCGCGGACAGGCTGTGACGTGGTTCACAGACCGGTGCAGGAAGGCTGGTCGTTACCCCGCAATCATACGGACGAAATTGCCACGCACTCGTCCAGATGGCCGGCTAGAGTCTGCGCATGTACACCGAGTACGATCCGCAACATGAGGCCGAGGCCGCTATGAAGCGCGCAGCGGAGGCCGAGGGTGCCGACAGGCAACGGCTGATCCAGCTGGCCCTGGCGTGGCACGAACTCGCCCGCGATCTGCACGATGAGCAAGCCGGCCCCTCGCATCCAGCCGGGCGCAGGCCTTTGGCCCGAGAGCGCTGAGATGAGAAAAACCCCGTGCTCGGGGGACAAGCACGGGGTCCTTCAAAGCCGACCGGGGCTGGCGGGTCGGCACCACTCAGTTCGGTCATTCAACGCGCGGATCGCGCATTCGTTCCCGGTCAATCCGCAGCGCTGAAATCCGATCGCATTGCAGCGACCTTCCGCAGAAAGTCATCGTTAACGAATGCTCCGCGCAATCGAATTGCAGTCGCGATTCGTACTCGCGAACGAAGCGGAGTCGGACCGTGAACAAACAAAAAGCCCCCGCAGGGGCTCAGTGTTTTACGCAGCTTCGGTCTTCGGGACGGCGTCGGCATTCACCGACAGCTTGACCACGTCGCCTTCGACGGCGCCGACATATTTCGTGTCGATGTAGTGATGATGGTCCTTGTGACCTTCCGGGCTGTCCTTGCGCGTCAGCTTGATGCGGTTGCCCTCGAGACGATCGACGGTGCCGACATGTGCGCCGTCCTTGCCGATGATCTTCATGTGCTCTCTGATGTCAGCCATGCTGTCCTCCTTGCATGGCTTCAACTGCGAAGGCGCCGGTTCGTTGCAGCAGGCACGTTGGACCCGTTGGGATTTCCGGACGTTGACGCCTGATTGGATCTGTCAAGAAGCGCGATGGAGACCGTTCGGGCCTATCTGGAACGCAAGCACTGGGAACTCAGGCTGTTGAACGACGGCCTGAGAAACCCGCTCGATTTGGCGTCGCCGCGTTCCGTCGATGACGTCGTCAGGTCCAAATTCCAGATCACTGCCGCGCTCAGGGCGGAGCATGAATTACACGAGTGGAAGGCGACCGAGACCGCCTGGTCGCACACGGCCGATCCCGCCAGCGGGCCGTTCGAGTTCAGTTACGACTACCAGCGGGCCGATCTCACGGTACGCGGTCCGTCGTTCTACGAGCTCGACGGCGGCTGCACGAGCACGGCAATCTACACTGCCTCGGGGATGGCGGCGATCTCCGCGGTGCTGCTCGCCTCCGCGCGGATCGTCGCGAAGGCGGATATCCTGGTGCTGCCAGGCTGCTATGGCGAGACGCTGGAGCTGATCCGAAGCTTCATGCCGGATTTGCGGATCGAACCCTTGCCGCTGCCGCTCGGCGATGCGCTTGCACGGGTGAGCTCGCCGCGGATCCTGCTGCTGGATTCCTGCTCCGTCGCCGGCGCCATCGAGGCGGTGCTGCGCTGTGACGGCTCGGGCCTCGATCTCCTGATTTTCGATACGACGTGCTTCGCCGGCAGGTCGGGCCGCATCAGGCGCGTCGTGGGGTGGGCCAGGCGACACGGAATTGCGCTGGTGCTGGTGCGAAGCCACAACAAGCTCGATTCGCTCGGAGCGGAATATGGCCGCCTCGGCTCGGCCGTCTTCGTGCGCGGGCATGAGCGTCCACCGCGGGCAGGGGACGCTGAATGGTCACGTCTCGCGTTCGAAACGCGCAACGCAGTGCGGCTGCTCGGCGGCGCGGCATTGCCGGCCCACTTCCCGCCCTTCGCGGGCAGCGCGGCGTATTGGGCGCTGACGAAGCGGCGCGTGGCGGCGATCTTGCGCAACGGCCGCAGCTCGGCGCGATGCTTTGCCGCCGAGATCCCGGCGCTCTCGGCTCAGCTTCGCTTCGCTCACGGCCTCTACGTGACTCTTCGCGGAAGGCGCGCGCTCGACGAGGCGGCAGCACGGCAGGCTGCCGAGGACATGAGCTGCGAATTGCGCCGCGCGGGCTTTCCCATCCGCCACGCCGGCAGCTTCGGCTTCGATTTCGCCGCGACCGAGTGGTTTCACGACGCGACGACGGACCAGTACAGCGTCCGGGTGGCGGTGCCGGACCTGCCGACGGAGGTGTGGGACGATCTCACCGCGGCCATTGCGCGGTGGTGGCGGGGTCATCAGCGGGCAGGCTGTGGATAGACCGGAGGGCGGGCGCGTCGATCAGTCGACCGCCAGGCAATATTCGAGTCGCGGCTTGTCGTGACCGCGGCGCGCCCAGTCCTCAACTGCAAATGCAGGCTGACGTTGTCCCGTTGCGGCGCCAAGGATCGAGGCCTGGACCACCTTGATGGGCCTCGTGACCGCATTGGTGCTCACCAAGCCCGCGTCGACCGCCAAATACGAGATCGCAACGACCGCGACCGCAGATGCGATCGCCATTCTCGTCAATTCGGATTGCTGCATTCCCAAACCTATCGGGCGCGTCTCACCCGGCGCTTAGATAGGGCTGATCGGCGCCGTTCAAAGGCCGGCATATGGTTACCCACGCGTTCGTGAAGAGCGGCGGCGAGGCAACGAGCTGGCGATCCCGGCAGGACTCGAACCTGCAACCCGCGGAGTAGAAACAATCAGGGCGCGAAGGCAAAATCTGCTACTCAGCAAAGACTTAGCCGCCGCCCGCGCCGCGCTCCGGGGTTTTCTCCGGGATCAACCCGTCCAGGTAGCTCGTCAGGTTGCGAACCTTGACCTCGGCTGGCCATGATCCGTGCAGGACCTCGCTGACGTGCGCCAATAGCCTTGCGTATCTGTCTCGCTCGTCTCGCGCCAAATCGCGCTCCGCCGTCCTCAGCTCTAGTTCGAGGGCGCCGTAGTCCTGCACAGGGCCTTCCTGGTGCGTTATTTCGCGTTGGGGGGCTACCTCGGTGGGGGCGAGGTCCTTCGGGCGCATGGACGGGCCTCATGGCGGGTTTCCGGGCGGTTGGCGGCCCGTCCTGCCATTATAGCGGTCTCCATCTGTTAGGCGTAGTCCACAAGTGTCCTTGCCGTAGCCCAAGCGGAATGCTTTGGTTCGACGAATTGGAGAGTTTCGATGGTCCAGGCTCTAAGTGTCGCGCCCGCGGCCACCACGACGTTGCAAGAATTCATTTTGGCCGCTCATTTTCGGGCACCGCTGCCGCTTGGTGTGATGGACCTTGCTAACTGGGTTAGCTCATTTCCGGACTTTCCTCTGCACCAGGAATTGCCGCCACTTACCACTGCCAACATGCCGGCGATTGGCGCGCCCGAAATGCCGGCCATCGAGTTCGGCATGGGAACTATGCTTCCCCGAATGCTGCTGCGGTCCCACGATGGTCGGTACACATTGCAGCTACAGAACGACAGGCTGGCTTTCGGCTGGTCGCGAATCGAGCCGATCGGTGTAGCCGCAGAATATCCTGGCTTCGAAACGATGCTGGCCCAATGGACCGAAATGCGCTCGCGGGTCGAGGATTGGGTCGAGGGCCGTTTCCGGGCCAGGCCGCTGTACCGACTTGTTGAGGTCAATTATCTCAACGCGGCGCCTCTGGAGGTTGGCGGCAAGCAAAGACGGATTTCGGAAATCTTGAGATTCGGTCCGCCCGCGGGGCGCCTTGTGCATGGCTTCAACGTGCAGTGGGGCGAGCGTGTCTACCAAGATCCGGAAGGTGAGCCGCCGAGGGGAATCGTAAGAGCTGCCGTCGGGCTGGCTCAGGCGCCACCGGCAATTCCCGTTCTCACCTTCAATTTCTCAGGTATGGCGGCGGTTGCAGATGGTCAGGAAAGCAATCATATTATAAATGATCTTCATGCGAAGATTCGCGAGATCTACCAGAGCGCGATGATTTCAGATGCCCATTAATCAATTTTTAGCCGGTTCGTTGACGAGCATTTTGCTCGCGAATCCTGCGAATTTGCCGCCACCGGAACCATTGGTCACGCTGAGCGACAGATTCGGGTGGATCGATGCTTCTCACGCTGCGCCACCGCCTCCAGGTGCTGCGCCACCTTCTCGCCTCGAGGAGGGGCGCGCGACCTTATGGGCTAACCAGCTAGCAGCTAACGCCCGCGGCGTGTCCGCACTAAAAGCCGGTTGGGACGGTCCTGGCTCCGTGGCAATCTCTCCCGAGATTTTGGCTCGCGCGCTATTTTATGTCGATACCGCGCTCAAGGACGGGGCGAGCGACTTAGTTGCGCCCCGTCTTGTACCTGGCGGTGACGGCAGTCTCCAAATCGAATGGCACACCCGACGTGGTGAGCTGGAGCTCGACATTGACACTGATGGGTCAATGTCGATCTGGGTTCGGGATCATGCGAGTGGTGCGGAGTTCGACGGTGACGACGAGGAAGCGTTTGCTCTCTTTTATCGTTGGGCGCCCTGGATTGCTTCGCGTCTGCACGATGCCCCTCATGTTGCTGCTTCGACGCAAATGGCCTTCTTCGAAGTTGCAGCCTGAGTTTCGGTTTATCCGCGCACTGCGGTCGCCCTATCATGTCTCTTGGGATGAGCGCGGTTTCTACAGGATCTCCTCAAAGGCGTTTGGTCCGTCGAGCACTGATAAGAAGCTTTCCGGGGATCTCGAGGAAGTTTTGGCGCACGATGGGCTAAATCCTGACTGCATGTATCCGGCAGTCCGCGACCCCGTAGGGGCGGCATCCGTGACAATCGGTCAGATGCGAGAAGCTGGCGCACTGGTTGAGCATGATCCTACGACCTTCAATTGGTATCACGGCGCCGCGTCTGGCACCGGAAAAGACAAGGTCAAGCGAAAGCTCGCTAAGGTCGCTGTCGAATTCATCAAGATTGATCAGGCCCTGGCGAAGCGCCTGCACGAAGAGGCGGACGCAAAGCAAGTCTCGGCTTAGCCTGAAGCACTTGCTCGCGGCCGTTGTTGCTGCGATGTGGTCATAGCGAGCCTCCCGCCGGTATCAGCACAAAGCGGCGGCTGCGCAATTTAGACTTAGCCAGATCGACTTATTTCCCCCGACGAATAGCGTTGAGCCACAAACGCTTAGCGCGCTCGAGCTGCGCGCTCCGGGGGTTTCTCCGGGACTCGCGCTCGGCCTGACGCGCAATCCGCTTCTCATCCTCGAGGTCAGCCCACAGAACCCGCTCGCGAACGAAGACCGCAAACGTCTCGCTATAGTCGCTCGCATAGTGGCGCAGCAAGCCGGTACCAGCGCCGGTCGCGGTTTACTAGCGCAGCCGCCATTTCCGCTTCCGTGTACAGGCGGCCCACAGCGCCGCGCTGGTGCGTTATTTCGGCGTCCGGGCTGTCTGTGCTCGTCGCCGGGGCGCTTGGGCGCATGGACGGGCTTCCTAGCGGGTTTCGGTGTCGGTAATGATCCGGCCCTTTACAACGATCTGCAGCTCGCTACCGTGCCGCTGCTCCGGTGGTGATGACCAGATCGTGCGGACCTGGTCATCACCGTGCGGGAGTAGCGCCCGAGGGGGCAGGGCCGGTTTACGTTCCTGTGTCAAAGGACCCGGATTCCTGTCCCCTCTGGCCGAACCGCCATTGCGACTCGGTTGGCGGCAAATCTGCCATGCTCCGTGACTCCAGCGCATCCGTGCCTTCACGGGCCAAGTGAGCTATCCTTCCTTTGCACAGCCTCTGTGGATTGCGGGGATGAAGGAATTCATCATCGTCGCAGCGGCTGATCGAAATCCGGGCGCACGTCGGCGCCGCGATGGCCGCATTTGCTGCAGGTCAATTGGGGCTCGAGGTCGGAGAGACGCATCTCGTCCGCCCAGCGGTCGACTTCGGCGGCCGCCAAGCGGACCATGTGACCGCAGCGAAGATAATCGCCGCAATAGACCAGCAGGCCACGCGTGCCGCCGCGGCCGCCTTCCGGATTTCGCATCTGGCCGAGGCTAATCTTTCGCTCCGCCGGCATCATCCTTAGTTTCTGCGCAGGGCCCGTTCGAAGTCGTTGATGAAATCATCAGCTCGGTTCGCCAGGCTCCGCAGGCGATTGAATGCCTCAGCGAAACTCGGAGACTGGAAAAGTATGGTGTTGAGTTCCCCCACGAATGCGTCGATGTCGAAGGTGACATTGGCGGTTCTATCCAAGTTGGCGGCAACCAAGTTCGATTGAACGTGCCTAGCATATTGTCGCACGTTCAAGACGGCCGCATCAATCTCATGTAGGTACCGTTGCACCTGGTGGAACGGTTGGTCCGCTAGCCTAATGCCTCGGCCAAATCGAGGTTGCTGTGCCAGTACGGCCTCGCTGTTGGTGACCGTCTGCTCAAGGACTCTGAGGGTCCCATTTACAGCCTCAACACAATCTTCAAGTGACCGGCGCAGTTGACGGAGTTGCTGCCGCACGCTGTCATCGATCTCGTGGCGTTGCCGATCGCGCCGATCCCGAAAATCCAAAAAGGTGGACGCCATGGTTGCAATAGCCGAGAGACCCGCGAGAGATTGCAGTAGGATGTCGATCAGCTCGGGATCTAATTCTTCTTGTTCGAAAGCCATCATTAGCTCCGCTACCAGTCATTTGCTTTCAGGGACTACTTTTTGCACGGGAACGCTTCGGCGAGTGCAGTTTGCACCAAGGGTGCGCCCGACAAGTGCCGTTGAGCTGGATTTTGGTTGAGCCATTTGCAGACAACGTCCTTAACCTGCTTCAACGTCGCAGTCTCCGGCAAACAAAACGGCTTTATGGCGCGAGAAACAAACCCAAGGTTTGGGTTTCTGTCAATCTCGGACGACGGTATGTGAAAGTTAGCGATGGCGTGATCAGCCAACGTCTTATCGAACACGCCAGCCACATAAGCGCTAATGCCGGACTGATTGTTAAACGAGCATGACGTGTGCAGCTCATTTCCGTTGAAAAAATCAGCCCTGGCGGCAGATGTCCACATCAATGCTAAGAGTACGCAGCACCGCCTACAGACAGAAGCGGAGATTGAGACAGTCTCCTCATTGACTTTCATTCGCCACCCTTATTGATCAGCTTCTCCCGCGCGACCTCGCGGGCTCCGTGCGTCTCCTCCATGCCGGCGCGCAGATCCTCGATCAGCACGTCCGCGTAAAAGTCGGCCGTGGTCTTGATGTCGGAATGGTCCAGCATGGTCTGCACTAGCTTGAGATTGCGCGTCTTGCGCAGGGTGCGCCGCGCGCCAGTGTGCCGCAAATCGTGGATGCGCGCCTCTACGCCAGCTTTGTGCCAAGTGCGGTCTTTGTGCGAGGAGAAGCCATCCTTGGTGATGGGGTAGCGCTTGCCGACCTCGCGAATGTCGTCGGGATTGTGCGGGTTGCGCCATTTCTTCTTGCAGACCGTGGTCCAGACGAATTCCGGATGGTGGCCGCGGCGCCGCCAGAGCATCGCATAGGCCTCTTTCGTCAGCGGCTTGGTGATCGCCTTGCCGCCCTTGCCGATCACGCGCACGATGCCGAGCTCGAAGTCGACTTGTGGCCAGCGCAGAAACCAGTTGGATAGGCGCAGGCTCATGATGGTGCCGAAGCGGCGCAGCTCGGCATAATCGAAGTCGCCGGCCTCGATCTGATCGAGCGCGGCTTCCTGTGCGACGCTTAGCTCCGGGGTGTGCTTCTTTTCAACCTTGAGCTTGTGCTTTTTCCAAAGCGGCACCTTGCCGAGCGCGGCGTTCCAGTTGTCGCGGGCGCGATACATCACCTGGCGCAACAGGTCGATCGTGCGATTGACCGTGCGTGGGGTGATAGGCCGATAGATGATCTTGCTGCGGCCGTCGATCTCGACGGTGGAATCCCGCCGCTTGTCCTTGCGCCGCTCCGCGACCATCTTACTGACGTCGTCGTCGCTGATGGCGTGCAGCAACGTCTCGCCGCCCATGATCGCGATTAGGCGATCGAGTACTGCTTTGATCTTGATGTCGGATAGGTGCTGGCCGTGCTCGTCCCACCATCGCGCTGCCGCGCGGCCGAGCGTCAGGGGGCCGCGCTGCTCGGCGATCCAGCGGGCGACTTGCTGACCGGCTTCGGCGCGCTTTTGCTTCTCGACCTCGCCGGCCTCACGTTCATCGTCGCACTTTGTCGAGCCGTAAAAGCGATAACCTTTGATCTGGAACTCGTATTGGAAGTAGCGCGAGCGCTTGTCGCGGTAGACGGACATGCCCCTCGGTCCCCTGTCAAAAGTGCCTCAATGTCCGCGCGGGTAAAACAGCGTCGCGGCTTGTCCCGGCCCAAGCCCTTGCTCCGGTCGGGCAGACGGCCGGCGTCAATATGGCGCTTGATGGTTTTCCGGTCCATCGGGAAGAGGCGCGCCAGCTGGGGAACGTCGATCGTCACGAAGGCGGCGAAATGTGATTCGAGCGCGGGGGAAAGGGCATTCATGAGCGGCTCTGGGGCGGTTCGCAGGGGTGCAGCCGCTGGCCCCTCACTTCCGCGCGGCCGCTGGCGACCAGGCGGGCGACGAGGGAGTCGCCAATCCGCCGCGTGCCGAACCGCCAGCCGCCGCGCGTGGCCCGCTCAAAGGGGCTGAGTTTGAGCAGGCGTAGGTGTGTGTAGAGGTGGGCGGGGAGGCGCCGAGCCATGTCAGCTGCCCCTGAACGCCGGAGCGGCGAGCAGCGGCGCCTCGAGCGCGCACCGGATCCTCAAGGGTAGGGCCTCCAGCGCGAAGTCGCGCGCACGTGCGGTCGGGCGGTTGATCGCGCTTCGTTCTCGGTTTCTGGAAAGCTTCTGCCCTTTTTTGAAAAGACCCTGCACGACGTTCTGACTTGACAGAACAGGTTGTGGCGCCCGCCTTAATTGCCTCATGCGGCCGCTCCGTTTTGTCGGGAATAGGCCAGGGCACGTGCCGCATCGGCGTGCTCAAAGATCTGAGACTTCCGCCATCCCATCCGCACCAGGTCCGGCAAGGCGGCGCCCTCGTTGCGAGTGGTGATGGTGATGAAGTCGTCCGCAAGCTGGGCGATGGCTGCCGGCCCCTCAAGGCCCGCCCGGGCTCCAGGAATGGCCTGCGGGGCAATCAGGCCGGCCACACGCTCCCGTTCGGCCTGAGCGGCCTCCTGGGCCGCGGCGGCGTCCTGGCGTGCCTTACGGGCCGCGAGGAGGGCGCTCATGGTGGCTTGGCGGTTGATCCGCTTGCCGCGCATTACCGGCCCCGTGCGGGGACAGCCCTTCAAGCGGACGTCCGCGAATTGACCTTCGGCCGGCAATCGGAAGAACCCGTGGAGGCGCAGCTGGGCGTCGAATTCGGAGGCGGTTAGATCGGCGGGGGGCGAAGTGCGACGCGGCAAGGTGAGTCTCCCGTAGAGTGTTTCACGGGAAACAATATCGTCGGAAATTTCCGACGGTCAATCTGTAAAGTTGGAAATTTCCTACAAAACTGTCTAGAGGTCTAAAATTGTCCGTTTGACCCTGCCAATAACCTCCAGGTCGCGGGCCTTAAAGAATACCGGTTTGTTAAGGGGGTTGGTCGAGAAGGGCGCCAGGTGCGGATTGGAGCCGCCTTGCCACATCTTGTAAGTCGTCTCGCCCTTGACTGAAAACACATAGCAGCGCCCGTTTACCAGAGATCGTTCGGCCTTGTTGACTACGATGATGGACCCCTCTGGCGAGTACCGGTCCATGGAATCGCCCTCTACTGTCAAAGCAAAAAACTCCCCGCGGCCGAGATCCGCAAAGGCCAGCAGAGGTACATCGTCCAGGGGGATTTGACTTGCCGGGCTTCGCAGACGGCCAGCTGTGACCCGATCCAGCAGAGGGACCATGGCAAGCTTCGGAGCGCCGTGGCTGCTACGTCGGGGAGGGGGGCCGATGAGATCGGGGATGGTCCATTGCAGGGCTGCGGCCACCAAAGGCTGCTTTCCCGCGCTGAAGGACTGTTTCTTGCCCTCTAAAAAATCCCGGATGTAATTCCGCTCCAGGCCAGGAATGGCTTTTGCGGCCTCAATGGGGCTGAGGCCCAGCTCGGCTAGGCGCGCCTTAATCCGTTGTCGGAGTTCGTTCTTTTCCATTGCGGAAATATCCGACGCGCCTTGTTCGAAAGCGAATGGGATGTTTCCGACGATTGTTTGTCGACGAATCGGAAATTTCCGACTATTCGTCGACGCATGGAGCAAGAGCTGAGTCGTAACCTGACCGCGGTCGCCGAGGCGTTTCGCTTCGTTCGGCCGCTCACGCTTCCCACCCTGGGGCGCTTGGCTGCCGGAGATTGGCGCTTCTTCGATCATTTGCAGGATGGCTCGAAGACCTTCACGGCGCGGAAGTACGACCAAGTCATGGACTGGTTCTCCGAGAACTGGCCCGGAGGTGCGATTTGGCCTGAGGGCATCGCGCGTCCCGAGCGGGTGACGTCATGAGCCCCATCCGCTCCGAACAGTCAAAGCACCGGTCCGATCAACCGATCGGCAAAGACCGATCAGTTGATCGCTGGTTTTTGCCCATCGCGCTGACATTCCGAAAGAATTTCCCGAAGAAAACCGCCGAGGTTCTGGCCGACATGGCGGGTCTTCGCGATGTCCGTCCAGCCGAGCTTTGGCTTGATGGTAGCCGCGCGCCGAGCGGGGAAGCGCTCGCCCGGATGATTGCCTCGGCCCATGGCGACCTCGTCATTCGCGCGCTCACCCAAGGGTCGGGTCAGACCTGGGTCAAGCGCCACCGGCGCATCGAAAACTTGGCAGCCGCGCGGGCTGCGGTCGAGGCCGCGCAGCGCCGTCTTGCCGAGGCCGAAAGGGGCATTGAGCCATGACCGAAGCTGCCACGCGTCTTTCGAATCCCGACGATCTGCGCTTCCTGGTCATGCTAGCCGCCGTGCTGCTCGCCGGCGCCGGCCTCGCTGTCCTGGTCGGCCTCCAGCCTTTTCTGCATCGACAGGATGGTGGGTTCGGCTTTCGCTGGGTCAAGCGCCAATGAGGGCGGCCCGCGCCATCCTGTTCGGGCTCGACCGGCAAGTTATCGTCGGCGCTGTCCGCGTCGTCATCGCTGACGAGACCCCCAAAGTCATCCTGTACCAGGGCGATCCATTCCTGCCGATGCCGGCGCCGCCCGGCTGGGATGCAAAGGCAGTGCTCGCCTACGGGCAGGAGCGACCGTACCGCGCCGATGACGGCCTGCTCGAGGTTGCCGGCGCCTCGTTGAAGGGCGAGGTCGCATCATGACGACGACCGAACACGCCCGGCGTCGAGCCCTCATGCGTAACGCAATGATCGGCGCGGTGACCTACCGCGCCGGCCCCAGCAAGGCCGAGTTGCAGGCGCAGCTCGCAGAGGCCGTGCGGAACACGCTGGCGATGGCCACGCCGGACGATGAACTTCTGAACGAGCGCAAGTCCAAATGATGTACGCACCGATCAACATCATCGGGGCGCGCGCAGTCGATTTCGAGCGCGACTTGCCGGACCTGTCCTGGACGCCGTGGCGCCGGATCTGGCTGTCATCGCGCGATCCGGTCTGGACCTTGGTCGACGCCGACGATTTCGAATGGCTGTCGCAGTGGCAATGGAACGTTTGGCATGCCGGGCGCGGCAAGGAATGCTTCCTTTACGCCAAGCGAAACACGGGCGAGCGGCGCGACACTCTCCGCATGCATCGCGAGCTTCAGATCCGTAACGATCCGCGCGATGGCGAAGTCGTGGCCGCCCACGTTGTCGACCACATCAACGGCCAAACTCTCGATAACCGGCGCGCCAACCGACGCTGGTCGACCAAACGGGACAACAGCATCAACCGTCGCACGCGCGGTGAGGCGCCAAGCCTGGATCAAATCCTCGCGGACTTGCTCGCCGGCCTGCCGGCGCGCCCTCAGCTCGAGGAGATCCCGTTTTGACCGCCCTGGTGCGATACGAAGCGGCGCGAAGGGCGCTGGCCGAGGCGGTTGCGGTCGACGAGGTCATGGCGATCCACGACCAGGCCGAGGCGATGCGGCATGCGATGCGCATCGCGGGCGACAAGGCGCTTGAAATCCAGGCCGCTCAAATCCGCTTCCGGGCCGAGCGGCGCCTTGGCGAGCTAATCGCGGCGCAAAAGCAGACAATAGGCATGAACCGTGGCGCGCTTCGCCGCGGTTCTCAATCAGAACAGCGGGACGAGCGGCCGACGCTGGCCGAGGTCGGCATTGATCGCAAGCTTTCCTCGAAGGCACAGCGCCTGGCGGCAATGGACGCCGCGGCTTTCGAGCAAGCCCTTGAGCAGCACGCCGAGCAGATGCGCGCCGGTGTTGGGCGCATCGCCATGGATCTGCACAAGATCGGTGCCGAGGAGCGGGGCCGCGAAGCCCGGCGCGAGCTGGCGATCGCGCTTTCGGCGAAGTCCGCCGAGCTGCCCTCCGGGCGGAAATACGCGGTCATCTATGCGGATCCGCCCTGGCATCGCGACCAGGGCGTGACCTCGCGCTCATACGAGAACCATTACCCGACCATGTCCTGGCGTGAGATCTGCGCGCTGCCGGTCGCCGAGCGCGTGCTGCCCGATGCTTGGCTGTTCCTCTGGATCCCGCGCGCGCACGCCTTCGCGTTGCACGAAGTCGAGATAGAGGTCGAGGTCGTCGAGACCGGTGAGATCGTCCGCGCCAAGGTCATGCTGCCGCTCGGTTGGGCCGTCGCGCAGTCGTGGGGCTTTGATGCCTATTCCACCGCATTTGTCTGGACCAAAACCGACGAGGATCATCCCGACGAGGGAGGCGGCGCCATCCTCGTGCGCGACCAGGACGAGCTGCTGCTGATGTTCAAGCGCGGCAACGGCCTACCGAAGCCGGAGAAAAAATTCGGCTCAAACCACCGCGAGCGCTCGCGGCCGCTCGGCCATTCCACCAAGCCGCAGCATTACCGGCGCATGATCGCTGAGATGGCCGGCGCCAACGTCCCAGCTCTCGAAATGTTCGCGCGCTTCGACCCGCGAAATCCGGCGCCTGCCGGCTGGGACCTCTGGGGTAACCAGGCGGGGGAGGAGGCACCGCCAAAGGATCTCCCGGAGCCTTCCGGTGAGGCCGCGGCGGCCGCGGCGGAAGCAACTGACGGGGCCAGCGCCGCTGCGGCTGTCGCGGAGCCGCCATATGACGCCTGCGAGGTCGTCGTCATCGATCAGCGCGCCGGTTCCGAATGGCTGCAGCCTGCCGAGCTGGATGCGCTCGAGCTGGCCGAGCTGGAGCAGCTGCGCATCCTATCGGATTTCTGTCACCCAAAGCGTGGCGCCATGCAGAACGTGCTCGGCCCACATTGGGCCGCGCGCGAAATGGCTTATCTCTCCGGCGGTCAATGGCAACTGCGCGAAGCCGGTAAGGTGCGCCTGGGCGAGTTGATCGACTCCCTAGCACCGCCAGCGCCGGCCGCTCTGACCGAGCCATATCGCGCGCCGCAGATGTCGCTGTTTGATGTGGCGGCGCCGCTGCTGGATTGTCCGGCTCCCGAGGTGGTCGATGGCGCGCTGCAAACGCGTCTGCCGATCGATGTCTATGAACTGGCCGAGCAGATCGCGCTGATCGAGATCGCCGCAGGCAATTGGCGAAACGTCGATCCCGAAATGAGGCGCCACCTAGTCGGAGCGCGCGAGTACGCGCACTGCACGACCGACGATCGCATCCTCATCACCGACGAGGGCAGGGCCTTCCTGGCCCAGCTGGTGGCGCCGGCATCACTTCAACAGCAGGGGGTTCCAACGTGACAACGATCTTGCCGCATCAAACAATCCCACCGCACGCGATGCGTCGCGTGGTGCTGGAGTCGCCGTTTGCTGGCGATATCACCGCCAATGTTGACTATGCCCGCGCCTGCATTCGCGACAGTCTTTTGCGCGGCGAGGCACCGATCGCGTCTCATCTGCTCTACACCCAGCCGGGCATCCTCAATGACGACGACCGCAGTGAGCGCGCACACGGCATTAATGCGGGGCACGCGTGGATGTACGGCGGCGGCGTCCAGGCCGTCGTGGTCTACGTCGATCGCGGGGTCTCCACCGGCATGGAAGCCGGCATTCGCGCCGCTGAATTCCTTGGCCTTCCGGTGGAGCGCCGCTCGCTCAATGGCGGTGCCGCATGATCCGCGATCAGATCCTCATCGGTGCCGGCTTCGTCGTGCTCTTTGCTGGCTTCATGGCCGGCTACACCATCGCTTGGTGGCAGCGCGGCCGTCTGGCCGAGCGAGTCCTTGCCTACGTCTCGGGCCCTGAGACCACCGTGATCCTTGGAGACCTCGAGGCGCGCGTGCGGAGGTCGCAGGCGTGAAACACAAATGGAGCAAGAAGGTTCACAGTGATGACGGCCGCTCATCACGAAAGTGCTGCGAGCGCGTGGGCTGCGAGATCGTCTGCGTGTCGCGCCACGAAACCGACGAGCGCGGCTGGCCGGCGCACTGGAAGGAATGGTTTCGCGGGACTGTGCTGATCCGCCGTGGCGGCAACACGCCCGCGTGCGAGGCGGCTGAGGCCTGCGCCGATGCCTGACACCAGCCTCATTGTTTCGACAATCGCCGCCGGCGGACGTGCTGGGCTCAAGTTGGCCGACGTCATCACCGCGCTGGTCCGCAAAGTGGCCGACCGCGAGGTTGATGGTCTCGACAAGTACCAGGTCGTGAGCTTCGGCCGAACGGTCAATGGCGCGCGCTTTCCAGATCGATGGTGGCCGCGCCTGGCTAAGGCGATCGAGACCGGCGCTTTCGATTACATGTCGGAGCAGGCGATCGTTGATGTGATGATCGACCACGACAGCCCGTAGGCAGCGGCAGTTTCTCTCTCTCGTCCTGTTGCTTACCGCGTCCAGTTGACTCGAATTCTCAAGAAAGCATCACCGTGTCTAATCCTCGTCTGTCGATCATTCCCGCGGGGGCGGTGACTGATCGCTCCCTCGAGCCGCGCGACTTGCAAACGCTGTGTCTGCTCGGCCGCCACATCGATCGCGCCGGCTGGTGCACCCGCAGCCAAGTCCGCATGGCGGGCGAGCTGGGCTGCGGTCGCGCCACGCTGCAGCGCTCGCTTGATCGGCTCTATGAAGCGGGCTGGGTCGAAAAGAAGCGCCGCGACGTCTGGCGCCCGGAAGATTCCGCGCCATCGTCGAGCTATGCGTATCGCGTGAAGCTCGACCGCGACGATTTTGACCTGAAAAGCCTCGCGCGCGAGGCCGATGACGGCGACGACGAGAGCCATGCAGAAAATGCGGAAGTACCCGAAAACGGGGAGGGGGTGCCCGCTGGTGGGCAGGGGTGCCCGCCCCTGGGCAGGGGTGCCCATCCTAGCGCGGGCACGGGTGCCCACACATACGCGGGCACCAAGAACGACCCCTTAGAACGACCCCTCAAAACGATTGAGAGAGACGCGGGCGCGCGCGCGCGGGATCGCAAGGAGCGCTTCAAGGCCGAGTTCCGCAAGCGTTGGCCGACCGCGGTCGCCGACGACCGCAATCGGACCGACTACGCTGCCGATGCGCTGACGGCGGATGAGGAGAAAGCGGCGCTCGATGGGATCGATCCGTTCCTCGAGGAGCTGAAGCGCGCTGGACGCAAGGTGGTTCCAGCCGGCTGGCGCTACCTCGAGGAAAAACGCTGGACCTTGCTGCGCGGCGCTGGCGAAGGCTCAAGCGAGCCCGCTGCCAGATCCTCGGCGATCGAGGAGGCGTCAGACGCGGGCAGGGCTGTTCTTGCGCTCTACGCTGTCGCCAAGGCGCGGCCGTTCGTCAATCGCGGGCAGGTGATCTATCCCGGCGCCGTCACGCCGCAGCTGCTGGCGTTTGCAGGCCGTGCCGACCGGGCGGCCTGGCGCTGGATCTCAGACCGACGGCAGATCGCCGCATGGCAGGCGTTTCTCGGCGCGCACGTGTTCGGCGCGCGCGTGACCTTGCTCGAGCAGCGCGGCGAGGAAACCGGCTTCTTTGCGCCCCACGACTGGCCGCCGCGCGTCGACGGCACATGGTCGGAGGCGCCGGAACAGCAAGCATCAGCGGAAGCATCACAGGTAGGGGGAGACGAATGAACATGCAGCTGCAGCGGGGGGAATTGCTGGCCGCCGAGCCCGTGCCATCGTGCTGGTATCTGCTCGACGTCTACCCGGGACGCGAGCGCGACGTCATGCGCTGGTTTGGCTACTACGGCCTGTCGGGCTGGTATCCGCTCGAAATCACCTACGTGAAGCGGCATGGCGGCGGGCCGGCGCGCAAGCCGCATCTCGGCCGCAGGGTTGTGAAGCCGCTGGTGCCGGGCTTGATCTTCATTCCCTATGAGTGTCTCAACGACGCCATTGCCGCCCGCATGCTGTCGATCCCCCACGTTGACGGATTCCATCGCATCGGTGAGTGCATGGCTCGGCTCTCGGCGGCCGACATGGCGAAGCTGCGGGACATCGAGGCCTATCTCAACACGCCACGTTCTGAGCGTCGGCAGCGCGGTAAACTGTCGATCGGGGAGATGGTCCGGGTTGTGGATGGCCCGTTCGCTTCGTTCGTTGGTCGACTCGAGCGGCTTGACTCCAAGGGCCGACTCACGATTCTCCTAGACGCGTTCAAGCGCGGCGTGTCGGTCCGGATGGACGATACGCAGGTCGAGCAGATCGGCAGTACGCCACGCGGCTGAGGTTGCTCGATGTCAGGCTTAAGGCCCTGATGCGCAGCACCTGATTCCAGGTAGCCGCGCGAAGCGTCCCAGCATCATCGGTTCGCAGTGGAATAGCCCGGCCATCGTGCCGGGCTTTCTCATGCCTAGGGTGTGCGGCGGCGTCAACCGATTGGCCCTGCCGTTGCCCTCCTTGGGCGTTTCCTCCCTAGACTTGGGCCGCTTGTGGCAACGCAAGCGGCCCCTTCTTTGGGTGGGGCAAGGAAGGCCTTGCCATCTCCACTTCCGAACATCGCTGAATTCCCCACGAAAGGCCGATCGCTCCGCTGCGATCGGCCTTTTCGTTTCGCGGGTCCCTCTGGCATCGCGGGCCACCGCGGGTAATTCGGACCCCGGCGTTTCGCTAGCCGGAGGGGCCTGAAAGTTAGGTTGACACGGTTGACATGGTTGACAGCCCTCAGTTGACAGCGACGCCACCTTGGAAATTCTCAACCACCTTCTGCAGATCGAACATCGCGCCATCGCGACGATCTCGCTCGACCCGACAAATCCGCACCAGCATTCGGACGCGCAGGTCGCTGCCGTTGCGGCGTCGATCAAGGCATTCCGCCTCAACAAGCCGATCGCGGTCGACCTTGAAGGGGTAATCATCGCAGGCGAAGCCATCTTTCTGGCCGCAAAGTCGCTTGGTCTCACCGAGGTGCCGGTCGTTGTGCTGGGGCACCTCAATGAGGCCCAGCGGCGCGCCTACAGGATGGCGGATAACCGGATCGCGGAGGACGCGACCTGGGACGAGGAGCGCCTCGCCCGCGAATTCGCGTTTTTGCAGCAGTCGGGTGCAATCGACCTCGATGTCGTCGGCTTCACGAAAAAGGAAGTGGAGCGGCTGCTCAAAGGGGCGCACGGCGGTATGCCTGGCCGCACAGAGCCCGATGCGCCTCAGCTGGCGGCCAAGGCGGCGGTGTCCCGGCTCGGCGACACCTGGCTGCTCGGCGGCCACCATCGCCTGCGCAACGGGTCGTCGACCAATCCCGACGACGTCGCGGCCCTGCTCGTGGGTGAAAAGCCGCACCTGATGGTCACCGATCCGCCCTATGGCGTGAGCTACGACCCGTCCTGGCGGCAGTCGGCCGGCCTCAACGGCGCCGGCGCGGCCGCCGGGAAGGTGCTCAACGACGACATCGCCGATTGGACCGAGGCTTGGCGCTTGTTTCCCGGCTCTGTCGCCTACGTCTGGCATGGCGGGTTGCACTCGGCGACTGTCCAGAGCTCGCTTGAGGCTGCTGGCTTGATGCTGAAGGCGCAGATTGTCTGGATCAAAAACAAGGCGGCAATCGGCCGCGGCGCCTATCACTGGAAGCATGAGCCGGCGTTTTACGTCGCGAGGGATGGTGCCGACGACGGCTGGCAGAATGAACGGTTCGAGGATCAGCACGAGATCGCGTCCTACGCGGTGAAGGACGGCGCCACCTCGCAGTACCATGGCGGCCGCAAGCAGACGACCGTATGGGAGATCCCGATGGTCAAGAACGATACCGGGCACGGCACGCAAAAGCCCGTCGAGTGCATGCGCCGGCCGATCGTCAACAATTCGCGCGTGGGCGACGCGATCTATGAACCCTTCGACGGCTCGGGCTCAACCATCATCGCCGCGCATGTCGCCGGCCGTCGCGCCTTCGCGATGGAGTTGAACCCGGCCTATGTCGATCTCGCCGTGCGGCGCTGGCAGGACTTCACCGGCGGCGTTGCCATCCTCGACGGCGACGGCCACACCTTCGCGGAGGTCGCGCGCGCTCGCGGCGTCGAGCTGGCCGAGGCCGAGCAGTCGGTCAAGGCCGCAGCCCGCAAGAAGAAACCCGCGGCAGCGGCGTAGCGTGACCTATGACCGGAATGACGCAAACCGAGTATGCCGCGCATCGCGGCGTGTCCCGGCAGGCCATCTCCAAGCTGGTCAAGCAGGGTAAGATCCCTGCGTCGGCGTTCATCGACGGCAAGATCGATCCGGCCGCGGCGGACTTCGCGCTCGGCGAAACCCGCGAGCGCATCCTGTCGGCGGACGATGACGGCGAAGACTTCGGCGGCGCCGATCCGACCTTTGGCAGCGCCGCCGGCACGCGCCAGGTCGCGAGCGACTCGAGCGTCGCGCGGCTGACGCAGGCCAAGACCGCGACCGAGATCTACCGGGCTCGCACGGCCGAGCTGGAATACGACCAGCGTGTCGGAAAATTGCTGTCGACCGAGGACGTCACCCGTTCGATGGAAAAGTGCGCAGCCGTGATCGTCCGCGAGCTGGAAGGCCTGCCAAATTTCGCCGACGAGATCGCCGCGGCCATTGCCAAGGATGGCCTGCCCGGCGCCCGGCAGGCGCTGAAGAACATCGCGCGCAACGTCCGTCTGGCGCTCGAGCAGAACATGCGGGTTGTCGCAACTCAAGACGACGAGGCCGGGAAGGAGGGTGTGACGTCATGAAAACGATTCCGCGCGCTCTCCCGATCATTGCCGGCATTTTTGCCGCCGTGTTCTCGCCGCCGGCGCCGATCACGCCCTCGGCTTGGGCCAACCAGCATTTCTATCTGCCGGACGGCGAGCGCAAGAGTCAGTTGATCGACCTGTCGCGCACGCCGCACCTGGTCGAGCCGCTCGATGCGCTGGGTCCCGACGCGCCCGACAACGAAATCGCGGTGATGAAGTCCGCGCAATCGGCCTTCACCACGCTGCTGCAGATCGCGGCCTGCCATTCCATCGACCGCGACCCTTGCGACATGATGATCGTGCAGCCGACCGACTCGGCGCTCGGCGATTTCAACTCGCAAAAGCTCGGCCGCGCGCTCGAGCTGTCGCCGATCATGCACAAGAAGGTGTTTCCGCAAACCGCGCGCGCCGGCAACGCCTCAAAAACCTACGAGAAGAAGTTTTCGCCGGATTGCTCGCTGTTCCTGTCGCTAGCGTCGTCGACTGCGGATCTGCGCTCCAAGACGATCAAGAAAGCGCTTTGCGACGAAATCGACGAGTATCCCGCCGATTTGAACGACCAGGGCGACCCGCTCGACATGATCCGGGCGCGTCAGATTTCGTTCCTGCGCTCCGGCACATGGAAGCGCGCCTATTTCTCGACGCCGACCATCAAAGGCGCGTCGTCGATCGAGTCCAAGTTCGAGGCCGGCGACCAGCGCCGCTGGACCATGGTCTGCCCGCACTGCGGCGACGACAATTTGCGTTTCGAGTGGTCCGACAAGGCACCGCGCTTCGAATTCGACAAGGAGCCGCCCTACAACGCGCGCTATATTCCGGCGTGCTGCGGCACCGTGATCGAGGGATGGCAGAAATTCGCCGTCTATGGGACCGGCCGCTGGGTGCCGACCGCGCCTGGCCCCGGCAAGTTCAAGAGCTACCACTTCGATGCACTGTCCTCGCCCTTCGTGCCCTGGGATGAGATCGCGAAGGAGTACCTGCAGGCCGGCGACAATCCGACCAAGCTCAAGACGTTCTGGAATCTGACGCTCGGCCTGCCGTTCGAATTGAAGGGCGACGCGCCGGATTATGAGCGATTGCTCGCCCGGCGCGAGGATTACCAGGCCGGCGTGGTGCCAGCGCGCGGCTTACTCCTGGTCGCCGGCGCCGACGTGCAGCATTCCGGCATCTGGGTCGAGGCCGTGGCCTTCGCCGACAACGGCGAGTCCTGGTCGGTGCACCACGAATTCTTCGAAGGCGAGACGACCGATCACAAGGCCGGCGCCTTCGCCAAGCTCGCCACGTTCTATGAGCGCCAGTTTCCCGATGCGTTCGGTGGGCATCGCGTCATCGATTGCATGGCAATCGACGCCGGCGACGGCGGCCGCTCCAACCAGGTCTATGCGTTCTGCCGCTCGCGCCCGCGCGCCTATGCGACCAAGGGTGTCTCGGGCTGGAGCGCGCCGGCGATCGGCACGCCCGTGCCGGTCGACGTCAAGCTCTCGGGCAAGAAGATCAAGAAGGGCGCGACGCTCTGGCCGGTCGGTACGTGGGCACTCAAGGCCACCTTCTACACCAACCTACAGAAGGACGGCCGCAAGGCTGGAGCCGAGGTCGATCCGGACGGCTACTGCCACCATCACCAGGGCTGCGACGAGCGCTATTTCAAACAGCAGACCGCCGAGTACCTCAAGACCACAACGGTCCGCGGCCGCACGGTCAAAGTCTGGCAGGAGACCGGGCCGAACCATCTGCTCGACTGCCGGATCTACGCGATGGCGATGGCCGAATATCTCGGTCTGTCGCGCCTGTCGCCGGAGCAATGGGCGGTGCTGGCGCGCGAGCGCGGCGTGCCGCCCGTCCTTGCCGAGCCGGATCTGTTCGCGCCGGAGCCGGTCAAGATCGCTGCAAAGCCGGCGCTTGTCGGTCGCCCGAAAAAGCCGGTTCGCGGCCGCCGCGTTCTGTCGAGCGGCATAGGGTAACGAGGAGCAACCTGATGGCAGGCATCACGCTCGCGCAGGCGCAGGCGCAACTGACGCTTTGGCTGGCGGCATCTCAAGCCGTTGCTGCGTCGCAAAGCTATGAGATCGAAACCGGCAACGGGCGCCGCAAGCTGGAGCGCGCCGACGCCGCCGAGATCAGGCAGCAGATCGAATTTTGGGACTCGCGGGTGAAAGCCTTGACGCCGGCAGCGTCGGGCGGTCGCCGGCGCACGCGCTATGTGGTGCCCTTCGGATGAGCGATTTTCGGCAGAATTTCATCGATCGCGTCGTGTCGGCGTTCTCGCCGGCGGCTGGCCTTGCGCGCATGCACGCACGCGCGCGGCTCGATGCATCCTTCGGCGGCGGCGGCCGCTTTGGATACAACGGCGGTCGCCGAGATCGGCGCTCGCTCAAGGCGTGGTTTCCAGGCCAGGGCAGCGCGGATACGGATTCGCTGCTGGATCTGCCGCAGCTTCGCGGGCGCTCCCGCGACCTTGGTCGCAATGCTCCGCTGGCTGCCGGTGCGGTGTCGACCACCGCGATTGGTGTCGTCGGCGATGGCCTCAAGCTTGAGGCTTCGATCGACAGTAAGGCTCTGGGCCTAACGCCGAAGCAAGCCGACGCCTTCGAGGCGGAGCAGGAGCGCGAGTGGGGCGTTTTCTGCGCGACGGCTGACTTCACGCGCGTGCAATGCATGGACGAGATGCAGCAGCTGTCGCTGCGTTCGGCGCTCGAGTCAGGCGACGTCTTCGCCGTGCGCCGCTACCGGAAGGACCCGGGCGACGTCTACGGCACGAAGGTGCAGCTGCTCGAGGCGGACCGGGTCTCCAATCCGAATTGGGCGCAGGACAGCGACCGGGTGTCAGGCGGTGTTGAGTTCAACGCCGACGGCGTGCCGGTCGCCTATCACGTCTCCGACAAGCACCCCGGCGCTCGCCGCATCGCGGGGATGAAGTGGGAGCGCGTGCCGGCGTGGAGCGAGGGGGGTGTCAGGGCGGTGTTGCACGTCTATGAACGTCTGCGGCCGGAGCAGTCGCGCGGCATTCCCTATCTCGCCGTCGTCGTTGAGCACCTGCAGCAGCTCTCGACCTACAGCACGGCCGAGGTTGACGCAGCGGTCGTGTCGTCGTTCATCACCGGCGTTATCCAGGCGCCGGCCGATGATGACGCCAGCGATCCTATGGTCGGCGAAAAGGACGCGGGGCTTGCCGACAACGAGGTCAAGCTCGGCGCCGGCGCGATCATCTCGACGGGGCCGGGCGAGACGTTCACCTCGTTCAATCCGCAGCGGCCGAACGCCAATTACGACGCGTTCGTGAAGGCGTTCTGCCGCGAGGTCGGCGTGGCGCTCGAGCTGCCGGTGGAGTTGCTGCTCAAGAGCTTCACGGCCTCCTATTCGGCGTCGCGCGCCGCACTGGAGATGGCCTGGCAAGCATTCCGCCGGCGCCGGTCGTGGTTCGCGGGTCGCTTCTGCCAGCCCCTTTACGAGTGGATGATGGAGGAGGCTGTTGCATCCGGCCGTCTGAATCGTCCCGGGTTCTTCAGCGACCCCGTCATCCGCGCAGCCTGGTGCGGCGCGCAGTGGGTTGGCCCGCAACGCCAGAGCCTCAATCCCTATCAGGAGGCGCAAGCGGACGCGCTCGACATCCAGACCGGGGTCAAGAGCCGCGAGCAGGTGTGCATGGAGCGCACCGGCGGCGAATTCGACAAGAAGAACGAGCAGCTCGGAAAAGAGCAGGCCGCGCGGAAGGCCGCCGGCCTCGGCGCGCCCCCGACGGCGCCCGCGGGGGCGGGTGACGCGCGGAATGAAGGTCCGGACGAGACCGACGACACGTCCGACGAAGAAACCGAGTCCCAGCTGAGCAATGCGCCATGACGCTCTTGATGCCTCATATCGCCAGCCGCGTGTTCGGCGCGGAGCTGATGGTGGATCCCGGCAAACTGCAGGCTTTCCTGATTGGACTAGGTGCGCGCATCGTCGACGGCGGGGTGTCGCTGCCCGGCATCTCCGCCGTCAATCACGTGGCCTTCGAAAACGGCCGGCCCTCCGATGCAATGGGGAAGGTGGGCGATCCCATCGGCCGCGTGTTCGAGAGCAAGGGGCGTGGCGCCGATCTGGTGCAGACCGTTGACGGCGTCGGCATTATCGGCATCGAAGGCACGCTTGTGCACAAGGGTAAGTTCATCGGCCAGTCGTCGGGCGAAACCTCCTATGAGGGCCTACAAGCGCAAATCGCGCGCGCGACCCGCGATCCAAAGATCAAAGCCGTCGTTTTTGAGGTCGATAGCTTCGGCGGCGAGGTCAATGGTGCATTTGAAACCGCATCCATGATTTCGCAATTGTCGGCCCAGAAGCCGACTTTGGCGATCCTGACCGACTTCGCGCTCTCGGCAGGATATTTGATGGCGTCCGCGGCCCGCCAGATCGTGATGCCCGAGACTGGCGCCGCCGGCTCGATTGGGGTCGTCACCATGCATGCGGACCTCTCTCGGAAGCTGGAGCAGGATGGCATCAAGGTGACCCTGATTTCGTCGGGCAAGCACAAGATCGACGGCAACCCGACGACGCCGCTCGATGACGCCGTGCGTGCGGACATGCAGGCGCGTGTCGATCGCCGGCGCGAGCAGTTTGCGGCCGTCGTCGGCGCTGCGCGCGGTTCGCGGCTTCCTGCCGCAAAAGCGATGGAGACCGAGGCGCAGGTCTATCACGGCGAGGATGCCGTAAGGGCAGGCCTCGTCGACGGGATCATCGATCCGCAATTCGCCTTCACCGAATTCGTGAAGAGCGTTCACTAGGCCAATCGGCCATCACAAGGAGAAGACCATGAGTGGTTCTGGACTGGCTGCCGTGCATCTCGCAGCCGCCGCGACGACGACTGCCCTGCAGGCTCCGCCTATGCCGCCGCTGGTGCCGGCACAGAGCGCCACTGCCGCTGCGCCCGCCACCTCGGTTGCGGATCTCGCCGCGGCCTATCCCGATCTCTGCACGCAGCTGCGCGTCGAGGGCGCCACCGCCGAGCGCACCCGAATTCTCGCGATCGAGGCCGCGGCTCTGCCGGGGCACGAGACGCTTGTCGCTTCGATGAAGGCCGACCCGACCGTGACCGCGGACATGGCGGCAGGCCGTTTGCTCAACGCCGAGAAGCAGCTCCGCGCCGGCCAGCTGCAGGCGATCAAGGATGTTGAAGGCGCCACCGGCAAGGTAGCGGCAGCGCCGGCGGGCACTGCGACGGCGAAGACTGAAGACCCGCCGAAGGAAAGCGCTCATCAGCTCGCTGCGCGTGCGCGGACGTACCAGGACGAGCAGGCCAAGCTCGGCGTCAAGATCTCGGTCGCGCAGGCCGTCGCTCACGTCGAAAAGAACGGCTGACGCCGCGCGGGCCAGTCATCCTGCAACTCGAATTCCCAAACATCCTAAGGAGCAAGCCATGGCCAACAACGGCTTCACGAAGTCCTACACCGCCGAGGGTGCGATCTCGGCAAACTCCATCGTCAAGGTCGGCGCCAACGATTACGGCATTCTGCAAGGCGCCGCCGCTACCGACAAGCTGATCGGGATCACCACTGAGGTTGCCGCAGTGCTCGGTGAGCGGGCCGACGTCGTGCTCGAAGGCATCGCCGATCTGAAGCTGGGCGGCGCTGTCGCGCGCGGCGATTTGCTGACCTCCGACGCCACGGGGCAGGGCGTCACGGCCGCGCCCGCGGCGGGCAGCAACAATCGCATCATCGCGATGGCACTGATCTCCGGCGTGGCCGGGGACGTTATCCCGGTCAAGGTTGCGCCAGGCTCGCTGCAGGGCTGATCCCCGGCGCTCCTCCACAAGAGTGCGTTTTCTTCAACCGTCATCAAACTCCCGAAGGAGAACAGGTTAGATGTCTCAGGCTCCCTTTGTTATCCAGCAGCGCCTCATGGCTATTACGCTGGCCTATCGCAACCAGGCGTTCATCTCCGACCTGGTGCTGCCGCGCGTGCCGGTCGACTCGTCCGCTTTCAAGTGGTCAAAATATGCGATCGCCGACGGCTTCACGATTCCGGATACCCGCGTCGGCCGCAAGTCGGCCCCGAACGAGATCGACTGGTCGGCGACCGAGCAGACCGACTCCACGATCGATTATGGTCTCGACGACCGTATCCCGCATGCCGATATCGCCAACGCGCAGGCCGCACAGGCCGTGCAGGGCGTGATGCCTATCGATCCGGAGGCGCGCTCGACCGAGCTGTTGACCGATCTGGTCGCGCTCGATCGCGAGAACCGCGTCGCCTCGACCCTGTTCGCGCTCGGCACCTATCCGGCGGCGCAGAGGACGACGCTCGCGGGCACCACACAGTGGTCTGACTTCACCAACTCCGATCCGGTCCAGGCGATCATCGTGGCGCTTGATACCTGCGTCATCCGGCCGAACGTCGCTGTGTTCGGGCAGGCGACCTGGTCGAAGCTGCGGACGCATCCCAAGGTGACGGCGGCGATCTATCCGAACGGCGGCAATGCCACCGGCGGTGGCACTCCCGTCTCGCGCCAGGCGGTTGCCGACCTGTTCGAGCTCGAGGAGGTGCTGGTCGGATCGTCCTGGTACAATTCGGCAAAGCCGGGCCAAGCCGCTTCGCTGACGCGCCTATGGGGCAAGCATGCCTCGTTCATCTACCGGGCGCCTCAAGTCGTCTCGCCGACTGGCACCGTGACTTTCGGCTTCACTGCGCAGTGGGGCGAGCGTATCGCCGGCACGATCGGCCAGGACCCGAGCGTTGGTCTGCGCGGGGGATCGCGCGTGCGCGTCGGCGAGTCGGTCAAGGAAGTGATCGCGGCAAACGATGCCGCGTACTTCTTCCAGAACGCGGTGGCCTAAGAGGCAAGCGGAATAAGCGGCCTGCCTGGAGGCAGGCGGGCCGCAAGCTTCCCATTCTCAATCAAAGGAGAACGAACGTGGCAAAACGTCCGAAGGCGGCCGGCGACATGATCGCAATGAGTCGCATCGAGCACGGCGAAGTGGTTGACGGAAAGAACGTCGTCAAGACCTTCGAACCTGGCGAGGTCGTGGATCTCGACCAGAAGGTCATCGAAGGGCTTTCCGCGATTGGCGCGGTCGCCGCTTTCACCGCGGAAATGATGTCGCCGGAAGCTCGCCTGAAGGCGGCCGAGGCCAAAGCATTGGCTGATGCTGACGCGAAGGCCAAGCTGCAGGACGAGGCTCGCGCCAAGTGGAAAGCCGACGCGGATCTCCAAAGGCAGTTTCCGCAGGTCGAGGCTTATCTCGCTTCGCTGGATCTCGCCTGATCCATGCCGATCGAGACGGACGCCGACCGCTTGGCCTTCCTCGACGCCGATGAATTCGGCGCCGAGGGCGTCTACACGCCGGCCGGCGGCATCGCCAGCGAGCTGTTCCCTGGCATCTTCGATCGTCCGACGATCGCGACCGCGCTCAATGACGCGGCCTCGCTCGATGTGCGGCCGACGTTTCTCTGTCGGCAGGCCGATCTGCCGGCCGCCGCCGATGGCGATGCCGGCGACCAGCTGGCCGTCGCCGGCATCGGCACGTTCGAGGTGACCTCGATCGAGCCGGACGGCCAGGGCATGGCGCTGCTGCGGCTGGAGGCGCGGGTCTGATGCCCGTCGGCGTCCACTACCGCGTCGAGGTTGACGATGTCCGCCGCGCGCTCCGTAACCTGTCTGAGCGCGATGCGCCGTTCGTCACTGCCTATGCGCTGACGCAGACGGCCAAGGACATCAAGGCGGCCGAGGTCGAGACGATGCAGAGCGTGTTCGACCGGCCGACGCGCTTCACGCTGAACGCGCTCTATATCAAGCCGGCGACCAAGCAGGACCTGGTCGCCGAGGTCTACTTCAAGGACGGGTTCGGATCGGTGCCGGCGTGGCGCTACCTGGGGCCCCAGGTCGCGGGAGGTGCGCGCGTCCACAAGGCGTTTGAGCGGCGGTTGATCCGAGCCGGGCTGATGCAACCGGACGAATTTGCTGTGCCGGGCAGCGGCATCAAGCTCGATTCCTCCGGCAACATCTCCGGTTCGACCATCGAGCGGATTCTGTCGCAGCTCGGCGCTGCCGAGCAAAAGGCCGGCGCGCAGGCCAACCAGACCAAGAAGTCGCGCGCGCGGGCGAAGAAAAAGGGTGTTGGGCGCTATTTCGTGCTGCGGCCCGGCGGTCCGGGCAATGCCGATCGCAATGTCGCGGCCGGGATCTACTACCGCGCCGACCTGCAGGCGATGGTGCCGGTGATCATGTTCGTGCGCGCGCCACGCTACCAGAAGCGCTTTCCGTTCTATGAGCGCGCGGCGGCCGTGTTCGATCAGAAGCTTGTCGCCAATGCGCGGCTCTGCTTCGAAAGGTTCGTGCTCTCCAAGCTGCCGAAGGCTGCATGATGGCTGACCACGTCCGAAAGCAGATTCGCGATGCGGTTGTAGCGCGCCTCACGGGTTTGCCGTCCACGGGGAATCGCGTCTATGTCGGGCGCACGCGGCCGCTAGGTGCTGCCCATAAGCCGACGCTGCTGATCTATACGCGCTCAGAAACGGCGTCACGCACCGTCAAGGGCGTACCGCCGAAGCTCGACCGCGTCATGATTCTCGACGTCGAGGGACGGGTGTCGCTGGCGGATGTCCCCGATGACACGCTCGACCAGATCGCCGGCGAGATCGAGGCCGCCATGTGGGATCTGTTCGATGGGCGCGGAACGTTCATCAATGGGCTCGCGATGGACATCAAGCCGGTATCGACCGAGCTGATCGCGGAAGCTGCCGGAGAGCGGCATATCGGCGGCGTACGCGTCGAGTATCTCGTGACCTACCGAACGGCGGAAGGCGCGCCAACCGCGGCGGTCTGACGGCGGAAATTTCCGAAACCCTCTATCGTCACAAGGAGAATGCAATGGCTGATCTCGCAATTACTGCATCGGCGGTCCTTGCCGGCACCAACGCCCGCACGGAGCAGGGCGTCGCGGGCGAGACCATTACGGCGGGCAAGCTGGTCTATCGCGACGCGACGACCGGCAAATACATGATGTCGGATTCGAACGCGGCATCGGCCTCGGCGCGCGTGGTGCGCGGCATGGCGCTCAATGGTGCCTCCGACGGCCAGCCGCTGCAGATCGCGCGGCCCGGCTGCGACATCACGATGAACGCGGTGCTGACGGCGGGCGTCACGTACTATCTGTCGGATACGCCGGGCGGCATCTGTCCGCTCGCTGACGTCGGCACCGGCGAATATTTCCAGCCGATCGGTGTCGCTAAGTCGACCACGCAGCTCGCGTTCAACCCGACGCTGTCGGGCGTGCCCGGTTAAAGGGTGGTCGACGCACCTCCCGCTGCCGTGCCTTTCCTGGTGCGGAATTTTAAAGCATCAACAGGAGATCTGCCGCAATGTCTACCGACGCAATGATCGGCTGGAGCACGTTGTTCAAGACCGGCAACGGCGCCACGCCTGAAGTGTTCACGACCTTTGCCGAGGTCACCGGCATCACGCCGCCCGCGATGTCGCGCGACACGATCGATGCGACGCATGAGCTGTCACCGGAGGCTTGGCGCGAGTTCATCGCGGGACTCAAGGATGGCGGCGAGGTGTCGTTCGACATGAACTTCGTCCCTAACAGCGTCGAGGCGGCCGCGCTGATGGCCGAGCTTGACCTCACGGGCTCGTCGGCCAAGAAAAACCGGCAGATCGTCTTTCCGGACGGCTCCTACTTCAGCTTCGCCGCGATCCTGACGGGCTATGAGCCCGACGCGCCGATCGACGACAAGATGGCGGCCGCTGTCACCCTCAAGGTGAGCGGCAAGCCGACGCTCGTCCAGGCCTAAGCGGAACGCCGTCATGGGAGGCAATCCATTGAAGGGCGAGGTAGCGTTCGTCGGGTCGGATGGCGAGCGTCGCACGCTCTCGTTCTCGGCCGAGGCGCTGTTCCGGCTCGAGGAGCAGCTCGGCAGGAAGATGGGCGCGATCGAGGCGGACATGCGCAATCCCGAGAATTTCGGGCTCGGCGTGATCCGCACCATGTTCTGGGCCGGTCTGCTCGACACCCATCCCGACCTCGAGCTGAAGGATGTCGGCCGGCACTTCTCCAAGGTCGATCCGGTCGAGGCCTGCAGCCTGGTGGTGCGCGCCTTCAATGGCGCGTTCGGCACCCTGACAGAGGCGGCGCCGGCGAACCCTCCGGAGCCGGGTCAGACCCCATAGGTTGGGACTGGCTCGGCCTGCTCGAGCAGTGGATCTCGCTCGGCCTTGATGACGATGCGTTCTGGCGCAAGACCCCCCGCCAGATCGTCCTGGTCATGGCCGGCCAACAGCGCCGACTGGTGCGCGAGCACAACGAACGCGCCTGGTCGGTATGGACTGCCGAGGCGCTACGCCGAAGCAAGAAGCTGCCGCCGCTGCGGCGGCTGCAGGCCCGTCTGCCGCGCGAGCAGCGCAAGCGGCAGAGCTGGCAGGACATGAAGGCCGTCGCAAAGCTGCTCACGCAGGCGTTCGGCGGCCAGATCATTGCGAAGCAGGATGCGTCCTAGATGTCGGTGATCGGACAGCTCCGCGTCATTCTCGGCGGCGATACGTCGAGCCTCGACAAGAGCCTTTCGGAATCGCAGAGCAAGCTTGCCGGCTTCGGCAGCAAGCTTGCGCTTGGCTTTGCGGCCGCGGCGGCGGCTGCCACGGCCGCGGCCGTCGCCGTGACGTCGCAGGTGCATTCCGCGATCGAGGCGGCCGATCAGCTCAACAAGATGTCGCAGTCGACCGGGCTCTCGACCGAGGAGCTGTCCAAGCTCAAATATGCCGCGGATCTCTCCGACGTCTCGACCGAGGCGCTCGGCAAGTCCATGGGCAAGCTGTCCAAGGCCATGGTGGCCGCGGCGACCGAGGGCGCGAGCCCGGCGGCGAACGCGTTCAATGCCATGGGCGTGTCGGTCCGCAACAACGATGGCACGCTGCGCGAATCCTCCGAAGTGCTGAAGGATGTCGCCGACAAGTTCGCCTTCTACAAGGACGGCGCGGAAAAGACCAATCTCGCCATTCAGATTTTCGGGAAGTCCGGAGCCGCGCTGATCCCGCTGCTCAACCAGGGTCGCGATGGACTCGAGCAGGCCGGCGAGGAGGCGGCGAAGTTCGGCCTGGTGCTCGACAAAAAGACCACCATGGCCGCGGAGGCCTTCAACGACAATCTCAAGCGGATGGACTCGATCAAGCAGGGCATCGTGATGACGGTGACTGCGAAGATGCTGCCCTCGTTCGAGCAATTGTCCGAGGTGATGCTCGAGACCCGCAAGAACACCGAGCTGTGGAATTCGGTCGGCGACGCGCTTGCCAACACCATGAAGGCGCTGGTGACGGTCGGCGTGACGCTGGTCACGACCTGGCAGCAGATTTTTGCGACCGCCTCGAACCTCAAGCAGGCGTTCGGGCTGCTCGCGTCCGGCGAGGTGTCGGCGGCGTTCGAGAAGATGAAGGCCAGTACGGCGCAGACGGTCGAGGCCTTTACCGGGCTCAAGCAAACGGTGTCGTCGCTGTGGTCTGACATCCCGACCTTTTCGTGGGATAGTCAGGCGCTTGGCATCAAGCAGCTGAACCGCGAGGTGATGGAGTACGGCAAGGCCTGGGCCTTGACCTCCGCGCCGATCGTCAGCGCCGCCGACACCTCGACCAATGCCGTTGAAAAATTCCTGGCGGCGCAGGCTAAGGCCACGGCGGGCCACCTGGCCGAGGCGAGCGCAATCGGCAAGACCATCGGCGAGCAGGAAAAGCTCAAGATCGTGATGCAGGCCGATGCGATTGCGAAGTCGCAGAACGTCATTGTCACGGAGGCCCTGCGCGCCAAGATCGAGGCGGCTGGCGACGCCGCGGCCATGGCGGCGATGAAGGTGGCCGGTGCGCAGGCGACAGTTGCCGCCATGAGCCCCGTGCAGCAATTCGACATGCAGATGACGCAGCTCAATCAGCTCTACGCCGCCGGCGTCATCTCGGTCGAAGCCTATGCGGCACGTCAGCAGCAGATCGCCGAAGCCGCGCAAGCCACCTGGGGGCAGGCCGGGGCCTCGATCGCGGGCAGCTTTGCCACCATCTCCGCGGCGTTCGGCAAGGAAAGCTCTGGCATGGCCAAGGCGGCCCAGATCTTCGGCGCTATCCAGGCGACCATTTCGATGTTCACGGGCGCCGCCAAGGCGCTCGAGCTGCCGTTTCCGGCCAATATCGCTGCCGTGGCCGCCGTGCTGGCCAAGGGCGCCACCCTGGTTGCGCAAATCAAGAGCCAGTCCGTTCCGACTGGATTCAAGGACGGTCTGTCCATGACCGTCCCGGGCGGCATCGGCGGCGGCGACAGCAGGTTGTTTCAGGCCATGGTCGAGCCTGGCGAGCAGATCGACATCACGCCGAATCGCGGGGGTGGGCAGACCGGGCGCGAGCGCAATGCGCCGACCGTCGTCAATCTGACGATGGGCGCGGTGTCCACGCGTGAAGGCTTCAAGGCGATCATCGACGGGCTGAACGACATGGTGGCCGACGGCTACCGGCTCAACGTGGTGTCCGCCTGATGTCGCTGGTCATCTCGCAAAACTTCGTCCTGACCGATTCCACGCCGGAGTTCCCGGTCACGCTCGATCATCCCGTGATCGGCTGGCACAGCATCGTAACGCCGACGAATATCGTTGCCGACAATGAGGACCCGGACTTTCCGGCCTCGAACCTCGCCAACCCGGCGACGCACGAGGAATGGCGATCGGACGCCGACGGCGATCAGTATCTGGTCGTGACGACGGGCTATGTCGACGACATCGATTATGTCGGGATCGCCCGGCACAATTTCGGCAGCGAGCAAATCCCGGTCACCATCCTGGACGGGTCGGACAACGTCCTGGTTGAGGAGGTGATGCTCCCCGATGACAGCCCGGCGCTGTTCCGCTACACGGCGCAGTCGGTGGCAACCATCAAGATCAAGATGGCCGCAGGCATCGACAAGCGGCCGCGTGCCGCTGTGGTCTACGTCGGCAAGCTTCTGGTGCTCGAGCGCAAGATCTATGTCGGCCACACGCCGCTGACGCAGGCGCGCAAGATCAGCGTGCAGAACGGCCGCAGCGAGCGTGGCAACTTTCTCGGCCGCATCGTGCTAGGGGCCTGGCGCGAGACCACCATTCCGCTCTCGCTGCTGTCGCCGGCCTGGTATCGCGACCATGGCGGCGATGAGTTTCTCGCGGTCGCTGCCGAGACGCCGTTTTTCTTCGGCTGGCGGCCGGAGAGCTATCCGTATGAAATCGGCTATTGCTGGACGGTCGACGACCCGATGCCGGTACCGCAGTCGCCGTCCAATCGCATCGCGTTCGATCTCAAGGTGAGCGGGATCGTCTGATGACGCAGTCCTTGACCTATATCGAGATCGACATCCCGTTCTGTTCGCTGACGTATGGCGTCGCGCCTTGCACCGCGTCGATCCCGACGACCGGCGATGCCAAGTGCTTCAACTCGATCAAGACCTGCCAGGACCGCGACAATTTCACCGAATCCGAGGTGACGCTGCGCTTCGCCAAGCCGACCGAGTACCTGCCGCGGGAGATCGACTGCATCCCCTCGATCGTGTCGGTGGACTTCTCGCCGGCGACGGTCTCGCTCGGCAAGGATCTCGGCCAACGCGCGTCGCTGACGGTGACCTTTCAGGACCATCCGCATTCCGACACCGGTCAGGGTTATGACAAATACCGGACCGAGCGGGCCTATGATGCGTATTCTCAGGGCTCCTATTGGGGCAAGTTTCGTGCGCGCCAGCCGTTTCTGCGCGGCCGGGCGTTGCGCTGGATCAACGGCGTGGTTGGCGAGGCGCTCGCCGACATGGAGACGTGGAATTTCATCATCGAAAGTTTCAACGGTCCGACGCCGGATGGCAAGTTCACCATCGTCGCAAAGGATCTCTTGAAGCTTGCGGATGGAGATCGCGCGCAGTGCCCGGTTCTGTCGAATGGCTTCCTGGCCGCCGATATCACGGCTGGGGCGACGACGGCGACGCTGCTGCCGGCGGGCATCGGCAATGCCGAATACCCTGCCGGTGGCACGGATTATCTCTGCATTGGCGGCAACGAGATCGTGCAATATAGCCGCGTCGGCGACACTCTGACATTCAGCGCGCGCGGCGCGCTCGGCACCACCGCCAGCGCGCATCGGGCGCAGGATCGCGTGCAGGTAGTCAGGCACTACGCCTCGCAGGATGCCGCAGATATTCTCTACGATCTCTTGGTGAACTATGCCGATGTAGACGCCAGCAAGATCACGCTGGCCAATTGGCAGGACGAGACCGGAACGTTCCTCGGCAACGTCTACACCGGCACCGTTACGGAGCCGACCTCGGTTGCGACGCTATGCGCGGAGATCATCGAGCAGGCGGCGCTCGCGGTCTGGCACGATGCGCAGGCTGATCAATTGCGCTTGCAGGTGCTGCGCGCCGTGCCGACCGACGCCAACACCTTCACGCCTGAGAACACCATCGAGAAATCACTGACCATCAAGGAGCAGGAATCCAAGCGGATTTCGCGGGTTCAAGTTTACTTCGGTCAGATTGACCCGACCAAGCCGCTATCGAACCAGGACAATTATCGGTCGACCTCGCTCATCATCGACGAGGACGCCGAGGCGGATTATGGGGTCTCATCGATCAAGACCATCCAGTCGCGCTGGATTCCGCAGGCTGGCCGGGCGGTCGCCGATCGTCTCGGTGCCGTGCAGCTCGGCCGCTACCGCGACGCGCCGCGCCAGGTGCAGCTCAGGTTGCAGCGCCGCGCCTCGACCGACGTGCAGCTCGGCGTCGGCTATCGGGTCGAGGCGGACTGCGTCCAGGACGCGACCGGCGCTGGGGCCGACATCGCCATTCAAGTGACGCGGTACAACCCGTGGATTGATGGAACGTCGACGATCGAAGCTGAGGAGATGCTGTGGAGCGCGCCTGTGGCGGACACCGGCACGCGTTACGTCATTTTCGATGCCAACAATTTCAACATCAACCTGCGCACCTCGCACGATTCGATCTATCCGCCGGCGCAATCCGGCGATGTCGTCAACTGCATCGTCAATGCGGGCGTGATCATCGGCTCGACGTCGGTCGAGACCCCGGGCTTCGATGTCGGCTCATGGCCTGCCGGCGTCACCGTCAACCTCATCGTGAAGGGGCGCTTGCAAGGCGCTGGTGGGCGCGGCGGTCGCGGTGGCACCCAGGCCGAGCCGGATGGTGAGGCTGGACGGGCCGGCGGGCGCGCGCTCTACACGCGGCAGGCTATCACGCTGGATCTGTCGAGCGGCGGGGAGGTCTGGGG